>JBBRYH010000024.1:0-54775 GCA_038237845.1 Bacteroidia bacterium
AATTGCTTGTTAAGAACAATTATTTTACTTCTTCAAAATCGACATCTGTAACTTCATCACCACCCGATTTTTTATTGCCACCACTCTGCTGATCACTGCCTGGTTGTTCCTGTCCGGGCTGTCCGGCTGAAGGTCCTGAACTCTGGGCTGTTTTATACATTTCTTCCGAAGCGGCCTGCCATACACTGTTAAGTTCAGCAAGCGCTGAATCAATAGCAGCAACATCCTGCGATTTGTGGGCCTCTTTTAGTTTTGTTAATGCTGTTTCAATTGCAGGTTTTTTATCTGCCGGAAGCTTGTCACCGAATTCCTTAAGTTGCTTCTCTGTGGTGAATATCATGCTGTCAGCAGTATTGATTTTTTCAATTTTCTCTTTTGACTTTCCATCATCACTTGCAATTTCTTTCAACATTTCAACTGAAGTTGTATCATGAATTGCATAACCTTGTAGAATAGCAGTTTTTCCGCTTGCATCTTTAGGAACAAAGAATCCATAATCCTTAAAAGTAATGTGCATGGATTTATTATCCGGCAGTTCGATTTCCATCCAACAACCTTTTTTCTGGCAAACTGATACAATTTTTCCTTCCACTTTCATTTCTGCTTTTCCTGCATCACCCAATTTAGCAATCACCTGATCAGCCTTAATTGCGCCATCGGGAGAAATCTTTTCTCCAAAATAAGAATTTGTATCAGCACAAGAAGCCAGCATTGCTGAAGTGACGAGAATAGAGAATAGTTTTTTCATGGCGCAAATTTAATACAAATACGTCATTTGCGGTATGACTTATTCACTTAATCGGCCTTATTCTTGTATAAGATAAATTAATATGAAAACAATCATCGCTTGCTTAATTGCCTTATCTATTTATTCAAATGGACTTGCACAAATAACTACTGTTACTGATTTGGTTGAAGCCAATTGGGTTGGGGTTACAGAACAAGATGCAAATTTCACACAAAGTGGAAAATGCCATTTAGTAAGTACCATGAACTTGGTTTTATACAGTGACAATTCTGTTTCAGGAACTATGACTACTAAAATGACATTGGACTACGTTACCTATACAAGTACCTATCATGTAACTGGAACATTTAACGAATCAGATTGGACATTAACTGTTAAAGACGATTATTCTACCTATGCAGATGCTTTACCTGGAGATTTATACTGGTGCAAAGGTCATGGCACCTACACCTTTTTCAAAGATGCAGAAAAGGAAGGAAGCTTTATTTTAAAGGGAACAAGTTATAGCGATTGTGCCGGTGCTAGTGAAGTTGAATTCTCTGCAGAATAAGTATTTCATTTTGCAAATGTTTTTTTCACTTCCTCTTTTAAAACTTTTCCCATTACATTTTTAGGAAGTTCGATTTCTACTAAAAGTTGAGTTGGTAATTTATAAGTTGCCAACTTTTCTTTTGCCCATTCCCGAAGTTCTTCTAAGGTGATTGATGATTCGTTTTTCAAAACAATCAATACCGCAATTTTCTCTCCGTACATTTCATCAAGCAAACCTACAACTGCACATTCTTTTATCAGTGTGTGCTCTGATAAAACTGATTCAATTTCAAGAGCTGATATTTTATATCCACCACATTTAATAATATCAGTAGAAATCCGTCCAATAATTTTATAGATAGTTCCCTCACGTCGCGCCATATCGCCAGTTTTGAACCAACCATCCTCAGTAAAACTCTTTTTGGTTTCAGCAGTTTTACCCCAATATTCTTTAAACACATTTCTTCCATAAACTTCTAATTCCCCATCTTGTGGATCAATTCTTTCAGCATCCTCTTCTACCGCTTCGTCATTTGCAATGCGTGCTTCCATCCCCGGTAATGGCGAACCTACAAATCCTGGTTTACGTTCTCCGTGAAGTGGATTAGATAAAGCCATTCCTATTTCAGTCATTCCATATCGTTCTAAAAGAATTTGTCCAGAAATAACTTTCCATTTTTCAAGAACAGAAACTAATAATGCAGCAGAACCAGAAACCATTAATCGAAATCCCGAACATGCCGAAGTATATTTTTGCTTTGTTGAAATATCTTGCTCTTCAAAATATTGAATCAACTTAGAATAAACAGTGGGCACACCCATCAACAAATTAAATTTTCCAGAATTTATTTTATCCCAAACAGTAGCTGCCTCAAATTTCTCCAACATCTCGCAATACGCTCCCGACCACAAGGCACAAAAAAGTTTATTTATGATGCCATGGGTATGATGCAAAGGAAGAAAATGAATAATAGAATCTTCTTCCGTCCATTCCCAAGCTTCGATCAAACAAGAAATTTGCGAAGCTAGCGAAGCATGAGTATGAACAACTCCTTTGGGTTTGCCTGTTGTTCCACTAGTATATAACATCAAGGCAAAGTCACTTCCTTTTGGATAATCCCAATTGTATGGAAATATTTCTTTGGGCGGTTTATCAGCGATTAATTTTTTCTTCGGCACCTTTATGTCTTCTACAAGATGTAATAAATCAGGATGGCAAAGTATTATTTTTGCCCCACTATCATTGATTACATGTTCTAATTCTGATTTAGGATGATCCTGACACAAGGGAACCATCATTGCGCCGCTCATCATTCCTCCGAGCATACCTGCTACATAGGGTAATCCAGGAGGTGCAAGCAAACAAATTCTTTCGCCTTTATAATTTTTATGCTCTAGAATTTCAGCAGCAATAAATTGAGCCGTAATAAAAATTTCATCCGATGAATAGGATCCTCTTTTATCACCGAGAATTTTCTTTCTGGGAAAATCAACTACAACTTCTGCAAATCGTTCAGGGAATGTCAACACAGCTTTTATTTATTTTCGAATAAGGAATTCAACTCGCTGTGGAATGGAATGAAGATTTAAAATATTCAATGGTTGCCGAACAAATTCAATTGCCATTGAATTTCCTTTTGGGTCAATTTTTGAATAATCAGCAACCACCCTAAACATGGAGGGAGTAATTTTATCAAAATCTTCAATTGGAACCTGAAAAAGCACATCAACTTTATCAGGAAATGTTTTCAAAATAATATTGAGAGGAACATTTATTGTTTCAACTGGAATGGAAAATTTCTTTTCGGTATACTGACCTACAGGAACAATCAGATTTACACGCTTCAAAGAAACGGTAAGTTGCTGCAAGTCATTAGGCAAAACTAATCGAACTGGTTCGTTAATGGATTTATTTAATCCTAGATAATTTTTAGGTTCCGTTTCTATATAACTAATTCGATTGACGAGTGCTTCCGCCCCACTTACCACAACAAATGCAGGAATAGTTCTTATACTATCTCCTAATCGAAACATGGAAGCACATTTGTAAGTCACTTTTGGTCTAACAGGAACTTTCTTTTCTGCTCGCCCCTCAAAACTTAGGATGATCGTGTCAGGCATCACCTTTAATATTTTTAATCCATGTCCCACTGCACCTTCAATTCGATCGGAATGCGAATAAGTAGCCAGCGCAAAATCTCCACCACCAAGTGAACGGGCAAGACGTGCATCTAAATCCAAAGGGCCCGATGCATGTGTCCATTGAAAAGCAATAATTGTAAATCCACTCCCAATTACTTCCACATCGACAGAATCAGGAAGATCAACTGCAATCAGTTTTTTTTCCGGCAAATGCGAATAGGAAACAGGAACTCGAATGGTAATTACGTATTCTTTAGAAAGTGCATGTAATAACCAGAAAAGTCCAGCAAGCAACAAACATAAAAAATAGGAATAAGCACGTCTATTCAGAAAAGGAGATTTCTTTTCAGGTTCTAAACGTTCATTCGCTTCTTTTGTGGCCAAAGTAAAAATGATAATTGATACGGAAAAAATCAAATCCCAAATTCCGATGAAGGAGTATTTGGGATTTGAAATATTTAATCAAAGCTGTTTATTAATCTTTCTTTTCTACTTCTTTATCGTCAGAAGTTTCAGCATTGAAAATTTTCGAGTTCTCCAGAGAGATCGCACTTTTCAAAATCTGAAGGCGATTTCCACCTTCAACTTCTATCAAGTAAGACTTTGCACGAACCTCAAGTACTTTACCACAGATTCCTCCAATGGTAACAACCTTTGAGCCTTTACCAATTTCATTTAGGAAACTAGCTTGTTCTTTTTGTTTTTTCATTTGTGGACGCATCATGAAAAAGTAGAATACAACGACTACGAGCCCAATCATAATAAAGCTGCCCATGCCTTGACTTCCGAATAATCCACCACCACCTGCTGGTGCTGTTGTTGCTGCTGCGTCTAATAAGAGATGTTGAAATGACATAGTTTGTTTTGGTTTAATCCATTAAATCCGCGTAGCGGTAATGGCTTGTTTAATTATTTGCCGCCGCCTCGTTCCACAGGAACAAGTACATCAGCATGAATTGTGATTACTTTGGTATTAGGTGAACAATTAGTGGTTAATGTCACTGTTTTTTCTTGCAGACCATGTTTGCCTTCACTGCTGAATTCAACATTTACAACTTCTTCTTGTCCTGGTGCAATTGCATCGTGCGGAAAAGAGGGAACGGTACATCCGCATGATCCATGAGCTTCTGAAATAATAAGATCTGAACCGCCTACATTTTTAAATTTAAATGCAAAACTCACACGTTCGCCTTGAGAAATTTTACCGAAGTCGTGCGACTCCACATCAAATTTCATAACTGGTGCTTTTCCAGCAGGTGCATTACCACTTGCCGTTGTAGTAATATCAACCATGTCAGTGGTGACCTTATTACTTTTGGGTGCACAAGAGTTAAAGCAAATTGCGACGCCAAGTGCTAAGAAGGAGATAAAGATCGTTTTCATTTTGTGGCTGTGCTTTATTTAGACTGCTAAATTACAAGGGAATTACTGATTTCCAATTACGATTTGGCAAAATGTAACATCTGCCGATCAAATGGCCCAGTGTGGCTGTCAAATGGAAATTATTCCATCAAGCCGCGTCCTGTTTTCTGCATGGTTCCATCCTTTTTGAAATCAATGACTATTTTATCAAGAATTCCATTTATAAATTGTTTTGATTTTGGGGTGCTATATGTTTTTGAAATTTCGATGTATTCGTTGAGCGTAACTTTCACTGGAATACTGTTGAAATGAAGTAATTCAGTGATTGCCATTTTCATAAGGATTACATCCATAACTGCGATACGATCCACTTCCCAGTTTTTCGTTTTATCACCGATGAGTTTTTCACAACGTTCGTTTTCTACAATACTTTTTCGAAACAGGTCGAGAATAAATTGTTTATCATCCTCTGGATCTTTGAATAAAGGAGCCAAAGCAGGTTCTCTGTTTTCATTTCCTGATTCAAAAGTGCGAATAATTGCAGGAGCTACTGCCATATTTAAATCGCCAGGCCAATGCATATTTTTTTCCTCAAGAAAACCTTCAGTACCATCATCATCCGCAATAAATTTCTTGAATAGATCAATAATAAATTCCTGATCTTTTGCATAGCTGTCTACATCTGAAGACATATACAGTTTATAATCTTCCCAATTCTTGATTTGTTCCCAAAGATTTCTGACGAGTGACATTTCATCATCTCGCTGCCAGGTAAGTTTGCGACTATCAGCTTCACGACGCAATTTTGAATGTTGCGTTAATTGAGCAATCACACGATTATTTACGAACCGCAAATTAGGATCAAGTTCCTCTGCTGTTGGGAAATGTTTTTCTTTTCCAATATCAATTCGGTTGGAAGCAACACGAACGAGTTCTTCAAAAATCAGAAGTAGGTAAATATAAAGTTCATACGTTTTATCAATGCTACGCATCAACTCGCGCTCTCCTTTAGGAACGTCTCCACCCTCTTCGCCACTAGCGGAAAAAAATCCGTAAAGTGCTTGCATTGCCTGAATACGCAGGTATCTTCTGTTTAACATTTATTTATTTTAAAGAACGTGTTGTAGTTTTTATCTTTTTGTACGAATGCGAGCAATGGCTTCAATTCTAGCTTCTGCAGTGCGATTAGCAGCCATAAAAGTTGGAATATTTTCTTTCTTAGATAAGGCGAATATTCCTGCAGTAGTATTGTAAATATTTTCAGCCTGCGCCAAAGAATATTCTCTACCATATTTTGCAACTTCAGAATAAACATTAATTAATCCACCCGCATTTACAACAAAATCCGGAGCATAAAGAATTCCTTTTTCCATCACAATTTTACCATGGACATTCTCGTCCGCCAATTGGTTATTTGCTGCACCGCAGATAATAGAACATTTAAGTTTAGCCAAAGATTCATCATTAACTGTTGCACCTAAAGCACAAGGAGCATAAATATCAATTGGAATATCAAAGATTTTATCTCCAGCAATAAATTCAACAATCGGATGCTTTTTCTTTACTTCAGCAACTCTATCTTCAAAAATATCTGTAATGTATACTTTAGCTTCTTCCTTAACGAGAAGATCTACAAGCACGGATCCTACATGACCTATACCTTGCACCATTATTTTTTTGCCTGCAAGACTATCATTACCCCAAACTTCTTTTGCAGAAGCTTTCATTCCCATATAAACGCCATAAGCAGTAACAGGAGAAGGATCTCCGCTTCCACCCAATGCTGGAGGAATTCCAGTCACATGTTTTGTTTCCATCAATACTTGCTCCATATCCTTTGTGCCAATTCCAACATCTTCAGCAGTAATATATTTTCCACCAAGACTATCCACAAATTTTCCAAAACGGCGCATCATAGCTTCCGATTTATCCTTTCTTGAATCGCCAATAATGACTGCTTTTCCACCACCAAGGTTTAATCCAGCAACTGCAGCCTTGTAAGTCATTCCACGCGATAAACGAAGTGCATCTGTAAGGGCTTCTGCTTCTGTTGCATAAGACCACATACGTGTACCGCCGAGAGCAGGTCCAAGCACTGTATTGTGGATTGCAATTATAGCCTTCAGTCCTGTTGCATTATCATTGCAAAAAACAACTTCTTCATGATCAAATAAGGACATTTGTCCAAGTGGGCCAGTAACCATATTTGCAGTTTTTGATTCGTTTGTTGTCAACATAAAATTCAGGTTGAATGATTCCTGTTATAATCCGTAAATTGCGCCCTGATTCACAAGACGGGCACAAAAGTAGGGGTTTTTAATCATCAAATACCCCCATTTATTATCATAATTCTACCTTGAAAGCATTAGCATATTTAAATAAATTCTTCTGGAAATATAGGGTTCGTTTCTTTTCTGGAATCTTCTTTATTTGCCTATCTACCTATTTCATTACCAGCTCAGTTGATCTTATTGGCAGCGGACTTGATTTTGCAAAATTTGCAAGGGATCATAGTCTTGATCGTGCTAAAGTCGTGCATGTTCTTTTATGGTATGGCCTCGAAATTATTCTTTATACGTTGGCCTATGGATTTTTCCTTTTTCTGAATCGTCAAACCATCATTGTCATGTCAAGGTTAATTGAATATGATTTGAAAAATGAAGTTTTCGAACAATATCAGAAACTGGATCAGAAATTTTACAAAACAAACAATACCGGCGATTTGATGAATCGCATTTCAGAAGATGTTGGAAAAGTTCGAATGTATGTTGGGCCCGCTGTAATGTATACCATCACTACGCTCATTACTTTAGTGATGACAATTTTTTTTATGTTTCGAACGGATGTAATTTTTTCTTTATACGTCCTTTCACCACTTCCTGTATTAGCCTTCTCAATTTATAAGGTGAGTAATCTTATTAATAGAAAAAGTCTAAAGGTTCAGCAGCAACTTTCCGCATTATCAACTGCTTCTCAAGAATCATTTTCTGGAATTCGTGTCGTAAAAGCCTTTGCAAGGGAAGGCCAGATTCAGGAAAGTTTTGAATCGGCATCCAATGAATATTTAAAACGTAATATGACATTGGCTAGAACAGAATCATTGTTTCAGCCTTTTATGATGTTGTTGATTGGAACGAGCATTTTACTTACAATTATAATTGGTGGATCTAAAGCTATAAGAGGAGAAATCAGTATAGGAATGATTACAGCATTTGTTTTATTTGTCATTCGTTTAACTTGGCCTATAGCATCTTTGGGATGGGTAACTTCACTTGTACAACGTGCTGCTGCTTCTCAGGAAAGAATTAATGAATTTCTGCAAACAAAACCCAATATTGAAAATCCAACAAACGAACCATTAAATCTCATTGGCAAAATTGAATTTAAAAATGTTTCCTTTAAATATCCAGAATCAGGAATTGTGGCATTGAATGGATTATCATTCGTTGCTGAACCTGGAACGTCTGTTGCATTTATTGGAAGAACAGGATCAGGAAAATCTACCATTGCACAATTAATGGTACGTTTATTCGATACATCAGATGGAATTATAAAAATTGACAATAAAAATATTCGTGAAATAAATCTAGATGAATTGCGTGATCGGACTGGTTATGTTCCTCAGGAGGTTTTTCTGTTTTCGGAAAGTGTCGCAGGCAATATTGGTTTCAGTACGCATAATTTAAACGAAATAGAAACGAATAGAACAGCAATTGAACAGGCAGCAAAAGATGCTGCTGTATATTCCAATATTCTTGAATTTCCGGATAAGTTTGATACGATGGTTGGTGAACGTGGCGTTACTTTATCCGGCGGACAACAACAGCGAATTTCTATTGCAAGAGCTTTGATGAAACATCCTCAAATCCTTATTTTCGATGATTGTTTATCTGCAGTTGACACGGAAACTGAAGATGAAATTCTTGGAAATCTGAGGCGCATTATGGATGGAAAAACAACGGTAATTATTTCTCATAGGGTTTCTTCTGTTCGATACGCTGATCAGATTATTGTCCTAGAAGAAGGTAACGTTGTGGAGTCCGGCAATCACAATTCACTTATTGAGAAGAATGGAATATATCGCGAACTTTATAAAAAGCAGGTGGAAGATTTAAAGGAATAATTCTTTGCCAGGCTTATTTTATAAAAAACGAGGTTGCCCTATTAGACAACCTCGTTTTTCATTTCATATTATCAATTAATTTCCTTTTGCTACTTGAAAAACCTTAGTACCCGTTCCATCAACTAATTGAAGAGAGTACATTCCATTAGCCAGTTCTGCTGTTGACATTTCAATTTTTGTTCCGCTCACTTTTTTTGTCATTACCATTCTTCCTAATACATCGAACATATTTAGTGTTACTTCATCATATATTGGTCGGTCGATTGAAACAACATCGGTAAAAGGATTCGGATAAATTGAAATTTCAGATGCTTTTTGACTTTCCGAAATTCCTATAAGATTGCCACATACATTAACAGAAGTATATGTATTTATTGTTGTCGCATAGTTCACTGTCGCTGAAGCGAAAAGAATTGAGTTAGAAAAAAGGTTTGGCGTTGCCGTAACAAAAGAATAATTCTGTTGTGCCGCAAAACCAGGATTCTGCGTAGCGCAAAAACCTGCACCTGCTTCATCTACCACTGCAACCATTGCGCGATTATTATTCACATTCCCATTAATTAAATAGGTTCCGTTATGTAATGACAAACCATTCAAACAATTCGCAAGATTTGAAACATTGGATGAATAATTTTGAACGACTATCGATCCTGTAGTACCAACTTTTATAAATCCACCATAAAAATTATTATAACTAACGAATGTCAAAATTACTTCGTCATTAGCATTACCTGTAGCAAACATACCTGTTACCTGTCCTGAAGTGTTGCTAACACGGTTACAAGAAATAGTAGAAAATGAATTGCTTATAGTGTAATTCTGCGCACCGATTATATCGCCAGGTTGCGAGAAGATAAAATAATCTCCATTATTTAATTTAGCAAGGCAATTGTAACTAACATATGTATTATTTGAACTTTGCATTGTACGCCCCATAAGTGGTGTTCCAGAAGCATCAATTTTTAAAATGCCCACAGATTGAACAGAATTTACAGAAGTATACATAGCGGCGGTATATCCGGTACTTTCAGTTTCAACATCACAAATAGATCCGATGCCGAAAGTTCCAGCATAAGAATATTGCCATTGAATTGTGCCATTCGCATCGCATTTTGTGATGTACTGCATGGCAAGACAATTTCCACCGAAAAAAACAAAGCCATTATCTGTTCCTGCTCCTTTCGCAACACCCGCTGCTGTGACAGAAGTTGTATTATTAGGATCGAAATACATTTTTTGGAAGAGGATCACTCCAGTAGGTGTTGTTTTAAGAATATGAACACCTCCAAGAGGATAATCTGTCTTGTAAGTAAAACCCTGGAATACATAATTCCCATCGTTCGTCTCTACAACATCTGTAAATGGCATACTGTCAATTTGAAGTGCCCACTGAATTGAATAATTGGAATTCATTTTAGAAATCCTTCCATTAATTCCAGTTGAAGCAACAGAAAGAAAACCTCCGTCGGACGTCTGAATCATCTTTTTGAATTCCTGAGAATAGATTGTTGTTGCGTCATAGGTAATAACGCCAGTAGACTGTGCTCCGCAGCTAATTGAGAATAAAACTGAAGCAATACAAAGAATGCAGAATTTCATAGGGGGAAATTGGGTTAGTAGAAGTGTGAATTTGCTATTTGTAAATATATACTTTCCATTTGGACAAAAAAAAGAGGTCACCAATTGGCAACCTCATTTTTTCATTGTGACTAATTTTATTTTCCTTTCGTAATACTATAAACTTTTGTTCCAGAAACATCAACGAGTTGAATTGAATAAATTCCATTTGAAAGTTCAGAAGTTGCTATTTCAATTTTAGCACCCTCTGCCTTTTTGCTCATTACTAATCTACCTTCTGCATCAAAAATGTTGACAGTAACTTCAGATGACAAAGTGCGATGAATACTAATAGATTCAGTAAATGGATTAGGGAAAATGGTTACTCCATCTAATCCTGAAGTGGAATGAATTCCGGTGCATGCGCTAACAGTAATTGTTTGTGTTGCAAATCCATCACAACCATTTATATCTGTAAATGAATAAGTAATTAGTTGTGCACCGTTACCAGCAACTGAAGGATCAAATTGTCCAGCACTTACTCCCGAACCAGTGAATGTTCCTCCTGCTGGGGAGCCACCTGATAATGTAAGATTTCCATCATCAAAGCACATTGCAGTTGTTCCAAGTGCAAGTGTTACAGTTGGATTTGCATTTATCGTTGCTACAATTGTATCAGAACCTATACAACCATTTACATCAACAACATCAACGTAATAAGTTCCTGAAGTAGTAACTGTAATAGTTTGAGTTGTTGCTGCTGTATTCCAAAGGAAAGTAGATCCAGCATTTCCAGCATCAAGTATAGCCGAACCGCATTGCGTTAGATTGGGTCCGATATTTACAGTTGGAATTGCATTGAATGTCATAACAGCAGCATCCATTCCAACACAACCATTAATATCTGTTACAGTAACTGAATAAGTTCCAGATGTCGAAGCGGAAAGTGTTTGCGAAGTTGAATTATCACTCCACAAATAAGTTGCACCAACATTTCCTGCGTCTAATAAAATTGACCCTCCACATTGCGTCATGTCATTTCCAATATTTACAACTGGTAATGGATTAACATCTACCATTACAGTAGCAGTATTAATACATCCATTTACATCTGTACCAGTAACAGTATAAGTTGTCATTACAGTTGGCATAACAGTTTCAGTAGCATTTACTCCACCAAAATCCCAGCTGTAAGTTAAAGCTCCAGAACCAGTAACTGTTGTTGAACTTCCCGTACAAATAGCAGCATTTGCAGCTGTGGCACTTACTGTTGGTAAACTATTTACAGTAATTGCAATCGAACTGGAATTTGTACAACCATTGCCATCTGTTCCTGTAACAGTATAAGTGATAGAAGAAGGTGGCATAAACGAAAGGCCATCTGTTACTCCACCTGTCCAACTATAAGTAGTTGCTCCACTTCCCGTAAGCGTAATTGAATTTCCATTACAAATAACAGTGGAAGTTGAATTTGCAAGAACTGCTGGATTTGGAAAAACAGTAATCGTAACACTTGAAGTAGTTATCGTGTTACAACCATCTGTAACGGTTAAAGTATAGATGGTAGTCACTGTTGGATTAGCTGTTACGATGGCAATGTTTGTTGCGCTCAAATTATTTGTTGGCGATCAAGAATAAACATAACCTGATGCGCTACCGCCAGAAGCAATACCGCCAATTGTTGCTGATCCGCCAGGACAAAAACTTGCGCCAGATCCTGCATTGACAGTGAGTGGTCCGCCAACACCGATAGCTGCAACAGTTGGGGCTGGACTTACATTATTCTTAATGTAATACCATAGATCAGGATATCCGTACTGATAATTTCCAAGCACATTCGTTGGAAATGTATTTTGCGTACAGCTATTACAATAACGCATATCGAGATAAGTCATATGTTGACCAATTTGAGAAGAAGATCCGAAATAATATCCGTCTGTTGATCCTTGATATAATTCGAGTACATATTGTGTTCCATTAGTCAACCATATTGGATTTGCAAGTGGCCCATAACTATATTGAGCTGCAGGTCCTGCAACTTGGGTCTGACTTACAATTGCCTGCGTTGCAAAATCAAAAAGTGTTACATAACGATTTGTACCATTGGGTTCACGCTTTCCGAAAGAAGTAACTAGCAAATCTTGTGTTGGCGCAAAGCGAAACCCTCTTTGACTGTTTGTTACTCCACCGGCTCCACCTGAAGCAACAGAATCAGTTGCAGACATTGGGCCTACAAAGGTGTTTGGAACTGAAGAAACAGCAGTTGCAGAAGAATTCCCATAAAACATATAAAACGTTCTATTAGAACTTGCAAAAAGTGTGTCGATTTTTACCCAAACGGTGGTTGTTGTGGTGTTTAATCCTGATTCTATCCAGTAATTATAGAGCACATTTCCTGCACAATCCTTACCAAAACGAATATCATTACCATTTGATAGCATTTGTCCTAAACCAATCAGTGATTGGCTATTGAAAACGATTTTCATTTGATAATTTACAACCAAACTCCCTGAATTTTCAGTAATCTGATAAGGTTGCAAGAATGACCAACCAGCGGGCTGAGCATGAAGCTTCAGAGAAAAAAGAAGCAAAAATAAAGGCAATATGTAAAGTTTTTTCATTTGAAGGTTTTGTTTAAGAATCTGCCAAAAATAGACCAAAAGCCCTATAAATCAAAGGAAGGAAACGTCGGTTGTATCCTTTTTTTTATAATTTTGTTTAACAACCACCTAATCAGAGTATGAGCTACGAAGGAAACGGAAACCAAGACAACCGGTATAATGATCAACCGGAAATTTTTTCAAGACCCGTAAAAGCAGGGAAACGCACGTACTTTTTCGACGTGAAAGCTACAAAGGGAAATGACTATTACCTTACCATTACAGAAAGTAAAAAACGTTTCGGTGAGGATGGAAAGTTTCAGTACGAAAAACATAAATTGTTCCTTTACAAAGAGGACTTTGAAAAATTCGCTGATGGATTAATGGAGGTAATTAACTTCATAAATCAAAACAATCCAGGTGGTCCTCCGATGCATCATCACAACAACGGTTCTGATACGCATGAACCAATTGCAGAAACCAACCATAATGTAGATACTACACATGTGAATCCGGTTAACGATGTAAATTTCGAAGACTTAGGAAATCATTAATAGATTCTTTTTCAATAAAAAAACCTCTGTATTAATACAGAGGTTTTTTTTATTTCAAATTATTCATTTGGAAAAATATCACCAGCTTCTTGCATTGAAAGATTAAATTGCTGCATATCAATCCCACTTTCTATTTTGTTATTCAACAGAAATTCAAGCACTTTTTCAGTTGGCATATTACCTGTGAGTTTATCTGTTGCCATTGGACATCCACCAAATCCTTTGATGGCATGATCAAATCTTCTGCATCCTGCATTCCATGCAGCCTCTACTTTTTCTTTCCATGAATCTGGAGTAGTATGCAAATGAGCTCCAATTGTTAGGGATGGAAACTCAGGTATTACAGAAGTAAAAAGGTTATGGATGATTTCTTTGTTTGAAACACCGATTGTATCAGAAAGGGCGATTATTTTAATTCCTAAATCAGCAAGTCGTTTTGTCCATTCAATTGCAATTTCAGCATTATATAAATCTCCATATGGATTTCCAAATGCCATGGAAATATAGACAACTAGTATTTTCTTTTTCTTTAGGCACAACTTCTGAATTTCTTCAACGCGCAAAAGCGATTCTTGTATAGTAGCATTGGTATTCCGCATTTGAAAAGTTTCAGAAATAGAAAAAGGATAACCCAAATAATCTATTTCTTCAAAGTTCAATGCATCCTCCGCACCTCTCACATTTGCAATGATGGAAAGTAGTTGAGTATTTGAAGAGCCTAAATCAAGTTGCTCTAAAACTTCAGCGGTGTCTTTTAATTGAGGAATTGCTTTAGGCGAAACAAAACTTCCAAAATCTAGCGTATGAAAGCCACACTTCATCAAGGAATTAATGTATTTGATTTTTTTCTCCGTTGGAATAAACTCATGAATTCCCTGCATTGCATCGCGGGGACATTCTATTAGTTGAACTTTGTCTATCATTATTTGCCTTTTAAAATGGCCTTATTAATTTTCTTAGCAATGGCTGGGCCTTCATAAATAAATCCCGTATATACTTGAACGAGCGTAGCACCAGCATTTAATTTTTCAATTGCATCTTCTCCTGAATGAATTCCTCCAACACCAATAATCGGAAACGCCTTTCCTGATTTTTCAGAAAGATATCTGATCACTTCTGTTGCTCTATTCGTCAATGGTTTTCCACTTAATCCACCCGCGCCCATTTTTTCTGTTTCCGTTTTATCGGTATTGAGATTGTCACGTGATATTGTAGTATTTGTTGCCACCACTCCGTCTATTTCTGTAGATTTTACGATATCGATGATATCATCCAATTGACCATTGGTAAGATCAGGTGCAATTTTTAAAAGGATCGGACGCTGAATTGATTTCTCACTATTTAATTTTTTCAAACGCATTAATAATTCTGTCAATGGCCCTTTCTCCTGCAAGTCGCGCAGATTAGGAGTATTCGGAGAGGAAACATTTACAACAAAATAATCTACCACCGGATGCAAGGCATCAAAACATTTTTCATAATCATCTGTGGCTTGTTCATTGGGTGTAATTTTATTCTTACCAATATTTCCTCCGATGACAACTTTAGTTTTTCTTTTTCTTAATCGTTCTGCTGCTGATTGAGCACCTTCATTATTAAAACCCATTCGATTTATTAATCCAGCATCAGTTGGCAAACGAAACATTCTAGGCTGTGGATTTCCAGATTGTGCTAATGGAGTAACTGTACCAATTTCAATAAATCCAAAACCAATTGCTCCTAATTCGTCAAATAGCATTGCATTCTTATCAAAACCAGCTGCAAGTCCAACTGGATTGGGGAACGTTATTCCAAAAACTGTTCTCTCAAGACGTTTGTCTTTTATTAGATACAATCTACGAAAAATGGCAGGAATTCCAGGAATACGAAAAAGAAATTTTAGAGTACTAAAAACAAAATGATGAATTTTTTCTGGATCAAAAAGAAAAAAAATTGGCTTAAGTAGAAATTTGTACATCTGGGTACAAAAGTAAGAAGTTCGGAGTAATTAGTTCATGGAAAATATATCCCTGATCTAATTACTCCGAACCATTTTCTTATAAAATAGCCTAGTTCTTATTGCCCTTCATCTGCTCTTCCAGTTTCTTTTTATCGTACTGGCGCTGCTGAAGAATCTGAACGTAACGCGCGGCTCGCTTATCGCCCATTTGTACTGCACGATTCGCCCATTGAAGTGCAAGATCAAGATCTCCTGCTTTTTCAGAGGCTAAAGCCATGTTATAGGTTGCACGCATAGCCGCTTTAGAATCAGTAGACACGGCCTCTTTATCCCAATTGTTTGTGGCAGTTTCCCAGTTATTGTATTTCACAAGTTTCGCAGTTGCTTTCAAAACTGGACTTCCTTTTTTATAATATTGGCGATTCACCCATATCCACTGTGGAGAAATTCTGTGACCATAGCCGTTGCCTGCAGCAACGCCTGCTCTTGAACTCATATCTCGACGACTTGGCAATCTTGATTCTGCTACGGATTGCGTTGCACCGCTACCATCAAATTGCTGACGACTTTCTTGAGTGTATTGGTCAACAACGCTATGGTTTTTTAAATCGTAAATACGCCAAACACAATACACATCAACACGATTGTGTACTCTGTATTCTGGAACATTAATGGATTCCCCGTTTGCTCCACGTTGAGCAGTTTGTACAATTTCGTTGGAGAAATTATTATTTGAATCAAATGATTCCAGCACAACTAGGGCAGTCGCGGTATCATTGCCAATCAATTTTGCAACTGTCTTCCAGTCCAAAGGTGGCATTGTTTGACGACGACCTGTCCCTTTAATTGCTGTATCTAATGCAGCAATGGCTACGGTATATCTTGGAGTTTGAATTAATACCTGACGTAAACCTTCTAGACAATCTTCAGCTGCCCATTTATCCTGAAAGGCGCCTTCTCCGGAAAAAATCCCTTCAAGAACTGCTACGGCTTGGTTACCATTTCCTTTGCCGGGTCTTGTTCTATCAGCTAATACGAAATGTTGAAAATGTTGGGGCAGCATAATATCTGCGGGTTGCAAAACTTGAAGGCTTACCTGACCAATTTTACAAGATGAAACGGAAAAGGCCAAAGGCGTAGAAACTACCAGTAATGCAAGAATGCTTTTTTTAAGTATCGAGTTTTTCATAGGAGTATGGTTAGACGACCGAAGTTTAACCAAAATTGTACCAAAAATAAAATAAGCGCTATTATCTATTAAAAAAGGGTGTGGTTTTAGAATTCAAAATCGCCAAATAGCAACTAGGCTTGGTCATCGATTGTTTGAAACAAACCACTTATCAAGAATTGGAAAAAATTAGCAATCAATAAAACTGATTATTGCGCTTGGGTAATTTTCTGGTAATTTATACCATTACCCGGATCAATTCGCTGGAGCAGCGGGACAATTTTTGTTTTTTCTTCGGTTGTTCCTCCTGAAAATAATTTAATGATTTCATCTTTCTTTGAATTAAAGAAAAGTTGCATCGGCCAAGACAAAGGACGTTCATCATGAATTTTTTCGAGACTACTCAATGCTTCAAAAACAAGCGCTCTTCCTCCATTCACATCATTATACATAATATCAAATCCGGAACGATGATACTTATACATGCATTCGCGTAAGGGAGCATAGGAAGGTTGAAGCATATTATCTGCCATCCAGTAACGGTTTTTGTTACTTTCAGCAGACTTCCAGCCTTTTTCAGGCGCGTTCTGTGCATTTGAAACAATCGTTTGTGCTTTTTGCCAGAAGGGTGTTCCTCCATTTAATAAATAGGAATCATAATCAAGTGCAATGATCACATAAGAATAATAAGCAAGGATAGAAGTAAGATTACTTAAATGCTGACTGATTGAGAAATCAAGCGGTTGAAACTCTACATAAGTAATTTGAACATCCGGATCATTATAATTAATGAGATTACATTGTTGATAACCGGATTTGAAAACAGGACGTTGAGAAATAACAGAAAGGGTTGCTTTATATTGATCAGTAGAAACTTTTTCAGTGATATTTAAAACCAAATTACAATTGATACGTTCTTCCGTTGAGAATACATCATTTGTCCATTTTGTATTATTCATAAATTCGAAAATTGCTTTTTGCAGATTTTCGAAAATTCGTTTTTCATTCGTTCCTTGAATCTGAGGGGATAAAACCTGAACCTGACAATTCAATTCCTGTGCAGTTAAAGTGGAACTGTAGATGAAAAACAAAAATGGTAGTATGAATAATCGTTTCATATTTACAATAGAGTTATTAGATGATCTGCAATATCATTGGCAACAGCAGATTTTGACTTCAGTTCAAAGTTAATTGTTTTCCCTTCGCGAGTCAAGATGGAAATACGATTGGTTTCAGTACCAAATCCGGCTCCTTTTTCTTTTAAAGAATTCAGTACAATAAAATCAAGATTTTTCTTTTCTAATTTAATTTTTGCATTCGCCTCTTCATTATCAGTTTCTAAGGCAAAGCCTGCCAGAATTTGTTTTTCACTTTTCAATTTCCCAAGTGATGCAAGAATGTCTTCTGTTTGTTCCAGCACAATTTCAGGAGTAATTCCTTTTTCCTTTTTAATTTTTGATGTTGCAATATTTTTTGGTCGATAATCTGCAACAGCAGCTGATAGAATTGCTGCATCAACATTTGGAAAATGTTTCATACAAACCTCAAACATCTCCTTGGCCGAAACCACATCATATCTTGTAATTTTATTTGAATGCACCTTTATTCCCACAGGACCTGAAACAAGAATTACTTCTGCCCCACTTTCTGCTAATGCTTCTGCCAATGCAAATCCCATTTTTCCGGTTGAATGATTTCCAATGAAACGAACAGGATCGATTGCTTCGTATGTAGGCCCTGCTGTTACAAGTATTTTCTTACCTGAAAGACGGTTCGCATGTTTAAACGTTGCCTCAATAAAGGATAGGATTTCTTCAGGCTCTGCCATTCTGCCTTCACCAGTAAGTCCGCTGGCAAGTTCGCCAGTTCCAGGAGGGATAACTCTCGCCCCCGCCTGTTGAAGCTTCTCTAGATTCATTTGTGTAGCCTTGTGAGCATACATATCCAGATCCATTGATGGCGCAATAGCAACTGGGCATCTTGCAGAAAGAAAAACTGCTGTCAATAAATTATCACTTCGCCCTTCTGCTAATTTAGAAAGTGTATTTGCACTTGCAGGTGCAATAATCATCAAATCGCCCCACAAACCTAAATCAACATGATTATTCCATTCACCATTCTCATCTTTTACAAATTCTGTAAGAGCAGGATTTTTAGAAAGTGTTGCTAAGGTTAAAGGGGTTATAAATTGATGTGCCGCGGGGGTCATTATGACTTTTACATCTGCACCAGCTTTGATAAGTAACCGAACAAGAAAAGCAGATTTATAAGCTGCAATTCCACCTGTTACTCCCAACAAGATGCGTTTTCCCTTGAGCATTTTGATTTTACATTAAACAGCAAGGACATGGAAATGCGCTTGAGCGAATCACCATGTCCTGCATATTTTTTTTGAACTACTACCTAAGCTTTTTCGTTTCCTTCTTTAGAAGGATTACGGTGATAAACTTTTCCTTCAAGAAATTCTTGAAGAGCAACGTTTACAGGCTTTGGAAGACGCTCATAATATTTAGAAATTTCGATTTGCTCACGATTTTCGAAAACCTCTTCAAGGTTGTCAGTGTGCGTAGCAAACTCATTCAGTTTACCAGTAAGTTCTTCTTTGATTTCAGCGCTGATCTGGTTAGCACGTTTTGAAACGATCGCAACACTTTCGTAGATATTTCCAGTTGGAACATCCAGCTTACGAACATCACGTGTTACAGTAGTAGAATCAGCGTTTGATTTTTTGAAGTCTGCCATTTTTATAGTTGTTGTGATTGTTTAATTAGTCTTTCCTATTTGATTGTCTTTCAATATTTTATCTTGCAATTTAAGTGCCTTCGTTTTGATTGAATTTACCTGCGAAGTAAATTCAGAAACCTTGTACAAAACATAAAAATTATCGCAAGCTAATAAAGCATCTGCGACTCTTTCCTCCTGTTTTGAGGCTATACTATTTTCCGCAAGGTAATACTTTGCTTCCAAGGTAAAAAACACAGATTCTTCACGGTATTTAGTATCTGGGTAATCGTGGAGTAAAAGGTTGAATGCGGTAATGGCTGCTTTATAATCAGCAATGTCATAATACATTTTTGCGTTCATGTAAGCTTTCTTCTCCAACTTCTTGTGAAGAATATCTACTAGTTTATTGCATTCGTGAATGTGCGCTGTATCCGTAGGAAACATTTGAATGAAATACTGAAATTCGTCAATGGCTGAATAAGTATCTTCCTGATCAAGACTCCAAGGTGGAGAAATTTCATAGTGACAAAAAGCACTCATGTACAAACATTCAGCAGCTCGTGTACTGGTAGGATAACTGCGGAAATAGCTACGGAAAAGGTAACTCGCCATTACATAATCTTCCATTTTGTAATCGCAATACGCAAGATAATAAGCTACGTTCTCTGCTTTTTCGGTTCCACGAAGTACAGAATACAATTCATCAAATAGTAATTGAGCTTTTGTATAATCCTCTTTGTTGTAATACTCAACTGCCTTATCGTATTTCAAATTCAGATCCGTACTTTTTTGCAAACGACTGAAATCGTTACAACCAAGCATGAATGTGCCTAGAAAAATGATGGATAGAATTACGCGTTTAGCCATAATCGGGGTGCAAAAATAGGTTTTTTCCTTGATATCACGCGTTTTCAGCGTATCGTTCAAGGGCTATTCTATTTAAAAGACGGATTTTTTTGCCTTCCGTTGCCAATGAACCTTCTTCTTTTAGGTTATTTAACAACCTAATCGCCGTTTCTGTTGCTGTGCCTACTAATCCTGCAAGCTCCTCTCGTGTCAATGAAACATCCAATGTCTTTCCATCTTTTTCAAATCCATAGGTATCGGCTAACAATAAAATCACTTCTGCTAATCTGGACTTTACAGGTTTGCGTGCAAGTCCAGCAAGATGATGTTCAGCATGACGTAATTCAGCAGTAAGCAACTTGATAATTGCATGAGAAAACTTCGCATTATTATCAAGCAGCATAAAAAAAGTTTCTTTCGGAATTAACCACAACTCCGCATCGTCTAATGAAGAACCAGAGCAGGAATAAGTATCACTTCCTAATAACGCACGATAACCTAATAAATCACCAGGCTTTGCCAAATGAATAATCTGCTCTCTCCCCTGCCCGTCGGTGGTAAATAATTTCACTTTTCCAGAAGAAAGAAAATAAACTCCAGAGGGTGATTTACCTTCAAGAAAAATACTTTTCCCTTTTTTTATTTTCACAAATTGGCGCGAACTTTCAAAAAGAGAAAAATCTTTTTCACTTAGAATATTTTTGAAATTAATAGTATCCATTTCACATCAAATCTAAGCATCCTTTGTACTAAAAAACAAAAACTCCATCGTGAAGATGAAGTTTTTGACCGTCCAAATTTCTTCGAACTAAAATTTATGAATTACTGATTATTTTACAACTTGTTTCACAAGATCTGCAGCTTCTTGCAATTGAATTGCGGAGAAAACTTTTAATCCGGAATCCGCAATGATTTTCTGCGCTTCAATAGCATTTGTTCCTTGTAAACGAACAATGATTGGAACCTGAATATTGCCGATGTTTTTATAGGCATCCACAATTCCTTGTGCAACGCGATCGCAACGAACAATTCCACCAAAAATATTTACAAGAATTGCTTTTACATTTTTATCGCGCAAAATAATACGGAAAGCCTGCTCCACTCGAGCTGCATTTGCTGTACCACCAACATCTAGAAAGTTTGCAGGATCAAATCCAGCAAGTTTGATAATATCCATAGTTGCCATGGCAAGTCCGGCACCATTTACCATACAACCTACATTTCCGTCAAGCTTCACATAGTTCAAACCGTAACTTCCTGCTTCCACTTCTGTTGGATCTTCTTCAGAAGTATCACGCATTTCTGCAATTTCAGGATGACGGAACAATCCGTTTCCATCAATAGTAACTTTAGAATCTACAGCAATGATTTTTCCGTCGGAAGTTTTTAAAACAGGATTGATTTCAAACATTGAGGCATCAATTGCATCATAAGTATTGTAAATCGAACGAATGAATTTCACCATGTTTTTAAAAGAATCTCCACTTAATCCAAGTTGAAATGCAATACGGCGACACTGAAAATCGCGCAAGCCAACTTTTGGATCTATATCTTCATAATAAATTAACTCAGGTGTATCATGTGCAACACCTTCAATATCCATTCCTCCTTGTGGAGAATACATAATGGTTGTTCTTCCTTTTGAACGATTCAAAAGAACACTCATATAAAATTCAAGTGGCTTTTCTGCACCTGGATAATAGACATCCTGTGCAATCAAAACCTTATTTACTTTTTTACCTTTTTCACCTGTTTGAGCTGTAATAAGAAAATTGCCTAAAATATTTTTAGAGAAAGTTTTTACATCATCAAGTGTTTTTGCCAAAACAACACCGCGTTGTTCTGTTCCTGCGATTTTACCTTTCCCACGTCCACCTGCATGAATTTGTGATTTTACAACCCACCAACCAGTTCCAGTTGTTTTCGTTAATTCTTCCGCTGCGGCAACTGCTTGCTCAGGAGTTTCAGCTACAATTCCTTCTTGAATCGGAACGCCGAATTTTTTTAAGATTGATTTACCTTGGTATTCGTGGAGGTTCATAGTTTTTGAATTTTATCGTCCGAAAGACTCTTTCAGCGTTGACAAATATATCTAACATGGTGTATGAAAAGTGAAAAATCTACGAAAAGTTACTAAAAGGTGTTAGTAAACTATGGATGCTTTGTTACTAGGTTAAAAATGATTCAAATTCCTTCTTTTCTATTTCAATTTTTTAATAATGTGTATGAAGAATTGCAAAAAAATCCCTTTCACATCTTTTAACCCCCTTTCATCAACTTTCACTTTTTACTTAAGTATAGTAAAGCCATCTTTGGCCACAAATCGCCAAAATGAAATTTAAAACGCTATTCTTCTTTTTACTTTGCTTTACGATTCGGCTAAATGCTGGAACAGAAAAAGATTCTGTAATCGTAAGGAAAACCTTAGCTGCTGAAAGAATAAGTATACATCCAAAAATTGATGGAATTCTAGATGATGAATGCTGGAAGAACATCCCCATTGCCACTAACTTTATTCAAAATAGTCCTACTGAAAATGCTCCTGTAAGTTTTCAAACAGAAGTGAAAGTAGCTTATGATAATACTGCCATTTACATTTCGGCTATGTGTTACGATAATTCTCCCGACAGCATTTTACACCAATTAGGATTAAGAGATGATTATCCAAATGCAGATAATTTCAGAATGGTTTTTGACACCTATAATACGCAGCAAGATGCTTTTGATTTTGTGGTCACCGCTTCTAATGTTCAAAATGATTCAAGATATTCGGATAATAATTTCAATGCAGTTTGGACAAGTGAAGTAAAAATTTTATCAAATGGTTGGAGTGTCGAAGTAGAAATTCCGTGGTCGGCCCTGCGTTTTCCCAATAAAACAGATCAAATTTGGGGCGTTCAATTTACACGCAGTATTCAAAGAAAATTTGAGTTTGACCAATGGGCTTTAACGCCTAAAGAAGCGTCCAACTCTATGAATTACTGGGGCATTTTAACCGGACTAAATAATATTGAATCACCACTTAGACTTTCTCTTACTCCTTACATTTCTACCATTGTAGAAAAGGATTCCCGCTTTGGGCCTGCAAGTCCGGATGCAAGTATTGGAGGAGGATTAGGTTTGAAATATGGCCTTAATGAAAGCTTTACATTGGACATGACGCTGCTTCCTGATTTCAGTCAAGTGAAAAGCGATAACCTAGTTAAAAATCTCAGCCCATTTGAAATTCAATTCAATGAACAGCGCCCCTTTTTTACAGAAGGAACGGGGCTCTTTGATCTTGGTGGTATTTTTTACTCAAGAAGAATTGGAGGAACTCCTTCAGAATTTTATAATACACCTTATTTGACTGGGCCAAATGAAAAAATCACAAAAAATCCTGGGCAATCTAAAATGCTTAATGCTTCTAAAATTTCCGGTCGAACGACAAATGGAATGGGGATTGGAATTCTTAATGCGTTTATTGATAATACCTATGCAACTGCTACAGATACTATTACTGGAGAAAAAAGAAAAATTTTGACAGAACCTTCTTCAAATTATAACATTTTTGTTTTTGATAAGCAGTTATCGAATAGCTCACATGTGTATGTTACCAATAGTAATGTTATTCGTTCGCATGGTTATAGGAGTGCGAATGTTACAGCAACAGGATTTTCAGTTAATAACAAAAAGCAAAGCTGGAATTTTAATGGGGATGGTGGAGTGAGCAATGTCATGGAACCAACTTATACCCCAGGCAATTTTCAATCCAATATTGGTTATTACTATCGATTAGGCTTACGAAAAAGCAGTGGAAAATTTCAATATGGTATCGATAATCAAACCGTAAACGAAAATTGGGATTGTAATGATATGGGTTATAACAATCAAACGAATTATTCAAACACATCGCTTAATTTCAGTTATAATTTATTCAACCCCTGGAAAATATTTAATTATTTTTCGAGCAATCTTAACATTAACTATGGTGTCAATTTAAAAACAAGTGAAAGAAATAATTTTTCTTTCAGCATGTTTAATATGGGCACATTCAAAAATTTCTGGTCCCTTTATTTAGGGACTGAAATCACTCCAATAGATAGTCGTGATTTTTATGAGCCGAGAGTTGCAGGTCGTTTCTATTTACACAGAAAATATGAAGCATTTTTTGGTGGTATTAATTCAAACAGAAATAAAAAATTTTATGGAAGTTTAAATTTTGATGGGGGTGTGACAGCCGCTGACGGAATTATCCCACAAAATCCTTGGGGTGGCCTTGGTACAGAATTAAATTTGAGAGTTGGCAATCGATTCTCTTTGGGTGTGGGTACTTCTTTTCATGGCGATTTTGGAGATCGAGGTTGGGTTGATATTGAGCAAGACGGAACAATTGTTTTCGGTAGAAGAATCCTGCATACTCTTGAAAATGGAATTGGAGCAAATTTTGTTTTTACAAAGGATATGTCACTTTCATTTCGTGCACGACACTTTTGGGAAACGGGTCATTATCGTGACTACTATGTCCTAAATCTAGATGGCACTTTGACTCCCTATATAAATTATGCAAATGCTGCAGATCACGATTTTGATTTTAATAATTTTAATATTGATCTTGTATATAACTGGAACTTTGCTCCGGGAAGCACATTAAGTCTATCCTGGAAACAGAATATTCTGAATGAACAATCGGTCATTGACTATAGTTATCAGAACAATTTTTCGAATACAATTAAAGGACCTCAGTTAAATCAGGTTTCTTTACGCGTATTGTATTATTTGGATTATAGTTATGTAAAGAAGGCCTTTGAAAAACATCCTTAAATTTACATTTGGTATTTATTTTTTAAATACCATCACATAATCATCCATTGTATATCCGTCACCGATTTCAAAATTCTTCGCAGCTTCAATTACAAATCCCAAGCGGAAGTAAAAATTAATTGTTTTAAAATTCATTCTATTCACTTGAAGCCTCATCGTTTTTAATAAGGGGAATTTTGAAAGTAAATCATTAAATATAATTTTTCCGAAACCCTTCCCCTGCTCTTCAATATTTATATAAAATTTGTGTAGAAAAAAATCAGGGCCTTTAGCAGTGATAGAAATATATCCAATAGCTTGTTTGTCTAGTTCCGCAATAAAAAACTGCTGCCCCTGTTCTTGTTGAAGGATCAGACTTTGAAGCGAGTACATTTTCAATAGCATATAGTCGACCTGCTCCTGCCCTATTATGGGTGTATAATGTACACGCCAAATTTTATCAGCCAATTCGGCGATGATGGAAAGTTCAGAAGATTTTGCTGGTGTTATATTAATTGTCATATCAGAGATAAAATATGGCAGCTAAAATTGAAAGTATAATAAGTAAAAGGTATTGCCACAAATCTGGAAAATGTTTGAAATATTTTTTATACCACACTTTAATCTTCTGCATCACAATCGATAAAAATTATTTTTTATTTTTATATAAAGCACCATTCAAGTTTGCATAACGCAAGGTGAACTCAAGTCCACCAGCATATTTAGAAACAGCCCTATATTTAGAAATATTAATATCATAAGAAACACCCACAAAAATATCTCCAAGGTCATAATACAATTGAGGAATAATAGCATCTTTCCAACGATAGTTTATGCCTGCAGCAATTCCTGATTCACTAAAGAAATTGGTGACTTTTGTTCCGTTTTTTATTCTGTAACGAATCATTGAGCCAAATACAATTTCCGAAGCCGGGCCTTGCTTCATATAATATCCAGAAGGTCGAAGTGACCAAGGAGAACCTGAAAAATCTATTCTTCCATTACCATGAAAAACAAATCGCATATCTGAGCGAATTCCTCCACCTGAATGAAATTTTTCTTGTGGCTTATTTACATGAAAAGCTGCAGCACCAAAAGAAAATTCATTTACATCTTTTCCAATAACACTTCCTGCAACACTTCTATATTGGTAAACTGCTCCGCCAGAAAAATCAGCGTAAGGAAAGGAAGTAAGTAGATTAGATTCATTAGCACTTGCAGTTGGATCATATGCTCCATTTACATATTGGTTTTCCCATTGTAAATCGGAAACTGTAGCTGAATATTGGGAAAATCCACCTTGCAGGCCAACTGATAACTTATTATTATCATCGAAAGGAACAATTCCACTTGCTGATAGCAAAGCTTGAAATGTTCCGAACTTTGAATCACCTGCCTGATCCCTATAAATAAATGCTCCAATCCCCATATATGCGCGATCCTTGGCATACATCAAAGGCATATCAAACGCTGCAGCTGCCGTAGTATAAGGATGGCCCATAGAAGCCCATTGCGTGCGATAATTCATCGTTACTCGAAACAAGCCATCGAAGAAGCCAGTATTGCCCGGGTTAAGGTGCATTGGAGTTTCATTAATTTGAGAAAAATGAATATCCTGTGCAGCCACCTCTAGTGTTGCAAAAAATAAAATTCCAAATGAAAGAACCAGTTTTTTCATTATCATCAAGTCTTCAAAAAACTAACGCATCAAAGTGATATTTCCAGATAAGATTGCTGTAGTTCCATCCGGATTTGTTGCTTTTAAATAATAAGCATACACTCCAGAAGGACATTCTTGTCCATGCATATTTCCATCCCATCCTTGTGACATGTCTTTCGTTTCAAAAACCTGTTGTCCCCAGCGATTGAAAATTATAATTTCTGCAGACTGAGAAGGATCTAGACCATGAATAAAAATCATATCATTTTGACCATCTCCATTTGGTGAAAATGCAGTTGGAATAAAAACATTCAACAGAACTTCATTGGTTCTATAAACAGCAATAATATGATCAGGTGCAGTAAGATCAATATTAATACTATCCACAGTTGAAGAAGGAGTAGGAACAGAACTCATTTCCCAATGGTCAAAAGTATATTGGGCAGAAGTTGGTGCAGTCATTAAAATAATCGGAATTCCACCATAATAAAGTCCAGTCCAAGGAAATTGATCCAACGAAAGGGAATTACATTGAACAGTACCAGCGCCAACCGGTTGAACTTCAATTATGATATTGTAAGGTCCTGTAAGATTGTAACAATTAATCATTCCCTGTTGTAAAGCAATACAACGAGCTTGAATAAATGTTCTCATATTATTTACATTGGAATTCCAAGTAGCCATACTTCCGCCCCATTTTGCAATTTGCCTAGGCATTTCAGGCGTAATGGTTCCTATCATTGTATCCAACAAATTAATCATTGAATCACAACTAAAGGAAGTATTCATTAAATCGGCAAATCGATTGATGTAATATTGTTTGTAAACCGGACTCGCCAACATTGCATTTAATACGGGAATATGTCCTTGTCCACCTGGATCAGGAAGCGTTTCAGGATTACACGGATCAGCCGCTGGGGTAGTATTCGGAACATTTGTATAATTAATATAATGCCCGAATGTTGCATCATTATCCCATAAAGTATAACGCCATCTATTTGCTCCTCCATTTGGATCAAGACCTCTCCACCATTGTGTATTCCAGTTAAGCCAGTCGGTAGTAACACAAACAGAATTCAAAATCACATAATCAGCAAGACTCTTCCAATTGAAAATAGTGTCGACATGAGCGAAATTGGCAGGTACAGCCATGCTATTGGTAACAATATAGTTTTCAATAGTATTCCAATCGGTTTGTGCTTGTCCACCACCATAGGCCGACCAAGTTCCACCCCAAGTTTTGAGCATTTGAATATTCGGTTGATCTTGATTGTAATAATAACTGGTGTAATTATCATCGTCAACTTTTTCGCGAATTTCATAGACACCCCAATATTGACCATTAACGTACATCTCACATGCCTCATAGGTCCTTTCGTCTAGATGCAATTGTGCGTCTTGAGATAAAGTATGGCAATATGCATCACGAATATGTGCACTACCATTTTCGAAAGGGTAATTATCATTGGCAGCGGCTTTGATAATAATATCTTTAAAATGATCCCTTGGCGTACGCGTAAAAAGTTTGTAATTAACTGCATAATCATATCCCTGTTCATCAACCGATTTGAAATCGATACCGCGCTGATCATATGCCCAGGAATCATTTCCATGTTTATTAGTATTTCCACTTACTGAAGCTTTCAAAACACCGGTCTTATCAAAATATTCTAAGCTTGTTTGTGGAAATGCATTCCAATTTCCTGTCATCAGATCCATAAGATTATCACCATAAATAGAAATGGTAGCAATTGTATGATTCGTAACACTAATAAAATAACTTGCTTCCATAATAAAACTTGGAGGGACCGTTGAAATACTGCTAAAGGCACGTGCACGAAGAACTTGTGTAGACGAAACAGCAATTGGTGCAGAATAAACAGGATCTGCTGTTGTTGGCTCATAACCATTCGTGGTATAATGAATGGTTACACTTGGATCAGGAGAAGAAATAGTGACTGTTTGTGTGCCTGTATAATATCCTGCCGCAACAGAAAAAGTAGGTTTTGTAGCATAGCGTTGATAAGCTGTACTTCCTGTATTGGAAGATCCAAATGTTGGCGATTGAAATACACTCCAGGTATTTCCACCATCCGTGGTCCTTCCCCATGAATCTCCTTCTTGATTTCTTTGAATGACAAGTGAATCAATTATAGTTCCTGCAGCATCTGAAAGAATAATTTTTTCAGGTTTACATTGGATCAATGAAAAATTAGTGTGGAAATAACCGCCAGAAACAACATTGTGTTTTGAGCAGACAACTTTAATAAATCCACCAGGTGCGATTGTACCAGAAGGAAAAGGCCATTGCTGAAGATTTCCAGCTTTATCACTCATGTAATAACCGACGAGGTTTACAGTTGACGCTCCTGCATTATATAATTCTACCCAATCATTATATTCATTAAAATTATCAATAAGACTATTGATATTGGCACAAGAATACTCGTTGATAACAACTTGGGATCTGCCAGGAATTACTGAAAGCATTGGGAATAATACAGCAATCAGAATACGCGTAAATGTTTTTGTCATTTTCGGTTTCAATTATGTATTGTAAAGATATTGTATTCAGGACATTAATCCCAATAGAAAGACAAAATTATAAACAGGTTCTTACTCGCCCAAATTGCTTTAATGCGACAATTTGAGATCTTCAGACTCCTTTGTTTCACCTGTCTCGGCGTTTCCATTTTGATAGATGGATACATTTCTACCTAAGTCAAGATCCAATTCTATAAAAGCAGCAATGACAAGTTGAGAATAACTTTGAGAGGATTTACCAAAGGCACCAACTTTGGTTTGCCATATTTTTTCAATTAGAAAAATATCGCCTTGCGTAGGTTGTAAATAAGCAAGAACTTTTTCAACATTTCCAGCACCTGCATGGTATACATGCAAAACTAATAAGCGAAACCAAAGATCAGTTTCATTGTAACAAATCCCTCTTTTTTCGAGCATTGCACGAGTGTAAGGAATGCATATTGTTCTCAACAGTTTTGAGGCAGCCCAAGCAGATTTATCAAAATCTTTTCGTTCATCAATATTTTTATTGACTTTCAGTCCCATTTGAATTGCCACACTTTTCATCAATTGAAAAGCTCCATTAGCTCCAACATTTGATTTTAAAGTTTTACCTGGAGATTCAATTAAAAGAATTGCCTGCGCATAAAAAGGATCTACTTCATTTTGCACAAAAATCGGAATCGCTCTACTAATTTGAGGAATTACAGCATGCGCATCATAAAAATCATTTTTTCCTTTAGTGAAAAGTACAGATGCTGAATCTCCCAATGCATATAGTTTCCTCAAACTATCGCGATAAGCATTTTGGCCAGCCTCACCCAATTTATCCCAATTTGTAGTTAATTGACAAGAAAAAATTGTTCGATCTGAAGCCAGACTTACCAAACCAGAATCGGGAGTCATGGTCATGATTCTTCTCCAAAATAGAATTTGTGGAAGTTGATCCAAACCCGCTTCGTAAATCTGATTCGTGTTTACGATATTGATTAAAGCAGTGTCGTTATATGGGGTAACGCTAATAATGTCAGGACGAACATTAGCAACGACTTGAGCGCGCGATGAATTCCCGATAAGGAGAACTGCGAAACAAAATATAAAAATCAGCCTTTGAATTTTCATAGCACGATAGCCTAGTAACCAAAGAAACGAAACTAGTATGGTATTATGTTACAAAAATCTAACTTTTTTTCCCGTGAAGTTGTTTATTACTTTTTTAACAGGACTTAAGCCATTGAAGCAACAGCTTCACGATCCAGATTTTGTGCTTTCTTTCTGTGAACAATGGTTAGGAAATCATTTCCTATTTGAAGATATCCGAATTCATAACAGAAATAATAAACTGTTCCTTTCTGAGTAGTATAGGTATGGGTATAATAACCAAAATGAAAACCTTTATCTGCAACTTTATCTTTATGTAGAGTGCTTTTCCCATCTGGAGTTAGGTCAGCCAAAATTCTTCGATTCTTTCGTAGAATGTTATTGACGTTTCGCATAAAGTTATTGTCGTCACTATTTAGTCGATTGTTATGACTATTACGACATTGATCAGAGCAGAATTTTTTATCCGCCCGGCCATTTAAAGATTCACCGCAGTCCAAACAAAAACGATCCATAATTAAGTTTTTAATTAATATATGAGCAAATATAAAGTATATATTAAAATAGGAAAATTAATTATTATATAAATTCATAATTATCCGTTTGAAATCGGCTATATATCAATAAATAGTGGAGTTTATTACATGCAAACATTTATAAACAATTTACAAAAACAGAATATTTAGGCAAAAAGAATCCCCTCCTGAATTAACAGGAGGGGATAACTAAAAACCATGGCGTGATTTTTAGTGGCCCGGAAGGAGGCACCAACCGGGTATTGTCATTTAATCTTTGCTGCCTTGTTCTTTGTCTTCCAAAGCAGATTTCAGATCAGCAAGGCCAGCTACGTCACCGAAAGTTGTTTTTTCTTGGTTATCCTTAACCTTCTTAACAGCTTTCTTTGTTTCGTCACCTGCACCTTTACTTGCACTTTCCTTTTTACCACCTGTGCGCGATTCTTTTTCTTCAATCGCGATAGCTTCGTTGGTATTGCGGTGGGAAACAATGATTTTTTTAGATTCTTTGTTGAATTCTAAAACTTTGAAATCAATTACTTCATCCACTTTTGCATTTGTACCATCAGCTTTCATCAAATGTTTATTCGGGCAAAAAGCTTCAACACCATAAGGAAGTTGAACTACTGCACCTTTATCATTTGCACTTATGATAGTTCCTTGGTGATCTGTTCCAACTGTAAATACAGTTTCGAACACATCCCATGGGTTTTCTTCTAATTGTTTATGTCCAAGACTCAAACGACGATTCTCAACATCAACATCTAAAACAATTACATCAATAGTCTCACCGATTTTAGTGAATTCTGATGGATGTTTGATTTTTTTAGACCAGCTCAAATCAGAAATGTGGATCAATCCATCAATTCCTTCTTCAAGTTCTACAAAAATTCCGAAATTGGTAAAGTTGCGAACCTTAGCTGTGTGTTTAGAATTCTTAGGATATTTATCCAAGATATCTTTCCACGGATCAGGAGAAAGCTGTTTAATTCCTAATGACATTTTGCGTTCATCACGGTCTAATGTCAAAACTGTAGCATCAACTTCATCAGTAACTTTCAGGAAATCCTGAGCTGAACGTAGGTGCTGTGACCAAGACATTTCAGATACGTGAATAAGACCTTCAACACCAGGCTGAATTTCTACGAATGCACCATAATCTGCAATAACAACGACCTTACCTTTAACTTTATCTCCAACTTTAAGGTCAGCAGATAAGCCATCCCAAGGGTGAGAAGAAAGTTGTTTAAGACCAAGTGCAATACGTTTTTTCTGATCATCAAAATCAAGAATAACAACGTTGATTTTCTGATCCAATTTAACGATTTCCTCTGGGTGAGAAATACGTCCCCATGAAAGATCGGTAATGTGAATAAGTCCATCAACACCGCCAAGATCCACGAATACTCCGTAGCTGGTAATGTTTTTAACGGTTCCTTCAAGAACCTGACCTTTTTCAAGTTTTCCGATAATCTCTTTCTTCTGTGCTTCTAACTCTTCTTCAATAAGTGCTTTATGAGAAACTACAACGTTTTTGAATTCATTGTTGATTTTCACAACTTTAAATTCCATTGTTTTACCAACGTAAACATCGTAATCACGAATAGGTTTAACGTCAATTTGTGAACCAGGCAAGAAAGCCTCAATTCCAAATACGTCAACAATAAGTCCACCTTTTGTACGGCATTTAACAAAACCTTTAATGATTTCATCACCATTGAGTGCGTTGTTAATACGCTCCCAAGATTTCATTGCACGTGCTTTTTTATGAGAAAGGATCAGCTGACCGCTTTTGTCTTCCTGACTTTCAACATAAACTTCCACTTTATCGCCGATTTTCAAATCAGGATTGTAACGGAATTCAGATAATGGAACTACACCATCTGATTTATAGCCGATATTAACGACTACTTCTTTGCTGTTTTTTGAAACAACTGCACCTTCAACTAATTCGTGATCAACAATCGATTTGAGTGTACCACTATAAAGTTTTTCAAGGCGTTCGATTTCTTCTTTAGTGTAGAAATCTTGTTTTTTCCCAATGGTATCCCAATCAAATTCGGGTGCCACTACGGGAGCTGTTAAATTTTCTGACATTATTTATTTTATTTGTGCTTTCGCACTGGCCTTTATTCCGGCTGATAAAGACGATTAGAAAAGGGATTTGCCGGTAAACCCCACTTATATTAAGGGTCACAAATATAAAACAGTCGAACCGTTTTCCAGCTATAAATTCTGATATTAATTGTAAATAATTCTAAGCCGCACTTTTATACGTCAAAACCACAGTAAATCAGCTCTTTAGGCGCCAATAAAATTACTTAATGCAATAATTATCAATATCTTAATGGAATATGTCTAAATAATTTGATCAAACATATAATGGTTGGAAAAAAAGGCTAGAGAGCCTGTTCCAAAAGCCTTTGACACAAAGCTGACAAAACGGTATAAAAAGTTAAAAATATACGGCTGTCTTATTTGCTATTTCGTACTAGTTATGTTAAGTTTGCAATAATAGTTTCTGAATTCCTAAACCTGTAAAACAATCCAAAAAAAATGAAAAAAGGATTACTTCTTGCTCTTGGAGTAACTGTGAGTCTTGGCGTTTCTGCTCAAGCTCCAAAAATTAGCGGAGTACACAAAGTTGACCTGAATAATTCCAAAGCAACAACTGTTGATGGAAGTTCTGTTAATTTCTTTGCTTCTGCAAACGCTGCTCATAGAAATGCTAACCCAACTACTGTGCAAACACAGGGTTTTAAATTTACAAGCTCATACAATGCCTTCACATTGCTTGTTTCAAATTCTCATTGCATCACTGCAAATCAGAGTTTAGGTGCTGTAATGTTTACTCATCGTATCAGTCAGGATTGGGCTGCTGATGCAAACGTTGCTTCAGGATATTGTGAATACTCATGGACTACCAACTTTGGTGTTTCTTGGGATTCTTCTTATTTCGCTGACCAAACTACATTAGGTAACAAACGTTTCCGTTACCCTTCAGGAGCGATTATTAACCCTGCAGGAAATACTTCGGTAGCAAATGCTGTTAACGTTGCAACAGGTCCTTATACAGATGGATCTGGTTGGAAAGGTTATTACGCTAATGACCAAATGATGGTAAATGGCGCTTCGTCAAATACTATTGTTACAACTAATGCACCTAATGGACCAAACCGATTGGACTTCCCACGTATTAGTATGTCTGGTTATGCAGACAGTTCAGCTTGGGTTACTGGTGGATTATACGCAAACGGAACCGCAACTACTGCTCTTGCGCAGGATTACAGAGGTATGGCAATGATGAAAGCAAAATGGAACGGAACATCTGTAAATTGGATTTTTGATTCTATTAAGCCTAGTTTCCATCAGGATGCCGCTGGCACGAATGATTGTTTTACAGAAGCTTATACAACATTTTCTGACAATGGCGTAAATGGTTACGCAGTATTCTTCGGTGTTCCAGCTGCTGCAACTACTTCTCAGACTCGTACCTTCTCTCCTATTGTTTATAAAACAATGAATAGCGGTGCTACTTGGACTTTGCAAGCAGTAAATGACTTTACTACACTTCCACAAATTACAGATCATTTAATTCAGGCAACAGACGGAAATTTCAAACCTTGGTTTGACCAAAGTCAGGGAGCTGATATTGCAATTGATGCAAATAATCAGTTACATATTCTTTGTACTATTTCAAGTGGTTCTTCTGATGATAATGACTCCCTTGGATATGCTTACACATTGACAGGACAATCTGGTACAACTGCTCGTCACTTTATTTATGATGTGCACACAACTTCTACAGGTTGGGATGCTTGGTTGATTGACTCTTTGATGACTTCAACTTCAACAACAAACACAATTTTCGTTGATGGTTCTAACTCAGGTGCTGCATTCGCAACTGATGCTCGTCTTCAATTGTCTCACACAACTGATGGATCTAAAATGTTCTACGTTTGGGTTGATTCTGATCCAACAGCTCTTGGTGGAGAAAACGCTATTCCTGATTTGTTCGGAAAAGGTGTTGACGTAAATACAAACATGGCTACTGCACGAGTTCAATTTACAACAAGCCAGGATTTTTATTTCCACTACATCAGTAACATTGCTTTAGTGGCAGGTTCTACTTACAAAATTGGATGTACAAACTCTATTGACCGTTCTGGTGGAAATGATGTTGCTACAACATTCGATCACTATTGGTTTGAGCAAGTTATATTCAATGACAACCAATTCACAATTCCTGTGGTTGCTTCGGTTCAGGAAATCGGAAATGGTATTGGTTCTTTCAATACTTACCCAAATCCAGCAAATGATGTTGTGAATGTAAATATTGACCTTACTAATAGCGCAAGCGTAACACTTTCACTTGTTAACGAACTTGGTCAGGTTGTACTTACAAATAACCGTATGCTTAATTCTGGAAAAAACAGCGTTCAATTGAACACTTCAAACATCGCTCCTGGTGTTTATTTCTTGAATATCACATCTAACAATAGCAGAGCAACTTCCAAAATCGTTATTCAATAATATCGATTAAGAATAAGTTTTAAAAAAAGCCTTCCGAATTGGAAGGCTTTTTTTTGTGCCTTATCGTCAGTGCAAACTGGTTTAAAGTGACAATATTGCACATATCATCATTGGGTACGTGATTTGATCATAGGATAAGCAATTAGATTACTATTTATTTGAACTGAATTTATTTATAATCGAACCTATGAATCTGAACAATTTCACCTTAAAGTCACAGGAAGCCGTTCAACAAGCGCAACAGTTTGCCACCGCACAAAACAATCAAGCGGTAGAAACTGGACATCTCCTCAAAGGAATCCTGGCCGTTGATGAAAACGTCACGCCTTTCCTTTTAAAAAAATTGAACGTTAATACTGCGCTCTTTACTCAGGTTGTAGATCGTATTAATGAATCGTATCCAAAAGTTAGTGGAGGAAATACACAATACCTTTCAAACACAGCGAATCAGGCCTTATTGAAAGCTGTAAATCACTTAAAAGAATTTAATGATGAATTTGTTTCAATAGAACATCTGCTTCTAGGATTGCTTGATACAGGCGATCAGGTTTCGCAATTAATGAAGGACAATGGGATCAGTTCAAAAGATCTAAAATCGGCGATACGAGAGCTTAGAAAAGGTTCTACCGTAACGAGTGCTTCTGCAGAAGAAACCTACAATGCTTTAAATAAATATGCAATCAATTTAAACGCACAGGCGCGGGCAGGAAAATTAGATCCTGTGATCGGACGGGATGAAGAAATTCGTCGTGTCTTGCAAATTTTATCCCGTAGAACAAAAAACAATCCAATTCTCGTAGGAGAACCCGGAGTTGGTAAAACGGCCATCGCTGAAGGAATTGCACATCGTATAATGAATGGCGATGTTCCAGATAATCTCAAATCGAAACAGATTTTTTCGCTTGACATGGGCGCATTAATTGCAGGTGCGAAATACAAAGGTGAATTTGAAGAACGATTAAAAGCAGTCGTAAAAGAAGTTACAAATGCGGATGGTGAAATTATTCTCTTCATTGATGAAATTCACACGCTTGTTGGTGCTGGCGGTGGCGAAGGCGCAATGGATGCAGCAAACATCCTTAAACCGGCTTTAGCACGCGGAGAACTTCGCGCAATCGGAGCAACAACACTAAATGAGTTTCAGAAATATTTTGAAAAGGATAAAGCACTTGAACGCCGTTTTCAAAAAGTTATGGTGGATGAACCAACTTCTGAAGATGCCATTTCTATTCTTCGTGGCATCAAAGAAAAATATGAAGCGCATCACAAAGTGAGAATCAAAGATGAAGCAATCATTGCAGCTGTTGAACTTTCCCAACGTTATATCAATGATCGTTTTCTTCCCGACAAAGCGATTGACTTAATTGATGAAGCTGCTTCTAAATTGAGGATGGAAATTAATTCCATGCCAATTGAACTTGAAAATATTGAACGTAAAATTCGCCAACTTGAAATTGAACGCGAGGCGATAAAACGTGAAAATGATAAAAGAAAACTGGAAGATCTTGGTAGAGAAATTGCAGAATTAAATGATAAGCGTGCAGACCTTCGCGCACAGTGGCAATCTGAAAAAGATGTGGTTGAAACCATTCAAAAAGAAAAAGAGCAGATTGAACAATTGAAATTTGAAGCAGAGCAAGCGGAACGAGCTGGTGACTATGGAAAAGTTGCCGAAATCCGATATGGCCGAATGAAAGAAGCAGAAGATCGCTTAGAAATAATTAAACAGAAACTGATTGAAACACAAAGTTCAGGAACTTCCCTTATCAAGGAAGAAGTAGATAGTGAAGACATTGCAAGTGTTGTCGCAAGTTGGACTGGTATTCCTGTTTCTAGAATGTTGCAAAGTGAAAGAGAGAAACTCTTGCTCCTAGAAGATGAATTACATAAGCGTGTTGTTGGACAAGAAGAAGCGATTGAAGCAATTTCTGATGCGGTACGTAGAAGTCGTGCAGGCATGCAGGATGTGCGTAAACCAATCGGTTCATTTATTTTCCTTGGAACTACTGGCGTAGGAAAAACAGAATTAGCAAAAGCGCTTGCAGAATTTTTATTCAACAATGAAAATTCCTTGACAAGAATTGACATGAGTGAATATCAGGAACGACATTCTGTTTCTAGATTGGTTGGAGCGCCTCCAGGATATGTTGGTTATGAAGAAGGCGGACAATTGACAGAAGCTGTTCGTCGTCGCCCCTACTCTGTTATTCTTTTGGATGAAATTGAAAAAGCACATCCAGATGTCTTTAATATTCTGTTGCAAGTACTTGATGATGGAAGATTGACCGACAACAAAGGACGTGTAGTCAATTTTAAAAATACGATCATCATTATGACTTCCAATTTGGGTTCACAACTCATTCAGGAAAATTTTGATAAGATGACGGATAAAAATAGAGATTCGATAATGGCAAAAACCAAAGTTGAAGTCTTTGATTTATTAAAGAAAACTATTCGTCCTGAGTTTTTGAATCGTATTGATGAAATTATCATGTTTACTCCTTTGACAAGAGAAAATGTAGAGGAGATTGTTAAGATTCAATTTAAGCAAGTTGAAAAAATGCTTGCTGATAATGACATCAAAATAACCGCAACACCAGAAGCAATTGATTGGATGGCAGAATTGGGTTACGATCCGCAATTCGGTGCGCGTCCGGTAAAAAGGATGTTACAGAAAAAGGTAATGAATGAATTATCGAAACAAATACTTTCTGGAAAAGTACAGAAGCATAGTGAAATTTTGCTCGATGTAGAAAATAAGGAAATTGTATTTCGAAATGTTGAGGAGATGGAATCAAAACCAAAAGTTAAACCTTCTTCGAATTAAAATAAATAAGGAGCCGTGTTCGCCTGCACCATACAAGGGAAGTTAATATGGTTCAAGTTAATTACGGCTCCGTTCTTTTAGGTGATTGGTAATTATTGATTATTAAAAATCACGCCATGATTTATTTTTCGTAAAACTATTTTTCGACTTTTCATTTTTTCAGCATTTAAATTTACTTACAACTGAAAAAACTCTCCATTCACTAGTTTATAATTGGTTTCGCAAATCTTAATGGTTTCACCATTCTTCAATTTACTCACATCATTATAATCGATACCATTGATGTGTAATGTTCCTTTGGTTTTCCACGCAATTTTCAAATAGTCGGGGCGGACAAAACTATGATCGCATCCACCTTTGATGGAACAAAAAACTACGACATGTACAGGATGATTTACCTGCGATAATAAATTCATATCTCTTGGTGTCGAATGATTATCTACTAATAAAACAACATCTGTATAAGGTTGTTTTGCCATTTTCATGCCACTAATTAAAGCTTCCACATAATTATCTGGTGAATCATTATCATTGCTTTTATCAATAACATTATTCATAAAAACACTGAGTTTATCTAACGACAATGCTGGTGTGTAATACAATCCTCCTGTTGAACCGACCGTTTTTTGATTCTCCGGTTTCATATCGCCATCATTAAAAAATACAAACTGTGAATTCGGATTTGCTTTTGCATTTTTGGCAAACCATCCTTCGAGTTCATCATCGATGTAGGCCATATCGGAACTGGCGTCGGCAATTACTAAAGGATTTGAAAAATTATTTCGATCCATTACAGAAGCAAATCCATTTTCACTATAGGGTCTGTTCTTCTCCTCTGCACGTCTGGTTTTCTCGGCTTGTTTTGCTTCGGCAATTGCTTTTGCTTCCGCTGCTTGACGATCATCATCTTCCTTTTTCTTTCGGAGAAATTCTTTTGTGCCCATGTATTCGAATTCCCATTTAATTTCAGAAGTTCCTTTTGAATATTTACATTCTGTGTATTCGAAATTTTTATGATAAGTAAAATTGAGATCATAATTATCTCCTTTCGGCAAATACAACATCAGTTTACCATTAGCATCCGTAGTTCCTGTAAAAGTTTTATGATGAATTCTACCAATGAGGATTACTTTTTCATTTGCTAAAGGTCCTTTTTTGAGATCTGATAAATTCAATTCCAGGCTGGAATAAAAAGATTCATCACTTGTGATAAATGGATTATTTCCTTTAAAGAAAGTGGTATCCGGCAATCCTTTTGTGAAATTATCTACTTCTGCTTTTTCGGATTCATTCATGGCAAATGATTTTTCCTCTGCCACCATATTCCTACTGTAGTATAAAGTGGATGTCATAGTAGCACCAGGAGCATTCGGAACATTGATTAATTTCTTTTCCGTGTAATCCGGAATCAACATTTGGTAAGTAGCATTTGCAGGAACCGCTATACTTACTTTACCGTTGGCATCAGTTTTTCCTGAGAACTTTTCATTGGTTGAAATATCCATTAATGTAACATTCATAAAAGGATGAAATCCACCTTCAGTAGCAATGAGTGTAATTTTCACCATTACGTTTTGCGCCTGGATAAAAAGCGGTAATGCAAGAAGTAGAAGAAGAAGCATTTTTTTCATGGTGATAAAGTTTGGGAGTAAAACTTTTACCTGTGTTTGAAATTATACTTTGATTGAAAGTATAAGACCTAAACGGAGCAATTGTCACTTTCTTATAAAGAAAAAAATAAAGTCGTTATTCCTGTATCGAAATACGAAAGATGCGTTATGTGCGTTTGAATTTTAATTAAAGTCAACATCACTTTACCAAAACTTGTTAAGATTTACAATACAGGCATGGTATTAGACGACTTAGTAATAGATCATCACCATTAAAAATAAAATCATGAGAGCTAAAAAGAATTTCGCCCCGCCCGTTTTATCTGAAACACGAATTAAACTTCGTTTGGATCATAAAACAATTATTACTGTCCGCACCAAACATGCGATGGAGATTTGGATGGAAAAGTATCCAGGTGCGACAGTAATCGATTAATTCCAAAATCATAAATTTCTGTTCAGCCCTCTTGTTTTCACCTCCTAAACAGGTTGTTTTCAGGAACATAGAGTAGATTAGCCAACGCTTGTTAAAATCGCTGAGAATCAATATTTTATGTTATCTTTGATAGGCTATTTAGGGTCTAATTGAAGGGTTTTCAACTGTCAATTAACCGATTATGAACAAGTTTCCTGAGCCTGAGGTTTTTACGAATCGAGAAGTGGGGAAAAGTTGAGAAAAACCATTCAACGTTGATTAATAGCCGATGGTCGTGATGATAGGTCCAACTGACTAAAAAGAGAAGGATATCATCTGATTTTGTGTGTTATTTGTGTGGTAAATTAAAAAAATCAAAATGAGACCGTTAGTGTTAACAAAGGAAAGCAACGTTATGAAGAACAGGTATCGTAAACCGATTCTTACCAAGAAACCAACTGAAGGAACTGTTATTAAACTTCAAGTGGATTATCGTACAGTAATTTCGGTGAAAACTCAGAGTGCGTTAGAAATGTGGATGAAGAAATATCCAAACGCAAAAGTAGTAGCTTAAGAATAATGTTGATTGACAGTTAGTTGAAATTCTTCAACTAACTTTTTGTCCAATGCATTGTGCAGTTGAAGATTTCATTGAAGAATGATTATTCAATCTTGTCTTCAATCTCATCCATCTTATCTTCTGTATAAGCACCGGATGTTGCATAAATAATTTTCCCCTCTTTATCCAGCACGAAAATGTAAGGCTTCTTCTTGTCTTCCATTTTTAATTTTGCAACAAAAGAATCCACCTCACCTTTATAAATTACTACGTGAGGTTGAATATCAACCTGCACCGTTTCTTTCATTTCCTTTTTGGACTTTTCTGCAGCAGCCTCTTTGACTCCGGTAAACATCGGAATGAAATAAAGATTCAGATCATATGCATCTGACATCAATTCTGTTTTTGCAATGAATTTATCATACATTGGTTCGTACCAGGTCTTCAAATCTTTTTCTGCATCGTCAGAATAAGCTAAACAGATGATGGATGACTTTCCCTTTATATCTGAAGGCAAATTGAGCACCTTACTTTCTAAAGTCTCCACTTTCATTGCAGGAAATGCTGTTCCTACCGGCCCTTCAATGAATGTAAAAGAGCAAAGGGTAAGAAGTGCTATTATTTGAATTTTCATAATGGTTGAACTTTTGAGATGTGAAAATGAGTCTAAATATAACGTGATTTTAATTTTCAGATTGTAAACAGCTAAGAATATTCCAAATGGTATTTTGTTGAAAGAATATTGGTTAAAATTATCCATGCAAATTCCCTGCCGCTTATTTTTGCCTTGATGTTAATCCGAGCAACCATTCTTTTCATTGCACTTCTTCTGACACTTTCGGGTTGTCGTCATTCGCGTCATACCATTACACAAGGTCCACCTGTTTATATTCCTCCAACTCCTGTTACTACTAGGCCAAGTGTTCCAAATGATATGCAAATTGTTATTTCAGAGGAATTGATGAATAAATGTTTCAAAGCGCTAGGAGCAATTTCGGGAAAGGAGCCTTATCAGCTGTTATTTGTAAATGACACTTTCACCTGGGTGCTCGTTAATCCACAAATTCATCTACATGAAGGAAAAGCTGATTTTACAACAGATGTAAATGTGATTGCAGGACAATTTATGTATACCACACCTTGTATCGGAGATGTGGATATTTGGTACGATCGACCGAAAAATCTTATTAATGTAAAAATCACTAGATGTATTGTTGAAATTTACACCAAAATAATGGGGACAAAATATCATCTCAAAGACATCGATCTTGCAAGTCAATTTACAGATCCATTTATATTTGAAGGTCCGACTGCTACGAGTACCGATATGGAAATGGAAATGCCTGATGGAACAATCCGGAAATTATATATGACCACAACCGATTGCGATCTTGCAGTGAAGGAAAAACAGATTGTTGTGCCTTGCGAAGTTGCCTTTTCACTTACGCCTCCCCCTCCTCCCTCTTTGGGTGGAAAAGTGGTGCCAAAGAAATGAGTTTAAAAATTTAGTTGGAAAATCTAAAACTAAAAACGTGTTGATTTTCTTGTCACAATAGCTGAATTGCCCGTGAAGTTAAAATCCCAGCCTGATTCAAAAATTTTTGGAAGAAAACGTTTGTAAAGTACATTCCGTTTAGACGTTTTTGATTCATCCTCTCCGTCTTTAGGAATGCCGGTAAATTCATAACACATGATTTTGCTATGCTCAGCCATAAACATTTTCACAATTTCAACAATGGTAGTCATCACCCGGAAGACCTCGCCTCTATTTACTACCACATATTCTTCCCCGTCAAACTCTTCATTAATTACTCCGAAAACAATCGTAGCATGAAGAATATTGTCCTGTCGACGACCGAAACGCACTTCATATTGCATATCAGAATCAGTCGTAAAAAAATATACACCAGCTGAAGCAATAGCAGGTGCAATGATCTTATAAATGGGAAGGGTTCCCGACATAGGTTTTGATTGTAAATGCGAAAATACGATTTTCAATCCATTTGTAACTTTTTCTTTACAAAGCATTATACTATTAATCAGGTGGATTTCAAAGCTTCTAAATCTGGTGGGAAGTCTTTGTACGAGCCTGGCAACTACTGTCCGAACCGAATTATTATTTGGGAAAGGACTCTTTTGAAAAAAGGCGGATCTTTATGAGAAATCATGGAAGAACCGCCTTTTTCCTATTCTAAGGATGTTCCAAAAGGGAAATGAACCAGTATAATTATGAGGTATAATCAAAGATTTAGAATTTCGAGGGATGAGAATATTGATTTATCTTTAAATGTGAAAAAGCTTGGGATTCTATTATTGTTAGTAATAACGACCGCTTTTATTGGAGAGAAATCAGTGCCTTTAACTAAGATTGATTCTTTATTGCAAAGAATAGAAAATGGTAAGGACACCACTTTTGTAGTTAATTTCTGGGCAACTTGGTGTGGCCCTTGTGTAGAGGAGTTGCATTATTTTACAGAAATGGATTCGCTGTATAAAAAATCAAAATTGAAAGTTATTCTTGTTTCAATGGATTTCAAAAAGGAAATTTCTACAAAATTGATTCCGTTCATTAAAAAGAGAAATATCAATACAGAGGTATTGTTTTTAGATGAAACAAACGATAATGAATGGATGCCGAAAGTGAATATTGAATGGCAGGGAAATATTCCGGCAACATTAATAAAAAATTCAGCTTTACATTATCAGATCTTTTTGCCACGACAAACATCAGGACTTGAATTGGATTCTCTGATCAATACCATTCCAAAATAAATTCTACTTAGAATATTTAGTCCAAAGGTCGTGCTCCGTTTCAATTAATTCTATTTCAATTCGTAATTGTTCCTGCTCAAATTTTATTCAGGAACAATAATCGTTCAGACTTTGATTTTTAACATTGGTCTCCTTAGTGATTTCACCTACAAAATATCGAAAGAAAAACAAATCATCCAGCGTTTTTATCATAGTTGGGCAATTTGGATTTGTATTATCAATTGCTCCTAAAGTGTTTCGCAAAGATGGAAATGAAATCCATCCCATTTCAAAAGAATAATCATCATCAGTAGTTCGGGAAGTATCTTTTTTGCAAACTATAGGACAAACAGCAATAATTCTTTTCTCAGCAGTTTTTCTTTTGTTGTCGAAAAACCAATCTTCTTTGAGTTTAAATCCGATAATTTCTTTCCCTGCAGTATCTGCAATTGTTTGAATCGCTGACAATGAAATCTTGCTAATCGCCTCATCATTATTAGGTACATAAACTGTGATTTTCTTCTTAACGATGGAATCGATTAACATGTGATAAAAATCATCATTGCCGAAAAAAGAAGATTCATCATTATTACTAACATCCAACCAAACACGTTTTGACATTACAATATCCGTTTGTTTAAATTCAAAATAGTTATAGAAATGATGGTCATTTAATCCTAATGTATAAACTGGGGGCGATTTAATTTTTTCTCCAGTCTCGGGAAAAAGTTGCTTGTACTCGAAGTCGTTTTTATATTCACGTTTCACCAAAAGTTTTCCACTAGAATCCCAAACCGACCAAAGCCCCTGTCGCAAATTAAAACATATTGTCCTTCTGCTCGCTTGACACCGTTTAAATAGTACGAACTATATTTCCCATTCAACATTCCATCTTTCGTAGTAAAATTTACCTTATAACGATTATTCACATAGCTTCCTTTTCCATTCTCTGGAACGATAAAGAAAGAAAATAGAATGAATAGAAGCGGGAGAAATACAAAATGTCTTTTCATTATCATTTTTTATTTATAACGTAAATGCCTCAAAAAGATACTTGCTTTTAACTTATTTTTCTCCATCAATGATTTTACACTTTGCTTTCGTCGAAGGCTTTTTCACATTTCACTCTTCATAACTATGAAAATGGAGTGTTTCAGAAGGAAACGAAGGATCTAATTTTGTTTTCGGAAACTAATACTATGAAAATGAATCGCATTCTTTTTCCTGCACTTCTATTGTCCCTTTCATCGGGACTTTTTGCGCAGAACAAAACGGCAAGAGAAGATTTTGCAAGTGCAAAAAGCCTTTATGATGAGCATCGCTATTCTCAGAGCATTACCTTTTTCAGTAAGGCCATTGAAGATTTCCCAGCATATGATGAAGCATATTTATTAAGAGGAATTGCCTTTTCGAAAATAGATGATATAAATGCAGCTATGAATGATTTTAATGCTGCTATTGCGCTAAAGCCGCGAAAATCTGCAGCTTATTCTTATCGTGGACAAACATTAATCAAACTTGGGAAAGATAGTTTGGCGTTTGAAGATCTCACTCGTGCAATTCAAATTATCCCTACGTATTTCTTGTTTAATCTTCGCGGAATTTCGCTTTCGAATATGGGAAAGTTTACAGAAGCGATGGAAGATTTTAATCAGGCGATAAATCTGGATCATTATAAAGATTCTGCTTATTTCAATTTGGGAATGACAGAATTCAAATTAAAACAATACAGGAATTCATTACCGAATTTTGATCGCGCAATATTATTGAATTCGAAAAATGATCTTGCCTTTTACCATCGCGCATTAACTGTTTTGATTCTAGGCGACACAAGCGATGCAATAATTGATCTGACAAGTGCCATTAAATTGAATCCTGCGAATAGTGCTGCTGTGTTTACGAGAGCAAATCTATTTGTAACGTTAGGAAGTTATTCACGTGCCTTATATGATTTAAATAAATGCATTGATGGAAGTCATGATGTTTGTAAAGCCTATTTTAATAGAGGATCGCTCTATTATTTAATTGGTGATTTCAAAAACGCTATTGCTGATTTTACGCTGTCTATTCAACTTTCACCCGATAGTGAACGCGCTTATATCAGTCGAGGAAATACCTATCTCGAAACTTCACAATACAAAGAAGCTTTAAAAGATTACAAAACTGCTTTAAAACTTTCTCCAAATAGTCCTGGTGCCTATTTTTGTAAAGCAATTGCGGAATTCCATTTGGACCAATTTGATCTTGCGATTGGTGATTTGAATAATGCGATTGCGCTCAATCCTAATTTTCAGGAAGCTTATAAATTCAGAGGTGGAATTTATTATCAAGTGGGTGATTTTGATAATGCGCTTGACGATATCAATAAATCCATTACCCTGAATCCTGAACAAGCTGAAACGTATTGCGATCGAGCCTTTATTTTCTCAGAAATGGGCATGTACGAAGAAGCATTGGCTGACTTCAACAAAGCAATTGAGATTGACGGTTCATTGGCAGAAGCCTACCAAGGAAAGGCTGAAGTAGTGTTGGAAATGGGCACGAAATAAGGTTTTCATAAGGGAAATCTAAAAGCGACTTTTTTATTAAAAGTGTATAAAAAATTGCGTTTCCTCGTTTGGGAGAGCACGAGCATTGGCCCTTTTCATTACCTTTAACCTTTGATGAGATTCGCCAATTCCTACTTCCTATTCGCACTTCTTGCGCTGGCAATTCCCATACTCATTCATCTTTTCAACTTCAGGAAATTTAAACGCGTTTATTTTACAAACGTTCGTTTTTTAAAAGAAGTAAAACAGGATACAAAGGCCCGTAACAAACTCAAAAATCTTCTTATCCTCTGCTCCAGATTACTTGCCGTGCTTTTCCTTGTGCTTGCTTTCGCACAACCTTTTATTCCTCGCGATAATGGCGCCATTCGAACGGGCGATAAAGTTATCAGCGTTTACATCGACAATTCCTTCAGTATGGATGCGGTTGGAAAATCAGGAACGTTACTCGATGAAGCTAAAAAAGATGCGAAGGAAATTGTCGCTGCATTTAAACCTTCAGATCGTTTTCAATTAATCACCAATGATTTTGAAGGACGTCATCAACGATTAGTCAATAGAGAAGAATTTATTGAGTTGGTGGATGAAGTGGTTACAAGTCCGGCTGTGCGAACACTTTCTGAAGTAACAAAGCGTCAACAAGATGCAATCAATACAGAAAAGGGAATTGTTAACGGAAACAAACAAGCTTTTCTCATTAGTGATTTTCAAAAAACAATTGCAGACTTTTCCGCAATCAAAACGGATACTTCCATTCGTTTTCAGCCGGTTCCATTGACGGCACAAAACAGAAATAATATTTACATCGACTCTGTTTGGTTTGCGACTCCCGTTAGACAATTAAATGCACAGGAAGCACTTCACATCCGATTGAAAAGTCATTCAGAAGTTGCTGCAGAAAATGTTCCGATGCGTTTGTATATAAACGGACAAGCACGGACGCCTTCAAGCTTTAGCATTGCGGCAAATGGCATTACCGATACTGTTGTTTATTTTACTATTCGTGAGCCTGGACTTCAACAATGTTTAGTCGAGATTAATGATTATCCAGTAACATTTGATGATCGCTTTTATTTTTCGTTCAATATGTTAAAAGCGATTCCAATTCTTGCCATTAATCCTTCTTCTGATAATCCTATTTCAACAGTTAATACAGAAAATAATTATTTAAAATCTTTATTCGGAAGCGATTCTGCTTTTGTCTTTGCTGAATCAGAAGAAAAGAAACTCGACTATTCCGCTTTGAATAATTATAGTTTTATTTTATTGAATAGTTTACAAAGTATTTCATCTGGTTTGGCCAATGAGTTGAAAAAATTTGTGGATAACGGAGGAAGCGTTTTTATTTTTCCCGGAGCTAATGCAGATTTACAATCTTATAAGGATTTTTTACTTCCACTCGGTGTTAACACATTTGAAAAATTAGATACCGCAAGAACCATTGTGGACAAACTGAATTTTACAAATCCTCTTTATAATGGAGTTTTTGAAAAAACAACTGGAAATTTAGATTTGCCTGCCGTTTATGATCATTACAAAATAACTTCTGCAACGCGCACAACTCAAGAAGATTTGATGCGTTTGCGCAATGGTGATCTTTTTGCAGCAAATTATAGAACAGGAAAAGGCAGTATTTACATCTGCGCGGTACCATTGCTCGATACCTGGAGTAATTTTCCTCGTCATGCAATGTTTGTTCCTACTTTATATCAAGCAGCATTATTCTCACAGCCACAGTCACCCTTATCCTATCGTATCGGGAGTAATGAAAATATTGATCTAGGTGATGTTGGAACCATTGGTGAAAATGTATTTCATTTATCGGAACCGACGAAAAACTTTGATATTATTCCTGCGCATAGCGTGATTGATGGGCACACCATTTTAGATGTTCATCGTCAGGTATCGCAACCTTCCAACTATTTTGTTAAGCTTGGAAAAGATCAACTCAATGGAATTTCATTTAATTATGATCGTAAAGAGTCGGACCTCACCACACTTTCATCAGCTGAAATTGAGGACGGTTATAAATCAGCGGGACTTTCGAATTTCACTATTTTAGAAAATGATGCAAAAGGATTAACCGCCGCTTTAACAGAATTAGATTATGGAATTAGATTATGGAAAACCTGTATCTGGTTGGTATTATTTTTTCTACTTACCGAAATACTTTTGATTCGCTTCTGGCGAAATGCTCCGAAAATAAAAATAAACCCAAGCACAAACAATTGATATGAAAGTCCTGCTCCAGAACATTCTTATCTGCGATCCGAATTCGCCTTATAATAATCAGCATACAGATATTCTGATTGAAAAAGGAATGATCGCTCAAATTGGAAAATACATTTCTGCAAATGACGCAATCGTTATTAGTGGAGAGAAATATTGTGTTTCTCCTGGCTGGATGGATTTACATGCACATCTACGCGATCCTGGCTTTGAATACAAGGAAACAATTGAATCAGGAGCGATGGCAGCAGCAAAGGGCGGATTTACTGCGGTATTAGTAATGCCTGACACCTTTCCTCCTGTCCAAACAAAATCGGCAGTAGAATATATTCTAAAGCGTTCTCAACAACTTCCTGTCGATCTAATTCCTGCAGGTGCACTTACACAGGATCTCAAAGGAAAAGAAATGGCTGAGTTATACGATATGCATTTGGCCGGTGCAAAAGCATTTACGGATGCAGAACATCCGGTGACACATGCAGGAATTTTAGTGCGCACGATGATGTATTCCAAAAATTTCGGTGGACGCGTTCATGTGCGTTGTGATGATGAAACAATTTCTCAGGGCGGACAAATGCATGAAGGTCCGATGAGCACTACTTTGGGATTAAAAGGAATTCCTGCGCTTGCAGAAGAATTGATGATTGCAAGAAATATTTATCTCGCAGAATATGCAGATGCTCCCATTCATTTAATGGGTGTGAGTACAGAAAAAGGTGTGCAACTCATTCGCGAAGCAAAAGCAAAAGGATTAAATATCACTTGCGCAGTTCATGCTTACAATTTATTCTGGAATGATTCAGTGCTCGAAGAGTTCGATACGAATTACAAAGTGAATCCACCTTTGCGTGGCGAAGAAGATCGAAAAGCCTTATTGGATGCGGTGGCTGACGGAACAATTGATTGTATTACCTCAGGCCATTCGCCGGAAGACATTGAAAACAAAGTCGTCGAATTTGATTTAGCAGCGTTTGGAATGATCGGATTAGAAAGTGCTTTCTCATTGGCATGTTCTTCCGATAAATTTTCGACGGAACAATTGGTGAATGCACTTTCCATTCAACCCCGGAAAATTGCGGGAATAGAAATCCCTGTGATCAAAGTTGGTGAAAAAGCAAATCTTACAGTTTTTGATTTGAATGCGAAGTGGACTTTTAATACAACTGATATCTATAGTAAATCCAAAAACACGCCACTTGTTGGAAAAGAGTTGACAGGAAAGGTGATTGGGATTTATAATAAGGGACAATGGGTTTGAAAAATTACCGATTACCTCTAGCTAGGCGGATATAGATTGCGGATTACTAATTACCGATTACCAATTAAAAATTCAGGAGCAATTCGTTCTTCCGAATTTTTTATATGATTCAATTTTTTATTCCTTTTAGTTCAATATTCGGTAGACAGAGGAATGCCCTTCAGAAACGAAAGTAATAATTAACAAACCTGAAGTAATTTCATCATTTGGAATATTGCCACTTTCATTCGGTTGAACTTTCTTTGTATAAAGAAGTCGACCGGTAATATCATAAACTTTCATTCCAATTTCTGAATTCCATCCAATCGTTGAAAAACACAAGCCTGTTTCGCATTTCTTTATTTCAACTGAAAAAGATTCTGAAAGTTCCGTCATACTTACTGCAATTATTCCACCAACAGAAGAATTGCCATTAAAATCTGTTTGACGTAATCTGTAATAATTATTTCCAAGAAATGGAGACTCATCAATTGTAGTATAGGAATGCATCATAGTTGAAGTTCCACTACCATTTACTGTTGCGATAGCACGAAAACCTTCATAATCAGTTGCTCGTTCAACAGTAAAAAAATTATTGTTGGTTTCAGTTGCGGTTTTCCAATCAATATTTACAATTTCATTATTTTTCTTCGCATTAAAATCGAGAAGTTCAATTGGAAGAATAACAGAACAAACATTATCCGAATAGGCACTTACTGCAACATTATCTATTGCAATATGAGGATCGTTATTTGAATTATTAGGATCCCACCATCGAAGCATAATATAACTTCCGACAGGCACGTTAACGGCAAAACAAAAAGATTGTGATCCGCCAACAGTACATGGGTATCCGGAAATTTGATTTGTTGATCCAGGACCGGGATCATTATTTGGAGCAACGTAATTTCCAGCTACAACATTTGTATAAGCATGAACACTATTGGGCATGTCGCTCCCATTAAGATTTGAAGCGCTGACAAAATATGAGAAGAACATATTATTTGCGATATTCACATTTTGAGAAAGGGAAAGTTGCAACCAATCAAAACTTACAGTTAAAGAATTGATGGCAGTTCCTCCATTATTTTGAAGACACAATCCCAAACCAATTCCATTTCTTCCGTCCATTCCTGGATTGTCTGCAGAACCTGTCCCATTGGATGGTCGTGTTCCGAGTTTCATATCAGTACCACCGTTACATTGATAAACAGCCCAAGCTCCACCATTAGGAGGTGCGGCAGCTGTAATATTTAAAGTGCCAGCAAAAGTGTTGCTATTTGCAGTTGTTACTTTCCAAGAACTAGCATACCATCCTGCAAAGGTGAAATTGTCAGTCCAGCTGGCAACTGTGGAAGTCCCAAAATTCTGTGAATATGATCCTGCGGTAAAGGTTGCCTGTCCGATCGAAATAAATGGCATTAAAAAGCCGCTTAAATAAAATAGCTGTTTTATCATATCGATAAAAAAATTTTATAAGAAGCGGCTTTGGATGATAGTTAAACCATGGCGGCTTAATTATTCCTGTGGGGTATTCACTTCTATTGTTAAATATATATTAGTTAATGAAAGAATTTTTCTTCAATAACTTCATTGTAAAAGTATAGTATCTATTTAATTTTTAAATTAATAGTAGGTTATGTTTTGTTTAGGAATTTTATGAATGATGTTAATATATTAAGAAAAAAAAGTTATTCGGAATATTTATTGCAGTAACATAACAAACCCATTAGTACTATACATTTTACCATCCAAACCAGTTGCAGTAAAAATGTAATAATAGGTTCCATCTGTCACCATCTGACCAGACTTTGACTTACCATCCCAACCTTCATTAATGCTCGAAATAATATTAATTAACACTCCCCATCGATCATAAATCTCAACATGTAATTCATAAGGATTGCACTTTTTTTGTGGATAGAAGAATGTCTCTAGAAGTATAGTTGGTTGACTTTCAGAAAAAGCTGAAAGATAAAATGTCGATGGAGGATTAGTTGTAGATTCGGAATAAATTTGCAAAAGTGAAAAGTTCGAGTCCGTTCCTTTGACATTTTTAATATTCAAACTGGTCAGGAAAATCCATTCTCCAGAAGAGAAATTGCTTAATTATCTTATAATCTTTTGAAAGAGGTCTTTCAAAAACTATCCGGTTATCATTTGTATATATTTTCAGGATATTTTTATTTTCAAAAGGAGGGTTTAATTTTTCTAAAGGCTTATCCCAATTTTTTGTCCAACAACCGATATACTATCTTTCATAGAAAGGTGTGTAAAATTCGACAAACCTATCTCCATTTGTTCCGCAAACTATGCAATGTTGATTTTCTAACACGATAAAAAGCGAAGTAAATGCCAATGTAATTACTGAGATCCACGCATACCTTCTTTTTGCGATCAGCAGTTTTCTTGAAATGACAAAAATGAAAATAACAAGCGAATAACCTATAATAATTGAAACCCAATGCTGCCTGAACGTCTCATCACCAGAACTCGTGATCATTTGATCATCAAAAATTGCGAACCAAATCTCAGAAACGAAGATGATGAAAAAGAACAGACACCAATAAATATAAAACAACAACCACCATTTCGAGATGTCTGGATTTTTTTTCTTTTGCGCCCTGAATATGAAATAGGCAAGAATAATACATCCTGCTAAAAGATAGAAGTTCCCAAAGAAAAGTATATTTCCAATGCCAATTAAAAGATGGTAAACATCGAAATTAAAATGAATCGCATCTACTTCGGAATATCCGAAAGTTCCACATTGAACAAATCTTGATGTATGCAATAGAAACATTCCAAATGAAGAATAAATGATCGAACACCAAACAACCGATTGCCATCCATTTAGTTTTATTTTTTTTAGGACAAAGAAGTAAATTGCAAAAGCTAAAAGAAGAAGAATACTCCCATTTAAATATATGCGAGGATAACTCATATTCATGTAATCCGCCCCCAAGCAATCATCACCACAGGTGGAAACATGAGATATTAATGGGAACCCTGTACCGTATGATCTTACTTTTTCACCAAAAACATTAATGCAATTTGTTAGAGTGACTTCCCAAGACGGATTTAACAACCAATTTAGAATTAGAGAAACCGGAATTACATAAACAAGTAAGACAACGACAAATCTTTTTAATATTTGAATTTTGGATTTCATTACCGAATCAAATTAAATTTTGCGTTTTTTTATTTATAGAAAAACATTCTCATTTCCTGTGGCATGATTAATTTTGAGTCTTAAATCTTTGTCTAATCCACACAATCAATAAATAAATAATGGGAATAGAACACGTGTAAAATAATATTGGGAAATAACAATTTGATAATTCCAGTTTAAACATCTCTAAGAACGAATATGGATCACGGTTTAAAGGACGGTTACGGTAAGGGTCGTAATAAAACGCATTGGTTATGAATAACGCCCAACATATCGCAATCAGGTTTAAGAAAAACACATAGAATGTTATAGCGTTAAAAATTCGTTTCATGCGATCTTTGATTCAGTAATTTTAGATTTTATTGCAAATTAAAATTTGGCTTTAATTCTTTTAATAATCGATTCCTCAAATGGCACTTGTGGCGACCAATCGAATCGCACAAAACAATTTTTTGTGCATTCTAAAAAATGTGCTGAAATCGGATTGTCGTTATCATCGTATTGTTGTTGGTGATTAAAATTTGTTGAATCAATCACAAAACCATCTTCACAATATTCTTTGAATTTTCCAGTTCTCACATTTTGGGTATATCGCAAACGACCTACTTCATCATACATATTTATTGCGGTGTCAAGAATTTTTCCCTTTTCTGAAAAGTGTATTGTCATTACAGGTTTGCCCTCATAGTTATAAGCGACCAATGTGTCAACGGGAATAATCCAGTGTCGCAATCGGAATCTCTGATGCATGACCTGTTTGCCATAATCATAATCGAATTTAGTTTTTTTACCTCGTGTTTTTTTATAGACACTTACTTTTTTAAATTTCAACGTTTGTTTATATTTTGCTTCATAACAGATGTTCCCATTTCCCCAGTAACCAACCCACTCTCCATATTTTTTTAAGTGCTTTAAATCTCCTGTTTCATAATAGGAGGAGACTGTATCTCCAGTAGTGCAATTATTCGTTTCCGTATAATCAACAAGGATTGTGTCTTTTTTTAAAACAGATAATTTTGAAATGATTTCATTGTAGGCTGTGGAATCTCTAAAAGGAGCTGGCGGTAGATAGAACCAAGTTGAAAAGTAGCTTTCTAAAGTGAACTTCCTAATCTGAGATATTTTTCCGGGCATATCAACTCGAATTGTATACTCACCCGGAGGAACAGAATCCATAGAATAAAATCCTTTTGAATAAGGGCTTGAAAGAGAAACGCATTTAAATTTTGTTCCAACCAAACTTACACTCGCTCCGACAAGCGGTTGATTCAAGGGGAAATCGCTATACACGAAACCATAAACGTCTCCTCTACTAAATTCTTCCCGGGTTACTGTTCCTGCACGATCTGCTGAACCGGGGTCAATTAATGGTTCCTGATATTGAAGGAGTGGATCGTCGCTGAGCATAATAGTACGGACTTTCAAATGAACACTCATTTCAGTCGCCCGATTTTTTGTAACAGAAACCTCCTTTTCCAATAATTCGAACCCGACGTACTTTATTTGCAACTCATATTTGCCGGCAGGCAAGGAATCAATATAAAAATCACCATTGATATCCGTTTTTGTATGGTATGAAGTTCCTTTAAGAATAACATCTGCAAAGATGATTGATTCATTAGAAGTAGAATCAAGAACGTTTCCTTTAATTGAACCATTTTGTCCATAGGAAAAACAATTAAATGCGCTAAAACAAATTAGTGCTAAAAGCAATTTCATTTTCCCTTTAGGTAACATGATTTTAAGACGTTTAATTATCTCATTTCCATACCAAAATAATCATAATTTTTCAGAGTTTGTGAATCTCCTTAGCCGGGACCGGAGTCGACACGGCACGAGCTTTAGGCTCGCAGAATTTTAAGCTAGACGTGTCTCCAATTCATTTGCAAACTATAAAATTCTCCGCTTTTTTCTGAAAGTCAACTACGTTACATCACACCTAAACCCAACCTTCAATTCTTAATCCCACAAAAAAAGGTCAGCATTTCTACCAACCTTTTTAATCCTTAATTATTAAT
>JBBRYH010000025.1:0-52919 GCA_038237845.1 Bacteroidia bacterium
AATATCGGACCGCATAATGGAAAATACTTCTGGGTAAAAGAAAAAGATTATCGGTATTTCTACGGTAGAAATTATTACCATTGGGATATTTACGATACAACAACGCATGAAATGTTGTTACCAAGAAAATTAAGATCAGGGAGTGTTGAAGAATTTGGGAATATAGGAGTCATCATAGAACGAAAAGAAGGAAAAAAACTTTTCAATATTGAACAACGTAAATTTATTCTAACAGGAAATATTCAAGATATTTTCAAACTCGATACGATCGGAAACTATTTTGCAGTTCGAACTTGCTATGGGCACATTGGCATTATTGACGCTAATGGAAAATGGCTAACGGATACTATATGGACAGCAATTATTGATGCAAATAATACAAGTAGTAATACCAATAATTATTACTATCGATCAGCTGATTATCACAAATATCATCCCTACAATTATTGTGTTTTATCAAATGACACGGGATGGATTATTTATAACGGTTTTAAAGGAACAGTTAGCAAATCGTATGAGGAGGTTCAATATTTATTAAAAACTTCACTGAATAGTATTACCAATGACAGCATTAAAGGCATTACAAAATTTTGCGCTGACTGTCCCTCCTACTCCTATTCTCCATTGCTTAAAAACAAACCCACCTTACAACGTTGGCAAGAAACTTTGCTATTTGATTCATTATTTACAGGTGAAACATTTATTGCCGATACCAACTATTCATGGTACATGTATAAATGCAAGGATTGTGAAATAAGAAATAGAAAAGAATATTTCAGATATACTTGGAGTAAGAATTATGATAAAGAAACATTACATCATACGATTAGTTTTTCAAATGATTCTTGCATTTCAGTTTCAAGAGAAGATTTAGGAAATTATAGGCGCGTCTCAAAAAATCCGAAAGACCTTTTCTTTACACTCGTTCTATTCGAGGATGGTCCACACACTTTTCTATTGGATTCACTCTTCCAAGGCAATGACTGGAAAGCGTTCATTTCGGAGGAAGTTACATTGTATCTTGAATCTAAACCTTACATCATAGGAAATTGTCACAATCCAACCATGTTGCCATTTGTATTAAAGGACCGATTCATTCTTACAGAGAATGGCATTGAACTATTTCCACCGAATTTTATAGACGGATTTGCTCAATTATCAGTACCCATTTCCTGGGAAAAACTAAAACCCTATATGCGCAAGGACATCATTCGTAAATTAGGGATATAAGTATAGGATGAATGGTCGAAAATAAATGATGAAAGGCAATATTTATCAAACCAATTTTTCATTGGAGATTTGACTTGTATTTTACATTTTACCACAAACAATTTCTTATCTTCGATTCACGCTGAAGGTCTACTTCAGAAGAAAAATCCAACACAACAAACTATGAAAATCACAAACACACTAAGTTTAGTCCTTGCTTCAGCACTTAGTATTTCATTGGCTGCACAGGATAAAACAAATAAAAAAGAAAGTCAGATTAAATTTACTGTCGTTAAGGAAGTAAAAGCAACATCTGTAAAAGATCAATTTCATTCTGGAACTTGTTGGATTTTTTCAACGGAGTCTTTTATGGAATCTGAATTCATGCGTATGGGAAAAGGTTCTCTTGATCTTTCTGAGATGTGGATTGTGCGTGCAGGATATATCGAAAAAGCAAAACGTTATATGCGCATGATGGGACATACGAATTTTGGTCCTGGCGGAGAAGCAAGTGATGTAATTAATCTTTCTGCTCAATACGGAATTGTACCACAGAATATTTATCCTGGTTTGCCAGAAGGGGAAACAAAAGTTCGTCACGGAGAATTAGATGAAGTTTTAAAAGCAATTCTAGATGCACAATTGAAACTCACTGAAGGAAAACTTTCTCCAAACTGGTTGATGGTATTTACAGCTGCGTTGGATGCTTATTTAGGTCAGCCTGTAACTTCTTTTCAAGTCGATGGAAAAACTTACACACCAAAGTCCTATGCAGATTTTCTAGGTTTTAAACCTGCGGATTATATTCCAGTAACTTCCTTTACACATCATGATTTCTGGACAAAATTCGCATTAGAGATTCCGGATAATTGGGCTTGGTCGAATTATTATAATGTTCCTATGGCAGATATGATGTCAATCGTAGACAATGCAACTATGAATGGTTACACTGTAGGTTGGGGCTCTGATGTAAGTGAACCTTATTTTTCTTACAAAAACGGAATGGCAATTGTACCAGAAAAAGAAATGGCTGATATGCGTAGTGGAGAAAAAGATTCTTTATGGATTCTTCCTTCAAAAGATAAATTGATTACCCAATTACTTCGTCAACAATCATTCGACGATTTGAGCACACAGGATGATCATGGAATGCAATTCACTGGTCAGGCAACTGATCAATCTGGAAAAAAATATTACATCGTGAAAAATTCTTGGGGTTCAACCAAAAATGATTTGCAAGGTTATTTTTATGCTTCAGAAGCTTATGTAGCATACAAAACAACCAGTATTTTAGTGCACAAATCCGCTATTCCAAAGGCTATTGCTGCAAAAATGGGAATAACGCAATAGAATTGTAGCACTTTACAAACATTGAGTATAGAGGCGGTCTTAACGGATCGCCTTTTTCTATTAGAAAAGTCAAGGACTTATAACCTACGACTTACTCAGTTACTTATCTTTACCAAATGGATGCCTATTTTGATACAGAAGAATTATTAGCGTTGAAAGCAATTGAGCACAAAACACTTGCAAGAGTAATTTATAATTTGTGGCAGAACAAAATTGATCCAGAGGAAACTTTTGAATTCTTGGATAAATTGGAATTGGTTTTCACCGACGGAACAAAACTTTTTTTAGGTGCCAATGAAGATGTAACTCCAGGAATAATTGTACTCACTGATTTTGACGCAGAAAAAAATCGTTTGTTGTTATTACATGAATTTCAAGGGAAGATTGATTATGTTAGTATAGAATTAACCGGAAATGGATTATGGGCTTTGATGGTAGGTAAAAAATTGGTGAAAGTTGGCGTGGTTGATGAAGGTGATAATTGTTATTTGAATGATGCCGTTCTTTTAGATTTTGGAGATGAAAAAATGGAAATTCACCCAGGTGTAGAAGGTTTGATTGTTGAACCTTATGAAGAAGTTTGAAAATAATTACCTCCGCAAAGGCGGATACCATATTACCGATTACCGATTACCTATTACCTAATACCAATTACCATAATACCTCCGCCTAGGCGGATACTAGATTACTAGATTACTAGATAAATAAAAGATGAAACATTTAGTGCTTTTCGTTTTTCTGATTATTTCGACTGGGCTTTTTGCACAATATGATGCGGCTCGGTATCCGGTTATTCCAAAACCTTATAGTCTACTTCCACTATCTGGTCAATTTTCGATTAATGCCGAAACGGTAATTCTTATTGACAGTAAAATTTACAAAAAAGAAGTTGAACATTTCAGGCAGGAAGTTTTGTCAACTTATGGCATTAACCTTAAATATGGAAAAGGTAAATACAGTAGCAATTTCATTTACGTTTCTGATGATAGTTCGGGAATTCCAAATGAAGGATACAATTTATTTGTTACAAGAAATGAAATCAATTTGAATGGTGGACGAGCAGGAATGTTTTATGGATTACAAACTTTATTTCAGCTTTTGGGACATAATGAAATTGTTTATGATAAAGACAGTAATATTGTTTCTATACCGGGTCTAAGAATAATTAAGAGTTATTCTATTCCTAATTGTTCCATTATAGATCAACCTCGTTTCGCATGGAGAGGAATGCACCTCGATGTTTCACGTCATTTCTTTCCGAAAGATTCTGTTAAAGCATTTCTAAATTACATAGCACTTTACAAATTCAATACTTTTCATTGGCATTTAACGGATGACCAAGGTTGGAGAATTGAAATCAAAAAATATCCGAAACTTACTTCTATCGGTGCTTGGAGAAATCGAACACTAATTGGTCATGAAGGTGCAAACAATCCGCCTCTTTTTGACACTGTGCGTACAGGAGGATTCTACTCCCAAGAAGAAATCAGAGAAATTATTAAATATGCAGATTCCTTACACATTACGATTGTACCTGAAATTGAAATGCCTGGCCATGCATTGGCAATGTTGGCAGCTTATCCTGAATTAGGATGTAGTGGGAATTCATTTTCTGTTTCTAAAACATGGGGAGTATTTGACGATGTGCTTTGTCCTACAGAAGCAACATTTTTATTTTTAGATGATATTCTCAAAGAAGTTTGTGCCTTATTTCCTGGCAAATATATTCACATCGGTGGCGATGAATGTCCGAAAGCAAGATGGAAGGAATCTTCCTACTGTCAGGAATTAATTAAAACAAATAATCTGAAAGACGAGAATGAATTACAAAGTTGGTTTACGAAACGTATTGTTGTAATGCTTCAACTCAAAGGGAAAAATGCAATTGGCTGGGATGAAATTCTTGATGGTGGATTAGCAGAAGGCGCAGCAGTGATGTCTTGGCGAGGAGAAGAAGGAGGAATTGCAGCCGCAAAAGCAAAACATTTTGTTGTCATGTCACCGGGTTCACATTGTTATTTTGATCATTACCAATCGCAAAGTGCAACAGAACCTCTTGCCATTGGAGGATATCTTCCATTATCCAAAGTATATAGTTACAATCCAATTCCTTCAACATTAAACGCCGATGAGCAAAAATATATTCTTGGTGTTCAGGCAAATGTTTGGACGGAATACATCCCCACTTTTTCACAAGTACAATACATGATTTTTCCAAGAATGGCTGCAATGGCAGAAGTGGCATGGGACAATCCTGTGAATATGAATTATGATTTTTTCCTGAAACGATTGATGACACATTTGAATTTAATTAGTAGCATGAAAATAAATTATGCTAAAAGTATTTTCGAAATAAAATTTAATCGTGAATTCGAATATGACTATAGTTTTTTACAATATTCTTTTACTTCAGAAATTCCAGGTGCTTCCATTTATTGTTCGACCACTACAGATTCCGTTGAAAATTTTCTTCCTTATAGTGGTGGTGAATTAACTTTAAGAGGAGGGGAAACAATTCGTGCTGTAATTTATGATGAGAGTCATTCCAAAACAATTGGCCCTGTTTTCACTCAAAAAATAAATTCAGGACTTGCAGTAGGAAAATTTATTTCACTAAAGAAAGATCCTTCTACTTATTATAACGAAGGAGGCGCCTTTACACTTGTCGATGGAATTACCGGACGAACACCTTGGGTTGGATCGCAATGGCTAGGATTTTCTGGAGATACCCTTGGTGCATTCATCGATTTGGATTCTATTCGAACGGTTAATGAGATTGACATTACCTTTTTACAAGATCATGGAAATTGGATTTATATGTATGACTCACTTCACATTTATTTTTCAGAAGATGGAACTGATTATACAGAACAGAATTGTTTACCAACAACAACAGCTGATTCAAAACAAATTCAAACTGTTACGATTTCAAATTGCAAAGGAAAGGCCAGGTATGTTTATGTACTGGCCACTGCACTTACAAAAATTCCTGAAGGAAACCCAGGTGCAGGAAATCCAGCTTGGCTATTTGTTTCGGAGGTTGAAGTAAAATAAAGAAAGTCTAAACTGTAAGGAAAAATAAAAGTCCAAACGACTATCATGAGCAGATTGAGTTTGGACTTTGAGAAATTTAAACTTTTTACTTTCGACTTTTTGCTTTCGGCTTTCCACTTTTCGATTTAGACTTTCGACTTTGGGATTTAGACTTTTTCTCCTCATCTAACTCCTTTTCTCTTTCTTCCGCATTCTCTCTTACTGCCTCCCAATATTCGTCACCATAATCCACAAGAATTTCTGAATTAGGTCCAATTTCTTTTAATGCTACGATATAAGGTCTACGCTTAATTACATTGTATTCGCAATTATTTTTAAAACGGCTTTTGCCAGATCCTCCATTTGCGTCATTTGCATATTGCGCTAATTCATCTGGACAGGGCTTAGCATCAATACAATTTTCGTCTGAAATTGCAAAAACATAAAGCAATTGTGTCAAATCAGATTTATAGCGTTTGAGGCATTGCTTCCAGGTTAATTTGTCACCCAAATACTCCACAATAATATCACCTTTACGAATTCGGGAAGTGGTAAAAAGGCCACGACCTGCATTGGGAATTCTGGATTTCTTTACAATCAACATAACTACGACTCCTTTATTTTTGAGGTGTGCGAAAATAATTGAGAAATGTGGACTGTACAAGTGATAATGAACCTATTTAACATCGTATTTTTACAGGTAAGCAATATTTGTGTTATTGCTCATTAATTAAGACTCAATTGAAGCCAACTCTCGAAATAGCCGTATTTAGTTTTGAGGCAGCCCTTATAGCAGATAAAGCTGGTGCGAACCGTCTTGAACTTTGCAGCGGCTATGCTGAAGGAGGAATTACGCCTTCGTTAGGTACAATTTTATGGGTTAAGAAACATGTAAAATGTCCAGTTTATGTAATGATTCGACCTCGATCAGGGAATTTCAATTATTCAAAATCAGAAATCGAAGTGATGAAGTTGGATATTGAAGAATGTAAAAAAGCTTGCGTTGATGGAATTGTATTGGGAGTATTAGATGAAAATGGTTCTGTGAATGAAGTGGTTTTGAAAAATCTGGTTGAATTAGCATCGCCTTTGCCTGTCACATTTCACCGTGCATTTGATCTTTGTCATGAACCTTTCGAAGCATTAGAACTGTTAATTAAATGTGGGGTGAAAAGAATTCTTACTTCCGGACAAAAATCGTCAGCGATGGAAGGTGCCGATTTTATTATGGAATTAAATAAAAAAGCAAATGGGCGAATTATCATAATGCCTGGGGCAGGAATAAATCCTGGAAATATTTCAGAAATAAAAAAACGTACAGCCTGTTTTGAATTTCATGCTTCAGCAAAAAGAATTATTCCTGCAATGGATGCTTTTGGATTCGGTGAAAATGTTTTACCACATCCTGAATTTATTACTGAATTAAAAGAGAAACTCTTTTTATGATAAAAATTAGATTGGCCACCAAGTCAAAATGTCACAAAAGAAAATACGAATCTAAAACTTCGCGCCTTTGTGCATTTGTGGCTACATTATTTCTGTTCGTTGTATTTCCATCCTTTGCACAAGAATCCACACAATCGCTTAATGCAAATTGGAAATTCTCTGAATCAGGGAAAAATGAATGGTTGGCTGCAACGGTTCCTGGAACAATTCATACCGATTTATTAGCAAATGGAAAAATTCCTGATCCTTATATCGGCACAAATGAATCGAAAGTACAATGGGTAGAAACAAAAACTTGGGAATACAGAACACTCTTTAACGTAGAAGATTCGATTTGGAAATCAGAACGCAAAGAATTGGTTTTTGAAGGACTGGATACTTATGCACAAGTTTATTTAAACGATGAATTAATATTGACTGCAGAAAATATGTTCATCAGTTATCATATTGAGAATCCCAAAGGTCTGAAACAAACAAATAATCTTTTGAGAATTATTTTCCACCCGGTTTCAGAACTCATTAAACAAAATAAAACCAAAGAGACACTTACTAATTTACCAGGAGGCGATCGCGTATTTATTCGCAAGGCACAATATCAGTTCGGTTGGGATTGGGGACCAAAAATAGTTACAAGTGGAATATGGAAAACTATCCATTTGAATGGATTCGCACTTAAAATTGAAAATCTCACTTTACTTACAGATTCTATTAAAAGCGATACTGCCTATTTAACGATTCATGGAACGAGCGATGTTACTCCTCTCAATTCACTAAAAATGGAAGTAACTATAGATGGTAAAAAATATCTTGTTACTAAAGTAGTTTCCGAAACTTACAATCAATTTTCATTTGCTATTAAAGTACCGCACCCGAAACTTTGGTGGTGCAATGGAATGGGAAAAGCAAATTTGTATGAATTTATTTTCAAATTCAGTTTTGGAAAACTTATCTCGGAGAAAAAAATGCGTTCGGGAATTAGAACCGTTCAGTTAAATCAAAAGTCAGATGATTCTGGCAATAACTTTTCTTTTGTTCTGAATGGTGAACCTGTGTTTGCAAAAGGAGCCAACTGGATTCCTAATGATAATTTTTTACCGAGAGTTACATCAGAAAAATATTATTCATTGATAAAATCAACGCAGCAATCTAACATGAATATGTTACGCGTTTGGGGTGGTGGCGTCTATGAAGATGATCATTTTTATGATGATTGTGATTCACTCGGCATTATGGTGTGGCAGGATTTTATGTTCGCAGGTGGAATTTATCCAACCAGTGCTGACTTTACAAATCTTGTAGAAGATGAAGTAATTTCACAATTTGAGCGTTTAAACAAACATCCAAGTATTATGCTTTGGTGTGGCAATAATGAAATTTCTGAAGGATGGAATAATTGGGGATGGCAAAAAGAAAATAAAATCAATGCAACCGATTCTGCGACCCTTTGGAAAGCACAAACACATTTCTTTAATGACATGGTCCCGAATGCTATTAGGGCTGCAGACAAAAAAATAATTTACATTTCCTCTTCTCCATCCACCGGCTGGGGTCATCCTGAGGCATACAGATCAGGTGATGTACATTATTGGGGTGTGTGGTGGGGCAATGAACCATTTTCTTCTTATGATACGCATGTAGGTAGATTTATGAGTGAATATGGTTTTCAAGCCACTCCACCCTTGTCCTCATTTGCATTGTTTGATCTCACTCCAAATATTTCCTTGACAGATTCAACTGTCCTTGCGCATCAAAAACATTCAAAAGGTTTTGAAACCATCAGTGAATACATGACAAGAGATTATCCACGAGTAAACAATTTTTCCGATTACGTTTATATTTCTCAAGTCGTGCAACTAGATGGTATTTCACGAGCAATTGAAGATCATCGAAGGGCTATGCCTTATTGTATGGGCACATTATTTTGGCAATACAATGATTGTTGGCCTGGTACTTCTTGGTCGAGTGTTGATTATTATGGACAGAAAAAATTATTGCAATATAAATTGAAAGAGTTGTATGCTCCGGTTGCAATAAGTACAATCAATAGAAATGATTCTATTTTAATTTATTTAATCAATGATGACACAATTTCGCATAAGGGATTATTAGCATTTGCATGGTTTGATTTCAGTGGAAAAATTTATAGAACTAGTTTTACGCCATCTGAAATTTATACCGGAAGTAGTAAAATAGCGATTGGATTTGATCAAAAGCAATTCTATGATTCGCTTAAACCAGAAAATGGTGTGTTACGTGTAGTCTTTAATTATGAGAATGGAAAAGATGTAACGGTGAATCATTTTTTCTCCACTTCAAAAAACCTTAAGCTTGATAAAGATCCAGGACTTGTTACCGACCTTGTGGCTGATCCTGACAAAGCCAAAACTTATCATCTAACCTTGAGAACAGTTAAGCTGATTAAGAACGTTTACATTAGCATCAATGATCCTAACGCAACTTTTTCCGACAATGGATTTGATATGTTGGCCGGCGAAACAAAAGAAGTGATTATTAATTCTAGTTTATCGCTTCAAGCATTACAACAACAATTGAAAATTCAAATGATGAATAACTTATAAGCTAACGGAGGAAATAGTTGGTGAAATATTTCACCTTACTTTTCACTTTTCTTACTAATCCATCTTCCGGCATCAATATACCAGATGAGTTTTACAGATAACGAATTACTCTGTGGAGAGTCAAAAATATATTTAGAGTCTTCTAAATAGTTTGCACGAATTAAGTTATCGCGTGTTAGAATAGAATTTTTCCATACCACACTTAACTCGCTTCCAGGAAGAAACTGCCAGGTATAGATCATATCAATATTAAAAGCGTTAAAGCTCACATTGGAATTTCCATTATAAAACGCATCCTCCACTTTTCCATTTTGATTTAAAAGAAAATAGGATTTATAAAATGCCTGCGACCAATAATGTCGAACACGCATCGATAGTCCCATTTTATTTGTAAAAATATAATTTAGGGTTAATGTGTTTGTGATGGTCTTAAAATCTCTTACTCCTAAAAAGAGAGAATCATTTCTATAAGCTACATAACCCACATTGTCATTCTTAACTTCACGATCCCATCTGTACACAATAAATAACTTGTTATTCACCCTCCATCTTGGAGCAAAATAGTAGTTAAATATGGTTCTATTTCTCTCAATAAAAATCCTATAGTTTGTACCTGCATCAAGTGCTAATTTTTTTCTATAATCCGTTGAGATAAACGTACCCATTTGGTAGTTTTTCGGATAAATAATATACCGACCAGAAACACGAGCTTCAAAAAAATCGTAAGATTTTATTGGATTCAATAACCAGTTAAAACCGCAGGTAAAATATTTTCGTGTAGTAAAATAATGCTTTCCTGTAATCGTCAGAAAAGTATAATGTCGAGGGATAAATAAATTACCTAAATCTATATCCAAGATATTAGAAGTAGAATTAAGAATCCAAAATGGCTTGTAAATATTGAATGCTTGAACTAAACCATAATCAACTACATTATTACGATCAAGATAACCAAGGTCATTAGGATTAAATTTATCAGAAACAACTTTGTAACGACCAATGGCAGTATATCTTCCACTTACTTTACCAGCAGTAACATTATAACGATAACCTGTAACAGGGCTAGTTTCTGAAGCATCAAAAACATTACTCACATCACCATAACCTTCAATGGCGAATTTATTTTTCTTATCCCCAATTCGAAATTGCAGACTACTTACATCGGCGTCTTGGGAACTTCCAGTTCTTATTACACTTGTATTTAAAAATCCAATGTAAGAGTTATACGCTAATATTTTGTCAACAACAATAACATTGTAATTGGTCAGTGCTTCCGTTAAAAATTTTCTAGTTTCACTTGTCGTTGTATCCTCAATAGTTGCATAGGTAGGTGCAGATGTTGCATTCAAAAATCCCAAACCCATTTTGCCAGGCGTTCGACCTGAAATTTTTATCGCATTATATAAACGGGAAATTGTAGGATTATCCTGAATTATTTCATTTGAATCCAAAGCACCACTAACATTATGATAACCTGAGGGAGTTACACCAATTCGTCTCGAATAAAACAAATCATTTTTAGCAAAAAGTTCGGTTCCTTCTGTAAAGAAATATCTACGTTCATCAAATTTTACTTCGAAAGGAGATAAATTTAAAACAACATTATCACTCAAGGATTGGCCAAAATCAGGAATTAAAGTCATATCCAAAGTAAAACTTTCATTGATGCCATACTTCACATCCATTCCTCCATTAAAAGAGGTGGCATTTTGACTACCGTATTTTTCATAATATCCCGAAACGTAAGGTAAAAGTGCAAGTCGTACAGGTGAAATAATATTATTTAATCCATCCATATCACCACACTGATTTATGATTCCCAAAACATTTGGATCAACTAAATTCCAATAATCTACTTCTCTATAACGTCTGGTATTCCTTTGAATATTTATACCCCATTTTTGCACATCAGCTTTTGGAAAACGTAAGGATGCATATGGAATTTTCATTTCCAAATACCAACCTAAAGAATCGGAAGTCACTTTACTGAACCAAACAGCATTCAAACTAAGATCAGCTTTATCAACTGCATATTTTGCATCCGTTTGTACACCTGCTGCCGTAACACCATAGAAAAAAGCATTTCGGCGATCATGATACGTGTCAAAATAAATTCCAAAAGCATCGGCATTATTTTGAAATTCATCACGAGCTCCTAATTGGCGTAAAATACTATCAGGAGCGGAATCAAACATTTTTGCAAGTACATATATTCCTTCATCATCGTACAAAACTCTTACTTCCGTTTTTTGTCTTGGAGCCATACCCGGATTGGGCTGAAATTGTACTAGGTCGGAAATCGGATTAGCAAATTGCCATACACTGTCATTTACAAGTCCATCAATTTTTGGAGCAATTGAAGTCCTAACCGCAGTGTATAATTTGCACACCTGTTGGGCTGAAAGAGAAAAAGAAAAGAGGAGAAAAAACGCAATAAAATAGGAGCGTCTTAAGAATACTTTCATCTTACTCAAAGATAATGGATTCACATGATAACTAGGAATAGGCGAAAGCGTAATGAAATATGCAAAAAAGACATTTTCATTGGTAAATAATGAGGTACTACTTCGCAAGCCACCAATAATGCGTAATTTCGAGTACTAAATAGTACTAAATTTTTACAAAAAACAGCTAGGCCCTATTACCAAGCTTATTTCTTTGAAGTCCTTAAAACTATAGAAGAAAACGAATAAATCACTTTCCTTTATTAGCCATTAAATAAATTATAAAATAAATCTAAAATAAAATGCTTAGAAATTTTATTTGTTTACTAGTATTTTTTACATCTTTTGAAAAAGTAACAGCACAATCAACACAGGAATTTTCAACTGCAATTGAAGATAACTCCTACCTTATTGAAGAAGCCTATAACCAAGAAGAAGGAATAGTACAGCATATTTCAAATGGTATCTATAATCCAAATCCAACAAACGATTTCTTTTATTCACTAACGGAGGAATGGCCATTAGCGGGATATAGACATCAATTTAGCTACACCATTCCCTATACATTTTTGAATGGTGGAACAACGACAGGTTTAGGAGATATCTTAATTAATTATCGTTATCAGGTAAGCTATAAAGAGGATTGGGTTTGTTTTTCTCCGCGTCTGTCAGTAATTCTACCAACGGGTAATGCAAAAAAAGGCTTAGGTTTAAACGCTTTGGGCATTCAACTTAATTTACCTTTTAGTAAACGATTTTCAGATCAATGGGTTGGTCATTTAAATTTAGGAACAACTTATTATTCAAATGTCAAAGGCATTGACTCACTTGGTTCGACAATAAAAAAAAATCTTTCCTTTGCGAATTTCGGAGGGAGTATTATATGGTTGGCAAAACCTGGATTTAATATCATGCTCGAAGGATTACAAAATATAAATAGTGAAATTGGACTTTCAGGAAAAGCAGAATATAGTACAACTACAATTTTAAATCCGGGTATTCGGATGGCTTTTGATATAGGAAAACTTCAAATTGTTCCCGGATTATCCATTCCAATTTCATTTTCAGATTCAAAAACAACAACGGGCTTGTTTTTTTATCTTTCGTTTGAACATCCATTTAAAATTGTTGATTAATGATGAATTCAATCCTACCTTTTCAAATTACCGACTGGTCCCTTTTACCGAAAGTGGAACACACTGGTGACACTGGTATTGCTTATTGGCAAACACTGCAGTTGGGTGAATTGAGAATTCGTCTGGTGGAATATTCAAAAAATTACAAGGCAGATCATTGGTGTTCAAAAGGACATATCATTTATTGTATTGATGGCGAAATGACTACCGAACTTGCAGATGGCTCCTTGCACAAATTGTCAAAAGGAATGTCATACGCGGTCTCGGATGAAATGAGTTCGCATCGCACTTCTTCAATTGAAGGAGTAAAATTATTCATTGTAGATGGGGCCTTTTTAAAAAATGGATAATAGTGGAATAACCCTATTAATCAACATTCTTTCGTTAATAGAAATTCTTTAATGAGAAATAAGCAAATTGTCATCTTCCTAATTTCATAGCGACAAAATCCTTCGCAATGAAATTTTCAATTTTTGCTTTTTCACTTTTGATTTCTACGCTTTCAATTGCTCAAAGCAAAGAAGCAGATTTCCATTTAATTGTATTGAAGAATAACACTCAAACCGTTTCTCGCAAGGGCGATTTTATTCCTAATCTTCAGGAACCTACAAAAAAAAATATTCACACTAAAGACCCAGGAGCTAGCGGTCATCTAACCGTACTTCTAAGAGATATTTTTATTATTCAGGGCAGAAATGACACCCTCGAAAAAAAACTAAACATTTGGGGAAGTTTTATTTATGTGTTTGAGAATACAGATTTGTTGGATACTTCCAGATTTCTACCGCTCATTCAAGATTCAACTACGATTGACCGTTTTATTTTAAAAATAAAAAAAATAAAAAAACGCGAATGGGAATTGTATCGAATTGTAATCATGCCGCGTTTTGAAAACCGATTTACGGGGAAATATTATGCTTTTTATTTGCGATTCCAAAATGATTTACTGACCATCAATTTACCGAATAAATCGAATCGAGAGACTTTGCGGATGCGTTCCATTTCCCCAACTATTCCACTCATTCATCTAGGCAGTTATGATTCTTCACATTATCAAGTCGGCCCAGGAATAAGTTTTAATATTGGCATTGCACCAAGGCGACCATTTTTAAGATTGGGTGCCGACCTTTTGGGGCCAATCAGTATTGAATGGATGTTTTATCCGATTAACAAAATCAATGATGTTCTTGCCATTCACGCTGCTGCAATCGGTGTGTTTTTTAATTCGGGTTATGGTATTTTGCATTGGGGCGTCGCTTTTTACACTTTAAATTATTCGCGTTCCGAGGCATATATCGGTATTAACATAATTCCTATAATACAACTTTGGGACAGCAGACATAAACAACGCTATAGGTGGTAGAAATCTAAATTCACATTTTACTAAACAATGAATTAGGTCATAATAAGACTACTTTATATGCCTATTTGTAAATTATTCAAAGCATTTTAATCTTAATATTTCGTACCTTGTAGGTCACAATAATATTCTGGTTATGAGAAAAATTCTACTTCTATTATCTGCATTATTTTTTACTTTCGGATTGAATGCTCAAACTGCAGTTAATTTTAATTGCAATGATTGCAGCGCAGTCAACCATGATCTTTTTACAGAGCTTGATGCAGGAAATGTAATTGTAATATGTTGGGTAATGCCTTGTTCATCCTGCATCGGACCCGCTATAGCTTGTTCCACCTCGGTTGACAACTATGCAACACAAAATCAAGGAAGAGTAAAATTCTATTTATGTGATGATAGTGGCAATACTCCCTGTTCAACTCTTGGTTTATGGGCTTCAACGAATGGCATGCATCCTACTGTTATATTTTCGAATTCAGCTATAAGCATGACTGATTATGGTTTACCTGGAATGCCAAAGATTGTAGTTCTTGCAGGCACATCTCATTCAATTTTCTTTAGTAACGAAGGTCCTCTTATAATTGGAAATTTTAACTTAGCAGTCGATGCCGCACTGGCTGCTACAAGCGTAAATGAAAATTCAATTTCAGTTTCAGAAATTAATTTATTTCCAAATCCTTCCAACACTAATTCATCCATTTTAAATTATAATCTTACTCAATCTGCAGACGTTACCATTGCCATTTATTCTTCTTTAGGAGAACAAGTAAGTGCAGTAAACTATGGAAATGAAGGCACAGGCAAGCATGAAGTAGCATTAGAACTTTCTTCACTTTCAAATGGAATTTACTTTGTAAAATTAATTGCTGGAGAAGAAAGTCAAACTTTGAGATTAGTAATTGCGGAATAATTTTTTCACATGAGATTTCTATACGTTTCAATTTTACTTTTTGGATTAACCAAATTAGCTGCACAGGGTTGTTGTTCTGGTGGTAGCGGAAGTCCAATTGCAGGTGGAACATCTCAAGGTGTTTTGCAGGACCGTCAGATGGAAGTTGCAACAAACTACCAATACATTAATTCTCATAAATTTTTAACTGGAGATCGAGATACCACTGGTTTGGTGAATGATTTTCAAAGTAATTATTTGTATTTGCGCGTTGGTTATGGCGTAACCCACAATTTTACAATGTCAGTAGAGAGTGGTTATTTTATTAATAAGCGACAAATTGCACTTGACTATACCGATACCGTTCAATCAGGAGGAATAGGAGATTTGTTATTTTTCCCACGCTATGATCTTTTAAATCACACTTCAGAAACAAAGCGGTCAGAAATTACAGTTGGACTTGGATATAAAATTCCATTAGGAAAATACAATGATTCAACAATTGTTTATACCAATCCAACAACTGGACAAAATTATTATACAACTTCCCCCCCTACTATACAACCAACTAACGGATCCAACGATTTTATTTTTTATGGATTTTTCTTTCGAGGCTTTCCGCTTAAAAATTTTAGAATTTTCTCGAATGTTCTTTATGTTAGAAAGGGTTGGAATCCATTGGGACAAAAATTCGGTGATTATGCAAGTATCGGTTTGTTTGCAGGAAAAACCTTTTTCAAACATTTTGGATTGACGGTTCAATTAAAAGGTGAATTGGTGAAAAGGATGCAGTCTGCAAAATACATTGATATGCTTGCTCTATACAATATAGATGTGAATGCGACAGGGAGTAGAAAAGTTTTTTTTGTTCCGCAGATCAGTTACACGAAAAATAATTTTACCATTTACGCACTGAGTGAAATTCCATTGTATCAATTTGTCAATTCAAATCAAATTGCTTCGCACTTTCAATTGTCTATTGGTCTTTCGTATCGCTTCTTCACTTATAAATCAGGCGTTATAAAACCAAATGAGAATTCATCAGGCGAAATTTATATTTGTCCGATGCACCCTGAAGTTACTTCTGCCGTTCCTGCTAAATGTCCTAAATGCGGAATGGATCTGGTGAAAAAGAAATAGGCTAATTTGATTTATTATTCTATATTAGCAATTAAACCACAATCATTATGAAAACAAAACTACTATTTCCTACTTTTTTCTTTTTATTTTATTCAAGTTGCATTTTTGCACAATCGCTTGGATGGGGCAGTGAAATAACTGTAGCCAATGGTTCAACCTATGGTGACGTTAGACCACGCATCGCAGTTACTGCGGGAAACATTCCCGTTGTATTGTGGGGAGGTGGTACAGGAACTGAACCTTTATATGTTGCGCGTTGGAATGGCTCAGGCTTTAACGCTCCTGTAATGGTTACACCTATGAATGTGGATCCTTTTATTGACACTTGGGCTGGCGCTGATATTGCGGCAAATGGAAACAATGTTTTTGTAGCCTATAAAGTACAACCGGAAATGACCAATAATATTTATGTTGTAAAATCTTCCGATGGTGGAATAACTTGGGCTACACCTGTTCAAGCTGATATGGGAATTGCTCCATATGATCGTTTCCCATCGCTTGCAGTAGACGCTTCAGGCAATCCAAGTCTTATGTTTATGACCTTTGACTCAACCTGGGGAACTCCTAGATATGCAGTTTCCTCTTCCACAAATGGAGGATTAACTTTTCCGATGGCCATTCCTGTTAGTACAGTTGGATCAAGTAATGTTTGCGATTGTTGTCCTGGCTATATGACTATAAAAGGAAATTATTTTGCTCCTGCTTGGAGAAGAAATAATAGTAATATAAGAGATATGTGGGCCGCAATTTCAAGCGATGGCGGAATGAATTATGCTACTGGGTTGGATTTAGATAATACAAATTGGATGCTAAGTTCATGTCCTTCTTCAGGTCCTTCTCCACATCTTACAAGTGATAGTCTTGTAACTGCTTTTATGAGCGGAGCATCAGGAGATAATCGTGTGTATATTAATACTAGAAATTATATGAATTCTGGCTCAGGATTTACTGAAATGATTGATGGTAGTGTGCCGTCTGCAGCAATTCAGAATTACCCTTTTATAGCGGGTTCAGGAGATACAATTGCGGTTGTATATCAGGAAGCATTAAGTGGAAACATTGATGTCATGTATTCTTATTCGAACAATGGAGCACATGGACTGATCAACAATACCGGATTAGTAAATAATTCTACTGCAGGAAATCAAAAAAATCCACACATTGTTTATGCTGCAAATACATTTCATTTTGTTTGGGTGGATGATGTTAGCGGCAATGTTATGTATAAGGCAGGTAGTATTCCAACAGGCATACATGAAGTTGAAATAAATTCTTCACTTTCGGTTTATCCAAATCCTTCTAACGAATCCATTCGTATTGACTTGAGTTCGCTAAATGGCGGAAAAGGAATAGTAGAATTATTTGACCTAAACGGAAAAATAATAAAAACTGAACAGGTATCAGGTGCAAAAAACCTATTAATAGAAAAGCAGATTCCTGGAATTTATTTTGTGAAACTTTCCAGTGAAAACAATTTATTAAAAACTGCAAAGATCGTTTTCTATTAAGGAAAATGGGTAATTGAAAAATAGATTTATTTTATTTTTCAATTACCCACATTTCTAATTCAACTTTATAATCATGTTGTAAATCTTCATCCAGTTCTTCAATGAGCTGGTTGATTTTTTTTAATTGTGTCATGTACATATTACTAAGCACTGCTCCTTTATGAATTGGGATTGCTGACTTTTTAATATTACTGATGAAAAAAATCAATAATTCTGCAGCTGCTTCTTTACTGCCAATGTATCGAATGTATTTATTTGTAATCCGCAGTATTTTCCGCAAACTTTTTTTGGTCAGGTATAAATTATCCCGATTCATCTCAGCAAATTGAATTTCAATTTCTTTTTTTAATTCAATCAAAAAGGCAGGAACATCATGAGCTTCATACATTAAGAAAGTAAGAAGTTCTTTGTTTTCCTTTTTAAATTTTGCCAAACGAAGACAAAGTTCAGCGAGTTCCTTGGGCTCAAGAGCGGTCAATTCCTTTTTCAGTTCATGTACAGTTGCAGCTTTCATGTTAATGACCAGAAACAAGTTTTGCAATAACAAATGCGGATCCTGCAGCAAGAATTCCGATAAACATAACTTTCATTGCGCCATTCCAAGGATTTTGTCCAATTGCTTTATTCTTAAAGAATCCAAATAAACCAAGCGCAACAACCGTTACACCAACAGAATAATAAAGACCAGTCTCAGGTGTATCCGTAAAAAAATACGAAGCCATTGGAATAAATCCACCAGCAATATAAGCACCTGCAATTGTCAAAGCAGAATTTCGAGCACGATTGAGTTCCGGTTTCTCTAAACCTAATTCAAACTTCATCATAAACTCTACCCATTTTTTCTTATCGAGTGCAAGTTCATCTACAAATTCCTTTTTTACTTTTGCGGAAATTCCATATTCGGCAAGTATTTCTTCAATTTCCGCTTTTTCTTTTTCAGGAATTCTTTCTACCTCTTCATATTCTCTTTTTTCTTCCGCGAGATAATGATCATATTCTGTTTTTCCTGCAAGATATCCACCCAAACCCATTGCTATAGAGCCGGCAATAATTTCAGCAATACCCGCTGTAATAATAATTCCATTATCATGCACAGCACCACTTAGTCCAGCAGTCAATGCAAAAGGAACCGTTAAACCATCCGACATTCCAATAACAATATCCCGAACAGTTGCAGAGCCACTAAAATGATATTCTTCGTGTGTCATATCGGAAAGGTAGGCTGAAATTTATAAATTATATAAGCTAAATTCATAAAACTTTAAGTGTAAAATGTTTCACTATTTACCAAGACTGAATTTCATATATTCTATTTGAGGCTCAAACTTTATATTCATTCCGTTGGCCTTTTCGCCAGCTAAACTAATTGCGTTTTGAACAACATGGTTCATTTGAATGCATGGATATTTTTTTATAATTGAATTAATAAATGCCTCCATTGAATGGATAGAATAATTTCTAATACCCATAGTGATACATTTATGCAAAACATAAAAATTATTATGCGCGGATAAGAATGAGAATAAATAAAATAATAAAACGTTTCGTTTAGATTCCATTCTTTGCGCCCAAAGACCAATCATAAATGCAAAACGTTGAGCATCTTCTGCAGAAAATTTCCAGGATTCGATTTTCTGTTGAATGGTAAGAAGTATTGTTTCAAATGAATCCTTTTCAGATAAGGAGTTTTTAGAAATTATTTCAATTTCTTTAAAGCATTGAATCATTTTTTTTGTGAATTCAAGACAATTAACTTCAGTAGGAATAATTGTTGCTTCCATTAAATCCTTAATGGGAAAAGCCAAGTCAAATAAAATCGGTGTATTGGTGAAACGTACAACCAGCGCTGTTGCAATTATTTCCGATTTGTTTAATAATCCCTCATGAAAAGTAGATCCATACCAAATTGCAAATTGACCAAGTGGAATATCAGGGTAAATTTTCTTTTTCCTAGACAAAATAAATTTATCAAAGCGCTTTATTCTTGCTCTCAACTGCCTTAAAATAAATCCATTTTTCAAATGACTTTTTTCAATGACAGCAATGGGCTTATGAAAACAATCATTCAGCGGAGTCCAAGTAGTATAAAAATGTTCAACATAATCATAGCCATCACGATGCATCTCCCCTATTTCTGAAGTGTCTAAAGCATAATGAATAATTGGATATGGAATTGCAACATACTTTACTTCATTTTCAATTCCATATTTTTTATTCAATTCCGTATACACTGCTCTAGCTAATAAAAAGCTACAAGCATCATAACGCAATAAACTTCTTGTAATTCCTTTAGCCAACTCAATAACTTCAGTATTCTCTGCATCAAATACTTCAATTGAAACACCAAAAGCAGCGCCTACTTCACGTATAGAAGTTTCAAGAAATTCATTTTTTTTCCTGACCAACAAGTTCACAATTTCTTTTGGAAGATGATGTTCTCCCAATGCCCATCCGTTATCAGCTAAATCAGATTTCATGGTGGAAAATTAGCGAATAATAAGGCATCATCGTTTGCCGTTGATCTTTATTTCAAAATCCGCCACGCGCCAACTGCTAGAAGGGCACCAAGGAAGGGAGCAGTAAGGTAAATCCAAATATGTTCTAAATGTCCAGATAGTAAAGCAGGTGCTAGCGATCTTGCAGGATTCATGGATGCGCCACAAATAGGGCCGGCAAACATTGCTTCAAGCAATACGACAGATCCAATAGCAATACCAGCAAACATTCCTTGCTCTTTGCTTCCGTGAGCAACATGCAATATGACCAACATGAGAAAAAAGGTTAGTATCAATTCGAGAATCCAACTTTGAAATTCTGAATGCAAGGGATTCGTGCTTCCAAGAAAAACATTTTCAGGAAATAGGTATTTCAAAATAGTACTTGCAGTAATCGCTCCAATTAATTGCGCTAATATATACGGAGCTAATTCTTTAGCAGGAAATTTTTTAGCAACCCAGAAACTGATAGATACTGCTGGATTCAAATGAGCCCCAGAAATATTTCCCAACGCATAAATCATTGCTGCAACGATTAAACCAAAAGTGACAGCAACACCTGCATGTGTTATCACACCGTTTGTTTCCTGATTAACAATAATAGCACCTGTTCCACAAAAAACAAGTGCAAATGTTCCAATAAATTCAGCTAAATATTTTTTCATATTCTATTTAATAAAACGAAAGCACGACACCATTCCTTAATCATATCCCTAACCTTACGAAATTCAATATTAATTTCTTCTTCCGAACCTTTTGCTTTTGCCGGATCTGGAAAATTATTATGAAACTTTTTTGCTCGAGATGGAAATACCGGACAAACCTCATTTGCGTTATCACAAACTGTAATTATAAAATCAAAAGGAATATCCAGATACTCAGTTACATTGTTTGAGGTATGAGTAGATATATCTAGTTCATCTTCTTTCATAACTTGAATTGCTCGAGGATTTACCCCGTGCGTCTCGATACCAGCACTATAAATATTCGTTTCACTTTTAGCGAAAGAGCGCAAATATCCTTCAGCCATCTGGCTTCGACATGAATTACCTGTACATAAAACCAAAACTTTATTCATGATAATACATACTAATTTTAAATAGCAATTTTACGCTATAAAAGAGTCTAAAGCAAATTAGAATCAACCATTGAAAAATAAATACGCACTAGATTTTTAACCAGTTTTGCTTTTAAAAACAAGATAATTTCTCCAAATTTCCTCCAGAATTTCATTGTATTTTTACGGCCAATGAATAAATTTTTACTAACCCTCTTATTCACTTTTCAAATTACACTTGGTTTTACCCAAATCAATGGGAATAAAGTATCCGGAAAAGTGATGGAAGAATCCACAAAACTTCCACTTTCGTTTGCATTCGTAACCATACTTCATCAAGGTGATTCGCTCATTTTAAAAGGAGACATAACTGACAATAAGGGAGAATTTTCCTTGGATAGTTTAGCTGAAGGTCAATATTATTTAGTTGTTTCCTTGCTGGGATATGATACAATTATCTCTCAACCTTTTCCAGTTCCTGCATCGAATAGCACTTCAAACGTCTTGAAAATATTTATGAAAACTTCTGGTGTACTTTTGAATGATGTAGAAATTACAGAAGAAAAAGCTACCTACATCAGTACGATAGATCGCAAAGTATATTTGCCGGAAAAAGACATTATGGCTCAAACTGGTTCTGCCAGTGAAGTTTTACAGAACGTTCCATCTGTTGCTGTGGATGCAGATGGAAATGTTTCTTTACGAGGTTCTGGAAATGTTACCATACTCATTAATGGAAAACCATCTCAGTTAATGAATACGAATGCAGCTGCTGCTTTAGAACAGATTCCTGCAAGTTCCATTGAACGAATTGAAATTATTACTAATCCATCTGCCAAATTCAAACCAGATGGAGTTGCAGGAATTATCAATATTGTTTTGAAGAAAAATGTAAAGTTGGGATTTAATGGATCGATCACCGCAAATGCCAGCACTTTGGATCGTTACAATGGGAATATTACATTGAATTACAGCACTGGTAAATATTCCATTTATGGATCTTATGGCTATCGACAGAATTATAATCAGCGAATAAAAACAGATTATAGAATTTTCAGAGATAGCAGCGAAAGCAGTCCGAATATTTTTGACAACAACAGTTACTTGTGGGCTAGATCATATTCCCACACTGTAAACATTGGAATGGATTATAATTTCAATGAAAAAAATTCAATGGGATTTGAAGGTAGCTATTTGTATTCCACGAATACACGTCACCCTGAAATCAACACAATCATTTCAGATACTTCTGGCATTATTAATAGTTATTTAACGACAAGGACAGATCGTGAAAACGAATTTGAAGGAGAAGCGATTTTGTCTTTTGATCATTCTTTTAAAAAAGAGGATCATGAAATTTCATTTGAAGCTGGCTGGGGAAATAATGGTGGATTAGAAGATTCTAGATTTACAGATAAATACATTTTCCCTTATTCTTCAATTTCAAATGGGCACAACTCTATTAACAAACCTGCAAATACCTATACGATCTCTGCAGATTATGTGAACCCTGTTGCAGAAGATCAGGAATTGGAAATAGGATATGAAGGCGAATACCTTCGTGAGAATGATCATTTCTATTCGGAACATCAGGATTCGCTAAACAATTGGATACCAGAAACTGGGAAAAATAATACTTTCAAAATCAAACAAGATATCCATGCATTATATAGTACTTATTCCTTTGAGATTGATGATTTGAGTATTATGGCAGGTTTAAGAGCGGAAGAGGCGTTGATCACTTCAGAACTTGTTACACTTGATTCTGTTATCCCCAATAATTATTTCAAATTATTTCCCACAGCACACTTTCTCTACGCACTGAGTGACAATCAAGAAATTAGTTTGAGTTATAGTCGCAGAATAAATCGTCCTGATCCGGATGAATTAAATCCATTTCCGGAAATAAAAGATCCTCGTAATCTAGAAAGTGGAAATCCGAATTTAAAACCAGAACAAGTTCATTCAGTTGAATTAGGTTATCAATTTAAGAACCCGTCCCACAGTTTTATTCCAAGTCTTTATTATCATTATACGTATGATGCTTTTACTGAATTAGTTTATTACATCAACGATTCTGTTCTACTTACAACACAACAAAATCTTGCTACAGATCAATCTGCAGGTTTAGAATTGGTATTTGGATGGAAATACAAAAAGTTAATGACTTTAAATTTCAGTTCGAATTTATTTTACAATACCATTGATGCATCTAACTTGGGATATTCAGAGAACAAATCGACCATTGCATGGGATACAAAACTTGCATCAAATTTTAATATTGGCAAAAACACAAAATTACAAGTGAATGCAAATTATAAAAGTGCGATGCTAACTGCTCAAGGTCATTCACAACCTGTATATTTTGTCAATGCAGGCTTCAGGCAAGATGTATTCAAAAAAAGAGGCTCCATTACTATTACCGCATCAGATGTTTTTAATACAATGAAATGGGTTGAAGTCATTGACACTCCTCTCCTATCCGAAACTGTTTCAAGAAAACGAAAAACGCAATTTATTTTTGTGGGATTCACCTGGCGATTCGGAATGATTGCAAAGCGAACATCAAACGAAATTCAATTTGATAATAAGATGTAACATTTTTTTTGCATACCTGTTTATTGGCTCTGCAATTACTTCTTCAATATTTCCTCTTGAATAGTTTTCAGATTTAAATTTGTCAAGCCATGTTAACCCAATTTATTCGGGAGAGGAACCGTTACTTTTTACAAAAAGGGCAAAAGAAGATATTTCAAGGCGAGATTTCTCAACAACATCAATAAATACTAAAACTCATTTTTAAAAATCTGAAATGGAAAGCAACAAAAATATTTTTTTTAGAAGTCCATAATCTGGTGAAAAATCTTTTATACCTAAAATTTCTCCTAAAACATTTATTTTCCAATAATCCACCATTTTATTCAAGTGGAATAACGCCAAATAAATACAAATTGCGATTGAAATTGAGATACGATTTGTAATAAAATAAAAATTATTACTATTTCAATATTTGGGTACAATCACCTAACTCAAATGCCTTTCATCTAAGTAAGAGCACATTAGGGCATTCAAAACGTATATAATGATACTTTATAAATTTACATAGGAAGTTTACAATTACACAAGCAGGGTATTATTGATTGATATCACCTCCATTCCCATATTAAGGGTGTACATTCACCAAACAATCATATTTTAAAGGGATGGCATCAAAGAAAAAGACGGATTCAATCGCACCTCAAAAAACTGAGCAAGATTTTCCGATAGTAGGTATAGGCGCTTCAGCGGGTGGGCTGGATGCTTTCAAACGATTTTTAAAAGCGATTCCTGTTGATTCGGGAATGGCTTATGTGTTGGTACAACATTTAGATCCAACTCACGAAAGTATTCTTCCTGAAATTCTCTCAAAAACAACCAAAATCCCTGTATTTGAGATTACGGATGATATTCATTTAGCTCCTGATAATATTTATGTGATCCCTGAAAACAAAATATTGACATCTACAGATGGTGTGCTTAAACTCACTCCACGAAATAAAATAAAAATAAATGGCGCTATTGATGTTTTTTTTACAACACTTGCCGAAGTTCATCAAAATTTAGCAGTAGGTATTGTGCTTTCGGGAACTGGTACTGATGGAACAGAAGGCTTAAAAGCAATTAAAGCACATGGTGGAATAACTTTTGCACAAGACCAAGAATCAGCTGGTTATGACTATATGCCAAAAAATGCCATAGATGCTGATGTTGTGGATTTTATTTTACCACCCGAAGAAATTCCTGAAAAGTTGTTGCAGATGATGCACACCTATAGCGGATATAAAAATACTGATAAAAATTCACCTAAAGATGATGAAGATATTTTTAATCAAATTATTTTAGTGCTTCGCCAAAGTAGCGGAGTTGATTTTACGTATTACAAACAAACTACTGTCCGCAGGCGCATAGCTCGAAGAATGGTGATTAGTGGAAAAGCAAAACTAACGGCTTATTTAAAATTTTTGGAAAAAAATACAGAAGAACAAGATTCGCTTTTTAATGACATGTTGATTCCGGTTACTTCCTTTTTTCGTGACCCTAAAGTTTTTCAAACTATTACAGAAAATGTATTTCCCGCAATACTAAAAAATAAACCTTCTCCTGAGCCTGTCCGAATATGGGTAGCAGCCTGTTCAACCGGAGAAGAAGTGTATTCATTAGCGATTATACTCCATCAATTTTTAGAAAAAATATCGGGCAGGCAAATTCAAATTTTCGCTTCCGATATTTCCGAAAGTGCTATTGCAAAAGCAAGAATGGGTTGTTACAATAACGGAGACTTAAAAAATATACCAGGCTCGGTATTGAAAAACTATTTTACAAAAAACAGTCATGGTTATCAGGTTAACAAACAAATACGAGATATGTGCGTGTTTGCTGTTCACAATTTTTTGAAAGACCCTCCTTTTGCAAAAATGGATTTGATAAGTTGCCGTAATGTTTTAATTTACATGGATACTTTTTTACAGAAAAGGGCATTGAGTACGTTTCATTATGCGTTAAAAGAAAACGGATTTCTTGTGTTAGGAAAAGCAGAAACTACAGGCCCCGCAGTAGAACTATTTTCCGTATATGCAAAAGATGATAAAATATATGCTCGTAAACTTGTACCTAACCGCTTTATGTATTATAACACTGATGGTAAAGATTTACAATTAACCGAAAAAGTTAAAAAAACAGCTAAGCCTGAGGTATTGCAAAACGATTTTCGTAAAACTGCTGAGGCACTTCTGCTTTCAAAATATACTCCTGCGAGTGTGATTGTAAATGACCAGATGGACGTGGTGCATATTAACGGAATTATTACACCATTTTTGGAAGCGCCACAAGGTAAACCTACCTTTAACCTACTAAAAATGGCACGCGAAGGGTTGGCCTTTGAATTGCGGAATACTTTACATAAAGCCAAAACGACTAATGCATCTGCACAAAAGGAGGGAATTTTAGTTAAGTCAGGTGGTAAAATTATGCAGATAACTGTTGAAGTTGTTCCCCTTGCTAACAGCGTTGAGCCTCATTTTCTGGTTCTTTTTCACAGAACAGCACTTGCCGAGAAAAAGATAGCTATCAAAGGAAAATCATCTTCAGAAAAAACAATAAATAAGGAAGCTCATCAACGAATAGAGCAATTAGAAAAAGAACTCACACTCACACGCGAGGATATGCGTGCAATTACCGAAGATCAAGAAACTGCAAACGAAGAGTTACAAAGTGCAAATGAAGAATTGCTTAGTAGCAGTGAAGAAATGCAAAGTTTGAATGAAGAATTAGAAACATCAAAAGAAGAGTTGCAATCAACCAACGAAGAATTGATCATCATCAATCAGGAGATGCTTGATAAGCAAGATCAGATTAATGCAACACGTCAATATTCTGAAGCCATTATTGCTACCGTAAGGGATCCATTTGTAGTATTGGATAAAAATCTTCGCATAAAAAGTATCAACTCTTCTTTCGTTAAAAAATTCAACATTACCGAGCAGGAAGCTGAAGGTCAGCTGATTTATAGAATACAAAATAATTTGTTTGATAAAACTGAGCTGCGTTCTATGCTGGAATGCATCCTCCCAAAGAAAACTGAAATTAACGAATACGATATTCTCATTAATCTTCCTCATGTTGGAGAGTGCACTTTGTTATTAAATGCTCGTCATGTTAATAATGAAAAAAACAAAGAGCAACTCATCCTTTTAGCAATGAAAGATATTACGGAGCGGAAAAAACTTGAAACGAATTTAGCAAAGACCTTAAAGGAAATTACGGATTACAAATTTGCGCTCGATGAATTTGCTATCGTTGGTATTACCGATCAAAAGGGAATCATCAAGTATGCGAATGATAATTTTTGTAAGATTTCGAAATACAGCCGTGAAGAATTAATCGGGCAAGATCATCGCATCATTAATTCTGGTTTTCACCCAAAAAGTTTTTTTGCGGATAAATGGAAAACAATCTCCGAAGGAAAAATATGGAGAGGAGAAATTAGAAACAAAGCAAAAGATGGAACCATTTATTGGGTGAATACCATCATTGTTCCTTTTCTCGATGAGCATGGAAAACCCTACCAATTTGTTTCAGCACGTATAGACATTACCGAACAAAAAAGAATAGCTGAAGAACTAACTGAAGCGAAAATTTATGCGGAATCAGCTACAGAAATTGCAAAAGAAGCGCAAAGTAGAGCAGAAAGCGCCACATTAATTGCAGAAAATGCAACAAATTCGAAACAGCAATTTTTGTCGAACATGAGCCATGAAATCCGTACTCCAATGAATGCGATTATTGGTTTCACAAAAGTGATATTGAAAACAGAACTATCTTTAAAACAAAGAGAATATTTAGAAGCTATTAAAACAAGCGGTGATGCGCTCATTGTTTTGATTAATGATATTCTTGACTTAGCAAAAGTGGATGCTGGAAAAATGGTATTTGTTGAAACGCCTTTCAAAATGGCGACATCCATATCAGCCATGCTGCATTTATTTGAAACAAAAGCTCAGGAAAAGAATTTAGAATTAGTTAAAGAATACGATAACACTATACCTGAAGTACTGCTTGGCGATTCTGTACGCCTCCATCAAATCATTTTAAACCTGTTGAGTAACGCAATTAAGTTTACTTCAAAAGGAAAAATTACCTTGGATGCTCGCATGCTGAGCGAAGATGCAAAAAAGGTAACAATACAATTTAAGGTAAAAGATTCAGGAATTGGAATTGCGGAAAATAAGTTAGTAAGCATTTTTGAAAAATTTCATCAAGCTACCAGCGAAACCTCTAGCCTTTATGGCGGAACAGGATTAGGGCTTGCTATTGTGAAGCAATTGGTAGAAGCCCAGGGCGGAAACATTTCTGTAAAAAGTAAGATTGGCGAAGGAACCACTTTTATTTTTACTTTGGATATTTTGAAAACAAAAGAAAAAGCACAATTAGAGGTTGAAGTTTTAAAGTTAGATCCTGAAATTAAAAATATTCATGTGCTTGTTGTTGAAGATATTCCTTTGAATCAATTACTGATGAGAACGCTATTGGATGATTTTGGATTTAAAAGTGATTTTGCCGACAATGGGAAAATTGCCATTAAAAAATTAGAAAGTACTATTTACGATATTATTTTGATGGATTTACAAATGCCACAAATGAATGGTTTTGAAGCAACAGAATACATTCGTAAAACAATGAAGTCTAAAATTCCTATCATTGCTTTAACAGCTGATGTAACAACAGTTGATATAGAAAAATGTAAAGCAGTTGGCATAGATGATTATTTATCAAAGCCAGTTGACGAACGAATATTATACGAAAAGATAGCACTGCACTATAAAAAATCTTCTCAGGAGAATAATTTGGAGGACAAGGAGCCTAAAAAAAATAAAATAAATGAATATATCAATCTTGATAGGCTCCGTGTACTCACCAAATCGAAACCAAAACTATTGCTTGAATTGATCACCGCTTATCTGGAACAAACTCCAGAAATAATTAAGGCCATGAACGAAAGTTTGAAAATTAAAGATTGGAATTCATTACAAGCAGCCGCACATAAAATGATTCCTTCTTTTTCAATTGTTGGCATAGATTCGAAGTATGAAGAAATGGCAAAGAAAATTCAAGAATATGCAAGTGCTGAAAAGCACCTTTCTGAAATTCCCGATCTTGTTGCACAAGTTGAAACTGTTTGTGTACTCGCCATTACAGAATTAGAGGAAGAGATGTCAATTATTAAACAAGAAATAATTATAAAACAAAACTAAGTGACATTATCCCTATAAGCTTTCACTCTTTTTTGACCATCTTAATTCTTCGTAAAAGATATTTAATTATAATATTATTTAAAATTCAGACCGACTGTGTGCAATCAACAATTTTAGATCCGTAATGACGATATTCCAAACCTATGTCAATTTGTGGATTAGCACATTTCTGAAAAAGAACAATGATATCGGAGCCTCCGAATAAAAAATATCCGAATTCATCTCCTTTAAATAATTCCTTTCCAACAGTCGCGATCATGTTTACAGACGAAACTTGCGACATACCAATGGGTATTACAGCAATTAGTCCGATATTCCCTTCAGGTGAATCTTTTGTATCAATTATCAAAACACCTCTGGCCTGCGTAAATTGATAACCATCTTCTGCATTATCGGGCGATTCAAATTGTTTATTTGCAATGCCAACATCACAATACACCAATCCATGAATTGGAAAACATTCTTTTACCTTTCCAGCAACTGGTGCATGAAAACGATGATAAGAAAATGGACTGAGGTAATAATGAACAAAAGTTCCTTCTGCAAATTTATCTTTATACGCACTTCCCTCCAACAAATGTTGGATGTTCGCAAATGAATGAGTCTTCTTAATTTTGATTTTAGGAATGCTTGAATCTGCACCGATTTTATAAGTCGCACGGAACGTACAATCAGCCGGTGCAGTAACTACTGTGTTTTTGCATGGCCTGTCAATGGGACGTAAACCTCCATTCAACTCGCGTGCGAAAAACTGATTAAAGGTTAACCAGCCACTAGGATTATTAGGTTTTCCTTTAAACATGGAATCCTGCACACGATAATTCGGCGCATTTTTAATAAAAGAATTTAGTTTTTCTGTATTGAAGGAAGCCGGTGTGTCAAGAAAGTTTCCCCAACATTTCGAAAAATCAACCAGCCAATTACTGAACCAGGAAATATTTTGAACGACAGAAGTATTGCCTATTCCAACTTTCTGGTCAACTAACCAATAGAAATGATTTAGCCTGTCATCAATTTCCTGATGCGAATCAACTCCTGGAATTTTCCAAATTTCATCATTACTTTCTCCCGGCATCCAGTTAGCAAGCTCTTTCAGATATTCAGAATATTCGGAAATATTAGTCGGCCATTTTAAAACACTAAAAAGATTTACGTCTAGTTGCTGTTCTGCTACAAGTTTGGCCTTGCATAACGAAGCTAGTAGCAAATCATTGAAATTTTTATCCTGTTCCGTTTTTTCAATGAGTATTCGAATAACTTCGTCTGCATGTACAACCTGCTTTGCTTGTTCGCAAAAAGTCTCGTTTGTTTGATCTATAGATTGATTCAATTCAAAAACTGATTTGCCTTCGGTAGTCATAAATTGTTTTAGATTGTAAGATGTTTCATAAAATTATCCCAATTTCATTCCTTTTGAATTATAAAATTCTGATTAAAGTTTACAGAATTCACATATTGTTTCTTTTTGGAATTCTATAACTGTACATTTCAGAAAATAGCTATAACCGATCAGTAAAATGCTCCGACGAAAAAGTAAAGAATGGCTGAAACGTTATTTGCCGGCAGAAATTATCGGAACGATAACTGCTGTCGGAGCGGCTAGCATAGCACATTTGTTTTCTAAAAATCTTATTCTGGTTGCTTATGCAGGCGCATTGGGAGAAGCCATTGGTTTCTATTCTACTATTTTAATTCAAAATATAGTAGTCGTACGCGAAAAAGAAAAGATTGAAAAACAAATTTTTTCAATTATAAGTTTTCTTAAAATCTTAAAGAAAATTATTTATGAATTTGGTCCGGCGGGAGTAATTGATGGACTTTTGCTTCGTCCGTTTTTTATGTACCTGTTTCCCCTACTTCTGAAAAATTTCACTTTAGGAATTTTGATTGGTAAAATAACAGGAGATATCACCTTTTATTTTTTAGTAATCTTAAGTTATGAGTTGAATAAACGAAGAGAACTAAATAAGAAAAAATAATTTCAGACAAAATATTATTTGAGTCTCCGCTCTTTGATTAGGAAGATACTTCCCTCAGCAAGAATGTGCACTTTCAAATTTTCAATGGTTATAGGAGTGAAATTGTCGACTTGGTCAATATTCGTTTTATTAATTTCATTTCCCTCAATAATAATGGCCATACCTGACCCATAACATATTGCTTCATTACCATTTGAAATAGTCAGTGCCGTATCTTCTCCTAATCCAATTCCGAGCAACGTAGGATTCAGCGCTACTGCATGAGCCAATCGCGCAAACCGTCCTCTCTTGATAAAGTGCGTATCAACAATCGCATCAGCAATAAAACCAAATCCATTCCCAATTTTAATATCATCTTTTAACAATGCTTCCCTGATAATACCACCTTCAATAATTGTTTTCGGCATTGCCATGGCACCGGCACTTGTACCTGCAACAATAAAATGTGGATCTGAAAAATATTTTTTCATTATTACTTTTAACACAAGCGAATCATTAATAGTTTTTACAAGTTTTAATTGATTACCGCCCGTAAAAAACACAGCATGACAGTATTCAATTCGCGTTATATATGCTTCACAATTGGCCTCATCCTCACTTTCGATTCGCATAAAACGTACTTGAGTAAACCCAGCATTTTTATAAGCCATGGAATACATTTCTTCCATTTGTTCTGGAATCTCAGATGCCGTGGCAATAATTTCAATAAGGTGATGAGCTCTTGGTATTTTTGAAATTAATGAAGAGAGAATTTCAAAATGTGGGTGTGGATGAGTCCCTTCTCTTTTTGCAACTGTTAAACTTTCACCACTAGTTCCCTTGTCTTCATGCCCACCAATGATGATCAATTTTCCTTTAGGTGACTTACTCATTTTGCATCTTGAATTAATGCCGTTAATCGTTCCAATCCAATTACCATATTTTTTTCTTCTGGACCAAAAGAAAAACGAACATAATTATCAAAGATAGATTTCTTTTTAGGAAAATGTCCAGGATGAATATCAAACAAATGACCGGGTACAATCATCACTTTTTTTTTAATGCTTCTTTAAAAAAACTATCAGAATTATTAATTGTCCCTGGCAGTTTACTAATGTCACCCCAGATATAAAAAGTTCCTTTTGTTCCGGAAGAACAGATAATTCCATTCTCGCGCAGACAATCCAACATCATGTTTCTTTTTCTGCTGAAAACAGTTCTCAATGCTGCTGTTTCCTGATCAGCTTTTTGTGGCTCTAAGACTTCCATTGCTGCACGTTGGACAGGTTGACTTGGACCACCATCAACAGCACTTGCAACTCGATTTAAATTTTTAATTAAATGTTCTGGACCAATTGCCCAAGCTAAACGCCATCCTGGATATCGAAAAGATTTAGTAAGTCCATCCACAATCAATACTGAATCGTCATTTACATCACCAATATATTTTGCAATAGAAATTGGCTCACTTCCAGGCTCTCGATCATGGAATATATAATGTGAATACATTTCATCAATAATCAAGGTACACTTCTGCTCAATGGAAATCTTTAAATAATTTTTCAATTCATTTCCTTCGATGATGCTTCCAGTAGGATTACATGGATTACTAAACAAAAATGCATCAAGCTTGTTTTCTTTCACAAGCGATGAAAATTCACTCGAAGGAATGCTGAAATTATTTTCACTATTCGTTTCAAGTTGAATTGCTTCAATTTTCCCTTTATGATTATTGATAAGATCTTCATAAGCTGGATATTCAGGTAATTTATATCCAAGTCGGATGTTTCCCAACATTGAACAAATCTGTGTAAGTACTAAGCGACCGCCCATAGCTACACTTACATTTTCTGCAGTATATTTTGAATCTTCATTTTTACGATACAAACGATTGTAATGGTCGGCGATCTTTTTTCTTAAAACCAAAGTACCATTCAGCGGGCCGTAAGCATTATCTGAAATTTCTATTGTGAAATTTTTTATTCTTGAAGGTGCGCCTTCCATTTCTCCAAATTCAGGTTGCCCTTGTCCCAAATTTACCCAATCAGGATTTCCATTAAAAAAACCAAGTTTTATAGCTTCATCCATTACCCATATGACTCCCATATCAGGAATTTCTCTAAAAATATTTTGTGTCTTCATGCTTAAATTGAAGTGGGAAATAATTAATCTATTCTTTTTTCAAGTACACTAAAGATTGCAGTTCTTGATTTTTGAATTGTTACATTCAGAACAGAAATTATTGCAGAAATCACATTTTGAAAAAATCCATAGAATAGGTTCCAAATAAATAGGGAGGATTTACTCAGAAGAAAAAATGCTGAACCCACTCCTCAATTCTACCGAGACACTGTTGGATTTGCAAGGGATAAAGTTTGAATCAAAAGACCGACCTAGTTTTATTTATTGCCCTTTTTTACCTGCATGTATAATCTTTGAATGTGTTTCCAAATTATCAAGTACTTTTTAGTTTGAATAAAATGGTTGATTAATTCAAGCGCAATAAATCCAACAAAAATGGCGATACCGCTTTGTAGCCATTCCGGAATTTCGTTAACTGCAACTTTTTTTCGCCCGGCTATTCCAAAAAGGTTGTTTATCCCTCTTTTTTCTAAAACATAATGGGAAAACATGGCTGTTACCCATATTCCGACCATAAAACCAATAAGGTTACCAACTGCTTGCTTGAATATAAAGTCTTTAATTTTCTTTTTAGTGAAGCGCCCGAAAAAAGTTGCTGGCACATTCGGCTTAAAAGATTCATCCACACTATTTTCATCATCCCATAAAACTTTTATTTTATAAAAAAGTGATTTATTCTTTTCACTTTTATCTAACCATTTAGAAAACATTTCTTTCTCTTCACTAGAATCGTCTCCGCTCAAATGTTTTAAAATCATTTTCCATGTTTTCTGTTCTTGCATAAATAATTATTTTTATTTCTTAGCCACAATGGGACAAATGATATAAGGGAATTTATTTGGGTTAGAGATTTATATGATTACCTGTTGAAAAAACCGGAATAGAATTGGGATTTCCAAAAGGCTTCTTTACCTACTACCTTGTCTTTCCGTTTTGTTTCTTAGCCTCATTTTTATTAACTCATACCAAATTACTGATATAAAACCGATTCCAATGCAAGTAAATAATTGTGAAATAGTAAGTGCCGCAAACTCAAAGAAAGTAGTCAACGGTGGCACAAATAGCAACAGCCCCGTAATAATAATTGTGATTACAAGAATAAACCAAACCATATTGTTTTTGTATTTCAAAGTAGCAAAGATTGAATAGTAAAAAGAACGATTCACAAGGGTTAAAAAAATATTAGCAGTTATTAAAACAGTGAATACAATTGTTCGTGTATGCGCTTCATCAAATGCTTTGTAAACGGAATATTGATATGCAAATAAGGTTCCACTGGAAATGACCAATCCTTGTATTATACTTGTGGTGAGTTCTTTCTTATTAAAAAAAGCAATCGTGAATGGTCGTGGTTTTTGAATCATGGTATTTTTCTCCATTGGTTCATTTTCAAATATGATAGAGCAGGTTGGTCCCATTATCAATTCTAAAAAAATGATGTGTAGGGGTGAAAATATATTGGGATAAATCCAACTAAATGCCAATGGTATAAAAACGGTTAGGATAATCGGTATATGAATAGAAATAATGTATTGAATTGCTTTTTTCAAATTGGAATAAATTTTTCTCCCCGTTGCAATAGCGTCCACCATTTTTGATAAATCATCTTCTAATAGAATCAGCGAAGCTGCTTGTTTGGCTATTTCTGTTCCTTTCTTACCCATTGCAATACCAATGTGTGCCGCCTTCAACGCTGGTCCGTCATTTACTCCATCTCCTGTCATTGCCACAATTTGATTTTGCTTCTTTAAGGCATTAATTATTCTTAATTTTGCTTCAGGAAACATTCTTGTAAAAATATTTGTGCTCATCACTTTTTCCTGCAATTCCTTATCCGATAATTTCATCAGTTCATCACCGGAAAGACTATGCTCAAACCCCTTAAATTCAATTTGTTTAGCAATCGCTACGGTTGTTTCAGCATTGTCGCCTGTAATTATTTTTACTGAAATGCCGGCTTTATAAAAATGATTTAAAACGGCTTCGATATTCTTTTTTGGCGGATCGTAAAACGCAACGATTCCTTTGAAAGTAAATTTGAATTCTTGTTGTGTTTTTGGATAATCTTTACCTTCAAAATCACTTGCGCCAACACCCAACACCCTGTACCCTTCGTTGGTTATGGATTGTATAGCCTTTTCAATTTGCTGCACTTCTTCTTTTGACAAGTCAGATACACTCATTAATGCTTCAGGCGCACCTTTGACTGCTATAATTTTTTGACCAAAACTGTTTTCAAAAACATGCGTCATCATCGGTGGTTTTCCGCTCAAAGGATATTCGTGAATTAATTTAAAATTTTGTCGTTCATCTTCGGTATGCAAATCACTATATGCTTTGTGCAATGCAACTTCCATTGGGTCGAATGGAATAGGTTCACTTGCCCACATAGCAATTTTTATCAGTGCTCTTTCATCGTCATTAGCGTCATCAGGATTCGCAATTTTTTGCGATTTAAGTGAAAATACTTTTGCCAAAGTCATTTTATTTTCAGTGATAGTTCCTGTTTTATCTGTGCAAATAACAGTAGCCGCACCAAGTGTTTCCACGGTTTTCATTTGTTTTACCAAAATCCCCATTTTCATCAACCGCCAAGCACCAATTGCCATAAACGTGGTAAATGCCATAGGAATTTCTTCAGGCAAAATGCTCATAGCCAACGTAAGTGCCTGTAGCAAACTATCCAATAAATTATACGAGCGAAAATAATTGATAGCCCAAACCACAACAAAAACAATGGCTCCAGCAATAACTAACTTTTTAACAAAGTTGCTTATTTGCAACTCTAATGGTGTTTTTTCTTCTTTAATACTTTCAAGGCTTTTACCAATTTTTCCCAACTTCGTTTCGTTACCAATATTTGTGATGGTAACAATGGCTAAGCCACTTGCAACGGTTGTCCCTTTAAAAATGATATTATCTTCTTTTGATTTATCTTTAAAAACAGCGAATGATTCTCCTGTAAGAATAGATTCATTTACCGAAAAATCATTAGAATGAATAATAATCCCATCGGCTGCAATTGAAGTTCCTTCTTCCACTAACAAACTATCTCCAACTACTAAGTCTTCACTTTTTATTTCTTCTGTTACTCCATTTCTAATTACTTTACAATTAGGTTGAGTTAGGCTCTTTAATTTTTGCAAAGCATTTCTACTTCTTGCGTCTTGAAATAAGGAAATTACAGAAACGATAACGACGGCTGACGAAAGAAAAATGCCATCTCCAATTTTTCCACTTACAAAATAAATTAGAGCAGCAACTAATAGTAAGATAATCATTGGCTCTTTCGCCAAGTTTTTAATCGCATCTAAAATGCTATTTTCTTGTTTGTAATTGAGAGCATTGCTACCATGCTTTACTCTCGCCTCCTGCACTTGCGATGGACTTAATCCTTTTATATTAAAATTATTTGAGGACATATTTTTTTAATGATTTATTCTCAACAAGAACAGGGTTCTCTTCGAATTTTTCGGCTGTTGCTGCATCTAGTAAATAATCCTTTAACGATAAAATAATTGCCTTACAGGAAGAATACAATTCGCGATTCAAGATGAAAAGTGTTGAAATATCTACTTCCTTCAAAACATCCTTCCCTGCATCTTCGTAAGAATGTTTCACTCTTTCCTCATAATCTGATTTTATTTTTTCGAAAAGAGATTCCAGTTTTTGAGAACATATTATTAGGTCATTTGTAGATAATATAAGATTTATTTCTTTGTAAAAATCGCTCAACTGTTTTCGGAATAACTGGTAGATGCCATACTTCAAATCGTTTACCGAATTACTGAATTCTATTCTATCGTTGTCAATATCTTTCATGCTTTTGGCAGAATACATCGCATTTCTAACTGCCGTCATCAACTGGTTGAGATGGATAAAGTACTCCTGGGTAATTTCCTGTTCCATCATCGTAGCGTAGAAAGATAAAATTTCGCCTTCTGCCTGTTTCAGCAAATGATATTTTTCCAGGTACGGTAAAGAAGAAGAAAATAATTTATTACGCTCTGCCTGCTTTCTGAATTCGTTTTCGTGGGACTCCATTTCTTCAATTTGAAACACTTCCATATTTAAATGAATTGTTCGGTAGATAAAAAGGCTTGTTTCTTTTTCAATCATTTCTACGGCAGTATCAAAAATTTCAGGGCTTGTATTTTGAAGAAATGGTGTGACTGTCTTTTGATCTTGGCCGAAATGTTTTTCAAGAAAATCTGCAAACTTATTAAGGAAAAAGAAAAATATAACAACTCCTATAATATTTATGAACGTTTGAAAGCTAACTAAAATTAGAAGCGGATTTTCAATGCCTACAAAATCTCTCAACAATTTTATAATGGGCACCAGCAATACAAAACCAAAAACAGAAGTAACAATATTAAATATGATGTTTGCGGCAGCTATTCTTTTTTTCGAAGGTATACCGCCAATGGAACCGATTAAGAGTTTGATAGTTGTGCCTAATTCTGCTCCCAGCACAACAGCAACTGCAGTCTCGATAGGAATAATGCTTGCATACAATGCACTGAGAACAATAACTACTGTTGCTGCACTTGTTTGTATAAGTGCTGTAATTACAAAACCGATTAGTACGAAAACTATTCTATGATAATGAAGGTAAGGAGTGAAGTTAAAAGTTTTGAGCAAGGAATCCATACTTTCTTTCATAAACTGAAGACCCAGAAACAAAATGCCAAAGCCCAAAAGGAATTTAGCAACTTGATAAATCTTTTTCTTTTTTCGGAATACAATGAGAGCAATACCCGCAAAACCAATAATAGGTAGTGTAAATTTTGTGATGTTTGCATTGAATCCTAGCAACGCTACGAGCCAACTATTAAAAGTGCCACCCACATTTGCTCCCAATACAACTCCAAGAGCGTTTCGCATTGTAAGCATTCCTGCCCCAACAAAAGACAATAGTATTAAATTTACTATCGAACTGCTTTGTAAAATGGCTGTAACTCCTGCTCCACTTGCGATTGCACTCAATTTATTTTTGGTGTATTTCTGCAGGAATAGTTTGAAAGACCTTCCCTCTAAATGCTTCATGGCATCTTCCAGATGGAACATTCCATACAGAAACAGAGAAAGCCCCGCCAGTAACCGCCAAAAGTCAAGTGTGGTTGTCATTTATTTATGAATCTGCTATCCTGAAAGAGAAATATCCTATCTGTAAAGTCAGGATAAAAGCATTTAGGATATTTTATTTTTAATTGTTAAGGTCTTTTTACAATTGTATTTACTACAATATAATTGCGATACCATTTCTCATCAGACGCTCCAATTATCAAGCCTTTTTAGATATGGGGTTTATGTTTTTTAATTTGAAATAGCAATTTTTCTCAAACAGTCCTTCTCCTTCAATTTTTTCATAATTAGAAAAACGATTATGCTTATTAATGCAGCAAAAAAGCACCAAACTGAAATTACAAAATCATTAAAATATAATTTTGTAATAAGGAATGAGATAAACAGTAAAAAACCCAAGATGGACGCCCTTGGAATACTTGAAATCAAAGGAGGCATAATGATCGATAATAAATATAAGCCTTTTATAATTAAATTGTTTCTAAAAGGAAAATCTAAATTATAAAATACATGATAAGGCATTGCAGATGCTCCAACGTGAAAGAAGATTAAATCATAAAAATGCAAAAGAGATATTAAAGACCCTATTCCAACGAATGCCAATAAGATTTTTTTTCTTTTGACATTTTTTTCAATAAGAAAAAAAGAAAGCGGAACCCATGTAGTCCACAAAACCTGAGCAAAAAATACAAACGTATAAATTGGAATCGATTGCCAATGCTGATAATTAACACTGGTTAAGGTAATCCACACAATCCCTTCGGTAAATTGTTGAATTGAAAAAATAATAGGAAAAAGAGCAAACATTAACTGTGCAGAGGTTTCAACTTTTTTTAAGGATGCAACGCCAACAATAGCCAGAATTGCACATGCACCGAAACTTGCTGTTGCAGAAAAACACATACTATATGACTAAGTCATTTCAAGAATAGGATACGTTATTTTTTTCTGAAATTGTTATTTCTTTTTAGGAGTTGACAATCTATCTATTGATTTACTAATAGTATCAATTCCATCATTTGTTTGCTTTTTAAATGACTTCCAGTCAGATTTCCTTTGGGCTTTATAGTCTGTAATACTGGTTTTTAAAGAAGAAATTTCCTTGTATAGAATTCCTTGCTCCTTTTTCAAATCTTCTTTTGTTGCTGTTTTAGTAGACATAATTTGTTGATTTAAATTTCTATTGAGTTATACGATGCAAAAATGGAGGAGTACTTGATTTAAATTGTTATACACTTACTGTAAACTATTGCATAATTCTCACTTCCATATGTTCAAGGGATGAATAAAATTCTTTTATTACGAAATTGAATTTTGGTATTCGGTACCAAGTGCGATAGAGAAATTAAGAGAATAAGTAAAGTAAACCTCATACTTATGCCCTAAAAAGCATGACAAAAAAGAGCGACAAAGCTGTAAGGCTTGTCGCTCTTGTACCCGGGACCTTGTGAGTTCGAACTTTTTTTGGGAGGATTGGGAGAGGATGGAGAAACTTTATAGAGTATTTAGGATTCAACTATAAGTTTTAAGCAGACATATTTAGAAGGTAATTCCGCCAAATTCTTACTTTTACTACAATGCACAATAAGCACTTTATGCTATTCTGGCTTTGTCTGGCCTACTCAGTTGTGTTGGGCCATAGTATTGTGCCGCATCACCATCACGATGAGCAGGAAGAGATGGAACATCACGAAGGCGATCAGCACGACGATCACCATCATGGCGTAGCTGACTTTTTTAGCTATTTTGCACACGGTTCACATACCAACACTCCAATCTACCATTTCTCCGATCAGCACGATGTTGTATCAAAATCAACCACGAAACCATTTATACTTTTTGTCGAAATTCCTTTAATATTCGACTTCTCTGAAATTATTTCCGGCTCCCATCACCCACCCGACCTCCCCTTTAAGCTTGCAACATTAAATTTTCCCGATCCGCGTTCTCCACGCGCTCCCCCCATTTGCTGATTACTGGCATTCAGAGTTATCGCGCTCTATTGTGAGCAGGTGATTTCCACTATTTCATTATCAATTGATCACAACAATTAAGCATTTTATCATGGCTGACTTTGTTGTTATAGGGTTAACTGCTTAAACCAAATAAGCAGACATCATTTATGTTTTTTTTTAAGCACTATACATGAAAATTTCACAAGTCTTTTTTTCGCGTCAGTTCCTATGGGAAATTGTACGTATCCTGACAGTTGGCGCAACCAGTTTATTGTTTTTTTTAGAAATAATTCCATTGCCTATTCTATTGGCGGCAATGACTTTTGGGCTTTATTCATTGGTAAAAGCGGCAGCCATTGAATTATACAAAGAACGAAAAATCGGCACGGAACTTTTCATTACCATTGCTGTAGTCATTTCCGTTCTTGGCAAAGAATATCTTGCAGGTGCAGTGGTGTTAATGATTATTCTCATCGCGGAATACATTGCAAGTGCAAGCACCGAAAAAGCAAGGACATCCATTAAAGAATTAATCGGGTCAGTTCCTAAAACTACCATTCGAAAAAGAGACAATAGGGAAGAATCTGTTGATATTATTGATTTAAAAGTCGGTGATATTATTTTAGTAAGAGCCGGAGAAAAAATTCCTGTTGATGGAAAAGTTATTGGGGGAACAGCACTCGTAAATCAAGCTCCTATAACAGGAGAAAGTGTGCCGCAGGAAAAAATCACAGGTAGCGATGCGTTTGCCGGAACAATTGTTGAAACAGGTGCGCTTGATATTGAAATGACCAAAGCTGTCAAAGACACCGTATTTGCTCATATCATTTCGCTGGTGGAAGAAGCCGAAAGCAAGCAAGCTCCGATTGAAAAATTCACGGATAAAGTTGCTTCATGGCTTATTCCTATTGTATTTATTTTTGTGGGCGCGGTTTACTTTTTCACTCATGATGTTAAGTTGATTATTGCACTTTTAATTTTTACTTCTCCTGCCGAGCTGGGTTTAGCTACTCCATTAGTTACAATTGCAGCGATTGCAAGAGCGGCACGGGAAGGTATTCTTATAAAAGGAGGTTTGTTTTTGGAAGAACTTTCAAAAGTTACCACAATTGTTTTTGATAAAACCGGAACTCTAACAGTCGGAAAACCAACTGTAAATAAAGTTGAAATAATTGATGAAAATTACAATGAAAATCAGTTAGTGCAATTGGCAGCCTCAGCCAACAAACGTTCCAATCACCCGCTTGCAAATTCTATTTTAAATTATGCTGATAAAGTAAAACTCTCTTACGGAGAACCCGGAAATTTTGAAGTAATTCAAGGCAGAGGAGTAAAGGCCCAGATAGTAAATAAAATTGTTTTGCTCGGCAATAAAGCATTAATGGAAGAATCTAAAATTGAGATGCCCAAATTAAACACAACGTCGACAGACACTGCAATTTATCTTTCTATAGAAAATAAGCTTGCAGGCATTTTTTATGTTTCAGATGCTATCAGGGAAGGAGCAAAAGAAATGATCGTGAATCTGCGAAAGAGCGGAATTAAAAATATCATTATGCTCACAGGCGATAATTCCGAAACTGCAAAATATGTTTCCGAACAAATTGGCATTACGGATTACAGGGCAAATTTATTGCCCGAAGATAAAATCAATATCATAAAGGAATTACAAAAAGATGGTTCTAAAGTAGCAATGGTTGGTGACGGCATTAACGATGCACCTGCTTTAGTTCAGGCGAATATTGGTATTGCAATGGGTGCGGCAGGAACCGAAGCTGCGATGGAAGCGGCGGACATTGTACTGATGCAAGATAAATTAGACAGGATCGCATTAGCAAGAGCTATTGGTAAAAGAGCATTTAAAACTATCAAAGAAAATATTTTTGTAGGAGTTGGTGTCGTGCATGTGATTGGGATTACACTCGTTTTACTGCGCGTAATAGGGCCTGTACAAGCCGCTGCAATTCATCTTCTCCCCGATACCTTGGTATTCATTAATTCAATCAAATTACTTAGGGTAAAACTCAAATAATAATTCATTTACAATGCTGAATAAAATTATTGCTTTCTCCATAAAAAATAAGCTCATCATCGGTTTATTTGTTTTGTTCCTGATCGGTTACGGTAGTTACGAAATCACAAGATTGCCGATTGATGCAGTTCCTGACATTACTGATAACCAAGTTCAGGTTATTACTGTTTGCCCTTCTTTAGGAGCACCCGACGTGGAGCGACTCATCACTTTTCCAATTGAACAAGTTAATAGTAATGTTCCTGGATTAAAAAGTATAAGAAGTTTTTCCCGTTTTGGGCTTTCAGTTGTCACCATTGTATTTGACGACAATGTCGATGTGTATTGGGCAAGACAACAAGTGACAGAACGATTACAAGTTGCGCAGGAACAAATTCCAAAAGAATTCGGAATACCAAAACTCGCACCAGTAACAACAGGACTTGGTGAAATTTATCAATACACAGTACGACCGAAAAAAGGTTACGAGAATCGTTATTCGGCAATGGAACTACGAACGATTCAGGATTGGATTGTACGTCGTCAGCTTGTCGGAGTAAAAGGTGTTGCGGATGTCAGCAGTTTTGGTGGGTACCTGAAGCAATATGAAATCGCAGTTGATCCCGCGCGGCTCATGGCTAATAATACTACGATAAGCGATGTGTTCACGGCACTTCAAAATAATAATCAGAACACTGGAGGAGCATACATAGAAAAGGGGCCAACTGTTTTATTTATTCGTAGTGAAGGATTAGTTGGAACGATAGAAGATATTCAAAGCATTGTTGTAAAAAATCTAGACAATGGTACACCACTTTTAATTCGGGACATAGCAGAAGTTCGATTAGGGAGTGCTACGCGTTATGGCGCGATGACCTATAACGGTCAAATGGAGGTTTCAGGAGCAGTTGTAATGATGCTTAAAGGTGCGAACAGCAATGAAGTAATTGTGGACATCAAAAATCGCATTGCGCAAATTCAGAAAACACTTCCTGAAGGAGTAGTAATTGATCCATTTTTGGATCGTACAAAAATGGTTGACAATTCAATCAGTACGGTTTTGAGAAATTTATTGGAGGGGGCATTGATCGTAATTTTCGTATTGGTATTGTTTCTTGGAAATCTCAGAGCGGGTTTTATTGTTGCTTCCGTTATTCCCTTGTCAATGCTGTTTGCGGTGATACTGATGAATATATTCGGTGTAAGTGGAAATCTGATGAGTCTTGGTGCTTTGGATTTCGGATTGATCGTTGATGGAGCAGTAATTATTGTTGAAGCAGTCATGCACAGGCTTACAAACGGAAAACAATTAAATACAATCAATAGATTAAGTCAAAGTGATATGGACGGAGAGGTAAAATATTCTGCGAGCCGTATGATGAACAGCGCAGTCTTCGGACAAATTATTATTCTGATTGTGTATTTGCCAATTTTCACTTTGCAAGGTATCGAAGGAAAAATGTTCAAGCCGATGGCACAAACTGTTGCTTTTGCTTTGTTAGGTGCATTTGTTTTATCGCTCACCTATATTCCCATGATGAGCGCATTATTTCTTAGCAAAACTATTTCGCTTAAGAAAAACTTTTCTGACCGAATGATGGGTCGGATTGAAGGCGTCTACCAATTCATCTTGGCTAAAGCGTTGAACTTACCTAAAACAATATTCGCCTCTGTCGTTTTATTATTTGCAATAGCAGTTTTTGTACTTACGCAATTAGGTGGTGAATTTATTCCTGTTTTGCCAGAGGGAGACTATGCTGTTGAAACACGTGTATTGCCTGGAAGTAATTTAAATACTTCTATCAATGCGGTATCAACAGCTGCAAGAATTTTATTGAATAAATTCCCTGAAATCGAAAAAATTGTCGGCAAGACTGGTAGTAGTGAAATTCCAACTGATCCAATGCCTATTGATGCAACAGATATGATGGTAATTTTAAAAGACAGAAACGAATGGACTTCTGCTTCTAGTTACGAAGAATTAGAAGCAAAGATGAGCAAAGAACTTGAAGCAGTTCCGGGTGTAACATTTGGTTTTCAATATCCCGTTGCGATGCGTTTTAATGAACTTATTTCAGGTGCAAGACAAGATGTTGTTTGCAAAATATTCGGAGAAAATCTGGACACACTTGCGTTCTATGCAAAAAAACTTGGTGAAGTCTGCAATACGGTGGATGGAAGTAGTGGATTGTACGTTGAGGCAGTTACAGGAATGCCGCAAATTGTAATTCGATACAACCGGAATGCTATTTCGCAATATGGATTAAATATTTCCCAAATTAATGAGGTGGTTAATACTGCGTTTGCCGGTCAAAGCAGTGGCTTGGTTTACGAAGGAGAAAAACGCTTTGATCTTGTCGTGCGTCTTGCAACAGACCAACGAAAGGATTTAAAGGATGTTCAAAATCTTTTAATTCCCACTTCGAAAGGTATTCAGATCCCACTTTCTCAGGTTGCAAAAGTTGAAGTAATTGATGGTCCGAATGAAATTCAAAGAGAAGATGCAGAGCGCAGAATCATTGTCGGATTTAATGTTCGGGGAAGAGATGTTCAAAGCATGGTGAACGAGTTACAACAAAAAGTAGATAAAAAAATAAAACTTCCTCCGGGATATTATATCACTTACGGAGGTGCATTTGAAAATCTTGTGGCCGCTAAAAAGAGATTGAGTATTGCGGTTCCTGTTTCACTTATTTTAATTTTTCTCATGCTTTATTTTGCTTTTCGTTCAATCAAACATGGATTGCTGATTTACTCCGCTATTCCGCTTTCAGCAATCGGAGGAATTTTAGCTTTGGCTCTTCGTGGTATACCATTCAGCATTTCAGCAGGCGTTGGTTTTATTGCCTTGTTTGGTGTAGCGGTATTAAATGGAATTGTATTAGTCGCAGAATTTAATCGTCTGAAAAAAGAAGGGTGGGATGATCTTCGAAAAATAGTTGTTGAAGGAACAAAAATTCGTTTGCGTCCTGTTCTAATGACAGCATTTGTTGCATCACTTGGTTTTTTACCTATGGCATTGAGTCATGGTGAAGGAGCAGAAGTGCAACGACCATTAGCAACTGTTGTGATCGGAGGCTTACTACTTGCAACCGGACTCACTTTATTTGTTTTGCCAATTCTCTATATTTTATTTGAAAAAAGATCTATATCAATGAACAAAAAACGAATTGGAACTGCTTTACTGATCCTTTGCTTTGTTGGATTTTCCGAAACTGGAAAATCACAGACACAGATTTCTTTGCAAGCTGCAATTGATACCGCGCTGAAGAATAATCTTTCTTTTCGTGGTGAACAAATGAGTGTTGCTTATGCGGATCAGAATCGCAAAACAGCATGGAATGTTCCACAAACTACTGCGTCATTTGATTATGGACAAATGAACAGTGCGTATAACGATAACAAAGTTAGTGTCTCCCAAACAATTCATTTTCCAGTTGTGTATGCGAGACAAAAAACGGTGTTGAATGAAGAATGGCAGAGTTCTAGGTTAAACATTGAATTAAAAGAGAATGAATTAAAAAGACAGGTAACCGAAGCTTATTGCCGCCTTTTATATTTCAAGCAAAAAGAAAATTTATTATTGCATTCGGATAGCTTGTACGCAGAGTTTTTAAAAAACTCCGAGTTGCGATTAGATAAAGGCGAAAGCAATATTCTGGAAAAAACCACAGCTGAAATCCAACGAGGACAAATTGCACAACAACTTTACCAAGTGCAGCAGGACTACAAAATTGCTTTGTTGCAGTTTCATTTTCTAATGAACACAACTGCAAATTATATTCCGTTGAATAATATTCGGAAATTGCCTTTGCCAATGGTTTCTGACACATCAGTTATACGTCAACATCCCTATGTGAATCTTTTACGTCAGCAGCAAGATCTTGGATACTCAAAATACAAACTTGACCGCTCTAGATTGTATCCTGATCTTTTCTTTTCATACAACAACATGAGCATTCGTGGTTTTGGCGCAGATGGAAATTTTTATACATCATCAACACGTTTTCAATATTTTCAGATTGGTATTGGAATTCCTTTGTTTTTCGGTTCTGAACGCGCAGGAATTCGTGCATCACAAATTAACTGGCAGATGGCTCAGAATAATTATCAATATGGAGTTTTGTCTTTTCAAAACCAATATCAGCAAGCCAATTTGGAATACGAGAAAAATATTAAAGCTGTAAGCTATTATGAAAATTCAGCGTTGAAAAACGCCAAAACAATCGTTGAAACCGCAGATCACCAATACAAATCAGGAGAAATCGGATATCTTGAATGGATGTTGCTCACCAATCAGGCGATCAGCATTCAGAGTGAATATATCGAAGCGGAAAATAATCTCAATCAAAGTATCATCGAACTAAATTCATTGAATAATAAATAAACAGACATGAAAAATTATCTTGCCGTTCTTCTTATTACGTTGCTATGTTCCTGCTCAGCAGATAATAAAAATAATGTCCCGTCGGAACCACTTCCCGACAATAGGGTGAAGTTGACTGACGCTCAATTTAAAAATGCAGGAATCTCAACTGGAAAATTAGAGAGGCGATCTATTTCAGAATTGCTTCGTGTGAATGGAGTAATAGATGTCCCACCTCAAAATAAAGTTTCAATCTCTGTTCCACTGGGTGGGTATTTAAAATCCACACAACTCTTACCAGGAATGCACGTTGCGAAAGGGCAGTCAATTGCCATTATCGAAGATCAACAATACATTCAATTGCAACAAGATTATTTAAGCACACAGGCAAGATTTACATTTACCGAAAGCGAATACAACCGTCAGAAAGCGCTGAATCAATCGAAAGCAGTAAGCGATAAAATATTTCAACAGGCTGAAGCCGATTACAAAACACAGAAGATCGCTTTGAAATCGCTTGCTGAAAAACTCAGATTGATTGGAATTAATCCTGACTACCTAAATGAAAATAATCTTTCGCGGAGCATCAATTTATATTCTCCTATAGACGGCTTTGTAACTGAAGTAAATGTGAATATCGGAAAGTATGTTAGTCCAACGGACGTGTTATTCGAAATCGTTGATCCGACTGACATACATCTTGCTTTAAGCATTTTTGAAAAAGACATAAACGAACTTAAAATTGGACAAAAGCTTGTAGCATTTACGAATAATGATCCTAACAAAAAATACAATTGCGAAATCATCCTGATTGGTAAAGATGTTTCCGCAGACAAGAGCATTGAGGTGCATTGCCATTTTGAGCAGTACAACAGCAAATTGATTCCTGGTATGTTTATGAATGCAGAAATAAATATTGAAAGCGACAGTGCATTAACATTGCCCAACGAAGCCATTGTAAGCTATGAAAGCAAGCAATATGTTTTTGTTTCCAAAGGAGGAAACGAATATGAAATGGTACAGGTGCAAACCGGAAATTCTGAAAATGGAATTACGGCAGTTATTTTAAGTGATGCCGGAAAATATGAGGCAATGGATTTTGTAATAAAAGGGGCCTATTCTCTATTAATGATGCTAAAAAATACAAGCGATGAATAGTTGAAGAGATAATCTCGATGAAGAGAATTGACTCGTTGGAAAACTGATTCTCGAAAGATAATTCGTGACGTCAATTTTTATTTTTGAAAAGTTAGAACTTCAATTCAGCTGCAACAAAAAAAGCCCCTGAATATCAGGGGCTTCATGCGTGTACCCTACGGGTCGGATTTATCGAACCTTATGCATGGTTTTCAATCACTTAAAGAGCTAATGAATTCGACCCGTAGTCACTTCAGGCTGTAAAGGTGTTTTTTATTTTGTTTTCTCACATTCTTTTGGTTTCTGTCGACTCATTAATTTGCGGCAATATTAAAATATTTGTTGTAATTTTGCGTAATAACCTAATTTTAGCACAGCTCAATAACCTAATTTAAAAACAGCGTAAAAAGCTAATTATTACACAAACAATAACCTAGTTTACAAACTTACCAATTCCTAATAATATCAATAATGGCAACACCAAGCGAAAAATTAGCAGAATCCCTTGAAACACTAAAGGAGCTTCAAGATAAGGGGATTATGGCAATTAAAGCTTCTGAATTAAGCCGAGTGCATAGAGAGCGTTTGTCGAAGAACGGCTTTTTAAGCGAAGTCATGAAAGGGTGGTATTTATCAGTGCGATCAACCGAACAACAAGGGGATAGCACTTCTTGGTACGCATCATATTGGCACTTTTGTGCGAGATATTTATCTAATAGATATGCTGAAACTTATTGTATTTCACCCGAACAATCTTTACAAATACATTCTGGAAATTGGACTGTCCCACAACAATTAATTATTAGATCAACGCAAGGAGTTAATTCTCAAACCCCATTGCCACACAATACTTCATTATTTAGTATAAAATCTCCTTTAGCTAATAGTGCCGAAATTCAAGAGATAAATGGAATACGAATGTTAACACTTCCATCTTCTCTTGTGCATTGTTCGCCAACAATGTTTATTAGAAGTGCAACCGATGTACGAACAGCACTTACAATGATTAGTAATTCATCGGGTATATTATCAATACTTCTTGATGGAGGACATAGCACCGTTGCAGGGAGATTAGCAGGTGCATTTAGAAACGTAGGTCAGGATAGAATTGCAGATGATATTGTAAAAACAATGAAGTCTGCCGGATATGATGCAAGAGAAACTGATCCGTTTGAAACAAAAACGCCTGTTACTTTATCTTCAAGAGAAAGATCTCCTTATGTGAACAGAATAAAATTGATGTGGCATGCAATGAGAGAAGTAGTTATTAAACATTTTCCAAAAGCTCCGGGCATACCGGAAGACGATGCGAGGTACATGAAGATGGTGGAAGATATTTATGTAACCGATGCTTATCACTCATTATCAATTGAACAATATAAAGTAACGCCCGAATTAATAGAGCGAGTTAAAAGTGGTAATTGGGATGCAAAAAAGAATAATAAAGACAAACAACAAAGAGATGCAATGGCTGCAAGGGGCTATTGGCAAGCAACGCAAAAGGTTAGAGCAAGCATAAAAAAAATACTTAGTGGCAAAAATTCAGGAAAGGTTACCGATGTTGAACACGGAGATTGGTATCGAGAATTATTTGCCCCAAGCGTAACGGTTGGTTTATTAAAACCATCTGATTTAGCAGGATACAGAAATGGTCAAGTTTATATTAGTCAATCTAAACATGTACCACTAAAAGTTGATGCAGTTCGTGATGCAATGCCTTTATTATTTGAATTGCTAAGCAACGAAACTGAAGCTTCTGTTAGAGCAGTTCTTGGGCATTTTATATTTGTTTATATACACCCTTATATGGATGGTAATGGACGAATGGGGCGTTTTATGCTAAATGTCATGTTAGCTTCAGGAGGTTATCCATGGACTGTTATTCCGGTAGAAGAACGTAAGGCTTATATGGCAGCTTTAGAAAAAGCAAGTGTAGAAAATGACATCGAGCCGTTTGCGAAATTTTTAGCTCACCTTGTAAAACAAGGAATAAAGGGAAAACCAGTTGCGAATATTTCTTTAAAAAAGAAGACCTAAAAAAAGCCTTCACACTTTTCTATTGACTTTATAAAAGGCGTACTCTATTTATTTTATAAACGCTGAAGCAGTCACGGATGCAAAAATTTCATTTCTTCCCTTGTGGATAAAACCTAAGCCTATCATAATAAATAGCACTCCAATAGCAAGAAACAAATAATCGTACAGAGATAATCCAAGGCGTTCAACAACATGGTGAATACCCAGAATATGATGGTCTATTATTCCTTCAACAAGATTAAAAATCCCCCATCCGAAAAATAAGGAGCCAAAGAAGGTATTGCCGTTCCAAGGAACATTCTGCTGCTTGCCTGCTTGCCAAAGAAGTTTAATTGAAATTACCGTGGCTAACCATGTTAAGGCATGAAAAAAACCGTCCCATACCATACTTATCTTAACGTTTACAAGAGTATCTTGAGGTAGTTTTGCCGAAAGCATGCTATGCAGCTGGAGTATTTGATGAAATAAAATTCCATCCACAAATCCCCCCATTCCAATACCCATTAGTGTTCCTGCTGCAATTAAAGGTTTGCTGTTCATCAAGGTTTTTTTTGATTAAAAAATTTTCGAGGCCAAACATTATAGTGTATGAATACTGTAATTACTGAGAATATAATGAATGGCAATAAGATGATAAACATATTGAAGAAAAAATCAGGTCCTAAAAGAGAAGCTCTTATCTGTACAGCAGTTTTCGAATTGCAGAACGGACATGCCCTCGATGTAAAAGAAAATAAAATTAGAAATAACAAAATCAGGTGTCTCATTTCAATTCTTTTTTGGTCAATATAAATTTCATGGTCGTGGGCACCAAAAGGTGCAAAGAGAAAATTAATTTTTATTATTGTTGTTTGTGGTGAGTGATTTTATTTTTCAAAAACGACTTCATCGGTTTTTGCTCCTAATTGGGTGAGTGCTTTTGAAACGGCTTTTACAAACGGTGGTGGTCCACAAACATAAAAGTGTTGTTTGAAATTATCTATTTTTTCTTTTAGAAAACTATAATCAATGAGACGGTTCTCGTAACCGTCTTTTTTTTCATCGGTAAGCGTGTTAATGAAATTTTTGCCAAGCATTTCATTAAATTCTTTGTGGAGAATTATATCGCTTTCGGTTTTGTTAGTAAAAATTAATTTGTTGCTGCTGATTTTATTTTCTTTATGCAACTGCCTGAGGATTGCTATGAAGGGTGTTACTCCTGCCCCTCCCGCAATAAAAACGCCTTCGCCTTTATATTCAATCGCTCCCCAAACATCACGAATAATAAGTTCGTCACCGTGTTTTAGTTTACCTAACTCTTTGGTAACTCCGTTGTGACTGTTGTAAATTTTGATTGTAAATTCAAGATTTACGTTGTCATTTAAACTTGTAAAAGTAAATGGTCGTTTTTCATTTTTGAGCGCAAGTGTGTTGATGGAAATTTCTGTTGCCTGTCCGGGTATGAATTTATATCCTTGTGGTTTCTCAATAGTGAAACGCCTTACATCATGTGTTACCGGTTCAACAGAAATAATTTTTACAATGTGATTGCCCATGTTTTTTTAAGGATTATCTGTTGTTACATCTTGCGCTAACTTTGCATGATTGGGAGTTGTTTCCAAATCTTTATCTAATTCATACAAGGCATTACCAGTTGCTTTTTCACCACCTGCAATTTTAATTTTATCCAATAAACTGATGGCAAGATTTTCTTCTTCTGTTTGTTCTTTCACAAACCACTGAAGTAGATTCCATGTAGCCCAATCCTCTTCCTTGAGTGCCATCTTTACCAGTTTATAAATGGCTTTTGTGTTGTCACATTCCTGCTCAAATACTTTTTCAAAACAATTAAATACACTTTTCGGGTCGGCTGCCGGAGCGGAGATGGCAGTTACTTTTACTTTTGCTCCTCGCTTTAAAATGTATTCTAAGAGTTTCATCATGTGGTTGCGTTCCTCCGCAGCATGCCGGAAAAGAAAATTTGCAACCCCTCTGTATCCATTGTTGTCAGCCCAACATCCATATGATAAATAGATTTGCGAAGCATGTGCTTCTTTGGTCATTTGTTCATTCAATGCTGCTGTTAACGTTTCTGAAAGGCGATTAGTTTTCATTTGAAATATTTTTTTTTGTTTGATTTTTAAAAATATGATTGAGCGAATTATAATAATCTCTTAACATTTTAAGAGTTCTTTTGGCGTTATTCTCATTTGGAATTGTAACTGGCATTTCATTTAAGAGTTAGGGTAACTAAAGGTCAGAAATCAGTTTGTGAATTTGTTCTTTTGTTTTGCCAAGTTTAGATTGAATTCTGCCTATCATTTCATCTTGTTTGCCTTCTACCAAGAGCAAATCATCATCAGTGAGGATGGCATACTTTTGTTTTAGTTTCCCTTTTGTTTCGTTCCAGTTTCCTTTTAATTCAGTTAAGTTTTTCATAATTCAAAGTTTAGATTAGAGTTTTATTAAGCTATTAATTTCATTTTCGTAGTAACCAATATGGCAATTCCGCCAATAATGATTTTCATGTTTTATGCTTTAAAGTTTTTCAAATTATAGTGAACATCAAAGGTGGGTTCTTTAAATAGGAAGGGATTACATGACTCCCGAAAAAAATTACATAAATCACACTTATTTGAGGCAGACTATATTTCTTTACCATAAGAGGTATGGAGTTAATAGCTTTGAGTGGAAAAATTAACTCGCCAAAGGAGCTAACTTAGAAACATGAGACAAGTAAGAACACATTACCCAACGGAGTTTAAGATTAAGGCTGTTGAGCTGGTCAATCAAAATGACAATGCTCAGGC
>JBBRYH010000026.1:0-51323 GCA_038237845.1 Bacteroidia bacterium
CCACGCTCACTTTTATACTTGCCCCAACTTTTAGAGCGCGCTTTTTTGTTTTTGCTGGATTGGTTATTGGGATTCTATTTCGTTTATGGCAGGATAGTTTTGTAATGGAGGCATTAAATATTACCGGTCAAATTCCGAGACTGGAGTACATCAGTATTGATTCCCCTGTTTTTGTGATGCATGTTTTGGTTTCACTTTTTATGATTTATCTGCTTGTTCAACTTCCTATTTGGTTACTTAAAAAAGAAAAGAGTTTGGATTTACCCAATGAATCAAAAGCAAAATCAATTCTTTGGTTTTTTATTTTTCCTGTTGGAATATTTTTTCTGCAACCAAGAATGAGAAAAATTCTAGATGCAAAAGAAATAAAATAGTTGAAATAATTTTGGGATGAACATTTTTCAGAACCATTTCCTAATTCCGTGATGAACAAAGTCAATCAAGTAATGTTCATTTTTAAAGAAAAAAATTAATTCCATACTCAATACCCAATTCTCAATACTCAATACTACCTTTACACCATGATTGAAATAGGAAGAACGCTCATCTCTGATGAACTAGTTGAAAAAAAGTTTGTATGCGATCTGAACGCATGTAAAGGCGCTTGTTGCGTGCATGGGGATTCGGGCGCACCACTGGAAGACGATGAAACAAAAATTCTAGATGAGATTTATCCTTTTGTAAAACCTTACATGACTGAAAAAGGAATTAAGGCAATTGAAAAACAAGGACAATGGGTAACTGATTCTGATGGAGATAAAGTAACGCCACTTGTAGGAGGAAATAAAGAATGTGCGTATACCTATTTCGAAAATGGAATGGCACTTTGCGCAATAGAAAAAGCACATAAAGATGGAAAAGTAAAATGGCAGAAACCAGTTTCGTGTCATTTGTATCCTGTAAGAATTACACCTTACAAAAAATTTGATGCAGTAAATTATGAGACTTGGGATATCTGCAAACCCGCCTGTGCATGCGGAGAAAAATTAGAAGTTCCCGTTTACAAATTCGTAAAAACAGCTTTGATTCGTAAGTATGGAAAAGAATGGTACGCACAATTAGAAAGTGCCGCAAAATTTATTGAAGGAAAAGATAAAAAGAAGAAAAAATCCTAAACGTATAGCTTCCAGCATTTTAAAATGGCTCCCTTCTGAAAGCCTTATGGATAAAGGGTTTCAGCCAACGATGGTCTACAATCCAATATTGTTATAATTACCAGATATGCAAGGCATGACCCGATAAATTTTTCATTTTTTTTCGCTCTCCCTTGTAAGTGCCGTCAAGCCTCAAAAAGTCATAGTTTGTTAGTCGTTATCAACAAAGTCGGTTCACGTACTGTGTTTAAAACTTTGGGTCATTGTTAATTGAAATGACTTGACTGTTAACTCAATTTTCTAAAAATTTGTTCTCGGCGGTAGTGATGGCCCATTTCGATGTAAACGATTCACCACTAACACCTTAAAGGAATTGAGCAGGCTTTAGGCCTGTTTTTTTAGCCCGAAACACCTGATTACCAAACAACAACACACGATTACATTATTTAGGAGGCAATTAATTTATGGCAGATGCTAATGAACCAATACTAAAAGAGAACAAAGATCGCTTCGTTCTTTTTCCTGTACAGCACGGTGACATATGGGAAATGTATAAAAAAGCGGAAGCTAGTTTTTGGACTGCTGAAGAAATTGATCTCTCTCCTGATCTTGCAGACTGGGCAAATAAGTTAAGTGATGATGAACGTTACTTTATTAAAAATGTACTTGCATTTTTCGCAGCGAGTGATGGAATTGTAAATGAAAATCTTGCAATCAATTTTATGTGCACCGTTCAATATCCTGAAGCACGTTGTTTCTATGGATATCAAATCATGATGGAAAATATTCACAGCGAAACTTATTCGTTGTTGATCGATACTTATATCAAAGACCCTTCAGAAAAAGATCGCCTCTTCCATGCGGTTGATACCGTACCTGCTGTAAAGAAGAAAGCAGATTGGGCAATGCGTTGGATTGACAAAGGAACTTTTGCTGAACGTCTAATTGCATTCGCAGCAGTTGAAGGAATTTTCTTCTCTGGTTCTTTCTGTTCTATCTTCTGGTTGAAGAAACGTGGATTGATGCCAGGACTTGCTTTCTCCAATGAATTGATTTCACGTGACGAAGGATTGCATTGCGATTTCGCTTGCTTGTTATATACACAACACCTCAATCATAAATTACCAGTTGAACAAGTAACAGGAATTATTACCGATGCTGTTACTATCGAAAAAGAATTTGTAACAGATTCTATTCCTGTAAAACTGATTGGAATGAATTCTGAATTGATGTGCCAATACATTGAATTTGTCGCTGATCGATTGCTACTTGCTTTGGGCTGTGCGAAAGTTTACAATGCGACAAATCCATTCGACTTCATGGAGATGATTTCTCTTCAAGGAAAAACAAACTTCTTTGAAAAGCGTGTTGCTGAATATCAAAAAGCCGGAGTGACTGGTGACAGTTCGAAAAACGTTTTCAGTCTCGACGAAGAATTTTAAAAACCCAAAAAATGCTCAGCAATCTCCCCTGATGTAGGATTGTAAAAGCACGTTAAAAAATATTTCCCTACAGTTCTCCCATTATTAAAACCGAAAAACGCTCGCAAATATGTACGTAATCAAACGCGATGGCAGCAAAGAATCCATAAAGTTCGACAAGATCACCGCCCGTATTCAGAAACTCTGTTATGCACTCGACTCTGTGCATGTGAATCCGGTGGAGGTTGCCATGAAAGTAATTCAAGGTATTTATCCTGGAGTTACTACAAGCGAATTAGATAATCTTGCTGCTGAAACTGCTGCATCCTTAACAACAACACATCCGGATTACGCTTTGCTTGCGTCACGTATTGCTGTTTCTAATCTGCACAAGAACACAGAAAAATCTTTTTCCAAAACAATAGAATTACTTTACACTTATCTCGATCCGAAAACCGGTCAGAAAGCTGCGTTGATTGCTGATGATGTATATGAAATCATCAAAAACAATGCACAACTTTTAGATTCGTCAATCATCTACGATCGCGATTTCGGTTACGATTATTTCGGATTCAAAACTTTAGAGCGTTCTTATCTTTTGAAATTGCACGGCAAAATTGCTGAGCGCCCACAACACATGATCATGCGCGTGGCAGTTGGAATTCACAAAGAAGATGTAGAAGCTGCGATTGAAACTTATAACCTCATGAGTGAGCGTTGGTACACACATGCTACACCAACACTCTTCAATGCAGGCACACCAAAACCACAAATGTCATCTTGTTTTCTATTGACAGTAAAAGATGACAGCATCGACGGCATTTACGATACATTGAAAAACTGCGCAAAGATTTCACAGAGTGCAGGTGGAATCGGATTGAGCATTCACAACATTCGCGCAACAGGTTCTTATATCAAAGGAACGAATGGAACTTCTAACGGAATTGTTCCAATGCTTCGTGTGTACAATGACACTGCTCGTTATGTAGATCAGGGAGGTGGAAAGCGTAAAGGTTCTTTCGCAATTTATCTTGAGCCATGGCATGCTGATATTTTTGAATTCCTTGATCTTCGTAAGAACAATGGAAAAGAAGAAATGCGTGCGCGTGATTTATTCACTGCCATGTGGACTTCCGATCTTTTCATGCAACGTGTAAAAGAAAATGGCGATTGGTCATTGTTCTGTCCGAATGAAGCTCCGGGTCTTTCTGATTGTTGGGGTGCAGAATTCGAAGCGCTTTATACCCGATACGAAGCAGAAGGAAAATATCGTAAACAAATAAAAGCACAGGATCTTTGGTTTGCTATTCTTGAATCGCAAATTGAAACTGGAAATCCATACATGCTTTTCAAAGATGCGGCTAACAGAAAAAGCAATCAGCAGAATCTGGGAACCATTAAATCTTCTAACCTCTGTACAGAGATCATGGAGTTTACTTCTCCGGATGAAATCGCAGTGTGTAATCTTGCGTCATTAGCCTTACCACGTTTTGTTGATCAGGGAGCATTTGATCATCAGCGTTTATTCGATATCACTTATCACGTAACAAAGAATCTGAATAAAATCATCGATGGTAATTATTACCCGGTTCCTGAAGCGCGTGTTTCAAACATGCGTCACCGTCCAATCGGCTTAGGCATTCAAGGACTTGCTGATGTATTCATTTTACTTCGTTTGCCTTTTGATTGTGAAGAGGCGCGCAAACTGAATGCAGAAATTCACGAGACTATTTATTATGCTGCGATGACAGCTTCTAAAGATCTTTCGAAAAAAGATGGTCCTTACGAAACTTTCAAGGGTTCGCCTGTATCAAAAGGAATTTTCCAATTTGATATGTGGAATGTTACTCCAAGTTCACGTTGGGAGTGGGACATTTTAAAAGAAGAAGTAAAAATTCATGGTGTACGTAATTCACTTTTACTTGCACCTATGCCAACGGCTTCTACTTCACAGATTCTTGGCAACAACGAATGTTTCGAGCCGTATACTTCAAACATTTACACACGTCGTGTATTGTCAGGAGAATTTGTAGTGGTAAACAAACACCTTCTGAAAGATTTAGTGAAGCTCGGTTTGTGGAATGACAATTTGAAAAACAAAATCATTGGTGCAAATGGATCAGTACAGGATATTCCTGAGATTCCACAAAACATCAAAGATCTATATCGTACCGTTTGGGAAATTCCACAACGCGCATTGATTGATATGGCGGCTGATCGTGGTGCATTTATTTGCCAGTCACAATCACTTAATTTATTCGTTCCATCAGCAAACTTTGCAAAACTTACTTCTATGCATTTCTACGCATGGGAGAAAGGACTTAAAACAGGAATGTATTACCTACGTACGAAAGCTGCTGCTGATGCAATTAAGTTCACTGTTGATCAGGCAGCTCTTTCACAACCGGCGAATGCAGAAGTTACTGAAATCTCTGTTGAAGAACGAATGGCAGAAATTACCTGCTCCATCGATAACAAAGATGATTGCGAAGCTTGTGGTAGCTAGTCTGATATTTATGTTTGAGAAATTTATTTTTGAAAACCCTTTCATTGAAAAATGAGAGGGTTTTTCGTTGTAAATAGATTTTATACCGCTGAAGCAAAATCTCCTTTAGCCTTCTAAGGAGTAGATTTAATGTAGTAAATTTACTCCTATCATTTGTCCTAAACCCAATATAGTGAGTTATAACATCTCATTCCGAATGCTTCAAGGGAAAGTCGTCCGTTTCATTATAGGACTGCTCCTACTTTCTGCTTCATTATTTGCTCAACGAGATTCTCTAAGCAAATTGGTTCTAAATGCTCCTTCTGATTCAGCCAAATTCCGCCTTTGCAATAAGTTCAGTGCAATGGTTTCGGCTTCAGATAATAAATCTGCAATTGACTTTGCAAAAATGGCCATGGATATCGCCGATCGTAAAAACGATAAACGTGGAAAGTCCGAAGCCATGAATAATTATGGTTATGCTTTATTCTACTCAGGAGAAAGTGATAGTGCTTTAAAAGTTTTTAGCGAATCTATTCAAATTGCACGGTCAATTGGCGACAGCATAGAAGTATTGTGGGCCATGAATCGTGTTGGGTTTATTTATCGGGAAAAAGGCGAGTTTGCTAAAGCCTTGATTGCATACAACCAATCACTCGCAACCAATATTGATGAGAAAAATAAATCAGAAGCTGCTAATTCATATTTGAATATCGGTGTAATCTATAATGATCAAAAAAATTATAAAGATGCATTGCGTTATGAAGAAATCGGGTTGAAACGATATATGGAGACAGGCCAACAGGATAGAATTGCCAATTCACTCGCACGTATTGGGAATACCTATCTGAATATGACGGATACTATAACAGCAAAGGACTATTATCAACGTTCCTTAGCAATGTTCACTAAAATAAATAATCCTAGAGGGATTGCTGTATGCTTGAATAATATCGCGAATATTTTTAAAAATGCACAGGACCTGCCAAAGGCGATTGAATATTATGAACGCGCTATGGCGATCAGAGAAAAAATTGGAGACAAAAACGGTGTAACACTTATTTCCGAAAATATTGGGACGCTTTATTTAAGACTGAAAAATTATGAAAAAGCACTTTACTACTTTAATAGAGGCTTAGATATTGCTACAGAACTCGACTATAGAGACATGATGAAATCTCATTATTTGGGTTTGTCCGAAACGTATGAGGCAATGGGCGAAAAGGATAAAGCGTTGGATTATTTTAAATTGTATTATAATATTAACGATAGTTTATTTAACACCGCAAACGCACAACAGATAAATGAACTAAATACAAAATTTGATACCGAGCGGAGACAAAAGGAAGTGGAATCATTAACTATTGAAAACGAATTGCAAGTCCGCAGAAATATTTTCATGGCCTCAGCTCTTGCCTTATTAGTTATTTTGATTTTTGTAGTGCTCCGTAATGCAACGAAATCAAAACGGGCAAACATTCTACTTCAGAAACAGAAAAATGAAATTTCTTCACAAAAGAAAATTGTTGATGAACAACATCGTGACATTCTTGATAGTATTAATTATGCAAAAAGAATTCAAAAAGCTGCACTTCCTACTCCTGAAGAAACACTTTCAATATTTCCAAAATCATTTACATTTTTTCGTCCACGAGATATCGTAAGTGGTGATTTCTGGTGGATTGGTAGAAGTGGCCATATTAAAATTATGGCAGTTGCAGATTGTACAGGACATGGAGTGCCTGGTGCATTTATGTCTTTAATCGGCAATACTGCACTCAATGAAATTGTTAAGGAAAAACAGATTACTGACCCGGGAGAAATTTTGTTTACGCTTGCCCAAAATATTGTTCGTTCTTTAAAACAAGAACAGAAAGAATCAGAAAGCACTCCGTTAGCAGAAATGAAAAGTGTAAAGGACGGAATGGATATTTCATTATGCGCTATTGATCAACGAAATCGTGTGATGAAATTTGCAGACGCAAACAATCCGCTTTATTATGTTCAGAATGGCGTGATGAAAGAAATAAAAGGAGATCGCCAGCCAGTAGGGATTTTCGAAGGAACTCTAAAACCATTTACGGTACATACTATTCCGCTCGATGGACTTGAAGCTGTCTATTTGTTTTCCGACGGTTATGCTGATCAATTCGGTGGCCCACAAGGAAAGAAATTCAAATATTCACGATTAAATGAATTGCTTTTTAAGGAATATAAAAATTCTCCTGAGCAGCATGAAAAAGTTTTAGCTGAAACATTTGATCAATGGAAGGATAAACTTGATCAGGTGGATGATGTTTTAGTTGCCGGAATTTTGTTTTAAAAAATACCTCATTCAATTACTATTGCAAATGAAAAGAGTTACTTCAATTGGTGGAATTTTTTTCAAATGTGATGATCCAAAATCGCAAAGAGAATGGTATGCCGAACATCTCGGATTAAAAACGGATGATTACGGAACAACTTTTGAATGGCGTAAATCGGATGCGCCAGAAGAAAAAGGATATTCCGTTTGGAGTACTTTCCCAAAAGACTCGGATTATTTCGAACCTTCCAAAAAAGAATTTATGATAAACTTTCGAGTGGAAGATCTCGAAAATCTATTGGTAGAATTAAAAAAGGAAGGTGTGCAGATTATAGGAGAAGTACAAACTTTAGAATATGGAAAATTTGCCCACATCATGGATCCAGAAGGAAATAAAATTGAATTGTGGGAAGCGATTGATGAAAATTTCGGAAAGTTGGTGGGAGATGTTGTGACCAAGTAATGCCAGTCGGGTCATGTACGAATTACGAATTTGTACGAATAATTACGAAATCGAAGATGCTGGACTTCTAGACGTAGAATTTATATTTACTACTCTTTTGGTCCTAATCCCGTCAGGGGTAAACCTGATTATAATTCCTAATTCAAGTTTACTCATTTTTAAGTATTCCGTAATCTGACTCAATTCTTTCGAAAAATAAAATTTCCCTCGCTTTAATTCAATTATAATTTTATCCTCAACCAAAAAATCAAAAAAACCACGACCCACTTTTTCTCCGTTATAATTTACATCATGACAAACTTGTTCCTTGACTTTTAGGTCTGCATTTTTTAAGGCTTTGGACATTGCACTCTGGTAAATTTTTTCAAGGTGGCCAGGACCAATTTGATTAAATACATCATAGGCACAACCAATGATTTTGTAACTCAATTCAGGAAATAATAAATCCTGTCGATTTAAAGTAGCATTCATATAAAGTGTATAGCGTAAAAAAAATAAAAGGCCGCAAATATTGAAAATAATTCAATGCGAACATAATTTCCAACAAAAGATTCGTAATTATCAGTACGGATTCGTAATTCGTACCCTAGCCACTAAGCAAGAAACGCTCTCACAATTTCCCCAATCTTCTCTCCCTCTACCAAAAATCCATCGTGACCGAATGGAGAATCAATTTCCACAAACTTTGCATTTGGAATATACGCCGCTAATAATTTCTGTTCATCAACAGGGCACAAATGATCACTGCTGATCCCAATACAAATTGTTTTTGCTTTTATTTTTTTCAAAACGTCTTCCATCTTCCCGCGTCCTCTTGCTACATTATGCGAATCCATTGATTTAGTTAGTAACCAATAGGAATAAGCGTTAAATCGTTTTACCAATTTATCACCCTGATGATGAATATAGGATTCCGCTTTAAAATCTGAAGTACGATCATCATCATCGGTTTGTGTATTTACAAATGCTTTATAGGTTCTATAAGTAAGCATTCCTATTGCACGAGCAGTTTTTAAACCTTTTGCTCCGGCATTAATATTTGTTTCCCCAAAAGTAGGATCTGTTTCTATTGCTAAACGCTGTGCAGTATGAATGGCTATTCCCCAAGCACTCTCTCTTGCGGCCGTTGCCACCAAAACAAGATTTTCAATTCTTTCACTTTCCATTACTGCCCACTCCACACATTGATAGCCGCCCATGGATCCTCCAATCAATAAATGAATTTTATCAATTGCTAAATGTTCGCGTAATAAAATCGAAGCATTTACAATATCACGTATGGTGAAAACAGGAAAATCGCCGAAATATGTTTCATTGGTTTTACTATTTAAACTTCCCGGTCCCGATGAACCGTAACAGGAAGAAGGAATATTCATGCAAATAATAAAATAGCCTTCCGGATTAATTGCTTTCCCGTTTCCAATAAGTTCAGGCCACCAATCGACACAATCTGCACTTGCGGTGAGTGCATGACAAACCCAAACCACCTTGCTTTTGCCTTCCACAAAAGTCCCATAGGTACAATAAGCAAGCTCCAAATGAGGAAGCTGATAGCCTGATTCAGTCGTAAATGCTGTTTTACTATGGAAAATGTCTGTTTTCATCGAAAGATTGGTCGAAGATAAGAACTGTTTCGTAACTGTTTTTCTATATTTGATCTCTTAGTAAATTCCCTATGAAAGTACACTTAAAACGTATCGATGACGCCTTTCAATTTGAGGCTAAAAACGAGACTGGAAATTCGGTCATTTATGACATTGCTCCCGAGTCGGGCGGCAAAGGCAATGGCATAAGACCGATGCAAAGTTTGATAATGGCATTAGGCGCTTGCAGTTCTGTCGACATTATTATCATCCTAAAAAAACAAAAACAGGAAATTACTGATTTCCAGATTGAAATTGATGCTGAGAGAGAAAAAGGGAAAGAGCCTGCGTTATGGAAAATTGCACATACTATTTATCATATTGATGGTAAAGTGGATCCTGAAAAAGCAAAACGAGCTGTTGATTTGTCAATGGAAAAATATTGTTCTGTATCTAGAACATTAGAAATCGCAGGTGCAAAACTCACTTGGGAAGTAAGAGTAAACGGAGTATTAGTTTCCTGAATTTTTAATTGCAGTGAACTAAAAACTTCCAACTAAAAACTAAAATGAAGCCTGAAACTAAAGCGATAAGAATTCAAAACGAACGCACCGATGAACGTGAACATTCCGTTCCATTATTTTTGACATCAAGTTTTTTGTTTGATGATTCGGAACAGATGCGTGCCACTTTCGCTGATGAGAATGAGGATAATATTTATTCGCGATTTTCAAATCCAAATGTGCGTGAATTTGAAAATAAAATGGCTGCACTTGAAGGAACAGAAGCTGCGTATGCAACAGCAAGTGGAATGGCTGCTGTAGTTGCTTCCTTTTTAGCCTTTTTAAAATCAGGCGATCACTTGCTTGCTTGTAGTTCTATTTTTGGATCTACACATACTGTCATTACAAAATATTTAACGCGCTGGGGAATTACCTATTCCTACTTTGACATCAATAAGCCAGAAACTTGGGAAGCATTGATTCAACCCAATACAAAAATGATTTTTATTGAAACGCCAACAAATCCAGGTTTAGATCTTGTTGACATAGAATTTATAGCACAACTTGCGAAAAAACATAAAGTACTTTTGAACGTCGACAATTGTTTTGCAACACCTGCTTTGTCGCAACCCACACAATACGGAGCAGATCTGATTACACATTCAGCAACAAAATTTATTGATGGTCAAGGTCGTGTTTTAGGTGGATGCGTGTGCGGAAGTAAAGCTTTGATCAAAGAAATTTATTTATTCTGCAGAGCAACAGGCCCTTCTCTTTCTCCTTTTAATGCCTGGGTACTTTCAAAAAGTTTGGAGACGCTTCATCTTCGTATGGAACGTCATTCTGAAAATGCAATGAAACTAGCATCGATGTTGCAGCATCATCCTGAAATTTCTAGTGTAAAATATCCATTTTTACTTTCTCATCCTCATTATGAAATTGCTAGAAAACAAATGAAGGCAGGTGGAGGTGTTGTAACTTTTGAATTAAAAGGTGGACTAACACAAGGGAGAAAGTTCCTTGATAATATTAAAATGTGTTCGCTCACTGCAAATCTTGGAGATACGAGAACTACAGTTACACATCCTGCCTCAACTACACATGCAAAACTTACTGAAGCAGAAAGAATGTCGGTTGGCATTACGCCTGGCCTTGTGCGAGTTTCTGTTGGGCTTGAGCATATAACAGACATCGCATCTGACATTGAGCAGGCGCTTGAAAAATCGAAATGAAGAAACTATTAATATTATTTCTTCACTGTTTTGTTTTTATTTCGCTTAATGCGAGAGACGGTGGCTATACTATTCGTAATTATTCTGCAAAGGAATATGGCGGATTTAATCAAGTATGGTGTTCTGTTCAGGATAGCAACGGAATTGTTTATTTTGGTACTTCAACAAACATTTTCAGTTTTGACGGGAAATCCTGGACTGCTATTTTCGTAAAAACTGGGACTCCTATTCGTTCACTCTACTTAGGCGAAGATGGAATTATTTATGTTGGTTCATACGGCACATTCGGATTTCTTGAAAAACAGAATTCCGGAAAAATGGTCTATCGTGAACTATCAAATCAACTGCCGGCAAATGAACAGAAATTTACAGATCTATGGCGCGTCTTTTCTTTAAAAGGCGAGATTGTTTTTCAAAGTTCACAAGGTGTTTTTTTCTTTAAGAGTCATAAATATGTAACATCAATACTACCTACTAAAACTTTTGCACTATCCTTTTTGTGCAAGGGCCATTTGTATATCCGACAACGTGAAATCGGAATTCAGGAAATTATAAACCATAAATTATCTGCTGTAAAAGGTGGAGAAAGATTTGCTGATCAACGTTGCTTGGATATTATACCTTGGAAGAATGGGGAGTTTATGGTGCTCACCGGGGATTCGGGTTTCTTTTCATTTTCTCCAACAATAGCCTCAGGTTTTCATGCGCTTGTATTCTCAAGTAATAAATATCTACATGATTGTTTTGTTTTAGGAGCAAAATATATTGATGATTCAACTATTGCTATCTTTAACCGAATAGGAATCGGATTTTTAGATCAAAATGGAAATCTTAAAGAATCTCTAAATACTGAAGACGGACTCATTGACAATTCAGTTTCGGGAATATTGGTTGATCGTGAGGGTCAATTATGGTTAACTACAGGAAATGGAATCAGTCACGTTTTTTATCACAGCAATATTAAATATTTTCATTCCAGAAAAAGCGGATTTGAAGGGGATATAAATTCCATTATTGATTACAAAGAGCAAATCTATCTGGCTTCTACAGGGGGGTTATTTCGAAGTATTAATAAATCAAGTGACAAAAATAATTCTTTCGAATTAATTGGATTTGACAAAACAGAACTTTGGGCATTTCTCCAAATTGATGAAGATTTGTTTGTTGCAAGTAGTCAGGGGCTATTTTTATATAAAGAAGGGAAGCCGGCCGAATATTTGAGTACTGCTGTTACACGTGATTTAGTTTTTAATTTCGATTCTTCTCGAATTTATGCTGCTGAATTAGGTGGTATTAGTTGTTTTATAAAACAAAACAATAAATGGGAATTATCAGCTTTTGCAGAAACCCCCGGAGAACAGCAATCCATTCTTATTTCACAATATAAATTTGTCGGCGGAGAAAGAGTCTGGTCTATTGGCCAATCGGGCGTATTATACAGAATTGATTTTGGCGAAAAAGAAAACAAGATTCGCACTTTTTCAACAGAATCCGGCATCCATGAAGCCGTAGCAATGTTTTGCATTATTGGTGATTCCATTTGTGCGAAGACAGCAAGAGACATTTACGTATATCATACTGAATTAGATAAGGGAGAAGGTTCTTTTTGTTTTCTTCCCTCCCCGGCAATGAATAAGGTAGTTGCGGATAAAGAAACGGGAATTAATTTTACCTGTACAGAAAAAGGTAAATTAATTCGAACAACTGAATTATATCAAGGGTACTCCATTCGCAATTACGGCTTTTTCAAAAAGAATAAGCAAACCGGGCTCTTTGATAATAAATTTATTACGCTACCAGAATGTCCTGCTGAAGATTTTATTTATTCCTACGTAGATTTATCTGGAAATTTTTGGATGAGTTTTATAGGCGAATTAGTTAAGTGTGATTTACAATTGCCCGAACCCAAAGTAATTCCATTCAACACAATGATTACGCAAGTAAGGATTGGGAAAGATTCTATTCTTTTTACGGGGGCGTCTGTGACTAATTCCGAACTAATACAACTTGAATATAAATCAAACCATATTACATTTCGTTTCAGTGCTCCCATTTTTAACCATGAGGAATTTACTACTTATGGGTTTATGCTAGAAGGGTTTGATAAAGAATGGTCCCCTTATTTACCGGTTACAGAAAAAGAATATACCAATCTTCCAGAGGGCGATTATGTTTTTAAGGTTCGATCATATGATGCAGTAGGTAATCCTGGCAAAATCGGAAATTTCAGATTCACCATTCTTCCTCCTTGGTATCGCACCATATGGGCCTATTCTATTTATGTTTTCCTTTTCCTTTTTATAATATTTATCTCCATTCGCCTTGGTGCACGACGCTTAAGAATACAAAAAGAAAAATTGGAAGCGATAGTAACCGAAAGAACTTTCGAAGTGGTTGAACAAAAAAAACAGATCGAAACACAAAATCATGAATTGGAATCTGCCTACAAAGGAATTCAAGACAGTATTCATTACGCAGAAAGAATTCAACATGCCATTCTTCCATTGACATCAGAGATAAATACAATATTTCCTGATTCTTTTGTTTTATTCCGTCCACGAGATATTGTAAGTGGCGATTTTTATTGGATGGTCACTCGAGGTTCCTTAACGTGGATAGCATGTGTAGATTGTACGGGGCATGGTGTTCCAGGTGCCTTTATGAGCATGATCGGAAATACACTATTGAATGAGATTGTACTAGAAAAAAACATAGAGTCGCCAGATAAAATTCTTGATCTTCTTCATATCCGTATTCGGCAGGCCTTGCGCCAGGATGCCGGTGGGGAGACTCGAGATGGAATGGACATTTCACTTTGTATGTTTAATCATGAAAAACAAAAACTTTCTTATGCAGGTGCCAACCGAGCCATATGGATCATTCGAAACAATGAATTGAATGCTATTCCTGCAGATAAGTTTTCAATTGGTGGCGACCAGGAAAATGAAGTGCGACATTTTAAATTAACTGAATTAAATATTATCAACGGAGATTGTATTTATTTAAGTTCCGATGGATATGCTGATCAATTTGGCGGACCGAAAGGAAAAAAGTTTATGGTGAAGAAATTTCAAGAAGTATTACTTGAAATACATACGCTACCAATGATTGAGCAAGGAATCAAACTTGAAAAAACATTCCTTGAATGGAAAGGTTTGTTGGAGCAAGTAGATGATGTATTAGTAATTGGAATTAAAATAAATTAATAGAATGAAAAACATTTTTACAATTGCATTTTTTTTATTCTGCACCTTCTCTTTTGCCCAGCGAGTAGATAGCCTCCGCAAAATCGTTAATGGGAACGGAGAGGATACATCTAAGATCAAGGCCATGATATATTTATCAGAAGCTATACGAAGATCTAATCTGGAAGAAGCCTACGCATTAAATAAAAAAGCAATCGCCTGGACAGATTCACTTCATGCGGATCCTCGTTTTAAAGCTTTTGCTCAAATGGGACAAGGTACATGTCTTTCCTGGCTGGGCGAATTCGATAGCAGTATTTATTACTTCAATCTCGCGCTTCCCTATTTTAAGAGTCATAAGAAAACTGGTACTGTTTCCGGTATTTATAACGGACTTGCAAATTCTTATGGACAGGAAGGCAAATATTCAGAAGCACTTCCTTATTACTTTGAAGGCCTAAAAATTGCGACAGAATCCGACAACAAGGATAATCAAGCTACACTTTTAGGAAATATTGCGAACACCTATGCTAATATGGACAACGGGGCAACAGCAATTAAATATTACAGACAATCAATTGCACTTCATGAAGAATTAAAAGATTATACAGCGACAATTGCAAATTATAATAACATGTCGGGATTGTATCTTGATATGGGACTGATGGTACAGTTGGATAGTTGCATGAATAAAACGGAAGAGTTGATCAAAAAATATGGAGACAAAAATGATTCTGCTTTTTACTTTTCAACGCTTGGTAAAGTACGACTTGAAAAGAAAGATTATGCTGGTGCATTGAAATATCTCAATATGGCCATTGCACTTGATACAATTATTGGAGAAAATTCTTCGGCAGCAACAAACACCATGGAAATCGCTTTAGTCTATATCTCTATGCGCGATACGGCAACTGCAAATATCTATATGAAAAAGGGATATGACGCCATTATTGCAATGAATGAATTACCAATATTAGAAGATGCTTATGAAGCTATAGCCGATCGATATGCAGAGATTGGGATGCCGATGGAATCCTATAAATTATTGAAGAAACTTTTAATTCTTCAGGATACTTTACATAGCAATGAATTAAACGAACTCATTGCTAAAAAAGAAGCCGGTTTTCAAAATGAAAAAAAACAACATGAAATTGATAATTATAAAAAGAATGAAGAAATTAATTCATTGCAATATTCAAGGACAAAATTTTTAGTTGCATTTCTTGTAGTTGCTGTCTTGGTTGTCCTACTTGGAATTGTGCTTCTTTTCCGTAGAAATAAAGCGAAGCAGGTTATCAATGATGAGTTGGAGAAAAAGAATATGGAAATTACGACTCACCAAAAATCCATTTCTGATAGCATCAACTATGCAAAAAGAATTCAGGATTCTATTCTTCCACCATTAGCATTAATCAATCGTGTTTTACCCGATGGATTTATTTTATACGAGCCAAAAGATGTAGTCAGCGGAGATTTCTATTGGCTCGACAACAGAGACGGGCTTTCCATTTTTGCTGCTGTGGATTGTACAGGTCACGGAGTACCTGGAGCGATGATGTCTGTAGTCGGATTTAATTTATTGAATCAGGCGGTGAACGAAATGGGACTTACGAAACCATCCGAAATTTTACACCATCTTGATTTTGGTGTAAATAAATTATTGCGGCAATCAGACAGCGGTAATACAGTAAAAGACGGAATGGATCTTGGACTGTGTACTTACGATCCTGAAACAAAAAAATTACAATTTGCAGGCGTTTTTAATCCGGCATATATCATTTCCAAAGGAGAGTTGAAACAAATTAATGCAGACAAATTTCCGATTGGGACAAATGTTGAAGGGGTTACTGATAACTATACAAATAATGAAATTCAATTATACCCCGGAGATATGGTTTATCTTTTCTCGGACGGTTATGCTGATCAATTCGGTGGTCCGATGGGAAAAAAATTCAAGTATAATTCATTCAGAAAATTACTGTTGAACATCCAGGATCAATCTGCTATAGAACAAAGAGAAGCCTTGCGTAATGCATTCCTAGAATGGAAAGGGAATCTTGAGCAGGTAGATGACATCCTTGTAATTGGTATGCGCGTTCATTAATTATATTTATAAAATGAAATTGAAACAATTTTTTCTTACACTTCTTTTTTTATCTTTTGTGAGTTGCTTTTCATGCTTCGGACAAACAGATCAGAAAGCAGATAGTTTGAAGACTTTACTTAAAGGGGAATCGAGAGATTCAGTTAAAGCAAATCTTTATAATCTACTTGCCGATCATTACCGACAAAAAGATCCTTTACAACATCAGATTTATGCTTTAAAAGCAATTCAAACTTCGCGCGCTATAAATTACAGTTTTGGTCTTGCAACGGGATACAATATGTATGGCCAAGTTTTTGAAAATTCAGCAGGCTATGAAACTGCTCTTTTATATTACGATTCTTCGATGACCAAATGGAAACAAATGGGGCAAGAAAAGGAAGAAGCCCATATGTTGTTGAATATGGCAAATGTTTATAATCGAATGGGCAATTATCCTACAGCAGCAGATTATACAATTCGTTCTTTAAAAAAACAGGAAAAATTAAAAAACACATTTGGCGTAGCAGTGTGTAAACTTACTTTAGGAAATATCTATTATCAGCAAAATGATATTGATGGTGCCTTAAAATCATATGAAGAGGCCTATGCAATGAATAAAGCAAGTGACAAAAATGCAGATCTAGAGGGCGCTGCTTTGGGAAATATCGGTGCCATGTTCAAACAAAAAGAAAATTACGATTCAGCCATTTATTATATACGTCTCGCAGCAATTACCTTCAAAAAAAATGGAGCCGATTTAAGACTTGGCTCCACCTATAATAATCTGGGTGCTTGCTTTAGAAGCTTAAAGAATTATGATTCTGCGATGTATTATGGCAGAAAAGGTTTGGAGCTATACAAGGATGGGAATCGACCGGAAGGTGTTGCCAATGCACTTATGGCACTTGGAACTACAGAAGAGATTCTCGGTAATGTTGACTCTGCCTTAACGTTTTTTTCAAGAGGAGCTATTATTGCAAAACAAATTGGAGCACGTGACCTTGAGTCAAATTTTTATTCGGGATTAAGTGCTGTATATAAAAAGAAAAATAATTTTGAAAGGTCGCTCTATTACTTAGAGCGATATATGAACCTCGATGATAGTTTGCACGGCGAAGAAGCGACCTCCTCTATTGAAAAATTAAAAAAGAATTATGAAATAGATAAAAAAAACAAGGCGATGCTTGACGTAGAAGAATCTAAAGCTCTTGCTGAGAAAAACTACAAGCGCAACATTATCTTCTTTATTACAGGTGGCTTTTTATTAATCGGAATTATTATAACCATCATTATTTTATTGCGCAGCAAACAAAAACACAATTCCTTTCTTGAAGTCAAAAATGATGAAATCTCTCAGCAAAAGGAAGAAATTACTGCAAGCATAACCTATGCAAGGAGAATTCAACAATCTGTTTTACCAGACGAACGCATTTTGCAAAAATCAGGATTAGAATATTTTATTTTAAATAAACCGCGCGATATTGTCAGTGGCGATTTTTATTGGTTGGCCGATAAAAACGGAAAAACGTATGTCGCTGTAGCGGATTGTACAGGTCATGGTGTGCCTGGTGCACTCGTATCTGTAATCGGTGTAAATATTCTAAATAAAATTATTGAACAACCCGGATCTCCATCTCCCTCTGAAATTCTTGAATTACTTCATGTCATGATGATCCACGCGCTTAACAAAGATGCGGATGCGCGCGACACGAATGATGGAATGGACATTGCATTACTTTGTATTGATAAAAATCTTTCGAAAGTTACCTATTCAGGTGCGGGTCGGCCACTATATTATCATGATGCAACCGGAATGCATTCAGTCAAGGGAAACCGATATTCGATTGCAGGGGAAAAAAGTGAAGAAGATGCACCCTTTACAGAATCTGAAATTTCATTTGTAAATGGGACAACTTTCTATATGTCGTCCGATGGTTACGCAGACCAATTCGGAGAAAATAGTGGTAAAAAGTTCTTATCAAAGAATTTTCAAGATTTACTTTCTAAAGTTTCTTCTCTTCCTATCTCAGAGCAATCAAAACGAATTGATGAAGAGTTTATGAAGTGGAAAGGAAATCTTGAACAGGTGGATGATGTATTAGTTGTCGGAGTTAAGATTTAACTATTTCAAGAGAGAGAAATTGCTTTAAAATTAATCCGGCATTCTCGCTTTCAACAATTTTCTTCCTCCTGCACAAAAACCTATTTCAAAGCCCATTCGTAAATATCCATTCGAAAAAGTTCCTTTGTCATTTATTTCAGATTTAATACCTGGTCGCATTCCTACCTCCGTCATCACTCCAATTTTGGAAGAAAGCCTTGTGTCTATCAACATTCTAAAACCCCAATGTTTAACTTTCACATCTTCTAACGCATAATAATCACGATGCTCTAGGTATGTTCCTTGCGTAATGATAACCAATGGGTCATCATACTTTACGGTTGGTGCAAACATTCCTTCAAACCTGAATTCAAGCATTTCCCAACAACGACCTTTATCATGCCAGTATCCTTTTTTTGCTGTTTTCGTCTTAAATGCCATCCCAAATGTATAAGTGGTAATTAATTCAGGAAAGGATAAACCTGTCAAGGAGGCGTAATCAGAATATGCTCCTGTAGTTGTATTCTTGAAATGAATTTTTTCAAGAGTTGAATCTTTATTTATGAAATAATATCGTTCTCCCCATTCCACTCCTACAGAAAAAGCAACAGATTCGCCGTAAGAAAAATTGGCATCATATAAAGTGTGATGGTCAATATCATAAAACATCGCAGCATCAAAATTCAACTTATTGATCAAGGTTGCTTTTGCCTTAAGTAGATAACATGTATTATGTTTCCCTCCAAATCCAACTCCACCATAAAATGTGATGGCGTTGAAATAAGGTTCCCCTTTTTTATCAGATGCTGCTCTCGATCCAAAGTTCTTATTTGCAGGTGTTATGTCCCTTGCAACAATTTCTGAATAATTCAGAATCAGTATAAAAACTGAAAGAAGAATTACCAACGAGTTTTTTTGATGTTTCATCATTTATATATTTTCAGAAATTATCTAGATTCTCTCATTTCTTTGTAACGGTCATGCACCTTCTCGAAAGGCACACGATAAGTAAATACAAAATACCGCTGATTATCAAAATCATTATAAAATCCAAAGTTCTTTTCAATCGAAAACGAAACTGCTCCAAATTCCAGACTGGCAGACATATTAATAAATTGGCCATTCTTCTGAGTAGTTGCGACATCCGATTTCTCAATCCAGTCGTAACCTAATCCAAGTCCACCCATCATTCTAACCCAATGCGTCAATCCTGATTTTGAAACATTAAAATCAAAACAAAAACGCCCAATTGCTCGTGTCTACTTCAAATTAAGCCCATCCGAAGAATGAATGGTTCCTGTCTCACCGATCAAATCATATCCGAAACCGTGTGCTCGACCTGATTGTACTAGACCAAACATGAGCGTCTCTCCATTAATATATTTTTTGCTATCTCCTTTATTCCAATAACAAACTCGAGGTCCCAATGAAATATGTGGGCCAACATCCTTTTTATAGGAATCATAACTATAATCACGAGAGGAGGTAGTTTCAGTTGTTGTAATAATATCATAATCTGTATGATACTCTATTGATTCGGAATAAGTAGTTGATGTAGTTGTGCCGGAAAAAGTTCCATTGAATTTAATTTTAGGATCCATAACATCCCACAACGCATCAAATTGAAATGCAATGGTTGGCATTAACAACAATTTGTATTTTTTTAGTCCAGCAACATTATTAAATGTTACACCTGTGTTCATTCTAAAATCAACTAAAACATAAGGCAATTGAAGACTAAGTCCAGGTGCAATTGTTGCTTGTAAACTGTGGGCAGTTCCAATGCTTGTTCTGCCTATATCAGCTGCAATGAAAGGAATTAATAAAATTCCTTTTATCCCATAAACGCGTTTCCCCATTCCAAGTTTAAATATGGGAATGTTGGCTCCAATATATATATTGGTTCCAAGAACATTTGAATCTAAAGGATTAATAACTCTAGCAGACATATATCCGAATTCAACAAACTTAGAACGGATATGAACTCCTTTCCAATAATCAGAAGAGTATCCATTTGCAAGAATTGGCTTAGACATATTAAATCCACCTGCAACTAATGCGTAGTTGTTTTGTGCAAACAATCCGGAAGCTGCTCCAACAAAAAAAACAACAACAAGAAACTTCGGTAGGGTTAAAATATATTTCACGTAAATCTAATTATGGTTTGAAAAAAGGAAGAGGTTTATTGACTAATCTTTTACGCAACGAATGGAGCATCCTGTAAAATAAGAAGAGTGTCCAATAAAAACTGATGTATCTAAAAGAGGATTAAATTCAATTGTATATCCTTCAGGATAATTGATATTAAATGGGACATAGTTCGAGGAAGACCAGAAGTATGCTTTAAGTCGAATATTTTCAAAATAACCTTGATCACTTCTCCATCTACTTGGAAGTGCTGCGAAACCAAATTCATTAGTTGATCCTGTGCTTGGTGGAGACCAATGAAGTGTTCCATCCTCCATCAGTTTTTTCCCAGCATCTGTTCCGACAAAGTCTATTAAGGTTTGCCATTCACTATTTGTTGGAATATGCCAGCCAACAGGACAAACATTTCTCACTTCATTTGCAGAACGGAAATTATAGATGTCGCCATAAATTTGTTCTGCAACAGTATCATTGTTATACATACAAACGGCAGGGACAGCAAACGTATTCCAATCTTCAATGTATGGAGTATAAGTAATAGTATCTCCATTGCGATAATGATTGGTTCTAAGATTTTCTGCCATCCATACTTGTGTGCCAATTGTAACAGTGTGGTAATAATTGCCTTCAATATCGGATACAGAATCTGTATAAACAAAAGGAGGATATATTACTGGTTTAGATGCTTCCTTCGTGCAACCAAGCATAAGTATGCACAGAAAAAACGGAATTAATTTATAAAAGTGCATTTGATTGGAGGGTTAAAGGTCAGTTACTTTAATAAAGATGCTAAAATAAGTGTACGGTTATTCCTGGGTATTATAATACAATAATTAGGCGTTAAGATTGAGCTATTCTACAATGGGAATTCCATTTAAATCAGTTGTCAATACATCGCTCATATAATCGAAAAAAGGTCTAAGATTTTTAAAGGCCTGATTTAATTTTTCAGGAAAATTGTCGCTCAAAACTTCTTTGTCTGTGAAGTTGTGTCGTAGCACAAATGACTTGTATCGAAGTAAATCAATTGCCGGATGTTCCTTGTCAAATCCTTTTGGAGTAGTAAGAAGTTGACTGCCTCTCATGTTTCCAAAAAACAGTTTCAGTTTTTTATTTCCAAGTAGTTTTCTCCAGTCTTCCGAATTTCTTTCAATATCCTGCCGAATTCGTCTTAGATCATCCGCATCGGGTCCGAAAAATCCACCTGCCATATAGGAGTTGCCTTGTTCGATGTGAAAGTAATACCCTCCGCGTTTTAATTTTGTAGCGCGACGGAAAGATCCGCTCCAGGAAGTTTTATAAGGAGATTTATCTTTTGAAAAACGAACATCCTTATAAATACGATATAAAACTTTTTTTGCTGATTCATTTTGAATCTCATCGTGTCTGCGCATTCTATCCAACACATTTTCTGCAAAAGTCAACATGTGCTCTTGCTCTTCCAAATAGCGCTCCTTGTTTATATTAAACCAATCTCGATTATTGTGTTTTGAAAGATCTTTCAAAAAGAGAAATGTAGACTTTTTGAATGTGGATTTTTCCTTCGTTTTCATCCCCAAAGATAACTTTTGGGACATTCACACAAGCATTATATACGCTGAGAATTTATTTAGGTTTCATTCATTTTGTGTAACATTTTTGATGTAGGCTTTGTGCCTGCTGATCTACAGTCTGTTCTATTTACTATGCATGCATATATTTTCTTTTCAACAAGGCAAAGTTTGCGATGCCCTGAAACTCACATGAATAAAGGGACGTAGAACAATCAGTTCTTTGCATAAGTATTAACCAAATTTGAAAGGAGAGTCTGATATGAAAAACATCTACGCACATGGATGGAAAATTCTAATTTGCCTTATCATCGCATTCATCCAAACAAACACAGAAGCGTATGCTTCGCATGCACAGGGTGGCGACCTCACCTACACCTGTCTCGGCGGTAATCAATATCGCTTACGGTTAGCTTTTTACCGGGATTGTTCCGGAGTAAATGCGCCGGCCAGTGTTAACATCGATATGACATCCGTATCGTGTAATCAAAATTTAAGCACAACACTCAATCCAATAGCAGGTACCGGACAAGACGTCACTCCCATTTGTCCAAGTATGCTCACCGTCTGCAATGGAGGGAATAATCCCGGAGTACAAGAATGGATATATGAAGGAAACATTACTTTACCACAAGCATGCACAGACTGGGTTTTTTCATTTACACTTTGTTGTAGAAATGCAGCGATCAATACCATTGTTAATCCAGGGGGACAAAACATTTACATTGAAACACACCTTAATAATGTTGCAGCGCCTTGCAACAACTCACCTGTTTTTTCAAACATCCCCGTTCCTTTTATCTGCTCCAGTCAAAGTTATTGCTTCAATCACGGTGCTGTTGATCCTGATGGTGATTCACTCGCGTACTCTTTAATTACGCCTTTAACCGGTCCAGCAACAACGGTTACTTACAATGCTCCTTATTCTGCAAGCCAACCTTTACTTTCTTCACCGCTTGTCACCTTTAATAATGTAACAGGTGATATTTGTATGAACCCAACACAAATTGTGGTTACTGTGATGGCGGTTCGTGTTGAAGAATGGAGAAATGGTGTAATGATTGGAAGTGTAATTCGCGACATTCAATTGCACACCATTAATTGTACAAACAATCTTCCAAATATTACTGGAATAAACGGCGGGACTACTTATAGTGCCTCCATTTGTGCGGGAAATAATTTAAGCTTCTATGTCAATTCCTCTGATCCTGATTTAGGACAAAACTTAACCTTAACCTGGAATAATGCAATTGCTGGAGCAACATTTACAACATCTCCCGGACCAACACCAAGTGGAACATTTTCATGGACACCTAATGCAAGTAACATTAGCAACACGCCTTATTGTTTTACAATTACAGTAACGGATGATGCTTGCCCTTACTCCGGTTCTCAAACATTCGCCTTTTGTATTACGGTAACGGGTTTCGCATTAAATATTACTTCTTCAGGGACCAATTGTGGAGCTTCTAATGGAAGTGCTACAGTACTTGTAACTGGCGGAAATGGGCCTTACAATTATCAATGGTCACCAAATGGCGGAAACAATGCAAACGCGAATGGTTTACTCGCTGGTAATTATTCTGTTTTAGTTACTGATGCAACAGGATGTAGTACTACTGCGACAACTGTTGTTACTCAAGGACCAAGTAACGCAAACGTAAATGCAAATGTTGTAGATGTACAATGTTTCGGCGGAAATAATGGTAGTGCCACATTAAATGTAAACGGCGGACAAGGACCCTATACTTATCAGTGGTCAAATAACACAACTACTAATTCTATAATTTCAATGCCGGCAGGAACCTATAGCGTTATTGTTACAACTGCAAATGGTTGTACTACCAATGTTACCGTTACGATTACTCAACCAGCCTCAGCGCTTAGTACACCAGCTTCAGTAATTGGAAATGTTTCTTGCTTCGGTGGGACAAATGCGCAAGCTTCTGTAAACGCATCAGGTGGAACACAACCTTATGCTTACAGTTGGAATTCATCTCCTTCACAATCTACTTCAACAGCAACTTCCCTTGGAGCGGGTCTATACACGGTGGATGTAACAGATGCAAATGGATGTATTTCTTCTGCCACGGTAAACATTACTCAGCCTCCTATTTTATCTGGAAATGTAAATGTTACTTCTATAACTTGTAATGGAGGAACAAACGGATCAGCGACTGTTGCATTGGCAGGTGGAACACCACCTTATTTCACCTCTTGGAATACATCTCCGATTCAATATGGAAATGTAGCATCAAATCTTATCGCTGGAAATTATGTAGTGAACATAATGGACGCTAACGGATGTACGCTTGCCAGTCAGGCAAACATTACACAACCTGCTATACTTTCTGCTGCTATTCCTACTTCGTCAAATGTATCTTGTAACGGAGGAGCAAATGGCGCCGCTGCTGCGAATGCAAGTGGTGGAACTTCTCCTTATAATTATTCATGGAATACTATTCCACCTCAGAATACAGCTGTAGTGACAAATATGATTGCTGGAAATTATACTGTTACAGTAACTGATGCAAATGGTTGCGCAACGGTTAGTACAATTTCAATTTCACAACCAACATTACTGAGTATGACAACCACGCCTACAGATACTGTTTGTCCTGGACAACCAGCCATCATCGGCGCAAATGCATCTGGTGGTACAAATCCTTATACTTATAATTGGAGTAATAATCTTGGAAATAATTCAACGCATACTGTCTATCCAATTTTTCCAACCAATTATAACGTGAGTGTTACAGATGCAAATGGTTGTATCAGCCAGCCCGGAACTATTAGTATTGATGTATATCAATTCTCTGCTGCTGACTTGGTGATGTCATCTAGTCCTGCATTATGCGCAGGCTCGTCAACTACAGTTGGTGCAACAGTAACAGGAAATCCTGGACAACTTACTTGGGTTTGGAATAATCAACCTTGGACTAACGGCGGACCCTTTTCAATTACACCAACACAAACAACAACCTATCAGATAACCATAACAAATCAATGTGGTGTAACAGTAAGCAACAGCACAACGATTGTTGTTCATCAACTTCCAACTATAACACTTACACCACAAACGGCATCTGGTTGTGATAATGTTCCTTTTGTATTCACAGATACAAATCCAAATAATGTGGGTGATTTCTACGCTTGGAATTTTGGCGATAATTTTACTGGAACAGGAAGTACGATTACACACAGCTATACAGGAAGTGGAATCTACAATGTAACCGTTACAGTCACTTCTCCTTATGGTTGTATTGGAACTGGAAATACAATCGCAAATGTGACCATCTTCGATTCACCGACCGCACATTTCACCGTAGCATCAAATGTGGTTTCAGAATTAGAACCAACTTTTCAATTTCAAAATGCATGCTCCATAAATACCATTGGATGGCAATGGGACTTTGGTGACAATACAATTGATAATGTTCCGAGTCCATCTCACACCTATGCACAACGTGGAACTTATTTGGCAAGACTAGTTGCAACATCGAATGGGGGTTGTACCGACACCACCGAAATGCCAGTCATAGTAGAGCCTGAATTTACTTTGTATGTGCCGAATGCATTTACACCGAATGAAGACGGCAAAAATGACATCTTCCTAGCTTACGGAAATGAAATCAAAGGTTTCACAATGGATGTATTTGATAGATGGGGAAATTTGATTTTCAAATCCGACAACATTAATAATGGTTGGGATGGCCGTGCCAGCGATGGTAGTGATATAGCACAACAGGATGTATATGTATACAGAATTTCTGTAATTGACTTTGAAGGTAAATCCCATCGAATAATGGGAAATGTTTCTCTCCTCAAATAAACTTGAGGTTTGTTTGTCCGGTTAAAGGAATCTAATGCAGAGAACTCCTTCAGCGGTTAGTAATAAAAAGGGTGCCAGTTAACGGGCACTCTTTTTATTTTCTATACTTTCCAACCTTCTCCTCGATGGTTACATCTTTCTCATTGCGTAATTGCAATTTCAGATTTACAATTAATTCTTCTGCGCCAGCCTCAAAACATTTTTCTCTTATTAATTTAATTAATGCCATTACAGCATCATATTCCCCTTCAACCACCGTTTCAAAAGGACACACTTCATATTTAATTCCAGAATCTTCAATCACTTTAATAGCAACGTCAACGATTTCGTAAGGATGAACATCTTTTGCTCTGGGAAGAACCTGTATTGCTGCGTTTATTGTACTCATGGTAATTTTATTTTTTCTGTTTTTCTGCAAGCATTTGTTGTATTAATCGCAAAGCGGTTGTTGTGTCTTTTTCATATGCAGTTCCGGTGGCAGGTCCGTTGAAACCTGTATAAACCATTCTCACTTTCCCTTCCCTATCAATATAAATAGTTGTAGGAAAAGACATAATATCATTCAAAAACGGCAAACTTTCTGAAGCTGCATTTTTCCCACTTTTCCCTGTATTTAGAAAAGTATATTTTGCTCCGAAGTGATCACGAACGCGGCGAATATTTGGATTTGCTTTTGTTGTATCAGGCGAACGTTCATAGGCCAAAGCAATTACTTCCAATCCTTGATCATGATATTTATTATACACTTCAGACATCCACGCTGTTTCATCCATACAATTCGGACACCAGCTTCCCATAATTTGAATGACGATCACTTTCCCTTTGAATTTTGGATCTGAAAGCGAAACAGGATTTCCATTCAAATCATTAAATGTAAAATTGACTTTCGAAGAATCTTTTACATAGGTGAGCTTTGAAGGATCGCGTAATTCGAATTTATCATTCTTTTTTCCTACCCACTTTTCATATCCAAACTTCCCATACCAAGCATTGCCTTTAAGATCACCATTTTTATCCTCTTTTGCAGTAAATAAAAAAGCATGCGAGCCATCAAAACAAGAAATGGCAAAAGAAGTTTGCGCTGTAAAATCTCCTTCAAGAAATCTGTAATCTCCAGTTTCTGTCTGAAATGTTCCTGTAAGTTTTGCGTTTTCAGAATCATAATTGAATAGGCCTATCGCTTTTGAACTGTCAGTAGTGCCAGGACTGAAATCGCATTCAAATTTTCTTAATTGAAGTCCGTTCCGTTTGATTCTTGCTAAAGGGAAACGTCGCTTACCATACTCTGCAATAAATTTTAATTCATAGGGTCGGCTCGCAGAATGATTATAAAAAGTTCCATGAAATCCTCCCAAAGAATCAATTTTACATTTGAACCAAGAATCAAAAACTGGCATATGCCAATTGATGGAATCTTTATTGACGATTAGATTCTCTACTAAAATATTTTCTTCAGCGTTGTGGATGGTGAGTGAATAACCCAAGGGCTGTAAATCGACGGTGAAGGTAAAGGGCAATTCTGTTGTGTCATTTAGTGATAGGCCTCCTCGCCATTCTCCAAGATGAATGCGCAATGGAGCTTGAGACGTTCTTTGTCCGTAGCAGAAATCAATTGACAAACAAAAAATTAGCAGAAGCAAAAATCGTTTTTTCATGTGCTTACAAATTACACCATTTCAATTCGATTTTTCCTCATGAATTTAAAATAAAAGCGGTGTCTGATAGAAAATCAAACACCGCAATTACTATTTTACAAAATATTATTTCTTTTTCTTTCCAGTTCCTCCGCAAGTCTCACATGTGCTTCGCTTGCCAAATTCTGTTGTCCCTAATCCTGCACAAGCAGAACAATTTACTTTGCCGCTTCCTCCACATCTGGTACATGTTTTTGTAGTTTCATTTACAATCAAACCTTGACCATTGCAAAACGTGCATTTTACACTTCCACTTCCACCGCAAACAGTACATGGCGGGCCTTTTTCCAATCTGTAACCACGACCTCTACAATCAACACATTCGTCCGGTGAAAGTTCTCTTATTACTGGAATGATAACTCCAATCTGAAAATAACTTCGTTTAAAACTAATTTCAGCCCCTGCGTTTAGCGTTTTAAATGCGCCGAGATAATCAGTGGTGGTATATCCCATGTGATTATACTTCAACATTAGGCCAAAATTTTTCTTTTTATTAAAAGGAATGCAATAATTTATTTCCGTTTCATGCTCCTTTGCTTTGAAATTAAATTCATCCTTTTTTACAATATCCGTAAAGAAACTTACTCTGACCATTCCTCGGATAAAAGGAAAAAAGAAATGAAAATTATACCCTTTCTTGGGTCCACCTAATTCTGGCATATAGCTCACAAGTGAGGCTCCATTGGAAGTGTAATGCAAAAGTGTATTGTCATAACCAACTCTTCCTCCCACATAGATTCCCATGCGACCTTTCCATAAATAACCTACAGAACCCATAAAGGAAGCTTGCGCGGTTTGATAAGTTCCTTGCGTTTCAGGAACAAAATATCCTGCTGTTCTACTATCGGTAAACTCGTAGTTTTTTTTGGAAAGCATCATTGAAAGATCCATGTCCCAATAAAAAAACCGACCCATTTGTTCTATTGCTAGGTATAGTTGGGTTGGACTTCCTTGAACTCCGTTCTTATCTACGCCGTTGCTTGTTTGCACGGCCCCGAATTGATCCATTTCCCAATTACCGGGACGAAATCCTGCATGAAAAAAACCGTTCCCTGTCCAGGTAGTTTTTACATGTTTTGGGTTTTCCTGATTATCCTGAGCAAAGGAATTAACGGAAATAACAAAAATAAAAAGAAGGGTTTGTAAAAGTGCTTTCATGGGGTTATGAGTAATATTTATTCTATAAAAAATAGATAGAATTAAGTATTAACCAAATACCTCATCTGAGTTATTCTTCTCGATCAAATATTAAATTCAATCCCTTGCGCCAATGGTAATTGATTTCCGTAATTGATCGTATTAGTCTGACGACGCATATAAACTTTCCAGGCATCGCTTCCTGATTCACGTCCACCACCGGTTTCTTTTTCACCGCCAAAAGCACCACCGATTTCCGCTCCGGAAGTTCCGATGTTAACGTTTGCAATTCCGCAATCAGAACCTTCTGCTGAAAGGAATTGTTCCATTTCACGCATACTGTTGGTGAAAATTGCTGAAGACAATCCTTGCGGAACACCATTCTGCATTGCAATTGCTTCATCAATCGTTTTATATTTCATCACATAAAGAATCGGAGCAAATGTTTCTTCTTGAACAATATGAAATTCATTTTTGGCTTCGATAATACATGGCTTAACATAACATCCACTTTCGTAACCGTTACCGGAAACTACTCCCCCTTCAACGATAATTTTTCCGCCCTCCGCTTTTGCCTTTTCAATAGCATTCAAATAATCTTCTGTTGCTTTTTTATCAATCAATGGACCAACATGATTTTTTGAATCCAATGGATTACCAATTGAAAGTTGTCCGTAAGCATTTTTCAAAACAGAAATCGTCTTATCGTAAACACTTTCATGAATAATCAGTCGTCGTGTAGAAGTACAACGTTGTCCTGCTGTTCCTACTGCTCCAAATACTGCACCCACTAATACCATACTTAAATCGGCATTTTCAGATACGATGATCGCATTGTTTCCGCCCAATTCTAAAATGGTTTTTCCAAATCGTTCCGCAACTAAACCTGAAACTCTTCTTCCGATTCTTGTAGATCCAGTAAATGAAATTAAAGGAACACGTTTGTCATTGTTCATTAAATCTCCAACCGGATTTCCAATCAACAAACAACTAACACCTTCTGGAACATTATTTTTCTTCAACACACTAGCAATAATATTCTGACAAGCCACACCACATAAAGGAGTTTTGGAAGATGGTTTCCATACACACACATCACCACACACCCAAGCTAATGCAGAATTCCAACACCATACAGCAACTGGAAAATTAAATGCAGAAATAATTCCTACAATTCCAATCGGGTGCCATTGCTCATACATACGATGACGTGGACGCTCACTATGCATTGTTAATCCATAAAGCTGACGAGAAAGTCCAACAGCAAAATCGCAGATGTCAATCATTTCCTGAACTTCGCCTAATCCTTCTTGAAAAGATTTTCCCATTTCATAGGAAACTAATTTTCCTAAAGGCTCTTTATAAGCACGAAGCTCATCGCCAATCTGACGAACAATTTCTCCTCGCTTTGGAGCAGGAATTGTTCTCCAGATTTTTGAAGCTTCGCTAGCTTTCGAAATTACTTTTTCATAATCCTCCGCAGTTGCTTGATTCACACTTCCGATAAATTGTCCGTCGGCTGGAGAAAAAGAATCCACTTTAGGACCTTTTGTATTCCAATGAGTAGTACCGGTAGATGCACCGAAATTCTGTTCTTTAATTCCAAGCGCTTTTAACGCTTCTGTAATTCCGAAATTGTCAATCATTATTTCTGCCATAGGTCAATTTTTTAAGGATTGTAAAGGTAGGAAAAAGGGAGGGGGAAATAGGCGGAAAATCGCAGGAAAATCGTCGAGTAAAAGCTTGAATTGGTCAGTAATAAAGTCAGCATTGTGGCTTTTTTAAGGGCATTTAAGCTAAATTTCCAAAACATACCTAATTACAGGATGGTGGGTGCAAAACGAATCGCTGATTTTTGTCGAAACAATTACTCTATGAAAAAGCCAATCTTATTTCTAACGATCATTTTTTCTTTGCTTTTCAACACGAATACAAAAGCACAATGCCCAACTGATTCTGTGTTTGATTTGTATTATCAATCCAGCCCCGGTAACCACTTCGCATATATAGATCAAGTTGTTGTCGACTTCAATGTGATCACGAGCGGAACAGGTGTTGAAACTATATTGCCAAGTTATCAGCAGTTTTCAAATCCCGTAATTCAACTTGAGCAATATGGGAATCATACTTTTAATATTTATGGCTCTGCAGACGCCGCATATACCGTTGGGATTTGGATTGATATAAATGGAAATCATTTATATGAAATCAATGAATTTTTTGCGAGCGCACATACCAACTTTCCTAACACTTCTATTTCATTGAACTTTCAATTACCAATGGATATCGTTTCTGATACTGTTGATCTACGTATTGCAAAAATTTATGACCCTTCCAATTTAGGTTTTAATGGTGCATGCAATTTTACCGCTGGTCAAGGTGGAGAAATTGAAGATTACAAAGCTTTTATCAATTGTAATTATTCTATACCCTGGGTTTCTTTCAATCCCGTAAACAATACTTGTGATGGAATGAACGAATTACTATTTGCCTCTACAACTTATGGTCAACTTTATTGGTATGGCGATACCACTTTGGCTCCATTGGATTCGGGTAACGTTTTTATATTCAATCAACCTCCAGGAACTTTTTATTATTACTTAGAAAATTCAATTGGTGGTTGTGCAGGAATAATGAATGAAATGCGAATAGACATTTTACCTTCTCCTGTTCCTGTTATTAATTCGGCTGATACTGTGTATTCTTGTTCGGCAGTAACCTTTGATGCTGGTCCTGGATTTTTAGATTATCAGTGGTCAAATGGAGTAAACAATCAAATGGTCACAATTAATTCCGGCTATGGTGGAAACTTAAATGTTACTGTGTTTGATCAAAACGGATGTACAGGAACAGATAACGTTTGGGTTGCAATTGCTCCTGACGCTCCTTCAACTTATGCTTCGTTTCAATTCGGCCCAAATTTTTGCGCAGATGGAATTGGTGCATTAGTCTACGATAGTCTTATTGACCCCGGTACAATTACATGGACTGAAACTTTAAGTGGAAATCCAATTGGGGCAGGAAGTTTTGTCCCTGTCACTTTACCTGATACTGGTTTCTTCTATTACACTGGAATTATAAATTCAATGTGTGGAATTGATACTGCCTATATAACTATCTACAATGAACCACCCGCACGTATAGATTCACTTTATGCAGCAGGAGGTATTTACAATTCTAATGGCGTTCCTGTATTATGTGCAACAGGAGCTTTCATTCCTGTAATTGCTGCTGGTCTTGTTGGAAATGTTGATTACTGGGAACTCTGGGACCTCAACAATAATTTTACTTTCAATATGTATACAACAGGTGACACATTGCTAATACCAACTTCGTTTGCTACGCCCGGAACGCTTTATGCAGTTATACTTCACATGATATCTGCACAAGGTTGTATGACCGTTTCGGACACCCTTTTCGGTAGGTCATCAACACCATCTGGAATGAATATTCCAACTTCAATTTGGAGATGTAGTTTTCCTACTACAATCGGAAATGCTTCAATCAATTATGGAATTTTTGATGTGCTATGGAATACTTCAGATACGACAGGAAGTATTAATGTAACTGGACCTGCAAATTATTCCGTAACAGTTACTGATGTTTCTAGCGGTTGTGTAAGTACAATACTTACAAGTGTTCAGGATGGTAATGCCCCAGTGGATGTTTTCCCTTCTACAACTGCAGTGTGTAATCCTGAAGCCTATTTTGATTTTTCAAATTCACCATTTAACATAGGGATGGTTGATGAGTACGACGACTCATGGACTTTTATGAATAGCTATTCGCAATCAAATTTGCTTATTCCGAATATGGGATTCAACGAATACCTCGTAGCTACAGTTCAGAATTCACATGGCTGTATTTCAATTGACACCACCTACCTTAATTTTAATGGTGTATTTAATTTCAGTCTTGGTCCTGACGTAACAATTGCTGCTTCGAATTACACCATACTCGGTCCAGATTACTCGGGATATATTTACAACTGGTCAAATGGAGGAAATTCTTTTTCTACTACTGTTTCTACATCTGGTGCTTTCATGTTGACTATTAATAATGGCCAAGGATGCATCGACTCCGATGTCATTAATATTAATCTGCTGACAACTGGAATCAACCAGGATAAAATTGAAAGTGATTTTAATGTATATCCAAATCCTGCTGACGATCACATATTAATTGATGGAGAAAATATAAATGCAGTAAGGATTTATGATGCTGAAGGAAGAATGGTTCAGAATGAAATGATCAATTCAGAAAATCAAATTGAATTAAATACTTCTACTTTGAGCAAGGGGTATTATATCGTAGAAATAATCAGCGGAGAAAATAAAGTCAGAAAGAAACTAATTATAAATAGATAGAATACTACGGCTGACAAATTTTAAACAGCGATTCCTAATCTGGAGTCGCTGTTTTTTTTATTCTTTCGGTTTTATTCCAACAAGAAACTTTGTATTAATCGCTTTTGCAAGAACTGAAAATGAACTGTCAATAATTTTTTTCGGGGAATTTGATGTAGAAAGAAATGTGGCCTTGCTTTTTCCCATAGCCACTCGTTTACCATCTATGGTTTTGAAAATAGTCCAATGCAAAACAACTAAACGATTAAATTCCGTTTTCCCCATCATATTATTTGGATCCGCTCCAAGATCATTATCCATGTCAACTTCATTCAGAAATAAAACATAGTCAGCATTGTATTTCTTTTTCAAATAGGCAAGTAATGTTGGTGCAAGCACAATCGTATTCATGAATTTTTCGGACTCATCTGTTTGCGCCTCAATTTGTCCTTTTTGAACCCCGCTCACTTGTTTCAGTTTTGCTGAATCTGCTTTGGTAGGATTTAATGGAAAATTCACTGGAGTAAATGACATGGTCGTATGCGTATACACATAGTAAAGATCTTCCGTCATTTTTGCTGTATCATCAATTAATGAAACAACACTATAGGTTGCACCGAAAGATTTTTTTAATTGATCCACCATTCCTCTTCGGAATGATTCTTCAATGTCTCCGAATTTTTGAGAAGTTTCTCGACTGATGGCGCTTGAAATATCGGAGGAGCAATTAAACATCCGTGGCTCCCAAGGAATAACAAGTATTTTCGTTTTTTTCGCGCCGTTGGGATCAACTTTATCGCCTTCGTTTTTGGTCGTTGTTTGTGCTGAAATTTTCAACGTAACAATTGAAAATAAAAACAGAAAAGTCGAAATTCTCTTGATAGAACTACTCATGTTTTCAGGGATGAGATTCGTAATAGGAATTCAGTTGCAATTGTAATGCCAAGGTCAAAATCCCAAATGTTAAAATCCCAAATTCCAAACTATTTGTTCTTTTGGAATTTGGATTTTCTGTGTTTGTAATTTCCTAGCGTTATTTGGTGAAAGCTCTGAGAATATCATTTCCATTGCTAAAGACCAGTAAAGCCAGTACAAAATACATTCCGATGGTAAGGGCCTTTTGCATGAATTTATCACTTACTTTTTTTCCTGTGATCATTTCCCAGAGGATAAATAAAATATAACCGCCATCTAAAACAGGAATCGGTAATAAATTCATGAATGCAAGAATAACAGAAATCAATGCAGTTGTACTCCAGAAAGCTTCCCAGTCCCAACCACTAGGATACATTTTGCTGATGCTTGCAAATCCACCCAATTTTTTAACTCCGACTTTTGTAAAAAGTAATCGGAATTGTTTTACATAATTACCAAGTGTTGACATGGTACGATTCCAACCTTGTCCCCAGGAAGCAAAGAATCCGTAGTTCATTGTTTTTGTTTCGAAGAAATCTACTTTCGGTGTCACACCGATTTTTCCTTCGTCATTAACAATGAGTTTTACATTATAAATACTATCGTCTCTTCTAAAAGAAACGTCAAGTGTTTTCGCTTTATTGTTCCCGAAAATTGTACTGAATTGCTGATAAAAAGCTAAAGTATCTTTTCCAACCGCAATTAATTGATCTCCTTTTCTGAGACCTGCAACTTGAGCACCCATATCGGGAGCGACGCTATCAATTATAAATGGGAAACCCGGTTGAAATGGAATAACTTCTTTATCTACAAATTTCAAATCTTCACCTGCTGGGATCAAAATGTTTATTGTCTTCCCATCGCGCTCAACCTGAATTGATTTTGGTTGATCAAGAAGAATTGCAACTGCTGCTTTGTGAATATCGTCAACTGGAACATTATCTAGCGAAAGCACTTTATCTCCATTTTTTAATCCGAGTTTTTCTCCGATCGGATCTACATAAACTCCATAGGTTACATTTTTCGCTGGTAAATATGTTTCACCATATGCCCAAGAGACCATACTGAAAATAATAATCGCCAATAAAAAGTTTACGGTAATTCCACCTGCGAGAATGATCAAACGCTGATACGGTTTCTTAGCGCGGAATTCATGTGGCTCTGGTTCCTTTGCTAATTTATCATCCGGATCTCCCATCATTCCATCAATATCTACATACCCACCGAAAGGAAACCAACCCAAACCATATTCAGTATCTCCGATTTTCTTTTTGAAAAGAGAGAATTTAAAAATGTTTGAGAATGGAAATAGAAAATCGAAGAAGAGATAGAATTTATTCACCTTCGTTTTGAACATGCGGGCAGTAATGTAATGTCCGAATTCATGTAGAATGATGAGTAAGGAAAGGCTAAGGAAGAATAGGATAAACTTTATCACGGTTTTGAATTACGATTTAAGGAGTACAAAAATAGTGATAATTACCTTGGAAAATTGCCGCAGAGGCGCAGAGGACGCAGAGCCTATTTATACTTCTCTGAGCATTTGCAGAAAAATTAACATTTCTTGTCACTTTCTATTTTCTACGAAATCCATTGCAATTCTTCTTCATCACAATTCACATAATCTTCTAAAGTCGACTTGTCAATGAAAGAAGATTTCAAAATTGTCTTTTCAATGAAATCCGAAATGCACAAAAATATTATTCCAAATGCGCAATGTCATCCAGGTCTTTCGGACGATTTGCGGCTTTTTTTGCTGCAATAAGATCACGAAAATCAATCATTCGAACCGGGATCGAATCAAATTGACACATGCTGGCATGCTGAAATGTATCGGCAAATACAAGGCCCTTTACAAAAGTCAAAATATCTATTCGCACAGGAGGACGACCAAAAGTAAAAACATCATTCGCATCAATGCCAAGAAATTTTTCTTCGGTCATATCAAATGTGCTTAAGCCAAAATCGGAAAAGGCCAATAGCAGTTTTTGATAATTTTCTTTTGTTGGATTAACCCAAACATCCATATCACCTGTGGTACGGTTATACCCATGATAAATTACTGCATAACCACCAACAAGAATGTAATCCACTTCAGCTTTATTGAAAGCCAAAAGAAACTCGGAAAAATCTTCATTAAGAATATTACCCATTTTTTCGACTTGAGAAATATGTTTTGTCGAGACGTGGTGGATTTTTCGCATCAATATTCCAAGCTGAACAAATTAAATACCAAGCTGCTTGGAATCTTTCATCAGGGCTTTTGGTTAACCAATAAGCGCGCGTATTTTCTGCTTCATGAAATGATTGTACTTTAAATACCGATCTGTCTAATCTCATCTTATAAAAAGTATTATCCAAATTTAGTATTATATACAATGTGAAATAATGTCATCAGCAATTCTTCTTCCCTCGTCATCACTTGCAACATAATCTTCGATTGACGGCTTGGCAATGAATGTAGATTTAGCGATTGTAGTTTCAACGATTTCCGCAATCTGTAAAAAACCTATTTTATCTTCGAGAAAAGCATTTACAGCAATTTCATTGGCAGCATTCATTACACATGCTTTATTTCCACCATCACGCATAGCGTCATAAGCAATTCCTAAACAGGAAAAAGTTTCTACATCGGGTTTTTCAAAACTCAAGGTAGGATAATTCATGAAATCAAACCGTGGAAAATCAGATTTCAATCTGTTTGGATAACCAAATGCATATTGAATCGGCAATTTCATATCGGGCAAACCCAGTTGCGCTTTCATACTTCCATCACGGAATTGCACTAATGAATGGACAATACTCTGTGGATGAACAATCACATCAATCTGCTCGGGCTTCAAATGAAAAAGCCATTTTGCTTCAATTACTTCACAACCTTTATTCATTAAAGTGGCAGAATCAATTGTCACCTTTGCTCCCATCGACCAGTTCGGATGTTTAAGCGCTTCTTTTTTTGTAATGTGTAAAAGTTCGTCCCTTTTTTTTCCGCGAAAGGGCCCACCGGATGCTGTTAAATATATTTTCTCAATAGGATTCTGAAATTCTCCAGCCATACATTGGAAAATAGCAGAGTGTTCAGAATCCACAGGATATAAATTTACGCCTGATTTTTTTGCTTCTGAAGTCACTAATTCTCCAGCAACAACTAATGTTTCTTTATTTGCTAAGGCTATTTGTTTCCCCGCTTTTATTGCTGCTAATGTTGAATGTAATCCTGCATATCCCACAATGGCCGCCAACACCATATCGATGGAATCCATTTGTACCACATCGGCCAACGCAGCTTCACCACCATATACTTTTATTCCTTCATCGAGCAATGCATTTTTCACTTTGGCAAGTTGCGAGATGTCATTTATTACAACCACATTAGGTTTGAATAATAATGCTTGCTGAATCAACAAATCAGCATTATTTCCTGCCGCCAATACCTCCACCAAAAAATTTTCCGGATGCGCCGCAATTACTTCCAACGCCTGTGTTCCAATGGAACCGGTTGAACCTAAGATGGCGAGTTTGTTTTTTTCTTTTTCCAATTTTATTTTTCCTGAAAATGAATCTTGAAATTATCTCTATAAACTGCGACTATTGAAAAACCATATACTCACTCGGATCAATAGCCGTTCCATTATACCACAATTCAAAATGCACATGTGGTCCTGAATTCTGTTCTCCGGAACTTCCAACAATCGCAATTGGATCACCAGCCTTTATATATTCTCCAGTTTTTTTCAATAATGCTGCATTGTGCTTGTAAATTGAAATCAAATTGTCAGCATGTTGTACTGAAATTACATAACCATCGCCTGTGGTCCAAGCCGCTGAAATTACAGTTCCGTCGAGGGTAGAACGAACAGGTTCGTTTTCGTCATTCGCCATTACATCCACCCCAAAATGTTCTTCCGCAGCGTTGAAGGCATTTGAAACTGTGCCTCTTACCGGAACAAAAAAGAAAAATCCGCTGATTCCACCTTTGCGTTTTCCTCCAATAGAAAGTGAATATTGATCCATGGATTCTATTTCATGTCGTAAGGCTGTATCTTCTGAACTCGGACGGAAATTTAAATTATTGTATTTTTTTGTCGTGTCTCTTGGATTTGCAGGATGTTCGGCAGAATCATTTCCTGATAAAATCAAGGACAAATTATCCATATAACGCTGCTTGTTAACGAGCGAACGCTGCATAGAATCCGTTTTGTAATTCAATTCAATTAATTGTTTTTGCATTCCTATATCTGCATACCCTGGAATATATTCACGCAAAGGGGTAAATGCTACCAGACTTACAACCAAACTGATCATAATAGCAGTTACTACAGTAATTAAAATCAGAAATCCAAGAGGAGTCAATCGAAGGGAAACCCGCTCTTCAAACGTGTCATCGTTCATCACCACCAAGCGGTATTTATTCCGCAGGCGATCAATAAGTTTACGTTTTTCCTTTTCTGTAGACATAGGGAGAACTACAAATATCGCAATAAACCATGCTTTTAAGGCAACCCGGACCATTTTTGGGCGTCTTCTTTAAGAGAATACACTATTTTTGCATTTCCGGCGTTAGCCTCATTCAGTCGGATTTTTTTGCCTGTGAAGAAATACACACTATATCAATTAAGCATTCTGCTTTTTTTCGTTCTCGTCATTGTCGGAGCATGCTCTACAACGAAGAATACATTTGTTACCCGAACTTATCATAACCTCAATTCTCGCTATAACGGCTTTTTTTATGCTCGCTTAAGTATCAGTGATGCACAAGACAAAATTGACAAGTCCTACATAGATGACTATTCTCAATTGTTGCCGATTTTCAGACTCCCAACCACTCCTGAAACCAAAGGTTGTTATTCTGATCTGGAAAAAGCGATCAAAAAAGCTACCACATGTATTGAACACCACGCAATAACAACCAAGTCCGGTTCTGAAATTGCTGGTGCTGTAAAATGGATAGATGATTGTTATCTCGTAATTGCACAAGCGCATTATTATAAAGGAGAATACATCACCGCCATTGAGATTTTCGATTATATGATCCAGAAGTATTCTGCGTTCCCTATCAAAACCGAAGCTTTATTATGGAAAGCACGTACTCAAATTGCTCTTGGAGCATTTACAGACGCTGAGTCTATTCTTGATGTTGTTTCTAATGATAAAACTGTTTCAAAGAAAATTCTGGCAGATACTAAAGCGACCTACGCAGATCTGTATATGCAAAAGGGAAATTATGCAAATGCAATAAAATACCTTGAAGAGGCAATTGCACTTACCAGTTCCAAAAAAACAAAATCGCGTTATACATTTATTCTTGCGCAGCTTTATGAAAAGGCCGGAAAGGAAGATCTTGCATTTACAAACTACGGAAAGGTTGTAGCTATGCACCCTGCTTATGACATGTTTTTTAATGCCAAATTATCTAGGGCACGTTTGAGCGCCGCAAATGATAAAAACAGAAATCTAGCAAAGAAAGATCTTCAGAAAATGCTCGCCGATCCTAAAAATAATGAATACAAGGATCAAATCTATTATACGTTAGCCCAACTGGATCAGCGTTCAGGCAACAAGACTGGGGCAACAATTTATTACAAACAATCCGTTGCGTATAGTATGGGGAATAACAAACAAAAAGCTTTGTCCTACCTCGCACTTGGTGATATTTATTTTAATGAAACTGATTATCAGAATGCTCAAGCGTATTATGATAGTACGATGACAGTTTTACCAAAAGATTATCCTAGTTATAAAGCAATTTCAGAAAAACATAAAAGTCTTGCTAACCTAGTTCGTTATATAAATATTGTTTCAACAGAAGACAGTTTGCAGAATGTGGTTAAGAAATATGGGGCAGATACAACCACCTTATATAAATACATTGACAAGCTAATTGCAAATCAAGTATTAGAAGACAAACGCAAAAAAGAATTACAAGAGCAACAACTTTTATCTGGAAATAATGCGTCAAACAATAGCAGTGGAAATAACGGGAATGGTGGAGCAAATGCATTTTATTTTTATAATGCTTCCAATGTTGCTTTCGGAATAAATGAGTTTACTCGTAAGTGGGGAAATAGAAAACTGGAAGATAATTGGAGGCGCAACAATAAAGAATCCTTAATTCCTGACGATAATAATTCGGGTGATGGCAATGATACTTCTTCCACTGTTGGAAATAATCCTAAGGCAGGTGGCTCTAAAAATGCGCGCGATCCCTATTTAAAAAATCTGCCTTTAACCCCTGAAGCGATTACAAAGTCAAACGATAAAATTGCTGACGCACTTTATAATCTAGGTACTTTATATAAGGAACAAATGAATAATACAAAGAAGGCAGCAGATGCATTTGAGATGCTTTGTCTTCGATACCCAAACCATAAATATGCGCTTGCTTCCCATTTTCAACTTTGGCGTCTATATAAAACAAGCGGGGAGCTTGCAAAATCAGACTTACATAAAAATTATATCTGCACCAATTTCCCACAGAGCGAATATTGCTCGTTAATCAATAACCCGGATTTCGGAATTGGTAAAGAAAATGAGCGCACTAAGATTAATGACTATTACACTGCCACTTACGAATTGTATACTAAGAAAGATTTTGTTCAAACCATTACACGTTGTAATTATGCAGATACAACCTTCGACAAAAAGAATGATCATGCTGCGCAATTTGCTTATTTGAAAGCAGTGAGCATCGGAAAAACGCAAGGTAATGCTGCGATGGAACCGGAATTAACCCGCATCATCGTCAACTATCCAAAAGATCCAATGCGACAGCAGGCACAGGCATTACTGGATGCATTGCACAAAGTAAAAGGAAATACACCTGCTGTAGATACGGCTCACGCTGCGCAAGGTCCGGCTTACTTACAAAATGAAAGCGTAGAATATCAATATATGGTTGTTGTTGATAATGGGAAAGGCGACTTAAATAAATTCAAAATCGGAATCTCTGATTACAACACGCAAATGTTTGCTTCCAGCAATTTGACAATGAATAGTATTGTTTTGGATAATTTACATACACTCGTTTTGGTAAAGAGTTTCACAAGCAGAAAAGCAGCAATGGATTATTATAATCTGCTAAAAACGAAAGTCGATATTTTTGCCAATCTTGCTCCGGGAACTTTTCAAGTGATGACTATTTCAACTGAAAACTTTGCTCTTTTCTTCAAAGACAAAAACGTAGATTCTTACAAGACCTTTTTCGATACCAATATCAAAAAGTAGTTGCTTGCAATGCTTCAAGAGCCTTGAGTCTTCTGTCCTGAAGCACAAACACCTTTTTAACATTTTACTCGACTTATCAACCTCAGCGCATCTTGGGGCTCCTGACTCCCAACAATTTCCTAACTTCGCAGGAAAGATAAAAAGCCATGTTCAACAATAAAAACCAGAGCATTATGCGTAACAACACTCCCGATTCCGGAACAGTGAATATTATCGGTGCAGGAACTTCCATCGAAGGAGATGTAGTTTCCAGTGGCGATATCCGTATTGATGGTACTTTAAAAGGAACAGTTAAGACTCGCGGTAAGCTTGTCGTTGGACCTTCAGGTATTGTTGATGGAGAAGTGAATTGTCAGAATGCAGATATATCAGGTAACATTCGCGGCAAAGTAACGGTTGTTGAATTGCTTTCTTTAAAAGGAACTGCAAAATTAAGTGGCGAAATTTCTACAGGAAAACTTTCCATTGAGCCAGGTGCTGATTTCTCAGGCTCTTGCAGCATGGGAGGAGTGGTGAAGGAAATTCAACATGAACATATCGATGCAGAACTCGCCGAAAAAACGGCCTGATCTTTCCACCGCAAAATATTTATCGATGGCTACTTATATGGCCGTCATTATAACCTGTGGTACGCTTGGAGGTCGATGGCTTGACCAACACCTACATATTGTAAAATTCCCTCTATTCACGCTGGTACTTGCCCTGGCATCTGTTTTTGGAGCAATGTGGTATTTCATCCGTGATTTTATGAAAAAATAAAAATTCTCTTTCGATTTTATATTTATGAAATTTCTATTCGTTGCATTTCTATTTTGTTTCTCAACATTTTCATTCGCTCAAAAAAATAAAAATGAAGGGAAAAATTTTCACTGGCTATCCCAACAAAAATTAATTTGTGCTTCAGGTGGACAGTTTCAGCCCGACATGAAAAAATTTAATGATGGAATGAAATTGGAAGGAGCCAAAGTTGTTTTTTATGAAGGCTTAAGAGGATATGGAATAACCATGATGGGTCAAACTGCTGTAAATCGAACTGCCCAATTCGATGCTTCAACTGCCTTTACGCTTTTGCTTCCTGCTAAAGTTTCTATTGGCACAAACGACTCAATAACCTATGAGATGAAAGGCTGGCGTTTTATGACTGCAGTTTTAGGAAAAGATATTATTCCGGGAAGCATTGTCGCATTAGTGGTTGGACCTGGAATAGATTGGGGCTCATTAAAAATGAAAAGAGCTGTGAGCGGAAATGGAGCACTTTATAAAAATTTATATATCGCACCGCTTGGACGTGCAGAAATTCGCTTTGTTTTTGGTTTTGTTGCGTTAGGCGCTAGAGGTATTTATCGTTATGATATTACCAAAGAAACTTGGAAACAAAAACTAGGTCCTGATCACACTTTACCTGGAACAAAAAATACGGGAACAAGCATTGAGTTTTTTATCGGTTGGGGTAACCGGCACTTTGAGTAAAAAATGAATTCCCATTATTATCTGCGGAAACTGTAACTACCTTTGTTGCGCATGAATTCATACACAAAGTATTTTGTTCGCTATTCCCTTTTTCTGGCATTAATTGCTTCAACGTTATATTACTGGAATTATTCACAGCCAGTAATAAATGTTCATCCTCAGTCTTGGATAATTTTTGCCTTTTATTCCATTCTGTTTTTCTTTCTTCACCTTTTTTTGTTGAATGCTGAAGATAAAAAACCAGGCGTTTTTGTTCGAAGGTTTATGGGCGTATCTACCATTCGACTTTTCGCATTGCTCGCCATTATTGTATTATATGCAATGTCCCATAAAACATTAGCCACTTTATTTATTTGGCACTTTCTAATTTTCTATTTCGTTTTTGCTGCCTTCGAAATCGCTTCACTCTATAATCACTTTAAACCCAAAAATTAATCGTGCACTTTAGAATTTCACTTCAGATAATTTAAGCTTCAAAAAATCATTATAATTATGAAAACAATTTTCATCCTCATTTTTTCTATTGTTGTTGGAATGACTTTAAACGCACAAGAAAAAGTCGATTCCAAGTCAAGTAAAATTCCAACAGCCGAAGAAAGCCATTCGTATACCGGTGCTGGTTTTGGATACTACTATCTCCCGTTTGCATCTCTGGATGCACATTTTTCGGGATTGGGAGTTAATACAGATGCGGCTTCAATGATGATGGGATTTGGCATTGACCGCGGCCACAATACCTTAACTAGCAAGCTAACTCATAGCGTAACCAGTCTCATGTCCTTCCATTATTTGCTCCCTCTTGAGTTTAATAGTCTGAACGATTCACTTAAAGTTCGATTTAATGGCTATAATGCTCAGTTTGATCTTTTTGGAATAAATTTCGTGAAATCTCAAATGGTCACTTTTACGGGTGGGCTCGGATGGGCATTTGGTCGTATTAAGGTTACAGAAGAAGCTGCTACTGGAAAAAGCGTATTCCTTAATAAATACTTTGCTACAGAAGGACGTATTGAGTTGAATGTGCGTTTGATAGAACACTTTTATATTGGAGCGCGTTATGCTTACCGTGCTGATCTTACAAAAACACGTTGGACAAGAACTGGAGCAAATGCTAAAGATTTACCAGGAGTAAATATGAGTGGAACCATGATTGGGGCATTCATCGGCTACGGGAATTGATTCATCGTTAAAAGGTTAGAATTGACGGGGATTGTTGAAAAACAGTCTCCGTTTTTGTTTGTTTTCTATTGTGGAAAACCATTTGAAAAATCTTCACTAATTGTTCTCAAATCGAGGTGAAAATCATGCCTTTTTTATAAAGAAATACCTAAGTTTGCACCCGAATTGAGGGATGTTCCCTAATTACAACGCTAATCAACTGTTAATCAATGCGTTTAAACGTTATCATTGCCCGTGTTATTCTATCGATAAGTGCACTCTTCATACCTGCACTATCTTTTGCTTACGATCCAGATGCAAAAATTGTTGATACGACCGCTGAGCAACCTATAGTTGTAAAGTCTGTAGAAAACAAAGCTTTCAATCCGGGTGAAATGATCATCGAACACATTTCGGATAATCACGAATGGCATGTTTACGGTGATATTCATATTCCACTTCTTGTTATTGTAAAAACCGATAAAGGTTTTGAATTTTTCTCTTCTGGAAATTTCAGAAATCACGAAACGCATGAACTTCAGTCTTACACAGGGAAAAATTATACGTACGCCTTAAAAGAGGGAAAAATTGTCGTGTGGGATGCGGCAATGAATAAAGAAAATGAAGTTGCTACTAAATCAGTATTGGATGTTTCAATTACTAAAAATGTGGTGACACTTTTTATTGTGGTTGCGTTGATGTTGTATTTCTTTTTAAGTGTGGCTGCTTCCTATAAGAAACGTGTCGGACAAACTACCAAAGGTTTACAATCTGTATTTGAGCCATTAATTATTTTTGTTCGTGATGATATTGCGAAGGCAAGTATTGGAAAAAAATATGAGCGTTACATGCCGTATTTGCTGACCGTGTTTTTCTTCGTTTGGATTTCTAACATGCTTGGATTAATTCCTTTTTTCCCAGGCGGAGCGAATTTTACAGGAAACATCACCATTACACTTTGTCTGGCTGTAATTACTTTCATCATCACTTTATTAAGTGCCAATAAAAATTACTGGAGACATATTTTCGCAATGCCTGGTGTTCCAATTGGAGTTCTTGTTATTCTAACACCGATTGAAATTTTCGGAATGTTTCTGAAACCAATGGTATTGATGATTCGACTTTTCGCAAATATCACAGCGGGTCACATTATCGCTCTTTCCTTTTATGCTTTGATTTTCATTTTTGCAAAAGGTGGTGAATCAACCGGCGCTGGTCTAGGTGTTTCTGTTGCTTCAGTTGCTTTCTGTGTCTTTATGATGTTCCTGGAATTACTCGTTGCTTTTATCCAGGCTTATGTGTTCACCCTTCTTTCTGCAATTTATTTCGGATCCGCAGTAGAAGAGCATCACCATCCGAACGAAGCGTTTGACGGACTTCCGAATGCGGAACCTGCCAGCGCTCATTAATTTGTAATCTGTTTAATCAATAAATAACAATTATCATGACTTCAAACATTCTTTTACAAGCAGCTGAACATCTTGACAACCTCGGTATGGGCTACGGTCTTGCCGCTCTTGGAGCTGGTGTTGCTGCGCTTGGTGCCGGTGTCGGTATCGGTCGTATCGGTGGTTCTGCGCTCGAGTCAATCGCGCGTCAACCAGAAGCGGTTGGTGACATCCGTGCTAACATGATCTTGACTGCTGCTCTCGTTGAAGGCGCTGCCTTCTTCGCGATGGTCGTAGGTCTTTTGGTTATTTTCAAATAGCCAAAGAAGAATTATCATCACGCTTTCACGGTTGGTGTAAGCGTGATGATTTTCAAATTTTGATCGAACAGAAAAAGATTTATAACAACTAAAAAACTTTGCCATGCAACTAGTAATGCCCGATACCGGTTTGTTGATCTGGATGATGATCACTTTCCTGATTGTGTTGATCCTGTTGAGAAAATTCGCTTGGAAACCGATCTTGAAAATGATCAAAGACCGCGAAGAATCTATTGACGGTGCATTAAAATCTGCTGAAAATGCAAAATTGGAAATGCAAAACCTCAAATCTGACAATGAAAAAATTCTTGCACAAGCACGAAGCGAACGCGATCAGATGATGAAAGATGCTCGTGACATGAAAGATTCAATTGTTGGAGAAGCAAAAGGAAAAGCAAAAGAAGAAGCTGACAAAATGCTTACTTCTGCTCGCGAAGCAATTCAAAATGAAAAAATGGCAGCCATCACAGAATTAAAAAATCAGGTGGCACTTCTTTCGGTTGAGATTGCAGAAAAAATTCTAAAACGAGAATTGTCAGATGAGAACAAACAAAAAGATCTTATCGGCGATTTATTGAAAGACACAAAGCTGAACTAAAATGCTCGAAACAAGAGTTTCTTTCCGATACGCAAAATCACTTCTTGATTTGTCTCTTGAAAAAGGACAATTAGAGCAAGTGCGTGAAGACATGCAATTGGTTCTTGATACCATTCGTGAGAATCCTGAATTAGCTGCAATGCTTCGTAGTCCTGTTATTAAAACAGATAAAAAACTAGAAGTAATGAAAGCCATCTTCGGTGGAAAAATCGGAGAAATTTCAAACGCTTTCATTGATATTATTACACGCAAACGTCGTGAAATGGAATTAGAAGGAATTTCTGATTCTTTTTTGACACAATACAAAACGCATAAAAAAATTCTTACTGCAGTAATCACAACTGCTTCTGGATTGGACAAATCGCTTCGTGAAAAAGTTTTACAAATTGTAAAAGGTAGCACAACATCTGAAGTAGAATTAACAGAAAAAATAAATAAAGAACTCATCGGAGGATTTGTACTTCGCATGGGAGATAATCAAGTTGATGCGAGTATTTTAAGACAGATTAAAAATCTTGACAAATCATTCAGTGAAAACCCATACATAAAAGGCTTATAAGTTCGCATCAATAAAAGCGAACAGAAAATTTTGAACTAATAACACAATCAGAAAATGGCAGAAGTAAAACCAGCGGAAGTTTCCGCAATCCTACGACAGCAATTAGCCGGTTTCAAATCGGCAAAAGAAATGGAAGAAGTCGGAACTGTACTCCAAGTTGGAGATGGTATCGCTCGTATTTACGGACTTTCTAATGTTGGATCGGGAGAGCTTATCGAATTTGAAAGCGGGATGCAGGGTATCGCCCTCAACCTTGAAGAAGATAACGTTGGAGCCGTGGTACTCGGTTCATCAAACGCCATTCGTGAAGGCGACACCGTTCGTCGTACAGGAAAAATTGCTTCTATTAAAGTTGGAGAAGGAATGTTGGGTCGCGTAGTAAATACACTCGGACAACCTATCGACGGAAAAGGACCAATTACAGGAACTACTTATGAAATGCCCTTAGAGCGTAAAGCTCCTGGTGTAATTTATCGTCAGCCAGTAAACGAACCTCTTCAAACTGGTATCAAAGCTATTGATGCAATGATTCCGATTGGCCGTGGTCAGCGTGAGTTAGTAATTGGCGATCGTCAAACCGGAAAATCTGCGGTTTGTATTGATACCATTATTAATCAAAAAGAATTTTTTGCAGCAGGTGCTCCTGTATTCTGTATTTATGTTGCTATCGGACAAAAAGGGTCTACTGTTGCAAACGTTGTTCGCACATTAGAAGAAAATGGAGCGATGGCATACACCGTAGTTGTTTGTGCAACAGCTTCTGATCCTGCTCCAATGCAATTCTTTGCACCAATGGCAGGAGCTGCAATCGGAGAATTTTTCCGTGACTCAGGTAAGCCAGCTTTGATTGTTTATGATGATCTTTCTAAACAAGCGGTTGCTTATCGTGAAGTATCACTTTTGCTTCGTCGCCCTCCGGGACGTGAGGCTTATCCAGGAGATGTATTTTATCTTCACTCCCGTTTGCTCGAACGCGCATGTAAAGTAAATGCGAATGATGAAGTAGCTAAGAACATGAACGATCTTCCTGATTCTTTAAAGTCGATTGTAAAAGGTGGAGGTTCACTTACTGCACTTCCAATTATCGAAACACAAGCAGGTGATGTATCAGCATATATTCCTACGAACGTAATTTCTATTACCGACGGACAGATTTTCCTTGAGTCTAATTTGTTCAATGCAGGTGTTCGTCCCGCTATTAACGTAGGTATTTCTGTATCTCGTGTTGGTGGAAATGCACAGATCAAATCAATGAAAAAGATTGCAGGAACTTTGAAATTGGATCAAGCTCAATATCGTGAGTTGGAAGCCTTCTCAAAATTCGGATCGGATCTTGATGCTGCAACAAAATCGGTTCTCGATAAAGGTATTCGTAACGTAGAGATCTTGAAACAAGGTCAGTTTTCTCCAATGAAAGTGGAAGAACAAGTTGCGATTATTTATTGTGGAACAAAAGGATTGTTACGTGATGTTCCAGTAAATAAGGTGCGTGAATTTGAAGCGGATTTCCTTACTTATATGCGCACCAAGCACGCAGATGTACTTAGTGATTTGAAGGCCGGAAAACTGGATGACAAAATCACAGGTGCTATTGAAAATGCTGCGAAAGAAATTTCGGCAAAATACAAGAAGTAAAAACCTCACCCTAAATCCCTCTCCGAAAATGGAGAAGGACTTTGACACTTCACCCTAAATCCCTCTCCGAAAATGGAGAGGGACTTTGAAAAGATAGAATGGCAAATTTAAAAGAAGTACGTAATCGAATTGTTTCTGTGTCTAGCACACAACAGATCACCAGTGCCATGAAAATGGTTTCTGCTGCGAAGTTGCGTCGTGCACAAGATGCAGTTACGCAGATGCGTCCTTATGCGAATAAGATGCGCGAGATTCTTGAAAATCTAAGCGGAAGTCTTTCCAGCAACGAAGGAGCCTATTCCAAACAACGTGATGTAAAAAACATTTTGTTGATTGTAGTTACTTCTAACCGCGGACTTTGTGGCGGTTTTAATTCTAACGTTTTGAAACGTGCAATGCTAGCTACGCGCGAAGCAAATCCTGGAGCTAAAATTCAATATCTAGCTATCGGGAAGAAAGGTGTAGAATATTTCAAGCGTTCTGCATTTACAAATGCTTTTCCTGAAGTTGAAACCATTACGCTTTTCGACAAACTTTCTTATGCAGCAATTGCTCCGATTGCAGACGGCGTTATGAAAGGATTTGCTGAAGGAAATTTTGACAAGGTTGTCCTTATTTACAACCAATTCAAAAACGCAGCAGTTCAAATTACTCAGGCTGAACAATACCTTCCTGTAATCGCTACTAAAGTAGAAGGCAAAAAAGGCATGACTGCTGATTACATTTTCGAACCTACCCGCGAAGAGATTGTTCTTGATTTGATTCCACGTTCCCTCAAAACACAATTGTACAAAGCGGTTCTTGATTCTGTTGCTTCAGAGCACGGAGCACGAATGACTGCAATGCACAAAGCGACAGATAACGCACAGGAATTAATTCGTGCGCTGAAAATTTCTTATAACAAGGCGCGTCAAGCTTCTATTACCAATGAGATCCTTGAGATTGTTGGTGGTGCAGAAGCATTGGCAGGATAGACCTCGCTGCCCCAACCCCGAAGGCGTGATCAGCACCATGTTATTCAATAATTTTTTTTCACCTCCACAGGATCATTTGTGGGGGTGTTTTCTTTTATTAGTCTTACATAATCTAAAAAATACAGGAGGGCGCATTTTGCGGAATATATATCTTTCCTAATCCATTCCACAATTTTCGGAACTATTTATTCGTCGTTTCCGATCGATTATTCCTGTCTATTTTGATCCCAGAATTGCAGGAGCTATACCTTTGATGTACTAAATAATAACTCTTGACAATGGAACCGCCACACAACTATTAATTTTTTAAACTTCAATTATTTAACTAAACCCTATTAAAAATTAAATAAAATGCCAGAAATTTTTGCTCATTATTGGTGGATCGGCCTTGCTGTAATCTGCCTTATTCTTTACAAATATATTCTCCGTTTCCTTTTCGGAATGATCATCGTTCCGGAAGATAGAATCGGATTGGTTACAAAAAAATTCGTGCTTGTTGGTACTAGCCGACTTCCTGATGGAAGAATTATTGCTACAAAAGGAGAAGCAGGTTATCAAGCGAAAACACTTGCTCCGGGATTGTATTTCGGAATGTGGTTCTGGCAATACACCGTAACCATGCAACAATTCACCATTATTCCCGAAGGAAAAATCGGTTTGATCATGGCGAAGGACGGATCGGAAATTCCTACAGGAAATATTCTCGGACAAAAAGTAGAGTCCGATAATTTTCAGGATGCTGAAGGATTTTTAAATAATGGCGGACAACGCGGACGTCAGACTTCCTATATCACATCTGGTTCCTACCGTATTAATACTTTGTTGTTTCAGGTTTCTGTTACTGACATGGTACGAATTCAAGAAAGCATGGTTGGTATTGTTACTACGCTCGATGGACAACCAATTGAATTAGGACAAATTGCAGGTAAGAATGTGGAAGGGCACAATAACTTTCAAGACTTTGATAAATTTATCAAGGCGGGAGGAAATCGTGGATTGCAGCCACAGGTAATTCTTGCAGGATCTTACAATTTAAATCCATGGGCTGTACAGATGGAAGAAATTCCTATGTTGGAAATTCCAATTGGTTATGTAGGTGTTGTAATATCTTACATCGGTCAGGAAGGACATGATCTTACTGGAGTAGATTTCAAACACGGTAACATTGTGCAAAAAGGATTTAAAGGAGTTTGGTTGGAGCCATTAGGGCCAGGAAAATATCCGATCAACAAATACATTATGAAAGTGGAACCTGTTCCAACGACAAATCTTGTATTGAATTGGGCGAGTGCAAGAAGTGAAGCGCACAATCTGGATAAAAATCTTTCTACAATTACTGTTCGTTCAAAAGATGGATTCCCTTTTAATCTTGACGTAGCTCAGATTATTCACGTACCGACAACAGAAGCGCCGAAAGTAATTGCGCGTTTTGGAAATATGGTAAATCTTGTTTCGCAGGTTTTAGAACCAACGATCGGAAACTATTTCAGAAACTCTGCACAGGACTCTGATGTAATTGCTTTCTTGAGTACACGTAAAGAGCGTCAGGAATCAGCCAAAGAACATATCAGAAAAGTTCTTGATGAGTATAACGTGAATGCAGTTGATACGTTGATTGGTGACATTGTTCCGCCTGAGTCGTTAATGAAAACTTTGACAGATCGTAAAATTGCCGAAGAGCAAAAAGTTACTTACGATACACAGAAACGTGCACAGGAAACACGTCAGGGAATGGAAAAAGAAACTGCCATTGCTGACATGCAGAAAGAAATCGTAAAAGCACAACAGAGTGTTGAGATTGCTGAGCGTACTGCGAATGCAACAGTGAAAAAAGCGGAAGGTGATGCTGCCGGAGTAAAACTTGCAATCGGAGCGGAATCGGAAGTAATTAAATTGCGCGCGTTTGCGGAAGCGGAA
>JBBRYH010000027.1:0-50814 GCA_038237845.1 Bacteroidia bacterium
AAGACGGGAATATGCTGAAGAATGTTACACTTGAAGAAAAGAAAACTGGTGTTGAATATCTGTATGAGCAAATAGAATCCAATAAATCAACTAGGCTCTTTTAGTTCATCATAATACAATCACAAATCATTTACAAAAAATCGCCCTTTTTCATCCCTAACCACTCCAGGGCCGCACCACTCAAAAGCATTTCTTTCTTCGCATCGTCCCACTTCATAGAACGAATTAAATCGCCGGGAACATTTTCTCCTAAGGGAAATGGATAGTCACTTCCCAAGGCAACACGATTTGCTCCGAATTGATTCACCACAAAATCGAGCATGTTCGGGTCGTGTACGAGCGAATCAATCCAGAATTTACCAATATAATTCTTTGGAGAAATTACATTGTCAATCGCAACTAGATCAGGGCGACAATCAAATCCGTGTTGCAATCTTCCTACTGTTGAAGGAAAAGATCCACCACCATGTGCGAAAGCAATTCTTAAATTAGGTAAACGTTGCATCACTCCACCGAAAATCAAAGATGCAATGGCACGTGTAGTTTCTGCAGGCATACCAACCAGCCAAGGCAACCAATATTTCTGCATTTCTTTTTCACCCATCATTTCCCAGGGATGAATAAAAACGGCCATGTCCAATTCCTGACAAGCCGCAAAAATTTCAAAATACTTTTCTTCATTCAGATTTTCCTGATTGATATTTGTACCAATCTGAATTCCTTTTAAGCCAATACTTTTACATCGCGCTAATTCCATTAATGCCAATTTCGGATCCTGCATAGGAATGGTTCCTAATCCCACAAATCGTTTTGGATAACGCGTTACAATTTCTGCGATATGATCATTCAGAAATTTAGAGATTTCCAAACAATCATCCGGCTTCGCCCAATAGGAAAACATAACTGGCACAGTTGAAAGTACCTGCACATTTACTTGATGCGCATCACATTCTTTCATTCTAGTTTCAGCACTCCAACAATTATCCTCAATCTCACGAAAGAATTTTCCATCATCACGAATCATTCGCGCACAACAATTTTTATGATGATCTAGTTTTATAAATCCACCATATCCAAAACGTTCTTTCCAACCAGGAATATTTTCCGGAAGAATGTGGGTGTGGATGTCGATTGTTAGCATGAGAAGTTTTCCTTAATTAGTTGTAGTATGCGCTTTGTGCCTTGTACATTGTTTTATTTTGTTTGGATTTTCTAAGGAATTGAAACAGCAGCACTCCGAATTTGATTTGTTAACCCAAATTTTTCAGCCTGTGGAAACTCTCTAGGAACAGAATAAATTTCCTTTACCATCTTACGGGCCTCCTTCCAAGTATTTAATTCAGTATAGCTTTTACTTTGATTTTACATATTGAGAAAAGTACTGTGCACAAAGCACAGACCGCTATATTTTAGTGACTGCTTACCTTAACTTCCACGGGTGGCTCCATTACATGCCCGCATTTCTTACAGGTACGGAGATCTACACTACCATAAAATTTTGCGAATACTCCTTGAAATTGGTTCTGAATATCAGTGAGTGTAAAATATTCTTCGTATAACTTTTCATTACATTTTTCGCAGAACCAAAGTAAACCGTCCTTTTCGTTTTCACGACGTTTGCGTTCCATAACAAGTCCGATGGTATTTGCTCCACGCATAGGATTATGCGGAACCTTCGGAGGCAACAGAAAAATATCTCCTTCGTTTATTGGAACATCTACTGCTTTTCCATCTTCTTGAATTTTTACAGTAATGTTACCTTCCAATTGATAAAAGAACTCTTCACTTTCATTAAAGTGAAAATCTTTTCTTGCATTTGGTCCGCCAACAACCATCACAATAAACTCCGTGTCTTTATAAACTACCTTGTTATTGACAGGCGGTTTTAATAGATGACGATTTTCATCAATCCACTTTTTGAAATTAAACGGGCGTGTAATCATAGTTGATAGAATTTATAGTGACGAAGTTAACCAATTGGAAATGAAATACGAACATTTGATAAAAGTTGCCATGGAAGTTGCAAATTGTTACCTCATTGACGGATAAACGTCTTGTTCTCTGGTAATATATTTCCAATTAGATTCTTTTGTCTAAATTTCAATCAAAATACAAATCTGTCAATGGCCAATTCCTCACAATGTCCGCAATGCGGCGCAGCAAATTCTGTAAAACTTTCATCGACAGAATATCATTGTACCTACTGTGATAGCAATTTCACCGTGGGCATGACGAAAGAGGAAATGATGTCGACTTTATTCAAAAAGTCTACCATTCTAAGTCCCGAAATGGCAGATCGCATTGCACATGCTAAAGCTTTACATACTCCAGAGGCTCTGGCTGCCATGCAGAAGAAAGCGAAAAAGGTTGGAATCATTATTGTTCTTGCTGTTTTTTTATTTCTTGGAATTCTTTTCTCTGTTATATTTCTAAGTGTTAGAAGTTCAATTAGTGATTCATTAGCCAATTCGTATTGGGGAACTCCTTCCGTTACAAAATTTCATGTCTTCTCAGGAAGCAAAGGGCCCGTGCTTTGGTATATTCTAAATCAAAGCAGTGATCACTTAGACAGTGCAAAATATACTTTGCGCATTGTAAATCCTAAAAACAATACAACGCTTTCTGAGTTTAATATTGTTCCAGTCATGACTTGGAAAGATGGATTTAATTCAGGGAATTTTATTGGGGATTTTTTTGCTTATGGAGACACATGTTGGAATGCAACAGCAGAAAATGGATTAGTAGCTCGAGACATTTATACTGGGAAAATAATTATCGATGGCAAAAAGTTAGGAGTTCTTTATCCTAAGCTTGCTGTTGGAGTGACAAAAGCAAGTTACACTTCCTATGAAGATAAATTTGAAATCACGACAACAGATGGTTTCGAATTTTATTTTTCTCCTCGTGCAAAACAAATATTTACGAAAGAAGAATGGGAAAAGGCAAAAGATAATCACACAGTAACAAAAACATTTTTTGTTTTATCAGATGAAAAACGTCCCCGGCTTTTTACTTCTATCGAAAAGACTTCTCTTCTGGATATTTCTTCAAAAGCATATAGCAATTATCTTGCTCAATATGAAAAAGGCAAACGACCTGAATATCTGAACAAAGATGTTTTAACGCTTACCCAAATTATAGCTGACAAAACCTTTTTTAATGGATGGGTGGAATATGCGGATAATGAAAAAGCGATAGTTTGTTATTCAGAGAGTATTGCCAAAAAATCTCCACTTCATTTACTTTGTGTTGATGCAGCAGGAAAAATGCTGTGGGACAATTCTGGAAAAGAAATAAATGATGCGTTCCAGGAAATTTTTGCAAATAATAATCGCGGAATTGAATTTGTTAATGGGAAAGATGCATTTATTCTCTATTATCAATACGGAAATCAGATCACTTTGGGATTAGACTGGAAAACTGGGAAAATTCTCTGGAAGCATGAAGAGAAAAAGTTATAATTCGGGGAATACAAAATCACTTTAATTTCATTTAGGAATACTACTTTTACAAGATGAATTTAGACCTCACTGGAAAACACGCACTTGTTTGTGGAAGCACGCAGGGAATTGGTAAAGCAGCTGCAATTGAATTAGCTGAAATGGGTGCATCCATAACTCTTGTTGCGCGAAATGAAGAACGTTTGAAAAGCACCATTGCTGAACTTCCTGGAAAAGGTAAACACGATTATATCATTGCAGATTTTTCAAATCCGCAAAATCTTCGCGCTGCTGTTGAAAAATATCTTCGGGAAGGAAATAGTATTCATATACTCGTGAATAATACCGGTGGCCCTCCAGGTGGAGCAATTACAGAAGCAAAAACAGAAGAGTTTGTAGATGCATTTTCAAATCATCTTTTGTGTAATCATATTCTTGTTCAGTCAGTGTTACCCGGAATGAAAGCTGCAAAGTTCGGTCGCATTATTAATATAATTTCCACTTCTGTCAAAGCACCTTTGAAAGGGCTTGGCGTTTCCAATACAATTCGAGCAGCCGTTGCAAATTGGGCTAAGACACTTTCCATGGAAGTAGGTTCTTTCGGAATAACAGTTAATAATGTTTTACCAGGAGCAACTGCCACCAAAAGGCTAGATAGCATCTTAGAAAATAAATCGAAAAAAACCGGAATCACTAAAGAGGCTGCAGAAAAAGAAATGTTGCATGAAATTCCCGCAGGTCGATTTGCCGGACCTGAAGAAGTTGGCGCTGCAGTTGCGTTTCTTGCTTCGCCTGCTGCTGGCTATATCAATGGAATTAATTTACCCGTCGACGGTGGCCGTACTGGTAACCTATAAATGTACTGTTCCATCGAAAAAATACTAGCCATTAACATTCCTTTACTATTTTCGCAAAATAATTTAAACCCAAACCAGAAAAGCAATGGCATTTATTAAAGAATTTAAAGAATTCGCAGTAAAAAGTAATTTGATTGACACAGCAATCGCCTTCGTTATCGGTGGTGCATTTGCAAAAGTTACAACCTCTTTTATTGACGGAATTGTAATGCCTCCCATTGGTAAACTGATGGGTAATGTTGACTTCAGCAAACTTCAATATGTTATTCAAGATGCAAGAGCAGAAGTAACAGACGCTTCAGGAATTGTAACTCATAAAGCGGTAGCTGAAGTTGCCATTAAATACGGGGCATTCGTTAATACTATTGTTGACTTTTTAATTGTAGCTTTTGTCATGTTTATGGTGATAAAAGGCATGAATAAAATGAAACGTAAACATGCAGAAATTCCTGCACCACCCGCAGAACCGACTAAGCAGGAAATTCTATTAACAGAAATTCGTGATCTACTTAAAAAATAATTCTCTGAAAGCTTTATGAAACGAATTTTCTTTTTTTCAGTTTTGTTTATTTCATCTTTGCTAAGTGCAAAAGATGTTCCCGACAGCTTACGTCTATGGCATCGCGGCGGCATGTGTGCTCTGAATTTTACTCAAGCCTCCTTTACAAATTGGGCTGCTGGTGGAGAAAATTCCGTTTCCGGTCAGGCACTTCTTGGCTTTTATGTAAACTATAAAAAGGACTCCACAATTTCCTGGGATAATAGTTTGGATTTAGGCTATGGACTTTTAAGGCAGGATGGCGGACTTGTAAAAAAAACTGATGATAAAATTGATTTTACTTCTAAGTATGGTCATTTTGCATTCGGAAAAGATTGGTACTATGCTTCACTTTTTGGTTTTAAAACACAATTTCAACCTGGTTACAATTATTTAGGTGATACAGCGAAAACATTAATCTCAGATTTTATGTCGCCTGCTTATATCATTCTTGCAATCGGACTCGATTACAAACCGAATCCTAAATTTTCATTTTTCGCCGCACCTCTTACTGGCAAAACAACCATTGTATTGAATCAGCAACTTGCAGATGCAGGTGATTTTGGTGTAGCAAAAGCAATATATGATACTGCTGGTATTAAAATAAAAGATGGCCAGAATGTTCGTAATGAATTTGGCGGATACGTTCGTGTACAATATAAATCCGAACTAATGAAAAACGTTTCGATGAAAGCTCGGTGTGAACTTTTTTCTAACTATTTCCACAATCCACAAAACATTGATGTCAATGCCGAATTACTCGTAACGATGAAATTTAATAAATATATTTCTGCAAGTTTAAATTTGCAAGGAATTTATGATGATGATATTCAGATTGCAGTTGACAATAATCACGATGGCGTAATTGATGGAAAAGGTCCTAGATTTCAATTTCGTCAGGTTTTTGGAATTGGATTTTCTGCAAAATTTTAAGCAAATTAATTTTTGACAAATAAAAAGAGCCACCATAAAATTACGGTGGCTCTTTTTATTTAAAATATAATCTATTTGGCAATCAGTCGGAATCCTCTTCCGTGAATATTCATAATCTCAACTGTCGGATCATCTTTCAGATATTTTCTGAGCTTTGCGATGTACACATCCATACTTCGGGAGTTGAAATAACTATCGTCTCCCCAAATTGTATTTAGTGCAAAGGAGCGATCCAAAACTTCATTCTTATGCAAAGCAAGCAAACGTAAAAGATCGGCTTCTTTAGAAGTCAATTTCTGTGGTTTATTTCCGAACTCTAGAATTTGTCGTGTGTAATCGTAAGTATAATCTCCGACAGTAAATTGAGTTTGCTCCATATTTAAAGCACCTCCTTTTGTTCTGCGAAGAATTGCTTTTAAACGCAACAACAATTCCTCCATACTAAAAGGTTTGGTGATATAATCATCCGCACCAGCATTAAAACCCTCAATGGTATCTTCCTTCATTGATTTTGCAGTAAGGAATACAATTGGAATTTCATGATTAATGGTTCTGATTTCTTTCGCGAGTGTGTATCCGTCTTTCACGGGCATCATTACGTCGAGTAGACAAAGATCAAAAGTTCCTTTTCGGAATTGATCAAATCCTTCTTTGCCATTGGTGGCAAGAACAGTTTCATATCCTTTTGCATCCAGGTATTCCTGTAACAGTTTACCTAGATTTGGATCATCTTCAGCAAGAAGAATTTTTGTTTTGGTTTCTGTGCTCATGATAAGAGTTTTTCATTCAAAATATATGGCAACCGAACATGAAATGTACTTCCTTGTCCCGGTTCACTTTCTACCCACACTTCACCACCATGTTTTTCCACAATTGCTTTAACGTAACTCAAACCGAGTCCAAAGCCTTTTACATCATGAATATTTCCAGTGGGAACGCGATAAAGTTTTTCAAAAATCTTTTTATGTTGTTCACGTGAAATTCCTATTCCATTATCCTTAATACATAACTCTATTCCAGTTGGAAGATCAGCTGTATAAATTTTAATATTAGGTTTTTCAGGTGTGTATTTTATAGCGTTGTCGAGCAGGTTATAGATTACATTCTCAACGTGTGTATGATCTGCAAATATTTCACAACGGGAAGCGCGTAGGTCACAAGAAATCTCTCCACCCTTTTTATCAATTGCTAATTGAACATTTCCAATTGCCTTGTGAATAATATCATGCACATTAATATTAATAGGCTTCAATTTGAAATTTCCTTTATCGAGCAATGCAGTTTGCAAAACATTCTCTACAAGTATCCCCAAACGTTTATTTTCTTCCTTGATCATTGTCAAATAACGATCTGTACGCTCTTTTGTTTTTGAAATTTCTTCGTCACCTAATACTTCGCATGCTAAAGAAATGGTTGAAATCGGCGTTTTTAATTCATGCGTCATATTGCTGATAAAATCATTTTTTATTTCTGACAAATGTTTCTGCCTGAAAATAGTAGAAATCGAATAATAAAAAAGAAGAATGATAAACAGAATAAACATCGCTGAAATAATCAACATCATCCACATCGACCGAAGAATATAGCCTTGTTCGTTCGGGAAATAAATGGAAAGCATTCTTGGTTGCGAAAATAAATTGTCGGCTGTAAGTGCAACACGATAGCGACTCGTGAGCAAACTATCCTTATAAGCATTGCCACTAGGATGATTACAATCAAATTTATAAACCGGTGAATTCAAGACTGCGTAAACATAGTGTGTATTTATACCCCGACTCATTAATTCATTTCTTAAAAGCGAATCTACAAGAGAGGTGTCAATAAAGTTTGAATAATCATTGTAGACATTAATGTGAATCACTTCATCAAACAAATTATTGAACAAGCCTGATCCTGCATTAAAATCATTTTGTGCATTCGGGATCGATGGCCGTTGCGCATTAGCAGCAATATTGTTAGCATTCATGGAACTTTGATACTCGCGCGATAGCGTATCACCAGGATATGATTTGTTCCTTGAACTTACCTGTGTTTTACCAGCAGAATCAGAAGTAAATTCTTCATATACATTTACCTTGCCCGTTTGTGCATCATTATGAGGTGGAATAACATAACTCTGACGACGATAACTGAATTGACGTCGTAATCGTGATCCAACCTGATTGTGATTGTAATTTCTCGCCACTGCTATCATTGCCTCTCGCACATCTTGCCCGAAATGTTCTCGCTTCTGATCTACCGCTCCGCTGATCCAATAATACTGAATCACACAAAGGCCGATTAATGCGGCACCTGCGAGAAACGTAATCAGTTTTGGCGAAACGATTTTCATGCTTAACAAAATTAACAAAACCCTTTCCCCGTTCTACCAATGGTTAACATTCTTTAACGGCAGTGAAATTGGAGGTTTGGGTGGCTATTTTGAAGCTTTCTATTAAACGCATTCCTATGATATTTATGACCCTAATTTGTAATTTTTAAATCTATTTATGACTGAAATCATTGTCATGTTTACAGCATGAACTACATTTGCAATAAATAAACAAACCCTATGAAAAAAACCTTACTTTTTATTTCTTCATTTCTAATCGCTCTTACTGCATTTTCTCAGGCCGTTCCTAACGGAGGATTTGAATCTTGGAACTTCTCTTCGGCAGACATGCCCGACAATTATGCCTTCACTTCAAATCCACAGGTATTACAATTGGGAATGGCGCCTAATGTCATAAAAGTTTCCGATCCACAACAAGGCACGCTTGCTATCCAAATGAATACAATTACGAATGGCGTTGATACTGCGTTCGGTTATTTTATCAATGGAGATCCAACTTCCGGAGCAGGTGGAATTCCATATGCACAACACCCGATTACACTTACAGGTTTTTACAAATCCAATGTAATGGCAGGTGACACTGCATTAATCTTGATTCAGTTTAAAGAAGCTGGTCTTGTAGTAAGTTTTGATGCTATTGGAATTACTGGTGTTCACTCTAGCTACACACCATTTACAATTTCTTTAACTATTCCACCTTTGGCGAATCCCGATTCAATTGTTTTTGGAGCTGTTTCAAGTAATGCTTTTGTAACCAATGGAATTCCCGGAAGTATGTTGCAACTTGATAACCTTACTTTCACTGGAGTTGCTTCTCAACCATTATTGATGAACGGAAGTTTTGAAAACTGGACCAGCATCAATACAAGTATGCCTTTACAGTGGGCTACTGCAGGTGACCTTATTCATCAAACAACCGATTCACATAGCGGTTCCTTTGCGTTGACGATGAACACTTTTGCATTTGATCCAAATAATATCAGTCCTTCTTATGCAACAAATGGAATGTTCCCTCCTCAATCAGGACCACAAGGTGGACGACCTTATTCATTAATGGCTGATACACTTTGCGGATGGTATAAATACACTGTAGTTGGAACTGATAGCGCAACAGTTGGAGTTCAAACAACCAATATGGGAAATCCTGTTGGCGGGTCTTTTGTTGGCCTTCCTCCAGTCTCCGTTTATACTTTCTTTTCTGTTCCTTTCTCAAGCTTTACCACACCCGATACCTTGATGGTAATTTTATCTTCTTCCTATAATGATGTTTACATTTCAAATGTTGGTAGCGTTTTTAAAGTGGATGATCTTTATTTAAAATCATCTCTAACTGGAATTGCTCCTGAAATTTCATGGAATGCATTTGGAAAAGTTGCGGTGTATCCAAATCCTTCGAATGTAGAATGTTGGATCGACTTTGATAATAATTCCAGCAATGCAAGCCTTCTTACTATTACGGATGAAACAGGAAAATTAATTTCTGAAACCTCTGTTACTGGATTCGGTCATCAGCATGAGCATATTGACACTTCGGTGCTTGCTAAAGGATCTTATATGATTACACTTTCTCAGAATGGAAAACGTGTAACCAGAAAACTGATCGTTCAGTAGTTATTTAAATAATTTGAAATTGGGGTATTGAGATAATTTTGGACAAAAACGTCTGAATTAACTTGATACCCCAAGTTTTTTCCTCTAATGATTTCTTTATTTCACGAATCACTTGACAAAGGCCCCTTGGATGTTGTAGCTTTATCGTGACCCTTTTTGTTTAGATTTTATTTATTGTTGTTTTTGTAAGTACGTTTCCTATTCATGCAAGAGAGAACAGTTGTTCACATGGACCTTGATTCCTTTTTCGTTTCTGTTGAACGATTATTGGATAGCTCCCTTCTTGGTAAACCAGTTATCATCGGTGGTTCTTCTGACCGTGGTGTTGTGTCATCCTGTAGTTATGAAGCGCGTTTGTTTGGTGTGCATTCTGCTATGCCGATTCGTATGGCGCGTCAGCTTTGTCCGCATGGAACTTATGTACGTGGCGACATGGATCAATATTCAAAATATTCCCGCATCGTAACGGAAATTCTTGAAGAGCGCGCACCGGTTGTAGAGAAAGCTTCTATTGACGAACACTATCTCGATATTTCGGGAATGGATAAATACATTATGCAAAGTGCGAAGTGGGCCCATGAATTGCGAATGCATGTAATGAAACAAACCGGCCTTCCACTCTCTTCGGGAATGTCGATCAATAAAACAGTTTCGAAAGTTGCAACGGGTGAAGCAAAGCCCGACGGAGAAAAAGTAATTGAATCAGGAATGGAAAAATCTTTTTTGGCGCCTTTGTCGATTAAGAAAATTCCGATGATCGGCGATAAGACGTATATGATTCTGCGCAATATGGGAATTGAACGTGTGGAAACGATTCAGCTCATGCCGGTGGAGATGATGCAAAAAGTTTTGGGCGAAAATGGAACTTCCATCTGGAAAAAAGCAAGTGGCATTGACAATAATCCGGTTGAACCTTACAGCGAAAGAAAAAGTATCAGTTCAGAAAATACATACGACAAAGACACCACTGATATCCTTCAGATTCGCCGCAGCATTGTTACGATGATTGATCAGCTTGCATATCAATTGCGAAAAGAAAAAAAAGTATGTGGTTGTGTTACAATAAAACTTCGTTATTCCGACTTTCAGACACATACATTTCAGGCAAGAATTCCGTATACCGCTTCTGATCATGTCTTATTGGAAAAGGCATTGGAATTATTCAAGAAAAATTATTCACGTCGCGTGCTCATTCGATTGATCGGCGTAAAATTCAGTCATATCGTTTCCGGTTTTAATCAGATTGATTTATTCGATGACACGGAAGAAAAAATAAAATTGTATCAGGCGATGGACAGAATTCGAAATCGCTTTGGAGATGATGCGATTATGAAAAGTATCAGTTTGCCAGGGAAAGAGAATTCCCAATAAAAAAGACGATCCCATGAGCATAGGACCGTCTTTACCAACACACAAGGAAAATTGGAAAGTTTTAAGTCAGAGGATTAAAAGTTGTTTTACAAAACAATACAACTTTTCTAACCGAAAACTTTCCAACCAGAAACTAATCTTTCATGAAACGCTGAGATGTAAATCCGCCCTTCGTATTTTCAATTTGAAGAATGTACATTCCTTTATCCAAAAGATTTACATCAATAGAACTTCCTTCTATTTTTCCTGAAGTAACAATACGTCCCGCAACATCAAGAATTCTAAAATCATTTCCCTGCAAAGTATAATCGGAAGTAATTTTGATTTCACTTTGTGCAGGGTTTGGGAAGATGCTGAAGGTTACTTGTGAAATTTCATGCACACCCATTGGAAGAACATTTACAAAATACGGTGCCGCTGCCGCCGCCGCAGTTAAACGAAGAACAACCAAAGAAACACACATTGTATCTGAACATTGATTGGCAACATCATTTACAATTAAACAAATGGTATACGTCCCTGTATTCGCATATACGTGACTTGGATAAGCAACAAAATCATGTGGCGTATTATCACCCCAATTCCAATCGAAAGTCATATTTGGTCCGCCAGTGGATAAATTATAAGCCCAAGCCTGATTCGTATTCACAGAATCTGGATAGACTACAAAATAAGCGTTACAAGCAGTTGGCAAAACATTACCATAAACAGTTACAGAATCGCAGAAAGTATTCTGACAGGAATTCAATGAATCATAAATAGTAAGACAAACAAAATAGTTTCCTGGATTAGCATAAGTGTGCGAAGGATTCTGAACATAATCAAACTGATTATCACCAAAATCCCAATTATAAAAAGTTGAATTTGGTGAATTCGGAGTTGAAGTATTGGTGAAATCAATAATGTTATTCGCCGATTGCGCCCAAGTGAAACCCGCAACACAATTTGAACTGGAATAAGATAAAGTTACTTGCGCACAAGCAGTGCAACCATTCGCATCAGTAATACATACAGAGTAAGTACCTGGCGCAAGTCCAGTTTCCGTTTGTGCAGTTCCACCCGAACTCCATGAATAAGTATAAGGCGCTGTACCATTTACCATCATTGCATAAGCAGAGCCATCAGCGCAAGAAGCACAAGAAGGCGATTGACTTACTGTTGCATAAGCACTCGTCTGACATAAAACATTTCCATAAACGAAAATGGTATCGCAAAAAGTAGCTTGGCAATTATTAATGGAATCATAAGCAGATAAACAAACTACGTAATTACCAGGTACGCTATACGTATGACTAGGATTTGTTGTGTAATCGTATTGATTGTCACCGAAGCTCCAATAAAAAAATGTAACATTCGGAACATTCGGAATTGACGTATTTGAAAAATCAATTACGTTACTAGCAGATTGCGACCAGGTAAAACCTGCAGTACATTGTGCGTTTGAAGCGGAACTCATCAGGACTGAGGCGATGATGATTCCAAGAGATTTAAAAATCGTTTTCATAAAATTGATATTAGTATGGGTTGTGAATATTTTTTGTTGTCGAAGCGCTTGTTTTCAATTGTACGATACAATGATACTACAGTTTAGGGTCAGGAAAAACAGTAATGCATCAAATTCTTACTCGTTCAAAAGCATGATTACGACCTGTACCATCATATAAATGCGGGAAAACAGAATTGAAAAATTACCTTTGCAATCCAGATGTCAACACACCCGAGCTCCCTTTGCATTAAAGATTTTACCTACGAATTGCCGGAGGAACGCATAGCGCGTTATCCTTTAAAAGATCGCGATGCTTCAAAACTCTTGATTTATAAAAATGGGGCTATTTCTGAAAAGGTCTTTGCTCAAATTAGCGATGAAATTCCGGAAGGTTCATTGATGGTTTTTAATAATACAAGGGTTGTTCGTGCAAGAATTGTTATGCAAAGAGCAAGTGGTGCGTCAATTGAAATTTTTTGCACAGATGGAGCCGACGCAACAGTTGATTTCGTGAAATTATTACAAACGACAACAGAAGTTTCATTACTCGCATTTATCGGAAATGGGAAGCGATGGAAAGAGGATGAGATTTTAGAAACTAAAATTGAATCAGGAAATACAAAAATTTCTTTGTTTGCAATTCGTACAGGAATAATTGCAGAACAATCGATCATTAAATTTTCATGGACGCCTGCCGAATTATCCTTTGCAGAAATCATAGAGGCGATAGGAAAGATTCCATTACCGCCTTATCTCAATAGAGAAGAAGAAATTGAAGATGAAGAACGTTACCAAACCGTTTATGCGCTTCATAATGGATCTGTTGCAGCTCCCACTGCAGGATTACATTTTACTTCCACCGTTTTAAAAAGTCTAGATTCAAAAAATATTATTTCAGAAAATGTAACCTTACACGTTGGAGCAGGAACATTTAAACCTGTTAAAGCCGAAGAAATGATCGGTCACGAAATGCATCGCGAACAAATCATTATTCCACGATCACTGATTGAAAAATTACTTTTACAAAAAGATGCTCCAGTCATCGCAGTTGGTACAACCGCATTAAGAACACTCGAAAGTATTTATTGGTTCGGAAAACAAATCAGTACGCAGCCAGGAAAACATTTTGATTCGCTTTTTGTCGGCCAATGGGAACCTTATGACAATTCAACAGATATTCCTTTACAAGTTGTGCTTCGTACGCTTTTGGATTGGATGACAGAAAATAATCATCACGTCCTTCAAGGTTTTACACAAATTTTAATTGCACCCGGATATTCTTTTAAAGTTGTGGATGCATTAATTACCAATTTTCATCAGCCTCAAAGCACATTATTACTACTTGTATCCGCTTTTATTGGCGAGGACTTCAAACAAGTATATAAATATGCTCTACTACACGATTTCCGCTTTTTAAGTTATGGCGATAGTAGTCTACTTTGGAAGAAATAGCTTGTAATCAGTCCTAGCTATTCCTTACCTTCGCTTTCGCTTTTCAGTATGCGCAAAAAAGTCATTTTATATGGAATTCTACTGCTGGTCGTTGCCGGTGGCTATCTCTGTTTCCGCTTCTTTGGAACCGGAATTAAGGTCAGTGATTTTCATCCTTTCGCAAATTATCAATCTGCCGACAAAAGCATAACCGTTGATTTAACTGATGCTGTTTATAAAGGCATTGAAATTCCTTCAATGAAACAATTGCCTGGTGGAAAATTCGCTTTTACTTTTAAAGTAAAAAATCAATCCTGGAAAAAAGAGAAATTATTTTACAAGATTTATTATCAGGATGAATCTTACAAAATTCAGGAATTCGAAGTAAGTGGGAAATTCAATTATGAGAATGCACTTGCTTCAAGAAATTTTTATGGAAGTTGGGGCGATAGCGATCCTGGTTTTAAATCTACGAGTGAGCTGGGTTGGGGAGATGAAGTTTCAATAACTGACTCCTTTAAAATAATTGGTAATCCGAGAAATGAAGAAATTTATTTCGGCAAAGATGATCGTGCTGGATTGTCCGCAAGGAAAATTTCTAATATGATTAATTACATTCATAGTCAGCCGACTTGGATGGCAGGCATTGAGGGTAAAGCAAGAGAGAATGGAGTTACAGAAGATCAACAGATTTATCGTGATGCGATTTGGCAAATAAATAATAACAGAAAACTAGAAATTGCAAATAATCGTTGGAAAAGAAATCCTCGTACGGGGAATTATAAATTTATTCTAGTGGTAACAACCGAAGCAGGAATGAAAAGTCTGCCTGGTTCTATTAGAAATATTACGGAACGAGAATCCAATGGAAGATTTATTAATCCATTTTATTATTTCCTTTTTGGTCCTGGAAGTAAAGACAAGTTATTTAATGTTGTAGTTGCAGATGATCAACTTGCGGTAAAAGCAAAATTAGATCCGGGCGCAGGTGTATATGTGAATCCGTTTGAATTAATGCAATCAGGAATTGACACAGCATCCTATTGCGCAAGTTGTGGCACAGACAGTATGACTTATCGTAATGCTCAATTCATGCAGTATTTTTTCTACGAAGACAAATCACATATCCTTCCAACCATTCCTGTTGTAGCAGATGTTGTAAAAGAAAACTACTCGCGATCACAGTATGAGGAAAATAAGAACAAATATTCGAAAGAGCAGCGCATTCAAGATTATCTTCGTAGCACGACTAGTCCTTGTTCATCGGTTAAAGCAAATGCTGCCGATCATTCTATTACACTTTCCAATCCTGGAAATGAAGCAATGCCCTATCGTAAAGAAAACGTAGGAGTAAAATCTCGTCTTGGCTTTACCTATGGAAAATTCGACATGTGTATTGCTTTTCCGGAAATGCTTTCAGCAGATCATATATGGAACGGATTAACAAATGCTGTTTGGCTTTTGTATCAAGATGAAGAATCCTGGAATAATCGCAGAACTTGTGAAGGTGGATATATTCCTAAGTCAGATAATCGCGGACCAAAAGCGGCACGTTTTCCAACACAGAGTTATTCTGAAATCGATTTTGAAATTGTAAAATCTTCGCGCAACTGGCCTGCTTCCTCGTATGGTAAAAATCCTCTTCCTGCAGATGACAATGTAGCCAACACAGATCAAATTGCAGTAGCCTGCACCAATTGGGACCTTGCATGCAGAGAGCCGAAAAATTATGTTACAGGAATTGTTCCTTTGGTTTTTGAAAATCACAAATACGAATTACACCGTTGGGATTCTTGGTATCAGGCATTGACACTTAAAACAAATCAAAGCAATGCTGATCTTTTTCAAAAACCATTTTACTGGTATGAAATTGAATGGGCTCCTGATCACATCACTTGGCGCATCGGCCCCGACAAAGAACATTTGCGTGTTGTTGGATATATGGATAACTCAGTAACTGCAATTCCTGACAATCAAATGATCTTAGTTGTCAGTCAGGAATTTCATGATTCCGAATGGTGGGTTCCTGCTCCGTATGATCAGCGAAATGTGCCTTATCCAAAAAATCCATTGACAGGAAAAATTCTTGCAGTAGAAATAAACTAAAAAATAATTTTGAGTTTTGAATTCTGAATTGATCAGAATTGAATTTAAAATTTAGAATTCAAAACTCAAAATTCATTTGCATCTCTATCTTCATATTCCCTTTTGCAAGCAGGCTTGTTCCTACTGTGATTTTCATTTCTCTACTTCACAGAATAGTAAAGGGGAAATGGTAAAGGCAATGATGAAGGAATTGGAAAGTAGAAAAAGTGAACTTCCAACAAATCATCTAGAGACAATATATTTTGGTGGAGGAACACCTTCCGTTTTAAGTGGTGATGAATTGAAATTTATTTTCGATTCGATTACAAAGCACTTTACTATTTCTTCTAATGCGGAAATAACACTAGAAGCAAATCCGGATGATTTGACTCCAACTTTTCTGAAAGATCTGCATGAAACTCCCGTCAATCGACTCAGTATCGGAATTCAATCCTTTCGTGAGGAAGACTTGAAGATGATGAATCGAGCACATACATCTTCCGAAGCAGAATCTGCGGTGAAACGTGCTCAAGATTCAGGAATTACAAATCTGACAGTTGATCTTATTTATGGAATTCCCGGGCTCAGTGAAATGGATTGGAGAAAAAATCTTGATCGCGTAAATGAATTGGAGGTACAACATCTTTCTTCATATTGTCTAACTGTTGAACCTAAAACTGCGCTGGCTCATTTTATCAAATCGGGTAAATTTTCTCCTGTGGATGATGAGCTATCGGCAAAACATTTTCAACAGTTGATTGAATTTGCTACTGAGCATGCGTTTGATCATTATGAAATTTCAAACTTTGCTAAGAAAGGATTTGTGGCAAAACACAATAGTAGCTATTGGTTCGGTAAACCTTATTTAGGGATCGGTCCATCAGCGCATAGTTTTGATGGCGAAAAAAGAAAATGGAACATTTCTAATAACATGAAATATCTAGATTTGATTTCAAAGAATGAAAAGACTTTTGAAGAGGAAATCTTGAATGAAAAAGAACGTTACAATGAAATGGTGATGACAGGTTTGAGAACGATGTGGGGAATTAAAACTGAAAAGATCGATGAACAATTTCGTTTGCATTTTCAAATAGAAACAGAAAAATGGATTGCATCAGGTGATATGGAAAATAACTCCGACACTTTTACACTTACATCAAAGGGAAAATTAATTGCAGACAGAATTGCTTCAGATTTATTTTCGGTTTAACTTTATAAGTGTATTTATTTTATTTTGATTATTAATTCCGTTTATGTTCGCAACAATCAATCACAAAGGAGAAATTTACAAAGTTGATCTAGAACAAGCGATCGACATTTCCATTCCTATTTCTGATCACAGCGCTAGAGCCTGGTATGTTGATCCAGTTAAAATTGAACCAGTTCGCAATGGCGATTGGGTAGGCGAAGTTAAAAGTGGTGGTTCCGTTAATTTCCGAAATATTTTTTTTAATCCACATGGACATGGAACACATACAGAATGTGTAGGGCATATTTCACCTGAAATTTATAGCATCAATAAAAATCTTAAAAATTATTTTTTCATTGCAGAATTAATCACCGTACTTCCTGATCAATTAGAAAATGGTGATCATATTATTACTAGAAAACATCTTGAAGTTCTTCTGAAAGGAAAAAATCCAGAAGCCGTTATATTACGCACCATAGATAATTCAGAAGCAAAACTAAGTTTGAATTGGTCGAATTCAAATCCACCCTATCTCGAAGAAGCTGCTGCGCTTTATCTCGCAGAATTAAAAATTCAACATTTATTAATTGACCTTCCCTCTGTTGATAAAGAAGTAGATGAAGGAAAACTTTTAGCACATCGTGCGTTCTGGGAATATCCGCATAACACACAATTTCACAGAACTATTACGGAGTTTATTTATGTGCCAAATTCTATTTATGACGGGAGTTATTTATTGAATTTACAAACTGCTCCTTTTGAGAATGACGCATCACCAAGTCGACCTGTTCTATTTCGAATTTCCAATAGCTAAATGAACCTACAAGAACTTCGCGAATATTGTATTTCAAAACCATGCGTTGAGGAAACAACTCCTTTTGGTCCTGACACACTTGTTTTTAAAGTAGTAGGTAAAGCTTTTTTACTTACTGGATTTGAAAATAATCCCATCCAATTCAATGTAAAATGTGATCCAGAAAAAGCTATTGAACTCCGTGAGCGACATGCTTGTGTCATTCCAGGATTTCATATGAATAAAAAGCACTGGAATACAATTATTGTTGACGGTAGTGTTTCCATCAAACTTGTAAAAGAATGGATTGATGATTCTTTTCAGTTGGTGGTTGATGGGTTTTCTAAAAAGGAAAAAGAAATTTTTGGGAAAGTAAAGCCTACAAAAAAGAAATAGTTTGAATCAACTTTTTAGCTTGATAAAAGTGAAAATAAAAATAACCTAGTATGTAATTCGGCACGCATATGAGGCTTACTTTTGTTCTAACTAAATTTCTCCAATGAAAACCGTTCTCCGTTATTTTGTACAAGGATTAATAGTACTTGTCCCTGTATCTATCACTGTTCTTGTTTTATTTAAAGCTTTCTCCTGGTTTCGCGAACTATTTTCAGGAATCGTTGTCATAGTTCACCCTTATGTAGATCCGTTTATTTACCTGATACTCGGTTTGGCATTTATTTTTCTGGTAGGAATGTTTGCCTCCAATGTCATCGCTCGCTTTTTTATTGATGAAGCTGGGAAAGTATTAGAAAAAATTCCTGTTATCAGAACTATCTTTTCTCCGCTGAAGGATTTTACAACGGCATTTATCGGCAACGACAAAAAATTCAATCATCCTGTTTTGGTCCTGACGAATAAAGAAGCCGGCATCAAAGAAATGGGATTTATAACTGATGAAGATCTTTCAGAACTATCTATTTCTAAAAATTATGTTGCAGTTTATTTCCCCATGTCTTATGCCATTTCCGGGCGATTATTGATTGTTCCTCGTGAAAACATCGAGCAACTGAATGTCCCCGCCTCTGAAGCAATGAAATTCATCGTTTCAGGAGGGGTTTCTGACGTAGTTTGATCCAACAAAGGGCTTTTTGGCGTAACTTTTGTGGTCACTTCAGCACATTTTAATTGCAAATCTTTTAAATCATTTTATTATGAAAAAGCACTTACTACTACTTGTCCTTCCTTTTTTAGCGATTTCATTAAACGCACAAAAAATAAAAATCAGTGTAGATGAAAAAAATTCCTCTCTTGGTGGAAGCTCACATAATTGCCTTGTCGTAATTATTTACGATGCAAACAAAGATGACATTGAAAAAGAATGGAAATCTAAAATGCGCGGCTACGACGCTAAAGTCAGTTCGAAAGATGATATTTTCGCCGATAATGCATTGATAAAAACAATCAGTGATAATACCTGTGATGTATATGCGAAAGCAGAAAAAGGAAGTAACGATAACGAAGTGAAATTTACAGTAGGATTTCTTCTTGGTGAAACCTGGTTATCGTCTTCATCAAATTCTACAGCCTATAAAGCGGCCGAACAAATTTTAAAAGATTTTGCAAAAAAAATGACACAAGATGCAATTGATGATAAAGTAAAAGCGCAGGTTAAAATTCTTTCAGCTTTAAATAGTGATCAGGACGATCTCACCAAAAAAAATAAAAACTTAAAAGATGATATTTCTGATTATCAGGAAAAAATTAAAAAAGCAGAATCAGATATAAAAGAAAACGAAGATCAAGCAGCAAAGAAAAAAGCAGAAATTGAAGTTCAACAAAAAGCAGTCGATGCAATCAAAGCCAGACAGTCTTCTGTTGAATAGAACTCTGAATATCAGTCAGTTAATATTCAAGACGCTTAATTAGTACCTTTACCTCCCACAATTTCGCATCATTATATGGACATGCAGTCGCTTGTAGAAGGTTTTCCAGGACAGCTTGAAGAGGCGCTTCGAATTGGAAAATCTGCACTTTTATCTGAACCTAAACAAGAAATCCGAAACGTCCTTATTTGCGGACTTGGTGGATCAGGAATTGGCGGGACAATTATTTCGGAACTAGCTTTCAGTGTTAGCAAAGTTCCAGTTTCCGTTACAAAAGGATATTTTATTCCTGAATTTGTTGATCAACATTCGTTAGTTGTAATTTCTTCTTATTCTGGAAATACTGAAGAAACGCTTGCGTGTATGGAACAATCCATTGCAAAAAAAGCACAGGTTGTTTGTATCACATCAGGAGGAAAAGTTTTAGAACTTGCACAACAAAACAAGCTGGATCATATTATTATTCCAGGTGGTATGCCGCCAAGAGCTTGCCTTGGTTTTTCATTAACACAATTAGTTATTGTTTTCGCAAAGCATAAATTATTACCAACGAGTTCGGTAAATGATTTGGAAAATTCTGTGGCCTTATTAAAACAGGAAACAAAAAATATTCGTACCGAAGCCGAAGCACTTGCACAAAAACTGTTTGGTAAAATGCCCGTTATATATTGTACTACAAATTATGAGGGTGTTGCCATTCGTTTCCGTCAGCAATTAAACGAAAATGCTAAAGTACTTTGTTGGCATCAAGTGATTCCGGAAATGAATCACAATGAATTAGTAGGATGGGCAGGTGGAAACGAAGAAATTTCTGTGGTACTCTTGCGTGATCCTGACGAATACGAAAGAAATAATTATCGCATTGCCATCAATAAAGAAATTATTTCCAAAATTACGCCACATTTTACCGAGGTCGTTTCAAAAGGAAAATCAGCAATTGAAAAATCTATTTACCTAACTCATCTTGGCGATTGGGCTTCTGTTTATCTTGCAAATCTTCGAGGTGTAGATGCAGTTGAAGTAAATGTGATTAATTTTCTCAAAGGAGAACTTAAAAAGAAGTGATAATATACATCGACAAGTATTTTCACTTACCATCCGTTTTCATAAATGAACAAAATCCTATTCCACGACAAAGGTCTAATTGATTATAAAGTCTGCTGGGATTTACAGGAAAGTTATTTTAAATCCATAACTGATCAGAAAATTCGCAACCGAGATCTTCCGATTGAACAACAGATTCCAACACAAAGTCATTTAATTTTTTGTGAGCATCCTCATGTATTTACATTGGGCAAAAGTGGTGCCGAAGAAAATTTACTTGCGAATGATGCGCAACTCAAAGAAATCAATGCAACCTATTATAAAATAAATCGTGGTGGAGATATTACTTATCATGGGCCTGGACAATTAGTCGGCTATCCGATTTTGGATCTCGACAATTTTTTTACTGATATTCATCGTTACCTACGTCTGCTGGAAGAAATAATTATTCTCACGATTGCAGAATATGGTTTGAAAGGCGATCGATATCCCGGTCTTACTGGTGTTTGGCTTGATCCAGCAGATCCTTTGAAAGCACGTAAAATTTGTGCCATGGGTGTGCGTGCAAGTCGCTGGGTAACTATGCACGGCTGGGCATTGAATGTAAATTCTGATTTAAACTATTTTTCGAAAATTGTTCCTTGTGGAATAACCGATAAGGCAGTTACCTCCATTGCTCAGGAACTCGGGCATACGATTGAAATGGAAGAGTTAAAAGCTAAATTGAAAAAACATTTCGCATCCCAATTTGATTGCGAACTGATTACTAAAGAAGCTTCCTTCGCTAAAGGATAACTCTTTCTGATATTTATCGTTAAAGTATTCAGGAGCATTCCCTATGAAAAAAGTCTTCAAGCGTATCGGTCAAACCCTATTGGTGATTCTGATCATCCTCAATTTATTTATTCTAATTTCTGGAAGAACATATCTCTACAAAGGAATCTGGAATACATATTTAAAAGGAAGAGGAGGCCCTTCTCCGATAGAATATGAAATTTTTGATAATCGTGAGGTAAAAAATGGTACTGCACAACCTTGGGCAAACGGAAAAGATTACAACAAAAAAGAAATTCCAGAAAAACTTCTGGACTCAATGATGGCCATTCAAACCGGAGCATTTCTTATCATAAAAGATGACTCGGTTCGTTGTGAAAAATACTGGGGGGAATTCACTGATCATTCTATCACCAATTCCTTTTCAATGGCAAAAACAGTTGTCAGCGTTCTTGTTGGTTGCGCCATAAAAGATGGTTCTATAAAAAGTGTTGATCAGAAAGTGAGTGATTTTATTCCAGAATTCAAAACAGGTGATCGTGCTAAAATCACAATCCGCCATTTATTAACGATGAGTTCAGGAATTAATTTTGATGAGAATTATGTTAATCCCCTTGCCTATCCTGCAGCGTCGTATTATGGAAGTGATTTGCGAAAACTTACATTGAGTTACGATAAAGTAGTAGCAACACCAGGGGAAACATTCAAATATCTTAGTGGGAATACACAACTCTTAGGATTTGTATTGAAAGAAGCAACCGGAAAAACTGTTTCTGATTATGCTGCTGAGAAATTATGGATTCCAATGGGATGTGAACATTCTGCTTTCTGGTGTTTGGATCATAAAGACGGAGAAGAAAAAGCATTCTGTTGTTTAAATTCAAATGCAAAAGATTTTGCGCGTATCGGAAAACTTTATCTCGACAGCGGAAGATGGAATGGAATTCAAATTGTTCCGCAGGAATATGCTTTTGAATCCATAGAACCAAACGGAACAATTCATGAAGACAAATCTCCATCACTAGACTATGGTTATTCCTGGTGGATGATTCCTGAGTATAATGGACATCATGTTTTTTACGCAAGAGGAATTCTAGGACAATATATTATTATGGTGCCCGATATGAATATGATCATTGTTCGACTTGGGTCAAAAAGAATTAAGCCTGTAGCAAATGAAGTTCCTCGGGATGTTTATTATTATCTCAATGCTGCATTTCAGATGTACGGTGGATAGCTTTCAAATTTCAAATCTAACCCATTGAAAAGCTCTCCCGATTAGTATATTTGTTCTATGAAAAAGGATATTGAACGCCCGGAAGTAGAAGATATTGCTATGGCAATTGTGTTGGAGGAAATTGATGGTGAAAATGTCTGGAACGTTTTTCTTGTTAATCTTCACATCGTACCCATTAAAAACATCATCATTACTTCAAAAGGGTATGGTGAATTGAATGGCGAACCGAAAAAAACTTCTGTCCTCCGACATTTCTTCGAAGAGATTCCTGATTTAGAATTTACACGTGTTGAACCCATCATGGAGGATACCTTCGGATTAACGAACGAATACTGGGTAAGCTTTTACATCGGCGATAAAATTTACGACAAGCAATATATTTTTCTACCTGAAACTATCAATGAAAAGAATTTTACAAAAATTCCATTGCTGAATGTTATGGGAGTAATGATTCGATAATTATTTTTTATTTCTTCCGCTATGTTCGCATCCCTACAATTAGAAAACATTCTTTTTCTCGATATTGAAACCGTTCCTGCTTATCCTTCCTATGATGAAGTTCCGGAAGAGTGGAAAAAACTTTGGGATAAAAAAGCATTGCTAATTTCAAAAGACAAAGAGGAAACAGCTGCATCACTCTATAGCCGTGCTGGAATTTATGCAGAATTTGGAAAAATTATTTGTATTTCTGTTGGATATCTCAAGCGAAACGAAGGGAAAGAACAATTCCGTTTAAAATCTTTTTATGGTCATGAAGAAAAAGTGCTGCTCAATAATTTCGCTGATTTATTGAACAAGCATTTTTATAAAACCGAACATCGTCTCTGTGGACATAATGCCAAAGAATTTGATTTCCCCTGGATAGCTCGTCGCATGATGCTTCATGCAATTAAAATTCCAACACTTCTTGATACTTCCGGAAAAAAACCTTGGGAAACAACACATCTTGATACAATGGAAATGTGGAAGTTCGGAGATTTTAAAAATCATACCTCCTTAAATTTACTTGCGGCATTATTTAATGTTCCCACACCGAAGGATGATATTGACGGAAGTATGGTACATAAAGTTTATTACGAAGAAAAAAATCTCGAACGAATTGTAACCTATTGCCAGAAAGATGTTCTTACTGTTGTGCAGATTCTGAAAAAATTTCGTGGAGAGGATTTAATTTCTGAGGATCAGGTACTAATTCAGTAAGTGGAAATGACAAAAATCTCGATTCTACTTATTCTTTTCCGTTTTCTTCTTGCACCCATTATACTTCTCATTGCCTATTTTTTACCAGAAAAAGGAAGTACCACAATTGTAGTTTTAATGTATCTCGGATTTCTATCTGATATTTTTGATGGTATTATTGCTCGTAAATTAAACGTGTCTACTCAAAAAATGCGAAGACTTGATAGTCAGGTTGACATTGTTTTCTGGATTTCGATTGTCGTAAGTGCATGGATCATGTTTCCATTAGTATTTAAGAATTATGCCTTGCCGATTTTCCTTATTCTGCTCTTGGAAATTTCCTGTAATCTGATTTCAATTATTCGATTTAAGAAAGCACCAGGGACTCATGCCTATTTAGCTAAGTTCTGGAGAATTACTTTGCTCGTTGCCTTTACAGCTTTAATCGGATTTGGATATTCAGGTTTCACTTTTGCAACAGCCTTAATCGTTGGAATTATTTCTTACTTGGAAAGTATTCTAATTATTCTGATTCTTCCCGTTTGGACTTCTGACATTCCAAGTATTTATCATGCAAGAGAAATCAGAAAAAATTATTTGAAGAAGAACGAATAATTCTGAAAAGAAAAATTCCCTTCACTATATCGTAAAGGGAATTTTTCAGAAAATATTTTTTTTACTTCTGAATCAGCAACTGTCCCATTGAAGTTCCTTTTTCGTAAATAAAACGAACTACGTAAGTTCCATTTGCAAAACCACTCAGATCAATTTCTTGTTTGTTGGTAGTGATCTTTTCTGATTTAATGACTTTACCATTTACATCAAGAATTTCCATTGTACCCGTTTGAGCCGATGCAATAATAATGAAACCTGAGGCCGGATTAGGATACATACTAAATACCTGAACACCATTTTCATTTAAACCTGTACAAAGACTTACGTTAATCGTATCCGTTGTAGAACTTGAGCAACCGTTCGCATCAACATAAACATAAGTAATTGCTTGCATTCCTACACCCGCTGTGCCAGGATCAAACATAGTTCCACTTACACCATTACCGGCGTATGTTCCTCCTGAAGGAGTTCCTGTAGGTAAAGTAAATGTTGCATCATCAACACATTTAAAAGCAACAGAACTGAGATTTAAAACAACAGTCGGATTTGGATTAATAGTAATCATGAAACTGCACTGATTAGTATTGCCTGATCCATCAGTTGCTGTATAGCTTACCGTATAGTTGCCGGCAGTTAAAGAACTACCACTAGTTGGTCCGACCATTTGTGCTACTGTCACTGAACAATTATCAGTTGCGGTAGGATCGCTGAATGTAACAACACCAGGACAAGAAGTTATATCATTAGGACAAGCACTGATTACCGGAGATTCATTATCGGTAACCGTAACTAAAAATGAAGACGCTGCAGTGTTAACTCCATCTGTTGCATTAATACTTACAAGCGTATTTCCAATCGGGAAAAAGTCGCCACTGTTATTGGATTGAGTGAAAACCACCCCTGAACAATTATCTGTAACTGTTGGAGCTGTCCACGTAACGATCGCTCCACATTGGCCGGGATCATTATTAACAGAAACCGGTGCGATGCCAGAAATAATTGGAGCTTCAGTATCGGTAACTGTTATTGTAAATGATGCTGTTGTTGTATATGTACCATCAGTTGCGCTGTAGGTTACAGTTGTACTTCCTGTTGGGAAGAAGTCGCCGCTGTTATTGGATTGGGTTATAATTGCACCCAGACAATTATCCGTAATTGTTGGAGCTGTCCATGTAACGATCGCGCCGCATTGTCCCGCATCGTTGCCAACAGAAACTGATGATGGCATAGCTGCAATGACTGGTGCTTCATTATCTGCAATAGTAACTAAGAAACTACAGGTTGCTGAATTTCCGAAAGCATCTGAAGCGGTAAAACTATTTGTAGTAATTCCAATTGGGAAGGTTGACCCAGAAGCAAGTCCTGTTGTTTGTGTGATTGTTGCCGGTGCTGGTCCGTTGTATGATATTACAACCTGTCCATTACCTACACGGATTCCCGAAGTCATAGTAGGATTACTTGCGGTTGGCAAAATATACCCGCTTCCACCACCGCCGCCACGACAATTGCCACTTCCTGCTCCTCCATAATATCCACCGCCGCCGCCGTATCCCTCACATCCGCATGATGAGGGCGCTCCACCATATCCTAATCCGCCTGCACAAATAGGATTATTCAATGATATACATGTTCCATCTGCACCTCCACCGGTTTGTGTACCACCTCTTCCACCAGGATTAGAACCATAACTTGGATCACGATAACCATCGCCTCCTATCAATCCACCACCAACACCACCAACCACATGCAATGAGCTCCAATATCCAGCTCCACCGCCTGCACCGCCAACAATAATTCTATCTGTTAAGGCATTTCCACCCTGACGAACATCAGAAGCACCTCCACCCCCTTTACCAGCGCCTTCTCCATTTCCCCCTCCGTTAAATCCGCCTGTAATAGTTGTTGGCTGTTGTCCTACATAAATATAAAGTGTCTCACCAGGTGTAACTGGGAAATCAGCTTTTGAATATCCGCCGAAGTTTACATTATTACCCCAATTCGACCCGCCCTGTGCACCCCAAGTTTCAATTGTTATTGTTGTAATACCAGCAGGTACAACATAGGTCTGCATTGCTCCTGTATAAGTAAATGTAGTTGGGATCGCTGCTGCACAAGTGGAGTTATATGTTGGAGTTAAATAAGTGACTACCGTTCCACAAATGCCTGGATCATTATTGCCTGTCACATTTGAGGGGCAGTTAATGGTAAGGCATTGGCCTGAAATTTTTGTCAGGAAAGCTGAAGCTAAAAATGCAGTTAGTAGAATTTTTTTCATTGGAGATTTGGAATAATTTATGAATATAAAATAGTTTAGGAATTTAAAATCTTTTTTTCAATGGCGCTTGTAGAATATCCTTCAACAAATTCAATTGTGACCACTTCTCCTTTATTTGCACGAACAAAATCGGACCCGACAATATATTTTTTATTCTTTGCATCTTTTTCGTTTACATCATAATCCGCACCTTTCACTAAAACATCTGGTCGAACAAACTTTATTAATTCTTCAGGAGTTTCTTCATCAAATAATATTACCATGTCAACAAATCCAAGTGCTGCAATTAACATCGCACGTGCATGTTCATCTTGTAAAGGTCGATTTGTTCCTTTGTTTAATGATTTCACAGAAGCGTCGCTGTTTATTCCAACAACAAGAAAATTTCCTTGATCTGCAGCCTTTGCTAAATAATCAACATGACCTAAATGCAGAATATCAAAACATCCATTTGTGAAAACTATTTTCTTATTAAAAAAATGAAGCCGGCCTAAGAAGTGCTTGGTGGTTTCTTTTGTTCCGATTTTATTTTTAATGACTTCTACTCGATTCATTTTGAAATTTTATTAAGTGCTTGTTTAAAAATGACAGCAACGCCGCAAAACAAAATAACTGTTGCTACTTGGGCTCCCCAACTCAACCAAGCAAATGGAGCACCTACTTGTGAATTTACTTCCAGATGAAGCAACAAAGCAATTATACTAGTTACAATAATCTGATACAATCCGATTCCTCCTGGAGTAAAAATCACACCGAAAGTTCCGAATAATAAAATAACAAGTGCATCATTAATAGTTAAAACTGAAGTGGCTGAAAAACAGAAAAAACACAAATACAATGCAATTAAATATCCAGCCCAGATAAACAACGAATGAAAAATAAACCAACCTGGCTTAGGAACTTTTCTGACACTTAGAATTCCATTTTTAAATCCGTTAATAAAAGAACCGAGTTTCCCTGTAAAAAACTTTCCTATTTTTTTTCTGAAAAAGAATAAAGTCCCGAAAAATAAAACAACACATGAAATGAGAATCAAAAGTGTGCTTGTATTCGCTGCAAGTGCCGTTAATTTCAAACTCATAGGTTCCCATATATATTGAACCCACAAGGTTTTTAATTGTGAAAATTCGAAAAGCAATACAAGAACGAATACAACTAAAAGACAAAGTGTATCAACAATACGTTCAACTACAATGGTACCGAAAGCCTCACTGAAAGGAACTTCATCACTTTCTAATAATAAACCTCCACGAACAAATTCTCCCGATCGTGGCAAACCATAATTCGCGAGATAACCAATCATTACTGCATAAAAACGATTTCCTAGTCCTGCTTTTCTATTTAAGGAAGTCAATAATTGTTGCCAACGAATCGCGCGACTCAAATGCGCTAACGCTCCAACAAAAACGGCAAGAGCAAACCACTTATAATCCGCAGTGCTTAATGCTGTAAAAAAATCTTCTTTTTGTTTAGCGGTAAAACCACTGAATTGCCAATACATCAGACCAATTCCCAACCCAAAAAAAAGGATAAACTGTAATGCCTGCCGAAGTTTTGACTTCTTCTTCAATACTTAGGATTTTAACTGATTGGTTTTGGTATCAGGAAAGATAACGGTTGGTTGAAATTTTTTGGCTTCTTCGAAAGTCATTCCGGCATAAGAAATAATAATCGCATCATCGCCAGGAGAAAATTTCAAAGCAGCAGGACCATTCAAACAAATAACTCCAGAACCTCGTGCCCCTTTAATCACATAGGTAATGATTCTTTCCCCATTTCTATAATTAAGTACATGCACTTGCTCATTTTCAATCAGATTAGCTGCATCCATGAGATTTTCATCGATTGTGACACTTCCGATGTAATCCAGGTCAGCCTGAGTAACTCTGCAACGGTGGATTTTCGATTTTAGAACTTGGATCGTCATAGCGCATAAAGGTAAGTAGAAAAGGGAATAATGAATTAAGAAGTGGTAATCGAATTGGGACTAAATTCCATATTTCCCCTATACGGAAAGGCGTACCCATCTGAATTTTCTAAAAACAAAAATCCCCCTTTTCATAGGGGGATTCTGTTGACCTCCGCCTAGGCGGACAGGGCTTACAAAACTCCCTTTGTGAATCGGGAATACGTTGTTCTTCACTTCTCCCTCTGAATTTTCTAAAAACAAAAATCCCCCTTTTCATAGGGGGATTCTGTTGACCGACCAGGGCTCGAACCTGGACTCTTTTGGACCAAAACCAAACGTGTTGCCAGTTACACCATCGGTCAAAATGCGTTACCCTAGAGTTCCGCGGGCGACAAAAGTAACAACAATCTCCTTTTTCACAAAATTTCATTTTTGAATACCCAAATTAACAAGTCCCTACCACCTGAATTTCATATCTTCGCCCGCTCCGAGGGGTTCCTTGGACCAATATTGTTGAATCTTATCATAAATCCATGACAGCCAGGTATAAACTGCTGAACAACGTATTAGGCTTGATCATTTTTGTGGTCGCCGCTATCGTTTACATCTCTACTATTGAACCAACTGCAAGCTTTTGGGACTGCGGCGAGTATATCGCCTGTAGTTTTAAATTAGAAGTAGGTCACCCTCCAGGAGCGCCAACTTTTATGCTTATCGGCCGACTTTTCAGCCTTTTTGCAAGCGATCCTAAATTTGTGGCCGCGGCGGTTAATACAATGTCTGCCTTGGCAAGTGCCGGTACAATTATGTTTATGTATTGGTCCATTACTATGCTTGGACAAAAGCTAGTAAAATCAATGAACCATGAATTTACTGAAGGCCGCATGTACGCTGTACTTGCAAGTGGACTTGTAGGAGCAATGGCTTATTGCTTTTCAGATTCGTTCTGGTTCTCTGCTGTTGAGGGTGAGGTTTATGCTATGTCGTCTTTCTTTACCGCTTTAGTTTTTTGGGCAATTCTTAAATGGGATGCTGATGATAGTCCAAGAGCAGATCGTTGGATTGTATTTATCGCTTATATGATGGGACTTTCTGTCGGAGTCCATTTGTTGAATTTACTTGCTATTCCTTCCATTGTATTTATCGTTTATTTCAAAAAATTCAAAAACCCAGATCGCAAAGGATTAATAATTGCTTTTTTGGTTGCTGTTGGATTATTGGGAATAGTTCAAAATGGGATTATACCCGGTATCGTTTCTGCTGCTGCTAATTTCGAATTGTTTTTTGTAAATACTGTTGGACTTCCATTTAATGGCGGTACAATTATTTACTTTATGTTATTAATTGGAATGCTAGTAACAGGTTTAATGTATACTACTAAAGGAACCCAACAATTATACAAAGCGTTCCTTGGTTTTACAGGAGCATTTTTCTTTTTCACTTTAGTTGGCGCAGCGCTTTATGGAAAAATCATTCTGCCATTCATTACTGCAGCTGGTGTTGGTTATTTAATTTATAAATATCGTGACCAACGGGTTATTCTGAATACTGTGATTCTTTGTTTCACGGTATTGATGATCGGATATTCGAGTTTCTTTGTTTTGGTAATTCGTTCACAAGCGAATACACCCATGGATGAAAATAATCCGGAGAATGCAATTAGCCTTCTTGCTTATTTGAATCGTGAGCAATATGGAGATTGGCCAATTGTTTATGGACAATATTACAATGCACCTTTATCAGCAGAAAATACTGCGGATGATGGAAATCCTGTTTATAGCCAGGATGATAAATCTGGCGAGTATGCAATCGTTGATGCACGTAAACAAACGGTTTACAATTATGCACCTGAAATGTGTACCATGTTTCCTCGTATGTGGGAGACACAACAGGCTTCTCATAAAAAGGAATATGAAAACTGGAGTGATTTTGCACACAACAATTCCAGTGTAGAAGTTACGGACCGACAAACGGGTCAGCCAAAGAAAATGAAGAAGCCAACCTTTACTGGAAATCTTCGCTATTTCTTCCATTATCAAGTTGGCTGGATGTATTTGCGTTATTTCTTCTGGAATTTTGCCGGAAGACAAAACGATATTCAAGGTCATTCTAATTTGACAGACGGAAATTGGCAAAGTGGTTTTTCAAAACTCGATGGTATCGATATGAAGAAAGCGCCACAGCGAATGCGTGACAACAAAGCAAATAATAATTTTTACATGTTGCCATTGTTCCTAGGTCTTTTAGGATTGTGGTTCCATTTCAGTCGCGATTGGAAAAATGCAATTGTTGTAACACTGATGTTTTTATTTACCGGTATGGCGATTGTAGTCTACCTGAATCAATATCCATTACAACCGCGTGAGCGTGACTATGCCTATACGGGTTCCTTCTTTGCATTTGCTTTCTGGATTGGAATAGGAGTTTATGCCCTCTACGATTTAATTGTTCAGTATTTGAAAATTAAACAACTTGCTGCAGCAGGTATGGCAACAGTAATGGGTTGCACTATTCCTTATATTATGGGAGCACAAGGTTGGGATGATCATAATCGTTCAAACAGATATACCGCTCGTGATTTTGCAGAAAATTATTTATCGACTTGTGATAAATATGCAATTCTATTTACGAATGGTGATAACGACACTTTCCCATTGTGGTACTCACAAGAAGTTGAAGGATTCCGCACCGACATGCGAGTTTTGAATTTATCACTTCTGAATACCGATTGGTACATCACTCAGGCTAATCGTAAAGCTTACGATTCAGATCGTGTTCCATTCTCTTTAGCTGGGCCTAAAACACGTCAAGGATCTTGCGATCAGGTTTATTTTGATCAAGCACTTTTTGATCGCGACAAGCCAAAGCAAGGAAAACCAATGAGCGCAAAAGAATTGATCGACATGATCAAGAACAATGATCCTAGCGCAATGAAAGTAAATTATAGTGAAGATGATAAAGGTGAAAGTTATGCTGACACCATGTTCGTACTTCCAACTAATCGCGTTTATATTCCTGTAGATAAAGCTTTGGTGAAACGTAATGGAACTGTTCCAGCGGATACACCTGATAGTTTAATTCTTGATCGTGTTGAATGGACTATCAACAAACAATATTTGCTAAAAGCTGATTTGATGATTCTCGATTTACTTGCATCTAACAATTGGGCTCGTCCAATTTATTTTGCTGTAACTGCTGGAAGTGATTCTTATTTGGATCTTGATAATGTGAAAATCCCGGATAATAGTCGTCAGGGTTATCATACTTCAAGTTTCTTCCGTTTAGAAGGACTTGCATACCGTTTGGTTCCAATGGTCGGTGATCGTCAAAGCTTCAATGGTAATGTACTTTGCAATACAGATATCATGTATAATAGAATCATGGGAGTTAAAGGTTCTAAAGAATTCCCAGGATTTACATGGGGCGGATTAGAAGACACTACGAAGAATATTTACATGGATGAAAACAATCTTCGCTTCACTACTAATCAGCGTTTGCAAATGATCACGCTTGCTAACTTCCTGAATGATGAAAATAAATTCGGAAAAGCAATTGAAGTATTGGATCGTTCCTTGAAAGTTATGCCAAAACAAAATGTTCCATACGAACCGTTGATGGCCTATATGGTAGATGCATATTACGCAGCTAAAGCGGATGCAAAAGCAAATAATCTTTCTAAGCAACTCTTTACACAGAGCGAAGAAGAATATAAATTCTACACCAGCCCGGACATCCAAAAGAATTCCGGCGGTTCTTATTCAAGTGAAACTGCTAATTTGGAACGCGGACTTCAGATGCTTGAGAATTCAGCAGCAACAAATGGTCAAACAGAACTATCTAAAGATTATACAACACGTATGCATGCAATTGGCATTCAGACAGTGAAAGATCAGCAGATGGGTCAGGGAGAACAACCAGGAGTGCAATCTCCGGCCAACCAAGCGATGCTTGATTCTTTCTTGCAGCAAATGAAAAAAGATTCTGCTAACGCAGGAAAAGGAGCTAAGAAAGCGGATAAATAAAAATGACTCTACTCGTTCGTCCTCCTTATTTATTTCGGAGATTATATCCAGGTGTGATATGGAGGATGAACAAAACAGAGAAAAAAATATATCTCACATTCGATGACGGACCAGTGCCCGGGGTAACTCCTGAGGCACTTTCTGTTTTAAAGCAGTTTGGAGTGAAGGCAACATTTTTCTGTGTTGGAAATAATGTTGCTAAACATCCTGAAATTTATAATAGAATTATTTCAGAAGGACATAGCGTAGGTAATCACACCTTTCATCATAAGGACGGATGGAATACTTCTGGGAAAAAATATCTCGAAGAAGTTGTGCTTTGCAGCCGCCACGTCGATTCAAAATTATTTAGACCTCCTTATGGCAGACTGAGTCCGTCCCAACGTAAAGCCATACAATCAAAATTCAAAATTATATTGTGGGATGTACTCACCTATGATTTTGAAGCATCACTTAGTGGAGAAGAATGTTTGAATCTCGCATTGAAAAATTCCCGTGAAGGATCCATTGTTGTATTTCACGACAGCGAAAAAGCAAAAGAAAGAATGTTGTTTGCGCTTCCTAAATTTATTGAAGCAATGTTAGGAAGAGGATTTGAGTTTGGAGTGTTGTAAAAGTAAAATTCCAAAACAAAATCTAAACACCAAATTCCAAAAAGCAAAAGTCCAAAAGCCAAAGAAGTACATTTGGAATTTGGACTTTATAATTTTGGTTCTACTTTGCTCCTAAACTGTTTCCGGAATTTCTAATGGCAAATCTTCATTCTTAATTCCTCCCCAACCTTTTCGCACATTTACAATATTGGTAAAGCCATTTGCTTTCAAAATAGAAGCTGCAATCACGGAACGATATCCACCTGCACAATGCAAATAATAGGGTTGCTCAGTAGAAAGTTGTTTCAGATTTTCTTTGTTTGAGAAATTAGTCAGACAAAAAAGTTCTGCGTCTTTCACATGTCCTGAAGTAAATTCACCTGGGCGACGAACATCAATTACTTCACGTTCGTTTTTACCACTTCGAACTGCAGCAGCAAATTCATCAGGGTTTACAGAGCTGATTGTATCAATTGGCATTCCTGCATTTTTCCATGCATCAATTCCGCCTTCAAGAAATCCTGCTACTTTTTCAAATCCAACACGTGCTAATCGTAAAATCGCTTCGTTTGCTTTTCCTTCTTCTGCAACAATTACCAATGGCACATTAATATCCATTAAGGTTCCAACCCAAACAGCAAAAGTTCCATCGAGACCAATAAATGTTGATCCTGGAATAAATCCATTTTCAAAATCATCTACCGCACGGGTATCTAAAACAAGTGCGCCGTTTTCTATAGCCGATTTCACTTTTTCTGGTGAAAGAGCAATTACATTTCGCTCCAAAACTTTTTCAATATTTTCATAACCGTTTTTATTGATCATGGCATCTTTGAAAAAATATTGCGGTGGCGCTGTAAGTCCATCCGTTACAGCTGCAATAAATTCCTTGCGATCGGTAATCAACATTGCATAATTTTTCTTTTTCTGCTCACCAATTGTCGACGAGGTTTCTTTGCCGATATTTTTTCCACAAGAACTTCCAGGACCATGTGCTGGATAAAGAATTACTTCATCAGCAAGAGGTTTCAATTTATTGTTCAATGAATCAAACATCATAGATGCTAATTCTTCCTTACTCATTTTCCCATCTAACAAATCTGGTCGACCAACATCACCAACAAAAAGTGTGTCGCCAGTAAAAACGGCGTGATCTTTATTCTTTTCATCAATCAATAAATAGCATGTTGATTCTGGTGTATGCCCAGGAGTATGAAGTGCGCGAATTTTTATTTTTCCAATTTGGAATTCTTCTCCATCAGTTGCATTATGTACAGCATATTTTGTTTCAGCACCGGGACCATAAATAATAGTAGCACCAGTTGCTTTTGCAAGATCAATATGACCAGAAACAAAATCGGCATGAAAATGCGTTTCAAAAACGTATTTTATTTTTACACCACGTTCCTTTGCCTTTTGAAGATAAGGTTCCGTTTCACGAATCGGATCAATTACTGCTGCTTCACCTTCCGACTCGATCCAATAGGCCGCTTCAGCTAGGCAATTTGTATACATCTGTTCTATTAACATAACATCAATTTTGATCTTACAAAATTACCGCTAAATCAGCCATATCCAAGCTACCATGTGGGCCAAAAATTGTCATAAATCCGCAAATAATAACGCTAAATTAGCCGCCTGTTTCTAGCCTGAATCTTTCTGTTAATTTCGTGACCTATGTCATTTTTCTCTCGTGAAAACGCTTTCTCTACTATAAAAGGAATTCTGTTTGTCAGCATTTTTGCTGTAGCTGCCACTTTCATTGCAAACATTGATGCAGTTAAGAAGCTGGGATTCAGTCCACTTATTATTGGAATTGTAATTAGTATGATTTATGGCAACACCTTTCGTCATAAATTACCAGAGAAATGGCTTATGGGAATTTTATTCTCGGCGAAGTTCATTTTGCGAACGGCTATAATATTTTATGGATTTCGAATTACGTTTTCCGATATTTTAAGCATTGGTCCTCCGGGATTATTACAAAGTATTTTGATGGTTGCTACAACTTTTCTTTTAGGAAGTTTTATTGGCATTCGAGTTTTTAAAATGGATAAGGATCTTGCTTATCTCACATCATCAGGAGCAGCTGTATGTGGAGCCGCTGCAGTTCTTGCTACAGAATCTGTTTTAAAATCGGAACCGCATAAATCAGCTATTGCTGTTACGACTGTCGTTTTATTCGGAACCATTTCAATGTTTTTTTATCCTGTACTTCAAAAAAGTGGTGTTCTTCCTTTTGATGAAACACATTATGGAATATACATCGGAGGAAGTGTGCATGAAGTAGCGCAAGTTGTTGCGGCGGGAAATGCAATAAGTCCGGAAGCAACTAATACAGGAATCATTGTAAAGATGACCCGTGTAATGTTACTCGGGCCCTTGCTTATTATGCTCGGATTATTCCTCACAAAAAAATCACGTGAAAAAATTGCAGCGAAGGAATATAAAAAGAAAAGAGTTGTTGTTCCTTGGTTTGTTTTTGGATTTATTCTTGTTGCAGGATTTAATTCACTTCAGTTGATTCCAAAAGCAGGAGTTGCTGGTATTAATACAGTAGATACGTTTTTACTGACCATGGCGATGTGTGCATTGGGAATGGAAACTAATTTCGCAAAATTCAAAGCAGCTGGTGCAAAGCCAATTTATCTAGCTGCAATATTATTTGTTTGGTTGCTACTCGGCGGATTTTTATTTACTAAACTCATTGCAGGGTTTCTTTAGAAATAGCTTAGGTTTGTTCTGAAATATTTTTTCTTTTGGAACAATCGCTTCATTTTCCATTACAATTTCCTGTTCTTGAATCCGCAAGAATTTCTTTGCGCATGATTCATGATGAAGATGCAAATGTTATTTTCGAATTATATCATGACGAACGTGTGATGTTGCAACGTGGCGAACCTGTTTTTGAAAAAATTATTCAAGCAGAAAAACTTATTTTTCATTGGCGGAGTTTATTCGCAAATAAAAATGGAATTCGTTGGGGTATTGTATTGAAAGAAAATAACCAACTATTAGGCTCTATCGGATTCAAAACAATTTCTCATCAACATTTTCGTGCTGATTTAGGATATGAATTACATCCGAATTTCTGGAATAAAGGAATTATGACTGAGGCTGTAAATATGGTTCTTGATTTTGGGTTTGAAAAAATGCATTTGCATTCGATCGAAGCCAACATCACTCCTACTCATCTTGCTTCTAAGAAAATTCTTGAGAAAAATGGATTCGTCTTAGAAGGACTTTTTAAAGAAAATTATTATTACAAAGGTTGGTGGGATTCTGCCATTTATTGCAGACGGAAATAAAATTAATAATGTGCTGATAAATAATCATTACTTTTTTCTTTGTGGCCTTTGTGGCAAAATGAAGCTCTTGAATTAATTGCCACGAAGACGCGAAGGCGCTAAGGGTTTTTCAGATTAGAAACTTCTTTTATTTTTTTCTTCGTGACTTAGTGCCTTTGTGGCAAAAATGAAGCGGCAGAATTAACTGCCATGAAGACTCGAAGGCGCTAAGGGTTTTTCAGATTAGAAACTTCTTTTATTTTTTTCTTCGTGACTTAGTGCCTTTGTGGCAAAAAATAAATTGAAAATTCCTCTAACCAAATAAATCATTCAGTTCGCCGTAATGAAATGGTTTTTTTACTTCCGGAACATTGGTGTCTTCACTTCTGGAAGTAACCAATTTTGAAACAGTAAATGCTTCGAGCAAATTTTCTTCTAAGGGTTTCATCAATTGTTGAATAGCTTCCTTACCAATGGAATTATCAATCCATTGCATCATCCGTTCCTTTGGAAGAATCAATGGCATGCGCAATTTTACATTGTGAATTTCGCTCATCAATTCATTTGCCGGAGTTGTGACAATGGAACAGGAATCAATAATTTCTCCGGTTTCTGTATTCACCCAAGATTCGTAAATACCGCCCATTGCAAAAACAGGTTGATCTTTCATGTGAATGTAATGCGGGTATTTTTTCTTCTTGATTTCTTTCCATTCGTAAAACCCATTGACAAAAATCAAACATCGTTTTTTATCAATAGATGAACGAAATGAAGGTTTTTCAAAAATGGTTTCTGATCTTGCATTCAATGTCATCAACCGCATTTCTTTTGCCTGCGCTTCATCTTTACACCAAGCAGGAATTAAACCCCAGCGAAAAGCTTTTACTTGTGCATGATCTTCCTGTGTCATCACAGGAATTTTTGCGAATGAAAAGGCAGACAGATGATAATAAAGTGTGGTCCAGTCATCCACATTCACGTTTGCTCCAAGAAATGCTTCGAGTTCAATTTTATCTGGAATAGCGACGCTGTAGCACATGATTATATTCTCGGGTCAGAAAGGATTTTCTCGGGCTAAGTTACATACTTGTTTTTAGGTTTTTTTCTTTGAGGTTTTAAAACGCCAACCTATTGCAAGCTTCAATCCTAAATATTCTGTTCGAATAGAAAAATCACCATCCAAAATTCTATTGAAATTATTGTAAGTATCACTATGTTCCGTATGGTAACCTATGTTACCAAATGAAGAAAGCCATCCCCTTTCATCGACATAGACGCCAAAGAGAAAATTATGAGTATAATATTCACAGCCTATGGACATTTTCGTAAATGGAAGTATTTTATTTAATGCCAAATCCCTAGTTAGTAATTGTACGTGTTCTGTATCAATATGGGATTGTCCTTGGGGATCAACATAATAAATAGTTCCATCAAAAGAATATGTCACTTCAATTTTTTCGGAATTTACTATTCCAAATCCAATTCCAGCATTTGCTAGAATATGAAATTTACTATTTCCGATAGCGTGGTTATATCCGAAAGATAATGCGACAGGAATAGCATGGTAGGTTTTTTTGAAATATAGAAATGGGCTTGTTATGCCATCTGGATTTGCTTTTTCAGAATATTCAAAATGTTCATTTTGTATTTCAAGCGTAACCGAGAAAGTAGCCCCATTTGCCCATTGCCTTTCACCCTCCGTGCCATAAAATATTGTTTTTTGAAAATCAATGTTAGAATTAGCTAATTCACCATTTGCTTTGGAAAATAATGGAATACCTTGTCCATAATCAGCTTTTATAACAAAGCTTTGACAATAAATCGAGATGGGTGATACAATTAGTATTATGATTAAGATCATCCACTTTTTCATACCTAATTGACGTAAGTATTTTGATTTAGTTGCCTTCAATTTATTTACGCAAGATTCTATGTTATTTATATTCTCGGATCAGAAAGGATCGGCAATTTAGCCATCTTCTCAACTTCTATCGAAGGAAAACCGAATTCTTCTACCACTTTTCCCAAAATTAAATAAACACCACTTCCACTGAACGGATATTTACTCAGCGAAAGGGGAAAATTTACTGTATCAAAAAAATCACCTTTTTCATCTAGAAATGTTCCGAAGGCCATGTATTCGCCTCGCACTGTTTTTACGCCTTTGTAAGCAACATAAGAACCCATGATCCGAATTTTCTTTCCCACATGCTGCATCAGATCTTTCGCAAAACAATCCCCTCTACTTTTTGTTTTCAACAAATCGAAATAACTCATCGTTACAGGAAATTCCAATAATTCAATTTCATCATACACATTCTCCACGGGATTTATTGCAAGTTCTGGCAATGCATACGTTTTACTTGTGATCGTAAAGAGCATTACTTTATCCGAATATTTTTTCTCATTGAATTGTAAATGTGCATCCCACAATAATTGTCGCTTATTTTTCCCTGTGAAACGCAATGCATCTATACGAATAAGAATAATTAATTGTTCCAATCCAAGTGGTACGCGACGAATAAAATCTTCGAGACTTATAAATATTCCTCCGCGCTGTCGTTCTGTTTCAATTTCATTGGCAACTTTTCCTTCCAGACTATTAATGTGCGCAAAGCCTAAATAAATATCCGTTCCATAAATTGTGGTGAAGTGTGTGCTTTTATTTACACAAGGCAAATGAATTTTCGCTCCCGTCTTCTGCGCTTCATTCACATACACACGCGTGCTGTAAAATCCGCCGAAATTATTGATGACCGCAACCATAAATTCCATCGGGTAATGCGTTTTCAAATATAAACTCTGATAACTCTCTACCGCATACGAAGCTGAATGTGCTTTAGAAAAACTATATCCTGCAAAAGATTCTATTTGTCGCCATACTTCTTTTGCTAATGCATCAGGATAACCTTGCGTTTTACAATGTGCAAAATATTTATCCGCAATCTCCTCGAGATGTTTTTTGTTTCTGCTTTTTCCACTCATCATTCTTCGCAATACATCAGCATCCGCTAAATCTAATCCACCGAAATGATGTCCGACTTTCAATACATCTTCTTGAAAAACCATTACTCCGTAAGTCTCTTTCAATTGTTCTTCCATCACAGGATGTAGATACTGTACATTTTCGGGATGATGATACCGTTCAATATACGCACGCATCATTCCACTCTTCGCTACACCCGGACGAATAATAGAACTGGCAGCGACAAGCGTAATGTAATTATCACAATGTAATTTTTTCAGCAAGCCACGCATAGCAGGACTCTCCACATAAAAACAGCCGATGGTATCACCCGCCAACAATTGTTGTTTTACTTTTTCGTCTGTTTTAAATTTTTCGAAATCAAACACATCAACTTTAATTCCTTGATTGCGTTTTACAATTTCCGCGCATTCTTTAATGTGACCAATTCCTCGTTGAGAGAGAATGTCGAGTTTTTCAAAGTTGATATCCTCGGCGAGATACATATCAAACTGCGTTGTCGGAAATCCTTTCGGAGGAAGATCGAGAGAAGTATAACTTGTAATCGGTTCTTCTGAAATTAAAATTCCTCCCGCGTGAATGGAACGTGAATTGGGAAAATTTTCTATCGCATTGTAAATCTCCATCACTTCTCTGCACAGTTCATTGTCGTTGAGTGGTGACCCAGGATTTTTAATTAATCGATCAATGTCATTCTTGGGAAGTCCATGCACTTTCCCCATTTCCCTTATGATAGAACGATCTTTGAAAGTGGACATTGTTCCAAGCAAGGCCGTATGTTTATGTCCGTAACGTTTGAAAATATAATCGGTTACTTCATCGCGTTCTTTCCAGGAATAATCGATGTCAAAATCGGGCGGAGATTTTCGTTTTGGATTTAAGAAACGTTCGAAATACAGATCGAGTTCAATCGGGCAAACATCGGTGATGCGCAGGCAATAAGCCACAACGGAATTTGCACCGCTTCCGCGACCGACATGATAAAATCCGCGGCCCATGGAATAACGAATGATATCCCAAGTAATTAAAAAATAAGCGGAGAAGCCGAGTCGGTCGATGATTTCCAATTCTTTCTGCACACGCATTTTTGCTTCTTTGTTTTTATCGCCATAGCGAAAACGCATTCCATCGTTGGCGAGTTTAGCTAATAACTGTCGATCATCGCGTGCATTACCGGTAAATGTTTTTTTATTTTTAACCGTTAGAAAATCGAATTCAAAACTACAATCTTCACTTATGTGTTTTGTGTTTTCGAGCAGATGAGGTAAGGCCGAATATAATTTATCGAATTCTTCTCTTGAAATAAATGCATCATCACGATCGGCAGTGTGGTTGGCTTGCACTTGTGAGAGCAACATATTAAAATGAACTGCACGAAGTTTTTTGTGTGTGAGAAATTCATTCGAGTTTCCGAAAACAATGGTTCTTAAAGCCAAATATTTTTGTTGATCGATTGTTTTTCCCATCCGTAGTTTATTAATCAGCTTCGGGGGAATTCCTACGTATTCATTTTCTTTCAGGTCACGAGGGTGATTTTCATAGGGGAAAATAACATAACACTGACTGAAGTTGGGACGATCCGGAAGTTTTTCAACATTTAAATTACAATGCGTTCGCAATTCATTAATTTCTCGAAAGCCGATTTTATTTCTGGCGACAACAATATATTTCAGTTCATCTCCCTCACGGAATTCCATTCCCACAATAGGTTTGATACCTTCCTGCTTGCAGATTTTTACAAACTCCAGTGCTCCGGATGAATTATTGATGTCGGTAAGTGCCAGTGAATCGTAACCATTTTCTTTGGTCAGTCTGACTAATTCTTCAATCGATAAAGTTCCGTAGCGCAAGCTGTAATACGAGTGCGCATTTAATAACATAAATAAAAATCAAAAACAATAAAAATCAAATCCCAAATTAAAACTCAAAAATAAAATTGCTAAAAGGTCAAGTGGGCTTAATAAATAACAAAGGGTCTTATAGCAGCAAATATACTGTCTCAAAGAGGCGAAGTCAAGACAAATCGTTCTTTTGTGCAAACATAATTTCTCGCAAAAATATAAATAATAAAAAGTCCAAACTAAAACTCAAAAATCCAATTTTCTTTCTATTGAGTCTTTACCATTCGTTTTGTGTTAGCCACTTGTCCGTCCACAACTAAAGCGTAGGAATATATTCCATTGCTCAAATCATTGGCAAAAACATTAATTTGTCCGTTGCCTCTGCCTTCGAGATCAACAGCTTTTATGAGTTTTCCGCTTGCATCATAAAACAACAGCTGTGCTTTCTTAACTGATTCAGGAAGATTGTAAGTGATGGTAGTTTGCTCTGCGAAAGGATTTGGGACGTTCTGATTTAATACAACTGATTCGGCATTCGTTAGAGAGACGTCTGTTTGATTTGTGTTTGGATTCTGAGTTCTTTCATTTGATGAACAGCATCCATTTAGTTGAGATTGCATTGCTGCCATTGCTGCTCTCACGCTATCCATTTGAAGCTGCTGTTCTTGCATTCCTTTAATCATGATTGCTATCAAGCCCTGATAATCCAAAGTCTTGAATGTTACAGCCGGATTAATAATATTGCCAACTGAGTCAGTTATTGCAGGGTGAATAGCAGTGTGAACAAGTGGATGCAAAATAGTGGTATCAACGTCCTGGGCTATTAGTCCCCATTGACGTCCTGTTTGCAAACCCATTTGCGGATAGGCAATTGTATCAAAAAAATATGTTTTGGGCATCAAACGATCAATAATCGAAAGTGCACTGGCAATTGTATCGATGTTTTGTTTCAGATTTCTATCTGATGGTGCGCCGAAATAGCCTGTAAATACTACATCTCCATCAAACCATCCTGCATAATTCGGACCATTTCCATTACCCGGTGCGGGAAGTGATTGTGCGAAAATGGCATAATTAGTTCCCGTATTTCCATTTGCGACAAAATTTCCTGCATAATTTGTAGTAGCATTACTAGCTTGTCCAGAAATGCCAGTAGCAATATTGCCATTAAATGCATTTCCTTCTATAGCATGGTTAGTTAGGCCATTTTGCGCAGTAGAAGTAACTCCCGTATTTTGAATAGCACTTCCACTTGTTGCTAAAAAACGACCGCCAACATTAAATACGTTTAAAGCAGCGCTATTGGCTAATCCATCAATTGCGATATTGAATTTTTCACCTGAAACGATTCCCTGAACGCCAATTTGTAACCCAGCTGTTGCATTTGCTTGAAAAGGAATTAAACTTTTGATCCCAATTACTTCTTGACCTGGAAGACTTGCCGACAAATCACGATTCTCACAATAGATTCCAATACTTCCGTTTGTCACATTTGTATTTTGAAACACGTCAAGTTTTGCAATGGGTGTGTAAGCGCAGTTGTTTCCAATTACAACATCATTTTGTTGAATATTTCCTGATAAATTTCCAGCGAAATAAAAATTGTTGGTGCTGAGATCATATCCAGCACTGTTGCCAATAAGTTGTGTCAGCGCATTACAATACCCTGCTCCTAATCCTGAACCACCTCCAGGAACATAAATAACATCGCCATTAGCAGCCAATGCAAGAACGCCCATGTTTCCCACATTCGGAACGGTCGGAGAATTTGCAGTCAATTGACGGAAACGAAGTCCGCTTGTGTTTGGAATAATTGCTCCTGTTGTATTGTTGCGCGCATTTATTTCAAGGCAATTTCCAGGACCTAAAGTTGGTGCATTATCATTTGAAACACCAATTCCCACCCAAACTGTTGTGTCCCCTAAAATCATTTTATTGTTCGACTTTACTTGCGTATTTGATCCGATGGCAGCCGCATTGCTAAGTACAGCGGAAGTTGGTTCATCTGCAAATGCTCCTAAAAAAGTATTGTTTGATCCACGTTGATTATAACCAGCCTGCATACCAACTGCAACATTATTATTGTCGGCAGCAAAAAAGCCTGTATTGTATCCGGATTGAAATCCTGCAAATACGTTGTTGTTTCCCATCTTATTAAAGTTTGCAGCTTCTTCACCGATGGCGGTATTTTGATTTCCATTATTTGCAGAAAATCCGCAATGATTTCCGACATAAGTGTTCAATTGCCCTATCGTATTTAAATAGCCCGATTCTTTCCCATAGAAGGAATTAGCCGAACCTGTAGTATTGCGCTCGCCTGAACGAAGACCATTGAACGTGTTGAAATTTCCATTATTATTATATCCTGCGCTATCGCCAGTAAAAGTATTTCCACGCCCATTTGTATTTAATGCGCCAGCAACATAACCGACGAATGTATTGAACGATCCAAGAATTCCTACTCCACCAATATTGCTGTACCCTGCGCTATCACCGATAAATGTATTCTTAACACCATTGATATTATTGAAGCCTGCAACATATCCATTGAAAGTATTACTGGTACCTACAGTATTCGATCGTCCAGCATCAGTTCCAATAAATGAATTATGAAATCCTGTTGTATTAAATCTTCCTGCTCCACTTCCTACAAACACATCTTCAAATCCTGTTGTATTCTGGTTTCCTGAAAAACATCCGAGGAAAGCATTGGCTGTGCCTGAGTTATTAAATTCTCCGCTTCTGAAACCGATAAATGTATTTGTACTTGCAACATTTGAAAATCCACTCTTGTAACCGAAAAATGCATTTTCTCCGCCACCAACATCGCTGAAGCCTGATTGATAGCCGACAAAAGTATTGCCAATAACACTAGGAGACAATTGTGTAAAGCCTGCCTGGTAACCAACAAAAACATGTTGTGATGATTGATTATTGTTTCCTGCTTGTGTTCCGATCATCGTATTTGCAAAACATGCTTCGCCTGTTCCAGAATAGCCTGAGCGATAACCGAAATAGCTATTGTCAGGTGCGCCTGTTCCCGAAGCGCCAGCTTCCCCTCCTACATAGGTATTTCGTGTACTCGTCGGAGTGGTATTTGTAATCCCTGCATGAAAACCCAGAAAGGTATTATCACTCGCGCCATCATTATTAACTCCTGACTGCTGACCAACAAAAGTATTTCTGCTTCCGTTTGTATTTCCATTCCCAGAAAGATTTCCCACAAATGTGTTATTAATACCCGCAACATTGGTAGTTCCTGCCAATGCGCCGACAAAAATATTTGTTGCGCTGCCAGCAGCCCCTCTCCAAAGGGTCATTACGTTGCCTATCATGTAGCCATTGTTTTGTATAAAAGGAAATGTAAAATCCTGGACATTAACATTTCCGTCTTTCAAGGTGAGAAGTTGGTTGGGTGTTGTAAAATTTGTACCCAATCCCCAAAATCCCGTGTTATTTTGCAGTACACCTCTATTAGTATTATTTGTTCTGAATAATAAATCTGCAGACCCGCCTACATTATTCCAACCCAAAAAACCGCTCCCTGGATAGGTGTTTGTGGCCCAAGTACACTGTGTATAGGATTTTGAATTTATTGCCATAAAAGCAAAAAGTACAAATACTAATTTTTTGTTTTTCATGATTTTCATTTTCTAGTTGACTAATACTATTTTTTTTGTAATTATCTTTTCACCAGTGTTTAATTGCAAGAAATAGATACCGCAAGCCATATTTAGATGAAGGGCTATTTCTGAAGAATTAGAAACCTGTTGTTGAAATACTCTCTCACCAACGGAATTATATATTGTGATGGAAAAAAAGGAGTTGGCAGAATACGGAGATAAAAAAAGTGTTGTATTTACATTAAATGGGTTGGGATAAATAACAAAATCGTCGTTTTGCAAATTGAGTTCTCCATTTGAATTTGGACATGGCGGCATCCAGTTTCCCAAAAAATAATTATCGACAAAATTTGGCAAGCCGAGATAGGATTTTTTACCATTTAATGAAACTGCATTTAGAGTAAATCCGCACAAAGCGCCTGAAAGATTAGGAAAATTAATGCTGGCAAGTGTGTCGCTATTCTCCTCTAAAATGCCAAGTTTTGTAAGAAGCATTCTGCCCGTGGGTGCAAGGCTGATGGCAAAAAACATTATACTATCATATTGAGCAATAACTTTTCTTGTTGTAGGTATTATTAATTGATTGTTACTGGAAACATCATATTGATAAATTCTCCCCACAATTGAAGGTGCAAACTTGATAGCCGAAACATATAGTTTTGAATTATCTGGAGAAAAAGCTGTTCCATATACATTGTATTGTGAATCAATTTCAAGTATTATCCGGTTTGAAATTATCCCTGTATTATTATTGAAGCTGAATATATCTACCGTATCCGTTGAATTTAAAGCTTCGCTGTCCCAGTACGCACATGAGATTTTGGTTTCGTCAGGTGAAAAATGCATATAACCAGTATCTCCATTACCTCCATTGTTAATAATAGCACCTATGGCAGAATTAATAGGAACTAGATTAATTCCAGTATTTGTTAGTAAATAAGCGTAGAACTCATTTGAAATCCATTTGCGGCCAAGAATCCAATAATCAATTCCATTCTGATGATGAACGGCGCTGAGTTTTTCTGAGCAAGGGGCAAATAATAAGATATTCTTAACGATTACATCGCCTAATCCACCATTTAAGTTCATGTTAACTACTGAATATCTTAAACCATTGGTTCCGTAATTTTCCCATTCGTCGGTAGTAAAAATATAGTATATACTGTCGGTTTGCGGTTGAGGAACAATAAGTGAAGACTGCGTACTGCTGGTAGTTGTTCCACCAAGCAACCCTGTTCCGTTTAGCATAACCTGATGAATCGAATTCCAAACAGTATCACCATTTGTATAAAACAATAAATTTCCACAAGTATCCGAAATAGCTGCGCTTCCCTCTCTTGCATTTAGTGGCCCATTAGTAACAGCATTCGGACTTCCATTGGTAAAATCAATTCCTGCACCAAATCCAAAATACCAATGATAAGTTCTTCTTATATCGGGATTCTGTGCAAAAGAAAATTTAGCAATCAGAAAAATGAAAAGTATGAAACGGAATTTTTTCATGGGTGAATAAATAAATACTTAAGGAAGATAGACAAATATTTCACTCCAATCAAAAAATTAAACAGAAACTTGGTAATGAAATGAACCATTGAAAAATTAACCAACAAAAACATGTTGTGATGATTGATTATTGTTTCCTGCTTGTGTTCCAATTATTGTATTTGCAAAACATGCTGCACCAAATCCAGAATAGCCTGAGCGATAACCGAAATAACTGTTGTCGGGTGCGCAATCATTTGCTAAAGCAGATTGCAGACCATCAAAAGTTCTTTGAATCGTGAATTTTATTTTATCATGAACAACTAAACTAGAAGTTAAATTCAAAAGTAAATCTCAGCAGCGAGAAAATGTTTGTCAAATATACTGCCTCTAAAAAGTGAATTCAAGACTAATCGTTCTTTTGTGCAAACAAAATCCCGCACAAAATTTCAAATAATAAAAAGTCAATAGGTAATTATTTGCTCCCTTTTCTCCTGTATTCATTCACTTTCAGGCCAAAAAATGAATTTTGAATAGGTAAGAAATGGGGCGTGTCGATTAGATTCAGATTTGAGACTAAACTAATATTGCTGAATCAATTAATCATTCAACTAAAAAACAAAACCATGAAATCAAAAATTACTTTCCTTTTTATTGCAGCATTCATGATCACTGGAATCAGTGTAAATGCACAATGTGTTGCCTCTTTCAACACGACACAGTTGTCGGCAAATACTTTTCAGTTTACAAGCACAACTATTCCAAGCAATCCAACCATCCGCACTTGGAGTTTCGGTGATTCACAATACGATTACGTGAATGCAAATCCAATACATGCGTATGCAGCGCCGGGAACGTATTTAGTAACACTTACAATTTATGATTCACTCATGAATTGTCAAGCGGGTGGATATGACACAGTAGTCGTAACACAAACAAACGGAATTTTAGATTTTTCAGCAAAAACAAATTTTTCAATTGCACCGAATCCTTCTTCTGATTTTTTGAATATTCAGACAGAAATGAAAGCGAAGTCTTATACCATTCTTGATGTAACAGGAAGAATAATTGAAAATGGTTCATTCCAGAATAATCAGATTGATATCCGTTCATTGGATAAAGGAACTTATCTGTTGGAAATGAAAAATGAAACCGGTGAAATTTTCGCAGGTCGATTTATCAAAAATTAATTTGCGAATGCTTCTTGAAACGGTCTTGCAATCGCAGGACCGTTTTTTTACATCCAACCTTTTTCAACAATATCTCTTGCGTGATAGGTAATAATAATATCCGCTCCTGCACGTGTAAAGGCCGTCATATTTTCCATCACAATTTTTTGTTCGTCAATAAATCCGGCTGCGGCAGCTGTTTTTACCATCGTATATTCACCCGAAACATTGTAACAAGCAACTGGAAGCAGAACAGAATCTTTCACACGACGAATAATATCTAGATACGCCAAGGCAGGTTTTACCATAATAATATCCGCACCTTCTTCTTCATCCAGTAAAGCTTCACGAATCGTTTCATTTCCATTACGCGCATCCATCTGATACGATTTACGATCGCCGGATTGTGGAGCAGAATCAGCAGCTTCGCGGAAAGGTCCGTAATAAGCAGAAGCAAATTTCACTGCGTAAGACATGATGCCTGTATTTACAAAACCATTTGCATCCAATGCTTCTCGCATTGCACCGATTCTTCCATCCATCATATCGGAAGGTGCAACCATATCAGCGCCAGCTTCTGCATGCGATAAAGCCATCTTAGAAAGTAATTCTACTGAAGGATCATTTTCTACATAACCATTATGCAGAATTCCGCAATGACCATGTGAAGTATATGCACAAACACAAACATCAGTAATGACAAATAAATCATTGCCAAAAGATTTTTTCAAAGCAGCCACCGCACTCGGAACAATTGAATCACTTCCATGCGCTGAACTTCCATCTTCTGTTTTAGGCTCGCCCACTCCAAATAATAAAAGTTTATTGATTCCCGATTTCAAACCGATCTCCACATCTTTCAAAAGTGTGTCCACAGAAAAATGATTTATTCCTGGCATTGCAGCAATCGGATGTTTCACATCTTGCCCATGTGTTACAAAATACGGATAGACCAATTGATTTTTACTCAAACGAGTTTCAGCAACAAGATCACGAAGGATGGCATTTTTTCGGTTACGGCGAGGACGTTGGTTCATAATATGGTGATTGGTGTCCGCCTTGGCGGAGGTGATTAGTAATTAAATAAAATAGTAATTTATTTATTTTCGGAAAGGCAATTAAAGACTGATTGTGCTAAGCCTGCATCGTCGAATGTTGCGGGGGAATAGAAAGATAAATATCTTTTTTCTTTTAGTGTATTTCCCGTTGCGTGGCCCATCGCTACTATTTTCTGATGCGGAAGGATTTTTTTCTTTTCTAAGAAAGCTTCCAGATTGGATGGACTTGTGAAAACCAAAACATCTGCTTCGGGAAGATCATCAACTGGACGTTGGATGGTTTCGTAAACTACTAAGTCAATATTTGTGGTTGTGCTTAGTTGTTGTTGAACCGTTTTTAAACTTCCTTTTGCCTGTGGAAATAAAACTTTACTTCTACCTGCGACTGCGCCGAATTGTTTTGCAGTAATTCTCGTATCATTTCCACCGCCAATAAAATCGGCCCGCAAATTAAATTTTCTTAATTCGTCGCTGGTCGCTTTTCCTACGGCAGCAAATTTCATTCCCGGTTTTAATTTTGTTTGTCCCAAGAAATGTCGAACTGCATGTTTACTAGAAAAGAAAACCCAATCCGCATCCGGAATTAATTTTAATGGGATTCTTTTAATTTCTATTAATGCTCGACCGAAAACTTCACAGCCATTTTGTTTCAAGACGTTAAAGAAAAAATCATCTTCGCGCAAATCTCTAGTGATGTAAACTGAACCAGGTTTAATATTGCGCAATTTTTCGACAATTTTTTCTGCAATGGTTTCCGGCTTTCTTGTTTCCGTGAACAGAATTCTCAATGGGGAATTCCATTCTTGCGCCATTGCAGTCCACACTTTAAAATTTCCGTCATCATCTGCTTCGCAATAGGCACCTAGGGGCATATGACAACCGCCTTCAAAAAGATTCAGAATTTTTCGCTCGACGGCGATGCAAGCCTGAACATCTTCGTGATGAATTTGCTGCAACGCGGCTATTAGTCCATTGTCATTATCACGTGTTTGCAAAGCAAGCACTCCTTGTGCAGGAGAAGGAACAAATTCATGTGCATCTAATTCTTCAATATGCAATCCTTCCAAATCAATATTCAGACGTTCGACACCAGCAGCGGCCAGCATGATTGCATCATATTGTCCTTCCCGCAATTTATTAATTCGTGTTGGAACATTTCCGCGCAGATCCTTTAATTCAATATCAGGACGAAAGGCAAGTAATTGTGCTTTTCTTCTGCCGGAAGAAGTTCCAAGAATTGCATTATGTTTAAATCGGAATTTCTTTTTGAGATCAACGGCTTCTTTCCGAATGAGAAGATATTCTTTAGGATTTTCTCTATAGGAAACTGCGGCGATTACTAAACCTTCAGGAGAAACTGTTGGAAGATCTTTATGCGAATGAACTGCAAGGTCCGCTTCATTATTTAATAGCGCCTCTTCGATTTCTTTTGTAAAAAATCCTTTTCCTTCGAGTTTATCGAGTGAAAGGTGTTGAACAATATCGCCTTGGGTTTTGTAAATTATTATTTCTGATTCAAGTCCAATCCGTTTTAATTCCGCCTGCACAAAATTTGCCTGCCACAAAGCCAATTCACTTCCCCGTGAAGCAATTCGGATTATTTTTTTATTGGATTCCATTTAGTGACGTGTGATGTGGAAAGTGTGACTTGAGATGAAGCCGAGATCGAGGAGTGCCGAGATCGAGCGAAGCCGAGATCGAGCCATGTCGAAATCGAGCCATGTCGAGATCGAGCGAAGTCGAGATCGAGCGGAGTCGAGATCAGTTCTGTCTGAATTCTTCTTCTAGAATTTCTCTTGCCATTTTCATTGGAACACTGATGTATTTTTTC
>JBBRYH010000028.1:0-50216 GCA_038237845.1 Bacteroidia bacterium
CAATTTCAAGAGTTGGATGAACAAACAAAAACTTCAGCTTTTTTTGGCTCTGAATATTTTTGGAATATTCGCTTTCTTTCGACGATTTTTTTCCTGCGGACCAATTTTTATTCTGAAATTGGAGTTGTTAAGGATTGACTAAATAGCCAATTTTGAATTTTTAGTTTCTGCATTTACATCGATGGAAAAACAAAAGAGAAAAAGGGAAATATTAGTTTGATAAGATAGGTCTAATTGGTATCCACCATGGCGGCGGTGATTATTCTCTTCCCATTTTCACGGCTAAATCAATTAATCGATTGGAATATCCCATTTCATTATCATACCACCCAATCACTTTCACCATATTCCCAACAATGGAGCAGAACTCCGCGTCGTAAATGCAGGAATGCGGATTTCCAACGATATCAATGGATACAATCGGGTCTTCAGTATATTCAAGAATACTTTTTAATTCACCTTCCGCCGCTTTTTTGAATGCTGCATTTATTTCTGCTGCTGTCGCATGCTTATTCAACATACAGGTGATATCAGTTAATGAACCATCGGGAACAGGAACACGGATTCCGCAACCTCCAAGCTTTCCTTCGAGATCTGGAAAAATTCTTGTAATTGCTTTTGCTGCACCCGTTGAAGTAGGCACCATAGAAACTGCAGCTGCACGTCCGCGACGTAAATCCTTGTGTGGCGCATCGTGAAGTCGCTGGTCGCCTGTATACGAATGCACAGTGGTAATATAACCGTCTTCAATTCCCCAATTATCATTTAGCACTTTAATCATAGGTGCAGCACAATTGGTGGTACACGAAGCATTGGAAACAATTTTATCAGCAGCAGTTAAAATTGAATCATTAACACCCATTACAATAGCTTTTATGTCGTTTCCTTCGGGTGGTGCAGATAATAAAACTTTTTTTGCTCCGGCTTTCAAATGCAAATTTGCACTTGCCATATCCAAAAATTTCCCTGTTGATTCAATGACAATATCGGTATCGTAATCGCCCCATTTTAGTTTCGAAGGATCTTTTTCAGCTGTAATTGGAATTCTTTTCCCATTGACAATAATGGCATTTCCATCCACGCTTACTTCACCAGGAAACCTACGATGAACGGAATCATACTTTAACAAATGCGCTAATGTTTTAGCATCTGTAAGGTCATTGATGGCAACAATCTCAATATCCTTTCTTTCGAAAATAACTCTCAGACTAACGCGGCCAATACGACCGAAACCATTGATAGCAACTCGAAGCGGTTTCATAATTTAAATTTTAATCAAAGTTAGTGGAATGGAAAGGGTAAAGTCAAAATGAATGGTGAAATATTCATAAACCGATTTTTGCCAATAAAAAAAGGGGCAATAAAGCCCCTTTTCTTTTGTAAATAGTCGGGAGACTATTTTACGTGCTTTGAAATAACTTTTGCAAGTTCGAACATGGAAATTTGTGCTTTTCCACCGAAAACTACTTTAAGTTTCGCGTCAGCATTGATCATACGACGATTCTTTTTGTCCTGGAGACCATTCTTCTTAATGTAAACCCAGATTTTTTTAACGATTTCAGTACGTGGAACCGGCTTGTCTCCAATTACCTCTGCAAGAGATGCAGAAAGTGTAAGTGGTTTCATGAATGCAGCGTTCGGTTTACGAGCTGATTTTTTCTTAGCTGCTTTCTTAGCTGCTTTTTTCGGAGCTGCTTTCTTAGCTGCTTTTTTTGCTACTTTTTTTGCCATGATTTTGTTTTGTTTTGTTTTTGTTAATACCAAATGGTGCCCCAAAAATAGGATAAATACTTATTGATAAATGCGTTTTTACCAATGGTTAATAAGTTCCGTAAAAAATCAAAAAAAACACGACTCTCGAAGGGAATTTCAAATTCAATTTTATTTTCATTTGGAGATATTTTTTTTGATTTAAAATCTCCAATGGAAAAGTAAAGTTTGCTTTTTTTGAATCGCATCAAAAATAAACAAGGCATCATAATTTGAAATAAATAAATTCGTCATTGCTCCGAAACCATTGATTTCATTGGGTTATAGACAAGCCTCTTTTTTACCTCGCATTTTACCAATGAGAAAAGTTGTTTTTATTTTTTCCATTGGTAAAATGTCATTAGAAAAAATAATTACTGATTTCTTGAAAAAAATCCTTCTTGAAAATTTCGGTTTTTTACCTGCTAAAACTTCAAAAATGAGTTATTAACAACGTGGGAAAAATGGTCGTAAAAACTCCTTTTTAGCATTTTTTGTATAGGGACAGGAACCCAAAAATGGAATTTTCCATTGGTAAAATGCATTTGAAGGATTGCCAGAATTAGAAATAGAGAAAATGAAAACGGTAAAAAAAGCGTTTTTTACCAATGAAATTTAACTTCAGAGATGCTTTTCTGCTCGATAAGAGGAACGAACCAATGGTCCGCTTTCAACATATCGAAAGCCTTTTTTCAAGGCAGCTTCCTTATAAGAAGCAAATTTATCAGGGTGTACAAATTCTAAAACTGGAAGATGTTTCTTGGTCGGCTGTAGGTACTGACCTAAAGTAAGAATCTCAACTCCCGCTTTTCGTAAGTCGTCCATAGTCTCCAACACTTCTTCTTCTCGCTCTCCTAATCCAAGCATTACACCTGATTTAGTTTTGCAGCCTCCTTCATGTAAAAAACGCAACACTTCAAGAGAACGATCATACTTCGCTTGAATACGTACTTCTTTGGTAAGTCTTCTAACCGTTTCCATATTGTGAGAAACAATCTCTGGCTTAACATCTATAATACGTTGAATATTTTCTTTGATTCCTTGAAAATCGGGAATAAGCGTTTCGATCGTTGTTCCCGGACTTACTCTTCTAATTGCATTGATGGTTTCTTGCCAGATAATTGAACCTCCATCTTTTAGTTCATCTCGATCTACAGAAGTAATTACACAATGTTTTACTCCCATTAATCGAACGGACTCAGCAACATTCTCTGGTTCGCTTTTATCTACCGTCAACGGCCTTCCAGTTGCGACTGCACAAAAACCACAGGAGCGTGTACAGATATTTCCTAAGATCATGAACGTGGCAGTTCCTTCTCCCCAGCATTCGCCCATATTAGGACAATTACCACTTTCACAAATTGTATGAAGTTTGTATTTATCTACAAGACTGCGAACATGTCTGTAGTTTTCACCCATGGGCAATTTTACTCGAAGCCAATCGGGTTTTTTTACTCTTTTCTCCGTCTCCAAACTATCCGTCTTTTCAGAAATCATATTGTATGAAAATCAAAACCATTTACCACCATAAATAAAACTAATGTAGAGCGAAAGGAGATAATTGTGATTATGCTTATTCGCCATCAGTTGAATGGTCTGCGGATACATGTCGAAGGTAATTCCAGTTTCAATTGCTTTAATGTCATTATCCAAAGCCCCATATTCAAAATTGAATCCGAACTTTGCGTATCCGCCAGGATGAATTTTTGTATTGCCAATCCCTTTCATAAAAGGAGCACGTCCGTAAATATTGTCTATGTAATGTTTTGTCGGATCATATTGTTCCGTAACAATAAGACGCTGCCCTTGAAGTGGTGTAGGTAGTAGAATTTCAAGATAAACAGGTTTTGCCAGCGCCAATGAAACTCCGATAAAACCAACGTATCGAATTTCAATACCATTATGTTCCGGTTTGGAATAAATAACATTCTGATAACCGAAACCGGGGCGAAGAAGGAAAAGCGTATTTAATTTTCCGTAATAATATCCTTTAGGATGGTCATAATATTGATTGACCGTTTTTACTTCTTTTGGATGACGATAGGAAACCATTTCAATTTCAAACACTCTTCTTCTTGCGTTTGTCACTTGCCATCCACGACGATAAGCGGCTCCGAAACCATTGGTAGTTATAATTGCACTTATAGTTGCTTCATTGCGATAAAGTAATTTTGTTTCATCATATACATTTGAATTCACACTCACCGTTTGTGTTTCCACCTGTGCGTGAAGAAATGAAAATGAAAAAAAAGCTAAGCCAGCTATTAGTATAAGGCGCATATTTTCGCCAATTTTGGTACGTACTCCAAAGTTAAGAAGAAAACATTCACTTTTATACTATGAAAATATCCAATATTACGTACCTCGGCGGATTAAGAACAGAAGCCACCCATTTACAATCCGGGGAAAAAATCATTACAGATGCTCCTTTAGACAATAATGGAAAGGGCGAAGCGTTTTCACCAACAGATTTAATGTCGACATCCTTGGGCTCTTGTATGCTCACGGTTATGGGCATAGTTGCGGAACGTCATTTGCTGAATATTACCGGAACGAAAGTTGAAATCAGTAAGGTGATGGATCCAAATCCTAGACGTGTGGTTGGGATTGTTGTGGAAATGACAATGCCCAAAAATAATTTTACGGATAAGGATAAACAATTGTTAGAAAACACGGCTATGACTTGTCCCGTTGCAAAAAGTCTGCATCCTGATTTAAAACAAACCCTTATTTTTCATTGGTAAAACGAAAAAAGGCCAATCTTACGAAAGGCCTTTTAATAACTGAAAAAATTATTTTCAGAAAGAATGAGTTTTGCTGTGAGTTGGAGCGCTGCTTTTGTATGCATCACATTTTTCTTTAGCCTTGCATGAGGCGAAGAACATTCCGGTTAGTGCGACAAGCGCGAAGGCTAAAAGTACTTTTTTCATTTTTTTTAGATTCTAGGATTGCTTGGGGTAATACAAATACCGTGCAAAAATAGAATTAAGTCCCTTCGAAACCCAATTTTAGGCGATGTTTTTTATTAACATATCTAAAATCTTACATTTACAGCCATATTCAATTAGAAGTTTAGCCATAAAGTTTATTATTTAATATCAATTTACCAATGAGTAGCAAAGCTGAAAGCACCTCACCTCAAATTGGTGAAGGATGGAAAAATGCCCTCTTAGAAGAGTTTCATAAGCCCTATTTTCAAGAATTAAAGAACTTTCTGACGGAGGAAAAACAACAATTCCCCGTTTATCCTCCTGGTCCCCTAATATTTAGTGCTTTTAACCAAACCCCCTTTGAGGATGTCAAAGTGGTGATTATTGGTCAAGACCCATATCATGGTCCGGGACAAGCCAACGGACTTTGTTTTTCTGTTTCAGCTGGCATCAAACATCCACCTTCCTTGGTGAATATTTTCAAAGAGATGCAAAAAGATCTTAATATTCCTTATCCAAAATCAGGCGATTTAAGCGGATGGGCTAAACAGGGCGTCCTTTTGTTGAATACTACACTTACTGTAAGACAACACACACCTGCTTCACATCAAGGAAAAGGTTGGGAAGAATTTACTGATTCAGTGATCCACACTTTGTCAGAAAAAAAGGAAGGAATTGTTTTTATACTTTGGGGCCGACACGCTCAAAATAAAAAGCCATTGATTGATATGTCGAAGCATTTTATTCTTGAGGCTGCTCACCCTTCTCCTTATTCCGCAAACGGATTTTTTGGATGTCGCCATTTTTCGAAAGCGAATTACATGTTGATGCAAAGTAATCAGACACCAGTAAATTGGGTGGCTTTGTAGTTCAATTCTATTCCTGTCCGCGTTCCATCCACTTTTCTTCTGCAACCTGTTGGGTAGAAATCATTTTTGCAAGTAATGCTGGAATCGTTTCTGCCACATACAAAAGATCTCTGTTGGATTGTTTGAGAAAACCTTCTTCCACCATTCGATTCAGATGCAACAGGAAGTGATTATAATATCCGTTGATATTTAAAATACCAATAGGCTTATGATGCAAACCTAATTGTTTCCAAGTGAGCATTTCAAAAATTTCATCCATCGTTCCAAAACCTCCAGGAAGTGCAATAACAGCATCACATAATTTCTCCATCATTGCTTTGCGTTCGTGCATCGATTTTACTACATGCATTTTTGATATTCCCTTATGACCTATTTCTTTTGTATCAAGAAAATCTGGAATTACACCGATCACTTCTCCACCATTTTTAATCACAGAATCGGCAAGTATTCCCATAAGTCCAATACTTCCTCCTCCATAAACGAGCTTAATTTTTTCTTTAGCCAACAACTCTCCTAATCGCTGTGCAGCAATTGTAAACGCAGGTTGATAACCTTCACTTGCTCCGCAATACACCAATAAAGATTTAATTTCGGTCATTAGAAATCTAATTTATAATAAAATAAAGGTAAGAAGCCTAATTGATATTGTTCAACAACAGGATCAATTTCCGGATGGATTGGATTTGGGGAATAAGTAAGTCCCAAAATATTTTTTCTGTTCATCACGTTTACAAGATCAAGGCCGATTTCATGTGTCAAGTTTTTTGTATTCAACTTCCAAACAATTCTTGCATCCAGACGTATATAAGAAGTACTGAAAGATTTTGTGTTGCGCAAAGAATCAACATACACACCATCATTTTGTAAACGAGAAGCAGCAGTATCGACAGGTGTATAATAACGTTTACCACCCATTGTCAATTTCAGTCCCACTTCAAGGGTTTGTTTTTCATTCAATTTAAATTCTCTTGCGCCTAATACATTTACAGAGTAATGTGTATTGAAATCCGAGTTTCTCAAAATCCCATCGCTTCCTCTATATTTTGCATCAAACACTGAAGCTGTGGCCATGTAGAAAAACTTTTTACTGAAATATTTTTCAATTGTAATTTCCGCACCCATATTGTTACCCGTTCCTGTATTCACAAGGGTGTCGGGGAAAAAACGACTGAATCCACTTCCCTGATTCAACACAGAAAAAGAAGATATTTTCTTTTCTACAGGAACATTATAGAGGTATTGATAATAGGTCTCCACTTTGATATGCATATTTTTTCCAACCAATACATCATAGCCAAGTATCGCATGAACACTACGAATAAAATCTACATGTCGATTATGTAAAACGTAAGGCGTACTGTCGGAAGGAAGGTGCGTATAATAAATATAAGCTGGTAACATTTGGCTGTGCATTCCAAATCCGATATTCAATGATTGCTTGTCGGTCATACTCCAGTTTCCACCTACACGAGGTTCAACAGACCAACTTTTACTGAAAGAGAAAAACTGAGCATGAACGCCATAATTAATAGTTAAGCGATCTGTTGGTTTATATTTCATTTGCAAAAATGGCTGGAATAGTTGGGAAATACCATGATAATCCTGACGATTATAAAAACGGTTGGTAATTTCTGAATGAATGCTGTCCATTAGTGTATTGATAAAATAATCATTCGTCAAACCAACTTTGAAGGAATTTTTTTTGTTGATTTTTCGGGTGACAAAAATATTCAGAGAAATTTTCGACTCCGTATTTTTATATCCCATTTTTGGCGTGATAGAATCCAAGTTAAAAGAAGTATCGCGCCAAACTAAATTATGATGCGCTGCAGAAAAGCGAGAGCTTCCAGCTACCACAACGCGCAGCAATGTTTTTTCATCCATGTTTTTCAAATACACCATTCCGGTCACTCCCATTCCGGTTTTGAAATATTGATCGCGATTATCTACTCCGTACAATTCATCTGAATATTCTTTGTAATCACTTACAATAATATTTATGCTGCTCAATCCACCTACACCGAAAAATGAAAGATTGCCTCCCTTTTTCATTGGGAAATTTAATTTGAATGCACCATCCTGATAATTTGGAACGGCTCCAGTCCCTATCGGAATTTTCATCGCATCAAATAATTTCAAGGTTGAATAACGATAAGAAACAAGAAAAGAAGATCCCGAGGATTTTTTCAATGGCCCTTCAGCACAAATTTCTGTTCCTAAAAATCCAAATTGTCCTGTAAATTCTAATTTCTCATTATTACCACTTCTCATTTTCAAATCAAATGCTGCGGCAATTCCATTTCCATATTCAGCAGGAAATGCTCCTGTGAAAAAATCAGAGTTAGAAAGCACTTTACTATTTAAAATACTAACTGGTCCACCCGTTGTTCCTTCAATGGCAAAATGATTTGGGTTTGGAATATCAACTCCTTCTAATCGCCATAAAACTCCACTGGGCGAATTTCCTCTTACAACAATATCGTTTCTCGAATCGTCTGCACCTTGCACGCCTGCGAAATTAGAAGCCATACGAGCTGGATCGCCTCTACTCCCTGCATAACGATTTGTCTCCTCTACAGAAAATTGTCTTCCGCTTCCAGTAGCAAAATCATTTACAGTTCCTTCTTTATTTGTTCCTTCAATAATTACTTCTTCTGTTTGAACAACGGATTGTTCCAATTCAATATTAATAATGTTCTCTTTTCCGGAATTCACAATAATATTCGGAATACTTTTAGGAAGATAACCGAGATATTGAACACGTAAAATGTAACGTCCGATTTTTACATTTTCAATTTTATAATTTCCATCAAAATCCGCAGAAGCGCCCGTGATCATTACCGAATCCTGGTAAAGTGTAACCACTGCTGGTAAAGGCGACTGCGTTTCTTTTTCTACTATTTTTCCTCGGATGGTTTGTGTGTTTTGCCCATAACTAGAAAAACACATTAGCAAAATAACAGCAATGATGAAGGGGTTTTTCATATTGAGTTTTATTTAAATTAATAATGAGCGTCCATCTTTTTCAAAACCGAAAATTCTTTACAGTATCTACAAAAAATTTCACTTTTTCTACCTCCGTATCCGGATATAAACCATGTCCAAGATTAGCAATATGTCTTTCAGGACCGAAAGCACGAAGCATCTTTTCTGTTTCAGATTTTATTTTGTCAAAATCAGCATACAACAAACAAGGGTCCATATTTCCCTGTAGGGTTTTTCCATTTCCTATCAATTGTCTTGATTCAGCAATGTCCATCGTCCAATCCAATCCGATCGTATTACATTTTAAATCTTTAAAATCTCTTCGAATGAAATGTGCGTCTTTTGCAAAAACGGTTACCGGCACAAGTGGAGATATTTCATCGCAGATTCTGGAAATATATCGTAATGCAAATTCTTTGTATTGCTCAGGAGAAAGTACTCCTGCCCACGAATCAAAAATCTGAATCATATCTGCACCTGCAGCAATTTGTGCTTTCAAATAGGAGATGGTGCTCAGTGTTATTTTCTCCAATAATTTGTGGGAAAGGGCTTGCTCGGCATAAAGAAATTTTTTCGCTTTCGAAAATGTTTTGGATCCACTTCCTTCTATCATGTATGAAAAAAGTGTCCAAGGTGCGCCTGCAAATCCAATCAATGGAACTCTATTTGCCAAAGCCGCTTTCGTAATTCGAATCGCATCACACACATAAGACAAATCCGTTTCGCCTTCCGCAATTTTTAATTTATCAATATCCGAAGAAGATTGAATTGTATTTTCGAACCATGGTCCTTTTGCCTCAATCATTTTATAAGGCAATCCCATTGCTTCCGGAATTACAAGAATATCAGAAAAAATAATTGCAGCATCAACTCCAAGAATATCGACAGGTTGAATGGTTACTTCAGCAGCAAATTCAGGTGTTTTTACTAACTCAATAAATCCACCCATTTTCGCTCTTACCGCACGGTATTCAGGCAAAATTCGTCCTGCTTGGCGCATCAACCACACGGGAGTGCGCTCCGTTTTTTCGCCTCTTGCGGCTCTTAAAATCAAGTCGTTTTGTAACATGGGGCAAAAGTAGTCAGTTGTTGCTTGATGGTTGTCAGAAAAGCGTCAGTATTTTAGGTTTTTCTACGTAAAAAATACCGACAATCAGTCACTGACATCTGACTACCCTTATCTTTGCCAAAACAAAAAATGTGAGTCAGGAAGTATTTCAATTCGATGTTGTTGTTGTTGGCGGTGGTTGTGTTGGTTTAGCCGCAGCTTGGAAAATTAATTTGCGTCACCCGCATTTAAAAATTGCCGTTCTTGAAAAGGAGGATCATCTTTCTCCACATCAAACAGGACATAACTCTGGTGTTATTCATTCCGGAATTTACTATAAGCCAGGTTCAGAGAAAGCTCGAAATTGTGTAGAAGGAAGAAGAGAAATTGTTTCTTTTGCGAAAGAACATAAAATTGCAATAGATATTTGCGGAAAATTAATTGTTGCAACGCATGAGAGTGAATTAGCACACATGAATAAGGTTTTCGCAAATGGAAAAGCGAATGGTGTGGAAGATATTGAAATGGTCACTGCTGCTCAGATAAAAGAAATTGAACCATATGTTGTTGGTGTTGCAGGCATTCGTGTTGGATGTACAGGCATAATCGATTTTCCTGGTGTCACAAATAAAATCGGTGAATTATTAGAAGGTCAATTTCCAGGAAGCAAAATTTTTCTTTCAACAAAAGCTGAAAATTTTATTCATAAAGGGGAAACCACTGATATTATTACAAACAAGGGAATTTTCACAGCAAAATATATTGTTACCTGTGCAGGATTACAAAGTGATCGTATTGCAAAAAAAGAAGGTGCAAAAACAGATACCGCCATTGTAGGTTTCCGTGGCGATTATTACGATCTCACAGAACAAGGAAGAAAAAAAGTAAAACATCTTGTTTACCCCGTTCCAAATCCAAAATATCCATTTCTTGGTGTTCATTTCACGCGTATGATTCACGGTGGTGTGGAGTGCGGACCAAACGCAGTTTTTGTTTTCAAGCGCGAAGGTTATGGCAAAACATCTTTCAGTTTCCGAGATACTGCCTCCGCTTTTGGATTCGGTGGCACATGGAAATTCTTTGCTAAGAATATGAAATTCGGCTTGGATGAATATCGTGGTGCTTTTTCAAAACGTTTTTTTCTTAAACGTCTACGAACATTAATTCCAGATTTGCAATCTGAAGATATTGTTGCAAGTCGCAGTGGTGTTCGAGCGATGGCTTTGTCGCAAGAAGGAAGTATGATTGATGATTTCAAAATTGAATTTCATGGAAATGCGATTCATGTTTTGAATGCTCCATCTCCTGCAGCAACAGCATGCTTATCAATTGGAAAATCGATTGAAGAAATGGCAACAAAACAATTTAATTTGGGAAGTTGAAGCATAGTAAATAAGATATCCTCGAAAGAAAATTATCTGGAATAATTCCTCAAATCAACTTCCATTTTCCATATCGTAATTCGTATATTCGTATGGATTAGTAATTCGTAAACTCTTGGAAAATCATCGTATAGATAAATGGCTCTGGTCGGTGCGACTTTTCAAAACGCGTGCATTAGCTACTACTGCAGTTAAAAGCGGAAAAATTAAATTGAATGGGGAAATAACAAAGCCGGCGAAAGAATTAAAAATTGGCGACGAAATTTCTTTTAAAGTGCCGCCAATCACGCGTACTATCCAAGTAAAAGGTTTTCCAACTAGTCGCGTAGGAGCAAAGTTAGTAACAGAATTTTTTTACGATCTTACACCGGCAGAAGAATATGAAAAAATCCGTTTGATGAAAGAACTCGGTCCTCCTGTTTTTCTTACCCAAAAAGGCCGACCCACAAAAAAAGACAGAAGAAGTATGGAAGGTTTTTTCTAACAAAAGCACAATAAATATTACCAATTACCAATTACCAAATTACCAGATTACTAGATTACCAGATTACCAGATCAATCCTATGGCAGAAGCAAATTATGACGAACTAAGGGCAAAGTTGAACAAGGAATCTTGGCCAAGCATTTATATGTTCAAGTTTATTGTCATTTCCGATAATCAAAAAATTGCGCTCATTCAAAGCTTTTTTGAAGATGATGCAGAAATAGTTTTACAACCTTCTTCCAATGGAAAATACACCAGCGTAACTATACGCCAAGTCATGTTGGAAGCTGAAGCCATCATTGAAGTATATAAAAAGGCTGCAGTTGTTGAAGGAATTATTTCTTTATAATTTTTGTTACACTAAAAATTTTGAAAATAAATTTTAAAACGTCAAACATGAAATTCAAAATTCTTCTTTTACTTCTTCTTTCCTCCACAACTTTTTTAGCTCAGGAAAAAATACTAACGCTTGACAATGTCGTTTTTGCCGGAAGACAAGGCTTTACACCGCAACGATTACCTCAACTTAATTGGATTACCAATACCTACGAATATTATTATATCAATCGCTCAGGGGCAATGGAAATCTTGATGCGTGGAAAAGCAACTGATAAATCCCCAGCGAAAAAAGTAGTGGATCTTAACGAGCTCAATTCATTGCTACGTGATATGAAAATGACGGGAATAGGTGGCATGAATAGTTTTCCAATTATAACCTGGAAAAATGCAACAGAATTTTCCTTCGATTTAGAAGCATTTAATTTTACATTCAACACAAAAACCAAACTGTTCGTCTCAAAGGCCAATCCTGTTTTTCCAAAAGAAGCCGACAATTTAGATGCTGCTGATGTTTCAGGCAATACTGCTTATACTATTGGAAACAATCTCTGGGTTCATTCAAACTCGGGTGATGCTGCAGTATCCAATGAGAATAACGAAAATATTGTTTTCGGAAAAAGTGTTCATCGTGAAGAATTCGGAATTTCTAAAGGTATATTTTGGTCTCCTTCAGGAAATCTCCTCGCATTTTATAGAATGGACCAGACGATGGTTACCGATTATCCCGTGCTTGATTTATCTGTTCAACCTGCTAAAGCCAATCTAATAAAATATCCAATGGCAGGAGGAACCTCTCATCAAGTGACTGTCGGAGTTTATAATTTTGCAACTAAAAAAATAATTTATCTTAAAACAGAAGGACCAAAAGATCAATACCTCACCAACATCGCTTGGAGTCCCGACAATAAATATGTTTTTATTGCTGTATTGAATCGTGATCAAAATCATTTATGGTTGAACCGTTACAATGCAACAACGGGTGAATTTGAAAAAACATTATTCGAGGAAACGGATCCAAAATATGTTCACCCGATGCATACCATGCAATTTGTACCCAATCATCCCGACCAATTTATTTGGCAGCGTGAATTGGTTTCCGAGGAAAATACTTTAGGAGCAAATGCAATTTACTTATACAGTACGGATGGAAAATTAATTAAACAATTATCCATCACATCTGGTTCAAGCACCGCTTCGGTCATTGAAATATACGGGTTTGACCCTACTGGAACTACAATTTATTATAAGGCTGCGCCAATTAACTCTTGCGATAAATTGATTTACGCTTTTGATTTCGCCAAAGGTTTGAAATGGGTTTTACCCAGTAAATCAGGAACGCATTCTGCAATTTTTTCGGCGGATAGAAAATATTATTTAGATACTTATTCCTCTGTTGACATTCCAACCATTCAATCCATTTATGATGGTTCGAATAAAGAGATAAAAGTTTTATTGACTGCCGAAAATCCTCTGGTAAATAAGGATCCTCGTATTAAATTGAACATGGAATATTTCAAAGGAAGTAATCGATTTAAATTATTTACAATTAAGGCTGCCGATGGTATAACGGATCTTTGGTGTCGCATGATTCTTCCGATGGATTTTGATTCAACAAAAAAATATCCAAGTCTAACTTATTTATATAATGGTCCTAACGTACAATTGGTTTCTAATTCCTGGATGGGAGGAATGGATTTCTTCCTTTACTATATGTCGCAACAGGGCTACATTATTTTCACTGTTGATGGTAGAGGTTCTGATAACCGAGGAATGAAATTTGAACAGGCGACATTTCAACATCTCGGAACTCAAGAAGTAGCAGACCAAGAAAAAGGCGCGCAATATTTAAAATCACTTAAATATGTAGATGGAAAAAGAAATGCAGTTTTCGGTTGGAGTTTTGGCGGATTTATGACAACTTCCTTAATGGTAAAAAAACCTGATCTTTTTAAATGTGGAGTTGCAGGTGGATCTGTTATCGACTGGAGTTATTATGAAGTAATGTATACCGAACGTTACATGGACACACCACAAACGAATCCTGAAGGATATAAAGAAGCGAATCTTTTAAATTATGCAGGAAACTTGAAAGGGAAATTATTGCAGATCCATGGAACTATTGACGACGTTGTTGTTTTGCAACACAGTTTACTTTTTCAAAAAGCATGTGTAGATGCAAAAACACAGTGTGACTACTATTTGTATCCCGGTCATCCGCATAATGTATCTGGAAAAGATCGGGTGCATTTATATACCAAGGTCAGTCAATATATAATTACAAATACATAGGAACAAAAAATTCCAAATTCCAAACTAAAAACATATTTGGAATTGGGAATTGGGAATTGGGAATTTGGAATTTGGAATTGGGAATTTTTTTATTTTCTTACAACATCTGATACCATTTGTTCTGCTTAAGTTTTTTCACCCAACTTCTTTCCTTAAACGGAAAACGATATCCAAGGTTAAAATCAACTGCAAGATAGGTTGGGGATAAACGTATGCCTTGTCCTACATAATTATTAGTATCCCAACGGCCGGTAAGTGAGGTAAACATATGTTTTCCATTCAATCCTAGTGCAAGTCGAAGATCTCCAGCATAACCCACCTTCCAATAATCTGCGATGTGTTCTCCATTAGAACCATCATAATTTCTGTGCTGAAAATCAAAACCACTTGTGAGGGTTGTATTAAAATACAGCGTTTTGAAAATTACAAGATTGAAGGAAACACCAGGTCCGATGGAAATACCTTTTACATTAAAATTATTCAAATTACCATAGGTTCCATAAAAAGGGCGTGATGCTGGTGATATAAATGAAGTATCTGCAGTAAAACGGTAGCCATAAATATTATTTACAATCAATAAAGATCCAGCTGACTTTAATTGACGTTGCGTATTGTAATAGGAAGAGTTATAGGAGAATCTTCTTTTATTAAAAACAAAAAGTGTTTTTATACGAAGGGAACGCAAATTCATAGAAGGATTTTGCCAATATTCTCCATTTGTTGTATCGTAATTAGCGCCTTGCGTATCGTACATGCCATGCAGATTTCTATAATTACTTTCCACTCGAAAGCGATACGCAGAAAAGGAAAGGTTGAAGGCTTTATAATCCGTTTTACCATACTTCTTGGTATAGGCATCAGAAACAATTTTCGAACCTAATCCAAAGGAGAATGAAATTTTATCGAAATCAATTGCTCCACCATAAGAAGTGCTTGTACTTCCCTTTAAAATTGGAGCTCCCAATCCGACCGTGTCTTGTTTAATCGTTTGTGAAAATGCAATATCATATTCACGGTAGGATGCAGAAAGCGTAAATATAAATCGATCAGGAAACAGTCGTACATAATTTGTATCCCGTGTATTCCATTTACGCATTAAGGAATCATGGTGACTAAGGCCAACAGAAACTTCCTGAGCAAATCCAAAAACAGAAGTGAGAATAAACAGATAAATAAAAACTGCACTTTTCATTGATTCAACTTTTGGTTTACATTAAAGATAAAAAGATTTTATTCCAGAACAATAGTTTGTCCGTCAACCTCCACCTTATCTCCTACTCTCAATTTAGCGCGTTTTCTAAATTCAATTTCTCCATTCAATTTTACAAGTCCGTCCTCCACAATAATTTTTGCATGTCCACCAGTCTCTGCAATACCTAGCACTTTTAATAATTGAATGAGTTCAATAAACTCTCCTTTGATTTTGAAATTTTCCATTTTTAAAAAGTTTTTTGGTAAAAAAAACAAGGGTCGGAATTACCGACCCTCATTACAAAATTAGATTAGCATTATGCTTTTACACTCGCACGGATAATATTTAATGCTCCACCTGCTTTAAACCATTCAATCTGTTGTGCATTGTAGGTATGGTTTGCAAGAATATTTTCCTGTGTTCCATCGCTATGATGCAGAACCAAAGTCAATGATTTGTTCGGAGTGAAAGAAGTGAGTCCTGTGATATCAATTGTATCATTCTCCTGAATCTTGTTGTAATCTTCTTTATTCGCAAAAGTCAAACCTAACATACCTTGTTTTTTCAAATTCGTTTCGTGAATACGTGCGAATGATTTTACAAGAACAGCACGAACACCAAGGAAACGAGGTTCCATTGCAGCATGTTCACGGGAAGAACCTTCTCCATAATTTTCATCACCCACCACAATCGATCCAATATGATTTGCTTTGTAATCACGCTGCACTTTCGGAACAGATTCATAAGCTCCAGTCAACTGATTTTTTACATTGTCTGTTTTCTCATTGTAAAAATTCATCGCACCAATCAGCATGTTGTTGGAAATATTATCCAGGTGACCACGATATTTCAACCATTTTCCGGCCATTGAAATATGATCTGTTGTACATTTTCCTTTTGCTTTAATAAGCAGTTTCAATCCTGTTAAATCAACACCTTCCCAAGCAGTAAATGGATCCAGTAATTGTAAACGATCGGAAGTAGGAGAAACATTGATAGTCACTTTACTTCCATCTTCAGCAGGCGATTGATATCCTGCATCATCAACTGCAAAACCTTTTTTCGGCAATTCGTCTCCGCTTGGTTCATCCAATTTTACTTTCTCCCCTTTGTCGTTGATTAAAAAATCAGTGATTGGATTAAAAGTTAAATCTCCTGCAATAGCAAGTGCTGTTACCAATTCCGGAGAAGCTACAAAAGCCATCGTGTTCGGATTTCCATCCGCACGTTTAGCAAAATTTCTATTGAAGGAATGTACGATTGTATTTTTTTCCTGTTTCTCTGCTCCCATTCTATCCCACATTCCAATACAGGGTCCACATGCATTCGTAAATACTTTTGCATTGATTTCTTTGAAAATATCAAGGAAGCCATCGCGCTCAATTGTAAATCGAATTTGTTCAGAACCCGGATTAATACAATATTCCGATTTTGCTGTGAGTCCTTTTCCTTTTACTTGTTTCGCAATAGAAACAGCACGAGAAATATCTTCGTAAGATGAATTTGTACAAGAACCAATCAAACCAACTTGAATATTAGTCGGCCAACCATTTGCAGCTGCAGCTTCTTTCATTTTTGAAATCGGCGTTGCAAGATCTGGAGTAAAAGGTCCATTCAAATGCGGCTCAAGTTCTGAAAGATTAATTTCAATTACCTGATCAAAATATTCATTTGGATTAGCATATACTTCCGGATCTGCAGTGAGATGTTCTTTCACTGCGTTAGCAAGTGCTGCCACTTCTGCACGACCCGTTGCATTCAAATAACGTTCCATAGAAGCATCATATCCGAATGTAGAAGTTGTAGCTCCGATTTCTGCTCCCATGTTGCAGATCGTTCCTTTTCCAGTGCAAGACATTGATGTTGCACCTTCTCCAAAATATTCAACGATTGCTCCGGTTCCACCTTTTACAGTAAGAATTCCTGCAACTTTTAAAATCACATCTTTTGGTGCTGTCCATCCGCTCAATTTTCCTGTCAATTTTACACCAATCAATTTTGGGAATTTTAATTCCCAAGGAAGTCCGGCCATTACATCACAAGCATCAGCTCCACCAACTCCAATTGCCACCATTCCTAATCCGCCTGCATTTACCGTATGAGAATCGGTACCGATCATTAATCCACCAGGAAATGCATAATTTTCAAGGACAACTTGGTGAATAATTCCAGCACCGGGTTTCCAGAAACCTATTCCATATTTATTAGAAACTGAAGCAAGGAAATCATATACTTCTTTGCTTTCATTATTCGCAACTGCCAAGTCATCTTTTGCGCCGACTTTAGCAGTGATCAAATGATCACAATGTACAGTAGAAGGAACAGCAACTGTTTTACGTCCAGCTTGCATAAATTGTAGCAATGCCATTTGTGCCGTAGCATCTTGCATAGCTACACGATCAGGATGAAAATCTACATAATCATTTCCACGACCAAAAGCGGTTTTCGGTAATGCCTCCGATAAGTGAGCGTACAGAATTTTTTCGGTGAGCGTAAGCGGACGTCCTGTCAATTTACGCGCAGCTTCCACTTTAGCAGGAAGAGCCGAGTATAATCGCTTGATCATTTCTAAATCAAAAACCATAGTGCGGGATTTTATTATTTTGTAATACTAACAATGTGTAATTGCAAATTTACAAATTCATTAGAGAGAAACTTGAATTTTATTGGGAATTTATTGAATTTGAGGCTAGGGCCATGTTAATAAGGTTTCATTGGTAATTGGTAATTAAGTAATTGGTAATTTTACTTGATGAATTCCAGTTTTGGAGAAAATTTTCGGGTTGCATTATCTTCTATCCGAGGACAAGCCTTACGTGCATTTTTGACCATTCTTATCATTACCATTGGTATTTGGGCTTTGGTTGGTACGCTCACTGCGATTGATGTGCTAAAAGGTTCCTTGACGAAGAATTTTACGAGTATGGGTGCTAATACCTTTACGATTCGTAATAAAGAGTCACGAATTCGTATAGGACGTGGTGGAAAAAAGCCAAAAAAATTCCGTGCGATTACATTTAATGAGGCAATGGAATTTGCAGATCGATTTGATTTTCCTGCAACTGTTTCTGTTTCTACGATGGCTTCAATGGCTTCAACCTTGAAATATAAATCGAACAAAACAAATCCGAATATTCAGGTTTTAGGAGTAGATCAGAATTATTTACAGACATCTGGCTATGAAATTGAATCGGGAAGAAATTTTTCAAGACAAGAAGCAACTTCTGGTGCACATGTAACACTAATTGGTCATGATATAATTCTCACCTTATTTAAGAATGAAGATCCGCTGGGAAAAGAAATAAGTGTTGGCGCAGGAAAATATCTTGTGATCGGAACTTTAAAACCAAAAGGTAGCGCTATGGGATTCGGTGGCGATAAAGCAGCAATGTTACCTATAGAAAATGTCCGACAATATTTCTCTCGTCCTGATATGACTTTTACCATTAGTGTATTGGCAAAAGATAGTAAGTTGATGGAAACAACTTTAAGTGAAGCTGATGGTCTGTTTCGAACGATTCGTCAAGTAAGAATTGGAGAAGATTCTAATTTTGACATGATCAAAAGTGATAGTTTTATTTCTGCATTTATTGATAATATGCAGGCCGTAAGTATGGGTGCAACCATTATTGCCTTCATTACTTTATTCGGTGCAGCAATTGGATTGATGAACATCATGTTTGTTTCGGTTACTGAAAGAACAAGAGAAATCGGCATTAGAAAAGCTTTAGGAGCAACACGATCGAATATTAGAAATCAATTTCTTACTGAAGCTATTCTAATTTGCATTTTCGGAGGCTTATTCGGAATTCTACTAGCAGTAATAACAGGTTTGGTGATGGCATTATTTATGGATGCCACTTTCATTATGCCCTGGGCCTGGATTGGAATGGGATTCTGTATTTGTTTTATTGTAGGATTAGTTTCCGGTTTATATCCAGCGATTAAGGCTTCTCGATTAGACCCTATCGAAGCCTTGCGTTATGAATAATGCTTTACAAATAACGAGTTTGAAAAGCTTCGAATGCAATCATTTCTAAAACAGAAAATCCCCCTATAAATAGGAGGATTCTCAGTAAAGGATAAATTTTATTTTATTCGCTTACAACTTCGAATTTGAAACTTGCAACAACCTCTTTATGCAAACGTACTTTTGCATTGTAAGTTCCAGTTGTTTTGATATTTGCTTCATCTTCGATTGTAATGTTACGACGATCAAGATCAAATCCAAGTTTACGAAGTGCTTCAGTTAATTGAACGCTAGTAATAGAACCGAAAATCTTTCCGTTCTCACCAGTTTTAGCTCCAACAGAAACTGTCATTTCTGAAAGTTTTGCTGCGTTCTTTTCAGCTTCAGCTTTAATTTTTACTTCTTTATGTGCGCGCTGTTTTACATTTTCAGCGTGGATTTTCTTAGCAGTTACATCTGCAAGAATGCCCATCCCTTTCGGGATAAGAAAGTTGCGACCGAATCCCGGGCGAACATTCACAACATCGTCTTTATAGCCGAGGTTTTTTACGTCTTGTTTAAGAATGATTTCCATTTCGTTTTTCCTCCTGCTTATTTAAGTTGATCTGCTACGTAAGGCAACAATGCAATGTGACGAGCGCGTTTAATTGCGGTACCCACTTTGCGTTGGTATTTAACAGATGTTCCTGTTAATCGGCGTGGAAGTAATTTTCCTTGCTCGTTGACGAATTTGATTAGAAAATCGCCGTCTTTATAATCGATGTATTTAATACCGGCTTTTTTGAAGCGGCAGTATTTTTTCTTTTTTACCTCAACGGATGGTGGGTTGAGATAGCGGATTTCAGAGCTATTTTCGGCCATGATTTTTTTTGTTGAGGGTTAAACTGATTCTTTTTCTTTTTTCACATTCTTCAAACGCGTGCGACGCTTTTCAGCGTAAGCAATAGCATGTTTGTCGAGTGCGACGGTCATGAAACGCATGATGCGCTCATCACGTTTGAAGGTTACTTCAAGTTCTGCAATTGCATTGCCATCTTTAGCAACGAATTCGAACAGGTGATAATGGCCGGTAGACTTCTTTTGGATCTGGTAGGCTAGTTTTCTTAAGCCCCAAGATTCCTCGTGAATGATGTTCGCATCAAGATCTTTGATAGTCTTGCGGAACTTGCCTACCGCCTCCTTTGCCTGATCTTCAGACAAAACGGGAGTTAAAATGAAGACGGTTTCGTAATGATACATTGTTTTGGTTTTTGTTTACCCCTCCCGATACCATATCGGGATTAGGGACGGCAAAGGTAACAATTTCATTCAATTCACCAATGAAAAGAGGTATATTCCTATAATTTATTTCCATCCTGCCTAAAAAGACAAAATCCTCTAAACTATTGAAGTTCAGAGGATTTGTGTAGCCCGTACGAGAATCGAACTCGTGTTTACAGAATGAAAATCTGCTGTCCTAACCCCTAGACGAACGGGCCATGTTTGTTTTGGGAGTGCAAATTTAGCCTGAAATTTGAATTCTGCAACCTAAAGAGCAAGATTTCCTAAGATTAACTGAAAACTCCTACCATTTCTACTCTGTAATGTCCGTATCAGCCTGAAACTTAAAACCTAACCTTTTGCCAGTTTTCAGCGACATCATCGAACTTTCCTCCTGAGCCTGAGCAATTGTAACCACTTTCATTTCTTCAAAAGGCGGCGTGAACAAATCGAAATTCAAACAATAAACTATCGACGATTCCACGATCTTCTTTAATTCCACATTCGTAAGGATCGCATTCGAAAAATCATTGTACAAAAATCCCAATTGACGTTTTCCCTCCACAAAATAATGGTCGTCCTTATTCAAAAAAATTCGTGCAACTAGATAACCAAGATCATTTGCTCGATTGTATTTGAACGAATCCGCAAGAAAATTATAAATATTAATCATCCCGCAAAATGAATTTGAAGGTGTCTCCTTTACATAGGAGGTCTTCCACATTTGATGAGAAGTATCAAATTCAAAAATATTAGTGTGCATGTGAAAAATCAAAACATCACCGGCAACACGCATTTCAAATTCAAATTCACTTTTATCTCGAAACTCAACAATTAATCGTTTGTCAATTCCATGTGCTAGAGGTTTCAAATCATGCGCAATTTCTTTCACCACCGTTTTCAATTCATCAAACATATCCAACGTATTTTTATAAACGTCCTGTTTTAATGAGGCTTTTTCCTTCAGCAATTGAAGAATAATTTCCTTCGATGTTGGTGTCATGAAAATCGTATTAAGAATTTCGATTAATTAAATTAATAAGCCCTCGCAAACACAACACGTTGCTTTGATGGTTTTCCTGAAAGAACACATACTCCTTCTTCCATTTTATTATCCAATGGAATACAACGAATCGTAGCTTTTGTTTTATTTTTTATTTCCGTTTCTGTTTCTGGTGTTCCATCCCAATGCGCATAAATAAATCCACCCTTTTCTAAAGCAACTTCAAATTCCGCCCAAGTATTTACGATGGAAGTAGACTCTTCACGACGTTTCAATGCTGCATTAAACATGTCGGACTGAATTTCATCCATTAAGCCAACAATTATTTCTACCGCCTCTGAACGCTCAACACTTGTTTTTGTCAATTTATCGCGACGGGCCAATTCAACTTTTCCGTTTTCAAGATCTTTCGGACCAATACCTAAACGCACCGGCACGCCACGTAATTCATGTTCAGCAAATTTAAATCCCGGACGTTGCGTATCACGATCATCAAATTTTACACGAATATTTTTTGCTTCTAATTCTTTTTTCAAAATTGAAACATGCTCCACAATTTTTGCATGCTCTTCATCCGTTTTATAAATAGGCACAATCACCACTTGAATCGGAGCCATTTTCGGAGGTAAAACCAAACCGTTATCATCGCTGTGTGCCATGATAAGTGCACCCATCAATCGGGTAGAAACGCCCCATGAAGTTGCCCATACGTATTCAAGTTTTCCTTCTTTATTCGCAAATTTTACATCAAATGCTTTTGCAAAATTCTGTCCGAGAAAATGTGAAGTTCCTGCCTGCAAAGCTTTACCATCCTGCATCAAGGCTTCAATACAATACGTTTCTTCTGCACCAGCAAAACGTTCGTTCGCAGTTTTAATTCCACGCAAAACCGGAATAGCAAGAAAGTTTTCGGCGAATTCAGAATATACACCCAACATTTTTTCTGTTTCAATAATTGCTTCTTCTTTGGTGGCGTGTGCTGTATGTCCTTCTTGCCATAAAAATTCTGTAGTACGAAGAAATAATCGTGTACGCATTTCCCAACGAACTACGTTCGCCCATTGATTAATCAACAACGGAAGATCACGATACGATTGAATCCAACCTTTATATGTTTTCCAGATAATTGCTTCTGAAGTAGGGCGCACAATTAATTCCTCTTCCAATTTAGAATCAGGATCAACCATAAGATGACCTGGTTTATCAGGATCATTCTTCAATCGATAATGCGTTACGACAGCACATTCTTTTGCAAAACCTTCTGCATTTTTTTCTTCGGCTTCAAACAATGACTTCGGCACAAACAAAGGGAAATAAGCATTCACATGCCCAGTTTCCTTGAACATGCGATCTAAAACAGCTTGCATATTTTCCCATATGGCGTAACCATAAGGTTTGATTACCATGCATCCACGCACTGCAGAGTGTTCTGCAAGATCTGCTTGAGCAACAAGTTCGTTATACCATTGAGAATAGTCGGTGGTACGTTTTGTTAGTTCTTTGGCCATATTAACTTGATAACTGGTAATGATTTATGGAACGATTTTTGTATTTTTACTGTAGCGGATTTTGCAAAAATAGCACGAAAACCTGCTTAACGGTAAAAAAGCTTTTTGTAAACTTCAAAATCTAAAATCTCTACTATGAAACGTCTTGCGATTTACGGATTAACCTCCCTCCTTTTAATGGCATTTGCTTCCTGCGCGAACTTCAAACAAATGAATTCGAAGCGTGATGGAGATGATGCTTATTATTCTATGAAGGACGCAAAGAAAGACCGTTCATTAGAGAAAAAGAGACTTGAGCAAGAGAAAAAGGAAAAAGAAGAGGCTGCGAGACAAGAAGAATTAAACAAAAAGACATCTGACGCTCGTTCGAAACCCGGCTCAGATTATTACGAAAAAGATTTTAACTACGACGATTATTACGATTATGAATATGCTGCTCGCCTTCGCCGTTTTGATCATCCCGTAAATAATTACGGTTATTACGATAACTATTACACCAACTCCTATAACTACAATCAGAACCCATATTACTACGGAACATCTGTTTATAATGGTTATAATTTCTGGGGTCCTTCCTATAATGCATATGCTTACAATCCTTCTTCCTTCTGGTATTATAATAATGGATGGGGATGGGGAACAGGAATAAATAACGGTTGGGGACAACCTTGGGGAACTTATTATGATCCGTGGAATCCATGGGGCTATAGCTCGTATGGATATGGTTACAGCTCTTATGGTAATTATCCTATGTATGGCTACAATCCTTACGGATACGGATCATTCGGATGCAATCCTTATGGCAATTCAGGTTATGGCAATACCGGTTACAACAATTACTACTATAATAGCTTCGATGGGAATTCAAATTATTACGGACCAAGACATTCACCAAGTGCAAGTGATGGACGTGTAGCTGGTTCTGGTGGACCAACTTTTGGTGAGCGATTTGAACATGCTGTAGGAGTTGAGAACAATTTAAAAGATCCAACACGTGATGAGGTGAATGCTATTGTTGGTGTTACAAATCCTTCGAATACAAACAATAATTCCCGATCGAATACAAACAATAATTATAATAACAGCACTTACTCTTCTGGTACTTCTACTGATACAAGAGGCAGTGGCAATACTAATTATTCAAGTACTTCAAAAGAGAATAATGCAGGTACTGCAAGGCCAAATGATGTTCCTGCAGCGCCCGTTTTTAATTCAGGAAATAATTCTTCGACAGAGCAACGTGCACCAGCTTCAACTTCTACACCTTCACCAAGTTATTCAGCTCCTTCTTCAACAACGACACGTCCAAGAGAAGAATCGCATGAATCACGTTCGAGTTCTTCTCCTGCGTCTTCAGGCGGAAGTAGCACTCCAAGAGGAAATAGCAGCAGCACACCAGCATCCAAACCACGCTGAACAATTTAATTTATTATAATTATGAATAGAATACTGGTCACGGTTTTTTCCGTAATAGTATTTTCAAGTATTTTGTTTTCTCAAAACGAACAAGACGCATTACGATATTCAAGAATAGGATTCGGTGGAACAGCTCGTTTTGCATCAATGGGTGGAGCATTTGGAGCAGTGGGTGCTGATCTTTCTGTATTAAGTTATAATCCTGCAGGACTTGGATTATATCACAAAAATGAAATGGCATTTACTCCGTCATTTTACAACAATAAAATTTCTTCTTCATATAACGATTCTGCTACAAGCGATTCCCGTTTTAATTTACGATTTGACAATTTTGGTTTTGTTATGGCCAGCAAAACTGAAAACAAAGAAGAAACCGGATGGCAAGCTGTTGGTATGGGAATTTCCTATAATCGTTATGCATCTTTTCAGTCGGACATGATTATGGCCGGTCGTTCCTCCACTTCTATTCTTGATAGCTGGAAAAAAACAGCCGGAGGAACAGGTCCACAGAATCTTGATCAATACAATGAAGGACTGGCTTGGAATACTTATTTATTGAATAATGTTATCGGTGATACTACGCGTTACACGGATACAATTCCTGATGGCGATTTACTTTATCAATCCAAAACAATAGCGACACGTGGAGGAATGGGTGAATGGATTTTCGGAATGGGTGGAAATTATTCGAATAAATTTTATGTAGGTGGAAGCATTGGCCTTCCGCAAGTAAAATATGAGGAGACTGATAAATACACAGAGAAAGAAGTGGTAGATACTACTTCAGATTTTGATTATTTAGAATTCAATCAATCGCTAACGACCAAAGGCCGTGGATTTAATTTCAAATTTGGTATTATTTATCGTCCTATTGATTTGATTCGAGTTGGGTTTGCATTTCATTCTCCTACTTATCTAAAACTTGCGGATTCTTATGATGCTTCAATGAGTTCATTGATTGGAAATATTCCACGTACCTATGAGCCTTCTGCTGGAAATTTTAATTATTCTATTCGCACTCCAATGCGGATGATTGGAAGTCTGGCCTTTATTATCGGAAAATCTGGAATGATAACAGCTGATTATGAATTTGTGGATTATTCAGAGGCAAAATTAAAATCTGCGACCTACGGCTTTCTTGCAGCAAATGCTGCTATTCAATCAAAATATAAGCCTGCAAGTAACATTCGCGTAGGTGCGGAAGTTCGTTTACTTCCTTTTATTGTAAGAGGCGGATTTGCTTTATATGGAAGTCCTTATGCTGACGGAGTGGATAATTCGGCGACACGTCTTTATATCACTGGCGGACTTGGTTATCGCGATCCTGGTGACAAATTTTATATTGACTTAGGAATTGTTACAACAACAGAAAAAAGCAATTATTATTTCTATGACCAGAGTTTGGTCAATCCGGTGAATAATGTTTCGAAAGTTGTGAATGTTGTTTTTACCTGCGGATTCAGGTATTAAGAAAAACAATAAAACTTAAAAAGTCCAAATCCCAAAAATTATAATTTGAGATTTGGACTTTCGTCTTTATAGTTTCGAAATCTTATTTCGCTTTAGCCGTTTTTCTTGAAGTCTTTTTAACTTCTTCAACTGGCGCTTCAGGTTTTACATTACCTAAAAGGAAATCTGCATCAACAAGGATACGTCCGCAATGTTCGCAAACGATAATTTTCTTGTGCATACGAATATCCAAATGACGTTGTGGTGGGATTTTATTAAAACATCCGCCGCAAGCATCACGCTCAACAGGAACAACAGCTAATCCATTGCGTACATTCTGACGAACACGGGAATAAGCATGTAATAAACGTCCTTCAATTTTCTCTTCAGCAACTTTTGAACGAGCTGACAATTCTTCTTCTTCTTTTCTGGTTTCAGAAACGATGTCTTCTAATTCTTCTTTTTTGAGTTTAAGATCATTCTTACGCTCATCTAAAGCAGCTTGAGAACCGTCGATCATTTCTTTCTTAGCAGCAATTTGCGCTTTAAATTCTTTCGTACGTTTTTCAGCCAATTGAATTTCCAAATTCTGAAATTCAATCTCTTTTGTCAAGGAATCAAATTCGCGGTTGTTACGAACTTTACCTTGTTGAGCTTCGTATTTTTTGATGGCAGCAGCAGCGTCCTTCATTACATTTTTCTTCTCTTCAATCGCATTTTCCAAATTCTTCACTTCTTCGTGTAGATTGTTGGAACGTGTATCAAGACCAGCAACTTCATCTTCAAGATCACGAACTTCTAAAGGAAGTTCACCACGGACCGTACGAATACGGTCGATTTGAGAATCAATTTGTTGTAATTCGTAAAGTGCACGGAGCTTTTCTTCTACCGGAATGTCTGATTTCTCGTCTTTTTTGGCTTTCGTGGTCATGTGAGGTAAGTTATCGGATTGGTATTTATACCTGTTTTGCGGATGGCAAAGGTAGGAAATTTTTGTTTTAGATTATCATAGAGTAGATCAATCGTAAACTGCTCACTTTCAAAGTGTCCAATATCTGCAATGACAATTTTGCCCTCAGAATCGAAAAATTGGTGGTATTTGAAATCAGCGGTGACAAAAACATCTGCATGGGCAGATATTGCGTTTTGTAGTAGAAAACTGCCCGACCCGCCACAAACAGCAACTTTTTGGATTGATTTCCCTTCTAAGTTGGTAAATCGGATTACATCCGTCTTCATTACCAGTTTCAAATGCTTTAGAAATTCTTCTAAGCCCATTGGCGTTTCAAGTTCTCCGAACATCCCAGAACCAACCTGCTGCCATTGATTACTTAATGGAATTAAATCGTAGGCAATTTCCTCATAAGGATGTACTTCACGCAATGCTTTCAGAATTTTTCCTTCAAGATGACTTGCAAAAATCATTTCAATTCGCTCTTCTGGCTCACGTTCCAACTTACCTTTTTCTCCAATTACAGGATTTGAATTTTCATTCCCCTTATAGGTTCCTATTCCTGATAAATTAAAACTTACTTCATCATAGTTTCCAATTTGACCTGCACCTGCACCCCACAAGGCCTGTCGCAACTTTTCTGCTGAATCAGCGGGGCAATAGGTTACAAATTTTTTCAATAAATCAGTTTTGGGAGCGAGTATTTTCAAATTTGCTAGACCAATTTTCTCCGCAATTTTCGCATTCACACCAGCATAAACATTATCAAGATTAGTGTGAATCGATAAAATGGCAATGTCATTTTTAATGGCTTTGATAATTACTCTTTCGATATAATTTTTTCCATTAATTTTTTTCAGTCCAGAAAAAATAATGGGATGATGCGAAATAATCAGATTGCATTTATTCGTGATTGCTTCCTCCACAATTGATTCCAGACAATCCAATGCAATTAAAATCCCTGTTACTTCCAATTCCTTGGAACCAGTGATCAGTCCCGAATTGTCATAGCTTTCTTGCAATGAAAAGGGGGCAAAAGATTCAAGATGATCAATGATTTCAGAAATTTTCATACTTCGTACCTAACATTTGGGAGATCGAAATTAACAGAAAAAGGTTGCATTAGCACATCCGTAGATTAGCACATTACCGCATTAACAACTATTTTCGCAACCCATGAATCTCCTAAGACTCCTCGCCTGGCCATTTTCCCTTCTTTATGGGCTTGCAGTCGTTATCCGAAATAAGCTTTTTGATCTGGGTTTCATTCCACAAACGGAGATAAATGAAATTGCTCTAATCGGAGTTGGAAATTTAACCGCTGGTGGAACAGGAAAAACACCGCATGTAGAATATTTAGTAAAGTTGCTTCATCCGAAATATAAAGTTGGTACACTCAGTCGTGGTTATGGACGAAAAACAATTGGTTTTCATCTTGCAACAAAAGAAGCAACAACATTAGAAATTGGTGATGAGCCAAAACAATTCCGTCATCGTTTCTCCGAAGATATTCCTGTAGCAGTTGATGGTGCACGGGTTCATGGTGTAAAAAAAATGATGGAGAAATTTCCTTCTTTGCAGGTAATTCTTCTAGATGATGTTTTTCAACACAGAAGAATAAAACCAGGTTTGCAAATTATGCTCACCGATTATTCCAGGTTATTTTACAAAGATTATTTGCTGCCAACAGGATATTTACGTGAACCAAAATCAGGAGTACGAAGAGCGGATATTATCATCGTCACAAAAACCCCGGATTTCTTTTCTCCACTTGATAAAAAAAGAATTATTAAAGAAATAAAAGCACAAGCCTACCAAAAAATTTATTTTTCAAAAATTGTTTATGGTGAGTTTGTTCCGTTTCGTGAACTTCCAAATACAAAGATTGTAACAAAGGAAATTTGTTTTACAGAAAAGTATTCTGTGGTCTTACTTACAGGAATTGCAAATTCTCATTCTTTAGAATATTTTCTTAAAGACAAAGTAAAAGAATTAGTTCCTTTACGTTTTCGTGATCATCATGGATTTATGCCTGCCGATTTATTGCATTTACAGGAGCTTTTTAAATCCATCAAAGGCGAAAAGAAAATTGTTCTTACCACAGAAAAAGATGCAATGCGTTTACAAAAGCCTGGGCTTGCAGAGTATCTCGGAGATCTTCCTGTGTATTATGTTCCAATAGAAGTTGCGTTTCAAGATCAAGACGCTGCAGATTTCAATCAACAAATAAATGATTATGTACGACCGCATTCAGTCAACAGCAACCTTCATAAAAGAGAAAACGAATAATTTTATTCCTGTTACTGGAATAATTCTGGGCACAGGTTTAGGTGGATTAGTAAATGAAATTGAGGCCGAATTTGTTTTGCCTTATGAAACCATTCCTGATTTTCCTGTTTCGACCGTAGAAGGTCATTCTGGAAAATTAATTTTCGGAAAACTATCTGGAAAAAATGTAGTTGCGATGCAAGGTCGCTTTCATTTTTACGAAGGTTATAGCATGCAACAAGTGGTGTTCCCTGTTCGCGTAATGAAGATGTTGGGCGTTGAACGCTTATTTGTTTCCAATGCAAGTGGCGGTGTAAATCCTGATTTTGAAATCGGTGATTTAATGATTCAAACAGATCACATCAATTTATTTCCAGGAAATCCTTTAATTGGCGCGAACGACAAAAGATTTGGCCCACGCTTTCCAGACATGAGTGAACCTTATGATCACAAGTTAATCGCTATGGCGAAAGAAATAGCTACAGAATTAAAAATTAAAGTTGTAGAAGGAGTTTACGTTGGAATGAGCGGTCCTACATTCGAAACCCCAGCTGAATATAAATACGTTCGTAATGTAGGTGGTGATACTGTTGGAATGAGCACCGTACCGGAAGTTATTGCCGCACGGCATATGAGTATTCCTTGTTTTGCGATGTCAGTAATTACAGATCTGGGTGTACCAGGAAAAATTGTAGAGGTTACGCACGAAGACGTTCAAAAAGCTGCCGCAGCATCAGAGAAAAAAATGACTGCATTGATGAAAGAGATGATGAAGCGTTTTGAAAAATAAATTTCTTTTACCAAACATTCCAATCTACCCCACTCGTCTCTGTCCTTGAGGTTGGCTTTTGCATTCCTTTTGTCAGCAATTCAACCTCTGTACTCACGGTAGATTTTAAATTTTGTACCGAACATTCCTTTTCAGTTTTCATCATTTCTAAAATGCAATAGGTAAAAACTCCATTTTTCAAATCATCTTTCTCATAAGCGTATTGTGCACCACCGGCGGCTGAAATAATTGTAGCGCCTGTTCCTTTATTTACGTTTACAAAAATCGTTTGCATCAATTCAAAACTGTTTTGCATTCCTACTCTTCCAACATTACTTCCTTCAATTGGAATCGGTCCTTTACCACCTGCAACAATATGAGAATTGGAATCTACTTTTATATTTTTAAATTTAGTAATCTCTTCCTTGTCCACCTCACCACTATGACAAGCGTCAATCATCATTAATTTTTGTCGTGCAGGAATTCCATCTAATAAATTTTCCAATTCTTCATAGGCTAATCCACCATCTTCCGGTTTTGAAAAATTGACATTATAGGTCGAGAGGTAATAATCATAATTCTCGCTTAGCAAACCGTGTCCAGAATAACAAATAATTACTTTATCATTTACATTGGTCAGTTTCAGTTTTGTTTTTAACGCACGGACCTTTTCTATCGTTACATTCTGATTAAATAGTGTATCGATAATAACGTTATCTCCTAGTTTGTTTTTAAAAGCTACACTCATATCGCGAATGTCTTTTGATGACCAAGTCAGATTATTACGCGAGTCTTTAAAATGATCTATTCCTATTCCAATGAAGTAGGTTTTGCCAACAGTTGCTTTTTCTGGAATATAATTTACATTTACAGGGCTACGGAAACTTTCGATTCCATTCACATTCATAACAGATGTTTCAATCCTGTTTATTCCATCTGCAAGCGTTACCTCAATAATAGTATCATAGGAACTAATTTTTTTCTTTCTGAGACTAATTCCTTTTTGTCCCCATACAGGAGATTCATTTACCCATACCTGGAAATGATCGAGCTTATATTCGCTATCATTTCCCCAAATATGTAATTTTATTTTTTGCGTTTTCTGTTCATACGCCAATTCCCCTTTAAATCCACTTTCAGGAATAGAAAAACCTTCATTGAAAGCGGCAGTATCAACACCCAATTTTTTTATGCGCTTTATCCAAGCTTGGTGATAAGCCATAATCAAAGCAGTATCCGTATTCCCTATAGCTGCAAGTATTTTATCTGGACGATTGTATTTTACATCAAGTTGATCAAATGCAATGATTTGCAATTCTTTTACGTAATACAATTTTCTAGCAGCATTGGGTGTACAGGTATAAAACCCATTTGGAAGTTGAACAATATATTCGATGCCATCAAATGAAAAGAAAGAATAAATTAGTGAGTTTGTTTTAACATCCCAAATTTTAATGGTGTTATCATTGGATGTACATACAATTCTTTTTCCGTCGGGACTGAAATTGGCAGAAAGTAAACCACCTACAACAGTTCTTAATTCAGAAATCAATTTTCCATCAGAAGCATTCCATATTCTTACAGACCCGTCCATGGATGCAGTAATAATTGTTTTTCCATCGGGACTGTAGCTTGCAGAAAGAACTCTGTCTGTATGACCTTTTAATTTTCTGATCAATTCCCCATCCTCTAAATCCCAAATCCGTGCAGTGTTATCCCAGGAGGCTGAAACAATTGTTTTACCATCGGGACTAAATTCGGCTGACATAACACTTGATGTATGCCCTTCCAACGTTTTAAGTAATGTACCATCAGCGGCATTCCATATTTTTATTGTTTTGTCTCCCGAAGCCGTTACAACTTTTTTTCCATCAGGACTGAAGTGCGCGGAATAAACACCTTCAGTATGTCCTTTCAAAACGAAGATCATTCGCATATTTGAAACTTTCCATATTTGTGCAGAATAATCAAATGTAGAAGTGACAATGAATTTTCCATCCGCACTGAATTCAGCAGATTCAACAGCTCCTTTTTCAGGATCAAGTTCTTCAATTAATTTTCCATCAGCTACATTCCAAATTTTTGCTGTACCATCACCGGAAGCAGTAATTACCATTTTTCCATCAGGGCTAAAATTTGCGCAACCCACATCACGCTTATGTCCCTTTAATTCTACTAACAATTTTCCATCCTCAGCACTCCAGATTTTTGCTGTCTTATCAGCAGAAGCTGTAAGAATTGATTTTCCATCAGGACTATAAACTGCAGAATAAACTCTACCCTGGCCTTTTAATTCCATGATTCTTGTTCCATCCTCAGTATTCCAAATTGCAGCGGAATAATCGCCAGAACCTGTTACAATTGTTTTTCCATCCGGACTAAAATTTGCGGAAAAAATATTTTCCTGGTGACCAACCAATACCAATAATTTTTCTCCTTGAATTGCATCCCATACAATTGCAGTTTTATCCACAGATGCAGTAACCGCTTTTCTTCCGTCAGGACTAAAAACGGCAGAGAAAACAGCTTGCGTGTGCCCTTTCAATTCGTCAGTCATTTTTCCACTTGATAAACTCCAGATGCGCGCTGTTTTATCTGCAGATGCCGTGATAATTTTTTTCCCATCGGGACTAAAGTTTGCACAGATTACAGTAGAAGTATGTCCAAGAAAACTCTTTGTCATTTGTCCGTCTGAAACATTCCACAATGCTGCTGAACCATCTCTGGAAGCCGTAAGAATTGATTTCCCATCAGGGCTGAATACCGCAGTAAAAACATAACTTGTATGTCCCTTCAATGTTAGAAGTCTTGAACCATCCGTCGCGTCCCATATAATTGCGGTATTATCCCAAGATGCAGTGACAATCTTTTTTCCATCTGGACTATAAGCGGCATATGCCATCCAATCACTATGACCCTTTAATTCAAATAATAATTTCCCATCAGCAGGATTCCAAATTCTTCCAATTCCATCCACACATGAAGTGACAATATTTTTTCCATCGGGGCTATACATCGCAGAAGTAACACCATCTGGATGTTTTAATTCTCTTAGAAATTTTCCATCGATTGCATTCCAAATCTTTGCTGTTTTATCGTTGGAAACTGTTATAATATATTTTCCATCTGGGCTATAACGGGCATTATTTACTTCCTCAGCATGACCAACAGGAACGCGCAATTCAGGCAGTTGCGCATATGTAAAAAAAGAAATAAGGGTGGTAATAAGTAAGAATATGTTCTTCATTCTTTTTTTGGGTTCGAGGTTCAGTATTTCAATATAGTAAACGTAATCATTCTAATTAAATACGAACAAATATAAAACTCATAGGTGGTCCACTTTACTTTACAATCGGCTATTATTAATCGCACTTCTTAGCCTATATTTACATTGTACTTACATTCAAATTCGTCATCATGAAAAAATTCCTACTCATCATTTTCCTTTTTCCACTTTTCTTAAATGCTCAAAACTACGCTCAACAAAACGTAAGCTTTCTTGGTCAATGGAATAATCCATCACAGGCTGCAGAACCGGTTTATGGCATAAAATACCAAGCCGTTTGTGGTTATGTGGATACTTCAAATGGTCGCGAATATGCTATTATTGGAACTTCAACAGGAACTGAATTTGTGGATGTAACTGTTCCAACGAGCCCTGTCGCATGTGACTATATTGCCGCTGCACATGGAAATTTAATCTGGCATGAAATCAAAACATGGCATCAGTATGCATACATCGTAAGCGATGATAATGCTCCTAACACATTTATTATTGCCGATCTTTCTTATTTGCCAGATTCTGTTCACGTTGTAAGAAATGACAACACTTTATTTGAGCGATGCCACACACTTTTTGTAGATGGAAATTATCTTTATGGTGGCAGTGTTACAAAAGCAAACAGTACCTATTATTCAATGGCCGTTTATGATTTGAGTGTAGATCCGATTAATCCTCCATTGCTCCGCTCCCTGAATCAAGATTATGCTGTACCCCAAACTGTACATGACATGTTTGTGCGTAATGATACAGTGTACGCCTCAGGTGGATATGATGGATTTTATATTTTGAAATTCAACAGCACAACAAATCAACACTTCTCCCAATTGGCGGTTCTGACAAATTATCCGGAATCAGGTTATAATCACGCTAGTTTTTTAACCCAGAATGGCAATACCATCATCTTTACGGATGAAGTTCCTGCAGGAAAAGGGATTAAATCATTAGACGTTTCCAACTTTGGTAATCTTACTATCAATGAAGTTTTCCGTTCTCACACAGGAAATACACCACACAATCCTTACATTTTAGGAAATGATATTCTAGTTGCAGCGAATTACACGGATGGAATTCAAATTTTCAATATTTCAAATCCGAGCGATTGTATACTAGCGGGTTATTTTGATACAGATACTTTGATTAATGCTCCAACTTATTCACAAGCCTATCACGGATGTTGGGGTGCAGATCCATTTTTACCAAGTGGTATTTTGCTTGCAGCCGATATGCAAAATGGACTTTATATACTCGATATCTCTCAGGCAATTATAAATGGAACTAATGAAATTCAGCAATCTTCTGTTGCAATTGATGCTTACCCGAATCCATTTAACACCAATTTCGGAATGAGTATGAAACTGGATCATGCTCAACTCGTAAGGTATACCCTTTTTGATAATGCGGGAAGAATTGTGCTTCAGGATACACAAAATCTTCCTGGAGGAACTTCAATATTGGAAGTTCCCGCGGCTCAACTTTCTGCAGGTATTTATTTCGTAAAAGTTGTTGGCGAAAGTTTTTCAGGAACTTCAAGATTAGTAAAGACAAACTAGTTTTTTACTTCGGGAAAAACAATTACTTTTAGTTAGATGAAACCCCCTATCCGTTTTTTGACGGCTTTACTGATTTTTTGTGGCTTTTTGTCACGTGCACAAGTATTGGAAATTGAACATCTGAAAATTCTTGTCGACACAATTCCATTTAAATTTATTAGTAGCTCAAACTCAAAAAACTATTCGCGATTTAGAGAAATAAGAATCGGCTGTTTAAATACTGGCACAAAGGATTTACTTATTTCAGGCGCAAGTCAGAGTTTTACAAATGATACTTCCTGGCTTAAGGTAGCAGACAATGTTCGTTATCCTAATATCATTCGGCCAGGCTCGTATGGCACTTTTGTTATTTTTTATAGTGTCGCGTCGCCTTTTGAAAAAATTAAAATTACATCCAATGCTAAAAACGGACCACAGATTATCAGCTTAATTGACACCTATAGAGAGCCTGTAGAGTTCAAAAGAAATATGAGTGACTATCCAGCAAAAATAAAAGAGGGGCAAACAGCAACATTTTCTTCAATGATTTACAACAAGTCGACTAAAAGAATCACGGTTGATTCTGTTTTATTTCCGGACTCCACCTTGAAATTATTAACCTCTCTACCTTTTGTTATTGATGTAGGCAGATCGGTTTCGATTTCATTGAGTGCAAATACAAAAGGTAAAATGAATTTTTATTATGGTGGGATTCCTATGTTCTTTTATCATGAGGAAAATGGTTTTGAAAATTTTGCGAAACAAGAATTTTCCTGCATCATCGTACCCGATTTACAATTACTCGACAGAGACACCTTTGATTTCGGCACAGTGAAGCGCGGCACACAAATTTCTCATACTTTTCATTACCTGAATAAAGGAAGTTTCAGTCTGGAAACAAATAAGAATACTAATGAGTGCATTTCTTTTGAGAAATTGAAAATTGAACCTGGCGAAACGTTTGGCGTCACAATTAAATACAACACTTCCGTTGCTGATTCAGGAAATATGATGCGTGAGTTTCCTGTAATGCTTCCTCCCTTTTTCTATTCTAATTCTGTTTTTATGACAGGATTTATTTCCGGATCTGCACCTCCAAAAAGCGATTTCCTTCAATCTGATGATCGTGTGATTGATTGCCCTACCGTTTCTAATGATACTGCACGATCGGTAAAACGCAAAATCAGCATTAAAAATAATTCCGGTTTGCCAATTCGAGTGACCAACGTAACTGTGACTGAAGGAGCGTATGCTTTCAGCGACGTAAAAACAATTATTCCAGCCGGCGGAACATTTAATATCAAATTTGTTTATCCAACAAAAGTTCCAGGTTTCTTCGACAAGCTTATTACAATTACCTATACTACATTAGATTGTTCGAATGCTGAATTTTCTTATCAAATTGAAATAAAAGGTGGAATTATTGCACACTGATTTTATTTCTTAATTGTTTTCTTTCCGTAATAATTTCTTTCTTCTGATTACCTTTGAGCTGTGAAATATTTCTGCTCTATTTTAGTTGTTTTCCTTAGCCTTCATGTGTCCGCACAATTTAGTGCATACGACCCATTTGATGATAATTCTAACGAATGGATTACTAGAAATGATGACACTGCAATGTTTGCAGTCCAGAATGGAAAACTGGATATGGACATAAAAATAGATGGTGATTATGTCAATGCAAAAGGTGCGAAAATAAATCAGGAAAAATTATTCCGAGCCGAATTAAGAACAGAATACAAAAACGGATTATCAACTACTCCTTATGGAATTTGTTGGGGCGCTGCGGACCTTGATAATCTCTATTTGTTTTACATCAATGGTGAAGGCAAATTCGGTTTTCGTTCTATGGAAAAAGGAATCTGGAAAGATATTATTCTTGCTACTTCTTCTCCAGCAATTACGCTGAAAGGAAATAATTGGCTGCGAATGAATATGATTTCAGAAGTTGACGGAAAGAAAAAAATAAATTTAGTCATCAATGAAGAAATTGTAAAAACGATTGATTTTGTTTTTCCTTTCGGGAATTACTTTGGATCGTTTGTAGGAGGTAAAGGCCATTATTTATTTGATGATTTTATTGTTTATCAACGTGGTGAAATTCAGGATGAATTTGAACCCTGTGACCTTTCGCTTTCCTTAAAATGTAATGCAACACAATTGAATTATAAAAATTCACTTTTTAATTATAACTGTTGCGTAAATAAAGGTTGTCGTGTTGATGTTGATTCTGCCGTTACACGATTTTGGTATACGGATAATCGTTGTGGAGATTATTCTGTTTTATTAGTTACTTATCCTTCAATAGGAAATGTTTCATTTGCTCGAGCTGTCGAACAGGATTTTGGAGATTACATGACAGAAGGCGATAGTATTGTTGCAGTCAAAAAAGAACCTGTTAAAATGATCAGTATTGGAAACGAAGCAAAAGTTTATCAGATCGGCGAAGTTTATTCGAGCTATGATCTAAAAGGAAATCTTTATATCCGTCGTTACTACGTTGATCATGCCTTCGGAACACAAAAAGGATTAGTGTTGCAGTTTATTTGCACAGAAAACAGTCCTTATACCTCAACACTTGACCAATTGACTCAGGAAATTATTGGAAGTTTGGAAATTCAGAAATAAAATATTTTCATTTCATGAAACGTTTCTCGCTCCAAGTTATCGGAAAAGTACAAGGCGTTTTTTATCGTGACTCCACAGAAAAAAAAGCAAATTCTCTTTTCTTAAAAGGTTTTGTTCGGAATGAGCCAAATGGAAATGTTTACATTGAAGCACAAGGTTCGAAAGCTCAATTAAACGAATTTGTAAAATGGTGCAAGGAAGGACCAGAACGGGCAAGAGTAGATGAAATAATTTTGAATGAGTTGTCGCCAATTGAAGAGAAAACATTTCGAATTACCAGGTAAAATGCTGATGAAGGGATGTGTGGATCAAATAATGAAATTCACAAATCTTATTTCGCGTGAGTGATTGAGGCATTGTTGGAGCTCTCCCCACAGAATTGTGGGGAAGCGACTGCCGAAAGCACGACCCGATGAGGGGCACGCCCAAAACAAAATTTAACACTCCATAAGCAGCAAGGCGTCCCATTCTAACATTAGCACATCATTTTTCCGTAAATTCGCCTCTCAAAATATCCTCTTTTTCCTTTACAAGAAATGGCTGAATCAAAATACGATAAATATCAGGCTGTAATTGGACTTGAAGTCCATGCGCAATTACTTACCAAGAGCAAAGCTTATTCCAATGATGCAGCAGAATATGGAGCATTACCGAATACATTAGTTAGTCCTATTACACTTGGATTACCAGGGACTTTACCAAAGGCCAACAAGCGTGTAATTGAATATGGTATTCGATTAGGACTTGCATTGCATTGTAAGATTCGGGAACGAAATGAATATGCGCGAAAGAATTATTTCTATGCCGATTTACCAAAAGGATATCAGATTACACAAGACAAAACTCCGATTTGTACAGAAGGATATCTCGATATTAAAGACAACAACGGTAATGAAAAAAGAATTGGCATTACGCGAATTCACATGGAAGAAGATGCCGGAAAAAGTATGCATGATGTAGATCCAACCGATACGTTGGTGGATTTAAATCGTGCTGGTGTTGCTTTGTTAGAAATTGTGAGCGAGCCGGATTTACGTAATGCAGATGAAGCTTATAAATATTTAACGGAAGTGCGTCGTCTTGTTCGTTACCTTGATGTGTGTGATGGGAATATGGAAGAAGGTTCATTACGGTGCGATGCAAACGTATCTGTGATGTTAAAAGGTGCAGAAAAATTCGGAAGACGCGTTGAAGTAAAAAACATGAACTCGATCAGCAATGTAAAACGTGCGATAGAACATGAAATAATTCGACAGATAGATATTATTGAAGCAGGTGAACAAATAGATCAGGATACACGGAGTTTTGAAGCATCAACAGGAACTACGTTCTCTCTTCGTAGTAAAGAAATGGCAAATGATTATCGTTATTTCCCTGAACCAGATTTACAGCCAGTAATAGTAACTAAAGCAGAAATTGCAAGAGTAAAATCAGAATTGCCACCTCTTCCCGCCGAGCTGATTGAGAAGTATACCAAACAAATGGGATTGACTGCGTATGATGCAGGTGTACTTACAGATGCAAAAGAAATTGCTTTGTTTTTTGAAGAAGTATTGAAAAAAACAACAAATGCTAAAGCAGCTGCAAATTGGGTAATGGGGCCTGTGAAATCTTACCTGAATGAAAATGCTTTACATGTTTCACAATTACCAATTACAGCAGAAAAGCTTTCCCAACTTATTGCGTTGATTGATGAAGGCAAAGTAAGTTTCGCAATGGCAAGTCAGCGAATTTTTCCGATCATGGCAAAAGAAACGGAAAAAACTCCATTGCAAATTGCAGAAGAAAATAATCTGGTACAGGAATCTGATTCGGGTGCGTTGTTAGAAATGATTAAGGAGGCCGTTGGAAAATATCCTGCAAAAGTGACCGAATATAAAAACGGAAAAACAAATCTTTTGGGCTTATTCATGGGTGAAGTGATGAAACTTTCCAAAGGAAAAGCAGATCCAAAAGTAACTAGTGAATTATTAAAAAAGGTTCTTGACGAACAAAACGCATGAGAAAGCTTCAACTAATTTTTAGTGTATTTATTTCCATTTTACTACTTACTTCCTGTAGTGAAAAAGTAAAAGATGGAAATACATTTATTCACGGAAAACTTTCGAACAGTAAAAACGACACACTTTTTCTGGTAGATGTAAATAAAAGTGAGTTTACTGTTTTAGATTCTACCATTACCACTGAAGATGGCTCTTTTGAATTTCACAGCAATCTTCCTTTCAAAGGTTTTTACAATCTGAATGTTGGTCATGCAAAAGATCAATTTGCGGTAATGATTTTACAGCCCGGTGATTCAGTTAATTTCTCTGGTGATGCAAAAAACTTAGGTTACACTTGGAAAACGGAAGGATCCAAAGAGTGTACACGATTTGAAGAGCTGAATAAGTTTATTATTGATATAGAAAAAAAACGTGGTCCAATAAAAGCATATCAGGATTCAATCATGCGTGTATTTCAAGTACAAGTAAGTATGATAGCCAAAGACGATAGTGCAAAAATTAAAGTCCTGGACAAAAAATATAGTGCGATGTATGATTCTTCAGCAACGGCATTGGATAAAGTAGAACAAGAAGGCGTTGTTTTTATGCGAGGATTTATTGACAGAGATCCCTCCTCTTTTGCAAACATTGCTGGACTTCGTTTGTTGGAACCATTCGACAATTTCGCCTATTACGAAAAAACAATTGCAGCTATTGAAGTAAAATACAAAGACGTTCCCAACGTAAAAATGCTCAGAGGTTATGTAGAACGTGAAAGAGCATTTTGCAAAGGCCAAACTCCTCCAGAAATTTTAATGAATGGAGTTGATGGAAAACCGCTTAAACTTTCTTCACTTAAAGGCAAAGTTGTATTAATAGATTTCTGGGCAAGCTGGTGTGGACCTTGTCGCGCTGAATTACCAAATGTTGTATCCAATTACAACAAATACCACGATAAAGGTTTTGACATTTTCAGTGTTTCACTCGATGCTGACAAAACTGCTTGGGAAGCTGCGATTAAAAAAGATGGATTGGTATGGCCAAATCATGTTTGTGATTTTCAACAATGGCAATCTCCTGTAGTTCAACTTTACCGCTTCAAATCTATACCTAAAACTTTGTTGTTGGATAAAGAAGGTAAAATTATTGATCGCGATTTACGTGGCCCAGGACTTTCTAAGGTACTAGATTCTATTTTCTCGGGAACCTATACTTTAAAAACAAATGAAGCCATTTTTTAATATTCAAATTATTTCAAATTTCCCTAGTAACAAATAAATAACGCAATTCGTCTTAGTACAACAGTCATATTTCCAATTATGAAAACACGCTTACTTCTTTCCGCATTAATTCTGCTTGCAGGAAAATCATTCGCACAAAAAGCCTATTTCCAACAGGACGTAGCCTACGACATTACGGTATCCTTGGATGACGTGAAGCATGAACTTAATGCATTCGAATCAATTACTTACAAAAACAATTCGCCTGATGCATTAACTTTCATCTACATGCATCTTTGGCCTAACGGATATAAAGACAATCACACGCCGCTCGGACAACAATTGAAAGAAGATGGTTCTTTGTTTTTTTATTATGCGGAAGATAAAGATCGCGGTTACATTGACAGTTTAGATTTTAGAGTAAATGGAGAACCGGTAAAATTGGAATACGTTCCTAACTCCCCGGACATTGGAAAAATAATTTTAAATACACCTCTTGCGCCTGGCGAAGAAATTTCAATTGCAACTCCTTTCCACGTAAAATTACCAAGTGGAAAAATTTCTCGACTAGGTCACATCGATCAGCAATATCAAATTACACAATGGTATCCAAAACCGGCGGTGTATGACAAAGACGGATGGGAAGAAATTCCATATTTAAATCAGGGAGAATTTTATTCTGAATTCGGTTCTTATGATGTTTACATCACCCTTCCAGAAAATTATGTTTTGGGTTCAACAGGAGATTTGATTGATAATCCGAAAGAAGTTGCATTTATCGATTCAACTTGGGAAGCAACAAAGAAAATTGAAAAGTATGATCCAAAAGATGATAAGTTTCCAGCATCATCAAAAACTTTAAAAACCGTTCACTATCATCAGGATCATGTGCATGATTTTGCATGGTTCTGTGATAAACGATATCATTTATTGAAAGGCGAAGTAGAATTGCCACACACTGGAAAAAAAGTTACTACCTGTGTGATGTATACCAATCAATATGCGCGCTTGTGGAAAAACTCTATTGCGTATGTGAATGATGCATTGTTCTATTATTCGAAATGGAATGGTGATTATACCTATGATGTTTGTACCGCAGTGGATGGAGCATTAAGTGCAGGTGGTGGAATGGAATATCCAAACATTACCGTAATTGGTGCAGCAAATGATGCATTGACTTTAGATATTGTTATTACGCATGAAGTAGGTCACAATTGGTTTTATGGAATGTTAGGAAGTAATGAACGTAAACATGGTTGGATGGATGAAGGGATTAATTCTGCAAATGAATTACGTTATGTAGAAACAAAATATCCGAATAATGCATTGGTAGGTGGGACCGGTGGTCCAAGTGGATTTGCAAAAACATTTGACGTTGCACAATACAAGCATCGTGCAGAATATTATCAGTTGTATGCGTATTGCGCAAGAACAAAAAAGGATCAGCCAATTGAAACACATTCAAAAGATTTTACGACCATCAATTACGGTAGCATCATGTACATGAAAAGTGCCATTGTATTTGATTACCTCCGCTCCTATTTAGGAGATACACTTTATGATAAATGTTTTCAGGAATATTTTGATAAATGGCATTGGCATCATCCTATGCCGGAAGATATTCGCGCTTCCTTCGAAGCAACTTCTGGAAAAAATCTTTCTTGGTTTTTTGATGATCTGATTAATACAGATAAACAGATCGATTATAAAATGCAAGCTATTACAAAATTCTCTGGACACAGTGCCTATGCAGGTAGCGTTGGGATTTCTGTAAAAAATGTTGGTGAAGTTGCTGGCCCGTTTTGCGTGAATGCAATGAGGGATGGAAAAATCATGGCGACAAAATGGATGGAAGGATTTCCACCGAGTGATACCGTAGGATTTTTTATATTTCCACAAGGGGATTACGATGCCTTTGTGATTGATCAAATGGAGCAAATGCCTGAAGTAAATCGCAAAAACAATACAACTTACACCCATGGACTTTTCAAAAAAGTTGAACCACTAAAAATTCAATTCGCAGGAAGTTTCGATAATCCTAAAAGAACTCAGCTCTTCTGGGTGCCAGTAGTTGGTGCAAATAATTACGACAATGTAATGTTGGGTGCAGCAATTTATAATCATGTTATTCCAGGAAAAAAATTCGAATGGGATGTCATGCCTATGTTCAGTACTGCCGACAAATCTTTGGTAGGCCATGCCGACGTTTTTTATCACATACGTATGGATCATATTTTTCAAGAGGTATTGATCGGGTCTACTGTAAATCAATATCATTTTTATACAATACAACCGAATGATATTAATTTAGGAGAATCTGTTCCTGATCGTCGTTTGAGATGGACAAAAATAGCTCCAGAAATTACATTCAATTTCAAAAAGAGTTATGATAGAAGTCCAATTTCACAATCTGTTCGTCTCCGTTCTATATATCTTAAAACGGATCAGATCAATGAAACCTATGATGCACTTGGAAATCAAAATTCCTGGTCAATCGGATATCAAGAACGTACTTTTTTCGAAGCAACTTATAACTTTAAAAATGCACGTCATATCAATGCTTATGATTTCAATTTAAATTTTCAGACAGGTGATTTTATGAGTAAGATTACATTGAATGCAAATTATCATGTCAACATTAGCGCTAAGAAAACAATCGACTTAAGATTTTTCGCAGGAACTTTCTTAAACAACACCAGTAACAACGATTACCGTTTCCGCATGAGCGGATGGAGTCCAAATGGATTCAGTAATCAGGATTATTTATTTGATAATGTTTTTATTGGAAGAAGCGAAGACGTTGGATTTTGGTCACATCAGTTTGCAGTAGAAGATGGCGGATTCAAAGTGTATTCTGCAAGTGGACAAAGTGACAAATGGTTAACGGCATTAAACATAGATGTGCCACTTCCTATTAAAAATAAATTCTTAGGCATTTTCCATTTCTATGGAGATTTTGGAATGTATAATACTACAGGATTGGGCGCGCCCAAATTCACCTACGATGCTGGAATTCATTTGGCAGTACTCGGTCGTGGCCTTGGTGATGTTTATATTCCATTATTATTTTCTAGTGACATTAAAGATTACAACGATATCAATGATGTTACTTTCCCTAAAATGATTCGATTTACTTTAAACCTGAATCGTTTAAATCCATTCAGTCTTGTAAACAACATTCAAATTTAAGAATGAGTTCAGCAAACGAAAAAATTTATTTCGCCTCCGACTTTCATCTCGGCGCACCCGATGCGGCTAAAAGTCTGGAACGTGAGAAAAGAATTGTGCGTTGGATGGATTCCATCAAAAATGATTGCGCAGAACTTTTTCTCGTCGGCGATTTATTTGATGCTTGGTTTGAATACAAAAGAGTTGTTCCAAAAGGTTTTGTAAGATTTCTCGCAAAGATTGCTGAGTTCACCGACAGTGGAATTCCCGTTCATGTTTTTTCTGGCAATCATGACATGTGGATGTTCGGTTATCTCGTGGAAGAATGTGGAGTAAAATTGTACCACGCTCCTATTCGCAGAGATTTTAACGGGAAGAAATTTCTCATCGGACACGGCGACGGATTAGGTCCAGGTGACAATCAATATAAATTCATTAAAGGCCTTTTCAGAAATTCATTCGCACAGTGGTTTTACGCACGCTTCCATCCAAACTTCGGAATGGCAACCGCAAAATATTTTTCAGATAAAGGTTACGACAAAAAGGAAGATCATTTCCAATACGGTGGCGACGAAAAAGAATTTTTAATGTTGTATTCCAAATCCATTCTCGCAAAAGAGCATGTGGATTATTTTGTTTTTGGTCACCGCCATTTACCGCTCGATAAAGAAGTCGGTGCAAATTCCCGTTATATCAATCTGGGTGATTGGATTAAATTCAATTCGTATGGAGTGTTTGATGGCGAGAAAATGCAGCTGAAGACATTTGAAAAATAAATTTCTCTTGTTCGAGAATAGTCGAGAACACAAGAAATAAAAAAGCCTGTCCATAATTCAGACAGGCTCTCTCTCACAATAAAATATTTAAAAATTATTAATTCGAAGACTGAATCGTCACGCGTTTTTCCAGCGTGACGTATCGAAGTCTAGAATGGTAAATCATCACTTTCTCCTGAAGAGAAAGTCGTAACATCAGGGGCAGAAACTGTATTTGCATTCGATACTCCTGCTGTTTGTGGCGCACCTGCACTTACTGCCTCAATTTTCCAAGCTTCAATTGTATTAAAATATTTTGTTTCGCCTTGTGGTGATTTCCATTCGCGTCCTCGAAGATTGAAGAACACACGAACTTCATCGCCAACATTTGAATTGTCAATTAAATTGCAACGATCCTGAACCAATTGAAAACTGATCATCTGAGGATATTGCGAAGAATTTTCCTGAATTACGAAATCACGCTTTTTGAAACGTTCGGAGACTTTCTGTTCCTCCATTTTGACCTTAAGGGTGCCTGTGATATTAAACATGAGTTAATAGTTAATAGTTAATAGTTATAAGAACTGCTGAGCAAAAGTAGGCGAATTAAAAGGAGGAATCAGCAATTGTGGAAAACTTGAATAAATGTGAATTAGTTCATACTGAACTGATTTGCAAGCCTTACCTAATAACAAATCGCAAATAACTATTAACTGACTACATATCACTAAGCAAAACCTTCCACGCCTCATCAACTTTTCCCATATCCAACAAACTCGCTCCAATGTGATGTAGGTGATCGTCCAACTTTGCAAGATCCTTTCCATAGTCCTGAAACGCTTCCAGAATAGCTCCAGAAGTCTTGTAATGCTGCACCTCTTCCATAGAAGGCAAAGCAGGTACATTTCCTAATTGACCCAAATGATTTCCAGTTAAAACCTTGCTGGTTCGAATATGTTCCGGAATTCCATCTACTCCAATCCCGATTGTTGTCAACGGTTTTGCAATTCTAAAAAGAGAATCACCGGAAGCTCGTCCATACCAATCGCCACCTAAACGAGATACAAGATCAATCTTTTGTTGGTCAATCATTTTTGTTTCCGGATCTAGAATTTCTTCTTGAATATGTATCATAAGAATTTCACAAATCACAAGATTTCCTGCACCACCATTTTGTCCGAGTTCAATAATCTGATTCACCTTACATTCTAATTGCACCGGAGATTCTTTCACACGGGGTGGTTTCACTTTTAAGGATGGAATTGCAGTCAGTCCTGCTTTTGTAAATTCATTCACTCCTTTTGGATACTCAGCACTCGTCAATGACATTTGATGAACCAATTTGTAGTTCACAATATTGATCACACATTCCGGAAATTCTTTCACATTATCAAACGTGTTTTTCGTTTGACCTGTACGCCCACTTCTGGCCGGAGAAAAAATCAGAATTGGTGGATTTGCAGAAAAAATATTAAAGAAACTAAATGGACTCAGATTTACATTTCCTTCTTTGTCCATCGTACTCGCAAATGCAATGGGACGTGGCGCAATAGCATGTAGCAAATAACTATGCAATTGAGGAATTTTTAGGTCTTTTGGATCGAGTGATAGCATGCCACAAAGGTATTGAGTATTAGGTATTGAGTTGTATGCCTTATAAGTTTTTTTTGCAAAACAAAACCTCCAATGATTCTTATAAAATGACCAAATATTTTTCGCAATACCCAATACCTAATACCCAATACATTTATCTTCGTAAAATGAATAAAGTCGCCCTCATCACAGGTTCAACAAGTGGAATCGGACTCGCTATAGCTAAGGAATTTGCCAAAGCAGGTTTTGCAATTTCTTTTAACGGATTAGAAAAAGACGGAGCGGAAATTGCAGCGTCAGTTGGAAAAGAATTTGGAGTAAAAACTTTTTTCTCCAATGCAAATCTCCTTGATCCAGCTTCCATTGAAAAATATATTGGTGAAACTGAAAAAAATCTCGGCGCAATTGATGTGCTTATAAACAACGCCGGCATTCAACACGTTCAGGAAATCGAAAACTTTCCTTCTGAGAAATGGAATGCAATTATCAATTTAAATTTAAATGCTGCTTTTCATACTACTCAATTGGTGTTTGCAGGAATGAAAAAAAGAAATTGGGGCCGCATTATCAATATCGCTTCTGCTCACGGATTAGTTGCATCTGAATTCAAATCTGCATACGTAGCTGCGAAACATGGTCTTGTTGGATTTACAAAAGTCACAGCACTTGAAGGCGCTCCATTTGGAATTACTGCCAATGCCGTTTGTCCTGGTTATGTAGATACACCATTGGTAAGAAATCAAATTGCTGATCAGGCAAAAACACATAATATGAGTGAATCGGATGTCATTTCGAAAATCATGCTACAAAAACATGCCATCAAAAAATTTGTAAAACCTGAATCACTTGGTGCCATATGTGTTTTTCTTTGTACTGATCATGCTGAGCTAATTACTGGGACTGCCATTCCCGTCGATGGTGGTTGGACAGCACAGTAAAATTGAAGATTGATATGCCATAATTAATTTTGATTAGTTAATTAATAACATCATTTTTGAATACTGAATTTTGAAACCCCAAATGAAAAAAATCATAACCCTTCTCGGCATTTTCCTATTCTTAGGAATTTCCTCTTTTTCCCAAATTCAAAGTGATTCCATTCCTAAAGCTTTAGGATGGGTAAGCGATTTTGAAGGGATCTATAGTAAAGCAGAAATTAAATCACTGGATTCTTTAATTAGTTCGTTTGAACATAAAACAAGAATCGAAATTGCGGTAATAACTGTCGACATGAACCTCACCACAGATTCAAGCTTTGATCATTATATTGATGCCGTTGCAAATGCATGGGGCGTTGGAAAAAAAGGAGAAGATAATGGAATTGTCATTGGCGTTTCAAGTGAATTCGGACGTATTCGAATTGTAAATGGTGGCGGCGTTGCAATAACATTAAAGGATGACGAAACAAAAAAAATAATCGAAACCATTTTTATTCCGGCATTCAAATCGGGAGAATATTTCGCAGGAACAAAATCAGGCATTTTAGAAATCATTAAGAAATTCAAACATTAACAAATCAAACCAAATAATTTTACAAAACCCGATTTTTAAAACTGTACCTTTACTTCACTTTGACTCCAAGAAAACTATTTGACAAGAAACACATTGCACTCGCACTTCAAGGTGGTGGTGCACATGGCGCTTTTACTTGGGGTGTGCTGGACCGACTCTTAGAAGTAGAAGAAATTGTCGCAGAAGGGATTTGTGGCACAAGCGCAGGTGCAGTCAATGCAGTAACCTTAGCCTATGGTCTTCATATGGGCGGTCCAGAAAAAGCAAAAGAATTATTAGAAAAACTCTGGAAGAAAATTGCACAAAACGGTTCTTATCTTTTCAAACCTTCTCCTTGGGACAAAGCGTTTGGCACTGGCGATATTCATAATTCACCAGGTTATGCTTTTTTTAATTCCCTGTCTCAATCCCTTTCGCCTTATCAGCTGAATCCATTTAATTATAATCCGCTCAAGGATATTTTGAATGATTTGATCGACTTCGAAGAATTGAAACGATATAACACCAAACAATTATTTATTTGCGCTACAAACGTTAAAACAAATCGCGCAAAAGTTTTTCATAATGCAGAAATTTCTGCCGATGCAGTGCTCGCTTCAGCCTGTTTACCTTTTCTTTTTCAAGCAGTGGAAATTGATGGCGAATCCTATTGGGATGGCGGATACATGGGAAATCCTCCTTTGTCACCGCTCATTTCGGAAACTCAAACACATGATGTGGTTTTGGTAAAAATCAATTCCATAAATATTCGAAAAGTGCCTACTACTGCGCGTGATATCGAGGAACGAGTAAATGAAATCAGTTTTAATAGTAGCCTTATTTCTGAAATGCAAATGGTGCATTACCGCAATGAATTAATTCGTCGTGGCGTTTCTCTTCCTGAACAGGATCGTGAAATATTTGTGCATTGTATTTCAGGTTATAATTCCTTGGACCATCTCTCCTACTCTAGCAAGATGAATACTTCTTGGGATTTTCTTCAGAACCTGAAAGAAGAAGGAAGAAAAACTGCAGATGCTTGGTTGGAAAATGAATACGATGCCGTTGGATTACGATCCACCTTTGATGTAGACACGCATTTTCTGAATAAATTTTAGAAGCGGAAATACTTAACTTTCTATTACCATTTCACCCGCTTTACGTTCGTCGGAGCTCTCTGCAATCGGGGCTAATTAAACAAAAATCAATTTTCTAGAAGAAATTTTTTTACAAGAGAAATCGTTTGTGGAATCGCCTCCAAATTCAAAGTGTGACCTACTTTTGGTAACACAATAAATTCCGAACCAGAAATATTATCAGAAACTTCTTTTGCTATGGAAGGTGGAATTAAAAAATCTTCCTCTCCTTGTACTACGAGAACAGGAATTTTAATGCCCGCTAATTTTTTTCGATAATCCCCTCGCACATTAGTTGCTTCCATCAAATGCAGCAAACTTTGAGTTTCTAAATCACGCGCTACTCGGGATTCCTTCATCGTTTGAATCGGAATCAATGGTTGTTCGAAATATGACTTACCCAAAACAACAGGCAACATTACATCCAACATCAACGCATAACCACCCGAATTCAATGCGGCAATCCAACTTTCACCAATGAGATTAAACAACTCCGTTTGGTGTGCAAAAGTTGAAAGTAAAATAGCGCCTGCAAAAAAGTCTGGATTATTCACAATTAAATGTTGTGCAAGAGCACTACCATAAGAAAGTCCACATAAAAAACAACTGCCATTTTTTAGGAATTGAAGTAAATGAAAAACATCCTTGGCGTGATCATCATAGGTCCTGAATTTCGCTGCAGTTCCCGACTGACCTTGAAAAACAAGATCCAAAAGTAATACTCGGTATTCTGCATAAAAGGCCGGCGCAATACCTCCCCAAGACAAGGTGCTCTGTGAAAGTCCATTCAGAAATACCAAAGTCTTATCGGAATTCAGATTTCCATGAATTTCATAATACATACTAGTATCATCGGGAAGCTCATAAATCATATTTACTTTATTTTAGCTTTTAAGCAAGACGAATATACAGAGACTCATTGATTTTTTAATGAAGCCATCCCTCCAAATTTGTAACTTCGTAAGGACTAAAATGAAATAAAATGTTGAAGGAAATTTCAAAAGTTAATTTAGCCGACTCGCCAATTGCAACTATTTCGATAGGAATGGAAGGTGAAATTTTATTTCTTAACAAAGCAGCAATAAAACTATTGGGCCAAGTTGCTATTGGAGAAAATTTCAATTCATTTATCTCCGACCAACCAATTGTTGATGTCATACAAAGTTCTACGGCAGCAAAATTGGCATTAGATGAAGGCGCTGAATTAAAAATTCTTAAACTGAAAAATGGTCGTGAAATTTACATAAGTATCTTTTGCTCGCCAGCAATTGATCAATGTAAAACACTTTTCATTAGAGATATAGATGCACGCATAAAATACATCTGGCAGGTAAAACGGCAGCTCGAAATGGAATTACTTCTCCGAAAATCAAACCACATTCAAAATGGAAATTTGAACGAAGCACTGAAAGAAATTGCAATAACAGCCTCCAAAACAATTCAAGTTGCACGTGTAAACATCTGGGAAATTGATGAAGGATTTTTGAGCATCAGAAGCCTGATAAATTACGATGAAAGGAAAGGCGGTTGTATGGAAAATCTTGTTTTATATCGTAACCATTTTCCTAA
>JBBRYH010000029.1:0-46549 GCA_038237845.1 Bacteroidia bacterium
AATACAAGGCACAGCAATGAATGTAGAAGTCGTATCATAATTGGGAATTTGTTGTTTAATTAAATGTGTTTGCCGAAGGAAAGATCGGCAAAAGGGGAGGAGCAAAAAGGGGAAAACCGTCGGAAAGCCTAAATAAGAGCTGGAATATTACTAATTATTATTAAGTGAAATATAGTAATCTGGTAATCTAGTAATCTGGTAATCTGGTAATGTGGTAATATTGTAATATGGTAATCTGGTAATATGCACATTTGTAATCTGTAATCTGTAATCTGTAATCTGGACATCTGTAATCTTAATCTTCCAAACTCCAAGCTTCGGCTTTTTCTGCGAACAAAACTTTTGTTTTTCCCCAAACTCCTTTGAATAATTGGCTTTTGCGATAATTTTCTAAATCTTCTGCTGAACGCCATTTTGAGATCGTAAAGAAAATGTTAGGTTGATTCGCATCTCTTTTTAATTCAACTGATTCACATCCTTCAAATGCTGCGATGAAATTTTTATTGGTTTCGAAGATTTCTATAAATGCAGAAATGTTTTCAGCTGCAAAATGCATCTTTACTAAACGGGTAATCATTCGAACGTAATTCTTACAACAGAATTCTGTCGGAGGTTTAATAATTCTGCTGCTGGACCATTATTAATTGCAATTTCCAACATACCTGTTGAATTGAAGAAGGCTACAATGGCACCGATCGGAACATCACCATACGTACGATGCAATTCGGTTATGGTTTCTTTTCCTCGTAAACGAATCAATTCGATAGAGAATAATCTTCCTTTTCCAATTTCATCAAATGCATCGCCTGAAATATTCGTAATCAAATTGCGGAATGAATCTACGTATACAACTGTTCCTTTTAATACATCCTGCTCCGGTGGTGAAACAGGGAACATCAATTGTGTCAATCGCGTTTGTGGTAATCCGAGTTTTTCGATCGGAGTTCCATTGGCTAATTGAATAGCAGCAGGTAAATACAAATCGCGGGCTAGAAAAGTAGAAGGTTCTTTTCCGGATAATGCCAACTGAACAATTAATTCTGGCTCACTTTTAGGATCTATTAGCGCAAATGTTCCATTATCACAACCCACAAAATAATGTCCCTTAAATTTTAGGGCAACATGATTATGAGGTCCGCTGCCACCACTTCCAACAGCCACCAAATGAACAGTTCCCAAAGGAAATTCATGAAAGGATTGGCCAATTACATAACCTGCTTCGGCATAATTCATCAAGGGAACTTGATGCGTAATATCCACAACCACAGCCGATGGCATTTGTCTCAGCAACGCGCCCTTAAGTGCGGCAGCATAATGATCTTTAAGACCAAAGTCGGTGGTTAAGGTAATGATCGGCATTCTTTATTTTTCTCCTTGCAGTTAGGACGAAATCCGCTTATTTTGTGGTAAAATTACAAAGAAAAGAAGACATAAGACTTCCAATGAGCAACCCAAGAATAATCAGTTTTCAAGCCATCGGTCACGTTCGCCTCTGTGTACACTTGGCGCACATCTCAAATTCGTTCTCAAATGAAATTTCAACATTAAAAATATTCTTACGTGGCCGAAAGTAGTCTTGAATTAATAAATGTTGAACCGATAGTCATCTTCGGCGTGAATGATGCTAAGCTGGATCATATTCGTACGTTTTTTCCTAAGCTTAAAATTATAGCAAGAGGAAACATGATCAAAACTGTTGGAGATAAAGATCAGATTAAACGATTCGAAGAATCGGTCGATGCTTTTCAACAATATTTCAAACGTTACGGAACTCTTACACATGCAAATATTGATTCCATCATGACGGGCGCTTCTGGCGGAGTTGCTCCAACAGGAAATGATCCGGAAAATCCAAATGGAATTCTTGTTTATGGAAATCAAGGATTGATCGTAAAAGCAAGAACTCCCGGACAAGTGCGTATGGTAGAAAGTTCGGAGAAGAACGATATGATGTTTGCTATTGGACCTGCAGGAACCGGAAAAACTTATACTGCCGTTGCACTTGCCGTCCGTGCATTAAGAAATAGAGAAGTACGAAAAATTGTTTTGACCCGACCCGCAGTTGAAGCAGGGGAGAATCTTGGGTTTTTACCAGGCGATTTAAAAGAGAAATTAGATCCTTATCTGCAACCCCTTTATGATGCGCTGTTTGATATGATTCCAGCCGATAAATTGAAGAATTATATTGAAAGCAACGTGATTCAGATTGCACCTCTTGCTTTTATGCGTGGACGGACACTGGATAATGCCTTTGTTATTTTAGATGAGGCACAAAATGCTACTGAAAGTCAGTTGAAAATGTTTTTGACAAGAATGGGACCTTCTGCTAAATTTGTAATCACAGGAGATGTAACACAAATTGATTTACCTCGTGGACAACCCAGTGGATTATTGCAGGCAATGAAAATTTTACCTTCGAATGAAGGAATTGACTTTGTTTATCTCGATAAGCAAGATGTGATCAGACATAAAATTGTAAAACGAATAATTGAAATTTATGACAACTATAAACAAAACGATGAACGCACTAACTAAAACAAATTATGCTTTCCCAGGACAGGTAGCATATTACAAAGGAAAAGTTCGAGATGTATATTCCATCGGAGAAGATTTACTCGTCATGATTGTGAGCGATCGTATTTCTGCATTTGATGTTGTACTTCCTAGAGGAATTCCTTACAAAGGACAAGTATTAAATCAGGTGGCAGCACATTTTCTCGAAGCAACAAAAGACATTGTTCCAAATTGGGTTCAAGCAGTTCCTGATCCTGTAGTTACTGCAGGTATTCGATGTGAGCCTTTCAAAGTGGAAATGGTAATTCGTGGTTATTTAAGTGGGCATGCATGGCGTGAATACTCATTGGGAAAACGCATCATTTGTGGTGTTGCGATGCCTGATGGATTAAAGGAAAGCGATAAGTTCCCTGAACCATTAATTACGCCAACTACAAAAGCAAGTGTAGGTCATGATGAAGATATTACGCGTGAAGAAATTATTAAATCAGGATTAGTTGGCGAAGCAGATTATATTCAGTTGGAAAAATTCACAAGAGCATTATACCAACGAGGAAATGAAATGGCCGCTAAACAAGGATTGATTTTGGTCGATACCAAATATGAATTCGGAATGCATAATGGTCAGATTTATTTGATGGATGAAATTCATACACCTGATTCTTCCCGTTATTTTTATTCTGAAGGTTATGAGGAAAGACAAAAAAATGGCGAACCGCAAAAACAATTGTCAAAAGAGTTTGTTCGTCAATGGTTAATTGAAAATGGTTTTATGGGCAAGGAGGGTCAATCTATTCCTGAAATGACTGATGAATATGTTACAAGCGTTTCAGAACGTTATATCGAGTTATATGAGCAAGTAGTTGGAAAAAAATTCGAACGTGCTGACATAAATGAAGTAGAAAAGCGAGTGGAGTCAAATATAAATTCATTTATATCAACTAAAAATTGATTAATTGTAACATTTTATTATATTAGCAGTATAAACCTCTAACCAATCCAAAAAAACAATCTTATGGGCGAAAAGAAAAAGATTAAAGGCATTAAAGACTCCACAGGTTCTGGACAAAATGCAATGATTACCGCAGGTGATGCTGGTCCGATTAAGGCTGGCGTTGCTGCCGTTCCAGACATTACTTTTGATCAACCTGGTTATAAAGCTTTATGCTTTAACGTTGATGATGTTATCAATACAGATTCAATTGTAATTCCAGGTACTACAACTGCTGTAGTAGTAACTGCCCGCAGAATACAACGCGGAACTGTAACAACTGTAAATGGAACTAATGATGGCGGAACAATTGCTGAGAATAAGACCGCAAAATCCATCACTTTTTCTCAATTCTATTGTAAAGAAATGGGAATTATTACAGGTGCTGAAGTAAAATATGATTTGGTTTATGATTTCAAAACAAATGGCGAAGTAGGAGTAAATATCGAAATCCTTCCTTAGTCAATTTTGCAATAAATTGTCTTTTAATTATTCAATCCCGCCTTTTGCGGGATTGTTTATTTATCTTCGTTTGCAACCTCTTTACACCTCTATGCGAATGATTCGCAATAAAAAATGTTTCGTCTTTTTGTTGCCGCTGCTGTTTTTTCATTTTATGCTAAATGCGCAAATTGGAAAAGCTGACAGTCTTAAAAGGGTGCTCGCTATTAAATCCGACACCAACCGAATTCCAGTGCTTCTTGAACTTGCCAATGCCTATTTACAATTCTCGAGTGTGAAGGCGTTGGATGCAGCTAATGAGGCAAAAACACTTGCTTATCAGAATGAAAATGATTTCTGGCTGGCAAAATCCTACAATACACTTGGAAATATTTATAGCCTAAATGGAAATATTTCAGATGCAATTATCGCTTATAAACAGTCCGCAAAACTATTTCAACAAATTGGAAATAAAAAAGAATATGTAAATAGTTTAAATGTCGTTTCAAGTACTTATCAAGCAAAAGGTGATTTTAATAATGCTCTGAATATTAGTTTTGATGCATTTAAAGCAGCTGAAGCTGCAGATTATAAAAAGGGAATGTCTTCTGCTTTGTTGAATTCCGGAGCAGTTTATCGGTCCATGCAAAATTATAACAAGGCCATCATTGATTTTGAAAAAGCAATGAGCATTTGTGTAGATCTGGGAGATGAAATTGGTCAGGCAGAAGCATTAAATAGTATTGCAAATATATATGGTGATAAAGGCGATAATGAAAAAGCAATCGAATACCTGAATAAATCTCTCGATACTTTTAAGAAGTCAGGAAATAATTATTCTATCGCAGTCGAATTAAATAATCTCGGTGTTACCTATGTAGATATGGGTTCCAATCTCGACGCAAATGGGAATTCGGAATCGGATAGTTTAAAAGTAAAAGAGTATTATGATAAAGCACTCGATTATCTCAAACAATCCTATGAATTGCGTAGGAAATTGGGCGATAAAAAAGGAATGGTTTCTTCCTTAACAAATATTGGAACTGTTTATTATTACAGAAATAATAATGATCGAGCAATTGATTATTTTAAACAAGCCCTAGACTTAGGCCGTGGTGTGGGCATGGATGAAGTTGAACTTTCTATTCTTTATAATATTTCAGATGCATATCGAGTCAAGGATCAATATGATAGTGCATTTATTTATGCAAGAAAATATTCTGATTTAAATGATTCTGTATTTCATCGCAATCTCGCCGAAAAAATTTCTGAAATGCAGGCGCGGTATGGTGTTGAAAAAGCGGAGAACGATGCAAAGGCAGCCGAAAAAGAAAAAAAATTAGTTTCCATTGCTTCAGGTGTAGGTGGATTATTATTAATTGTCGTCGTATTCTTCCTATGGAATCGAGCAGTAACGAGAAAGCGTGTAAATACTAAATTGAATCAACAGAAGCAGGAAATTGAAGTTAAAAATTCTGCACTTCAGTTGGCGAACGTAGAAATTGAATCTAAGAATAAAGACATCACCGATAGTATACAATATGCGCGTAAAATTCAGGAAGCAATTCTTCCCGAAGTTGAATTCAAAGCAACTTTGGGCGATTCTGCATTTGTACTTTATCGTCCGAAAGATATTGTCAGTGGAGATTTTTACTGGATGGCACAAACGGAGGAACATCTTCTTTTTGCTGCAGTTGATTGTACAGGCCATGGTGTGCCAGGAGCTTTTGTAAGTATCGTTTGTAGTAATTTATTAAGTCAGGCAGTTAAAGTGCATGGACTCGTTCAGCCAAATGAAATTTTGAATGATGTAAATGTTCATTTAAGTGAAACACTTCATCAACGATTAGATGAATCGCGTGTGCGTGATGGAATGGATATTGCAATTTGTTCTTTGCATAAAAAATCGCTCATACTTTCTTTTGCAGGAGCGTTTAACCCTGCATGGATCATGCGAAAAAATGAAATTATAGAATTACTTCCAGATAAATTTGCTGTTGGATTATTTGAGGAAGAAGAACTGCGTGCCTTTACACATAAGGAAGTTCAATTGATCAAAGGCGACAGAATTTATGTTTTCTCTGATGGATATTCTGATCAATTCGGAGGAATTTCGGAAAAAAAATACAAACGAAGCAGTTTTCAGAATTTTATTAAATCAATTCAGTCTGCACCGATTCAAGAACAAGGAAAACTCCTTTTGGAAGAACATTTAAAATGGAAAGGTGCAATTGAACAAATAGACGATATCCTTGTCGTTGGCGTTGAGGTTTAATCCAATTGGTGGATTTTTCATTGTCAATCTTCCTTGCCAACACTTATTAGTTAGTTACTGACAATTATCAAGAAAGCCATTTTCGGCACTTCAGTTCCCATTTTTCGGCTTACATTTGGATCCCCTCATGACCCTATGAAGCTGACCCGCTTTATTCTTTTTATTTTCACTATGCTTTTTTGTTTAACGACAAAAGCTCAAGCGCCTATTCAAGAAAATTCTTACCACATTTCAATTGATCTGCAAAATATCACTCCGGATAAGGATCGAATTAAAATTACAATTCTCACACCACCGATTAAAGCACGAACTATTCGTTATACGCTTCCCGCTTTTCTTCCGGGCATTAATGGTAAAGTTGATGCTGGTCGTTTTGTACATCAATTTTATGCGATCGATGATAAAGGTTTTCCATTAAAAGTTTCAAAGAATGGAAATAACGTTATTGTTATGAAAATGCGCAAAGGCGCTACCCTGAAAAAAATTGAATATTGGGTGGATGACACTTGGGATGCTGAAAAAACAAAAGCAAACGAATCAGATAAACATTTCAATTACATTCAACAGGCAGCAGGATCAAATTTTGAAGCTGGAAGTAATTTTGTTTTAAATCATGCATTTCTTTTTGGTTACATAGAAGGTTTCTCGGAATTACCTTACACGGTAAACATTCTTAAACCTATTGAATTAAGTGCTTGCAGTGCCTTGAAAATTAAAAGCGAATCACAAACGCGTGATTCTTACCATGTATCTTCCTATAAAGAATTGGTTGAAAATCCAGTAATGTATTGCAGACCAGATACTGTTGGCTTTATGGCTGGAAATATCAGAATGACAATTTCTGTCTTTTCTGAAAATGGAAAAGTAACAGCTAGATTGGTGCGTCGATTAATTTCTACCAGCTTAATGTCTGATGCTAATTTTATTTCGGAATTGGAAGATCAGAATTATACGATGATGTTTTATTTTACAACTCCGTTCAGAACAATTTTAAATTCGCATGGAAAGTATGGCGGAATTGCACATCATTATTCCAGTATTTATTTTTTGCCTGAATTAGCTGATGAAGATGAATTGTCAAACGAAATTCAAAGAGAAACAGCGGGCGATTTATTCCATCTCCTTCGGCCGCTTGATCCACAAAGTATGAATGTCAATTCCGATTTCCTGAAGCCTCAATTGACAAAAAATTGGTGGTTTTATGAGGGTGTAAATTTATATTTTAACTGGCTTGCTGAAATTCGTGATTCAACTATAAGTGAAAATGAATTTATGGGTTTTGTTTCTTCTAAAATTCGTTTAGCGGAAATGGCCAATAAAAAACCAATAACGGATTTGAAAAACCTGTACAATACCTTAAGCATTCCTTTAAAGAGAGAAGCGATGCGTTCTAAGGCAATGTTGCTGGCTCTCTTATTGGATATAAAAATTACAGATTTAAGTAAGGGGCAAATGGATTTGCGAAAAGTGGTTATGGGTTTGAATGAGCACAAGACTTTGAACCCTGATTCAATTGAAACACTTATAAATAGTTTGGCTGGAGTAGATTTGAAACTTTACTTTTTGGAAAATGTAAATGGTATTAAAGCATTAGCATTAAATGAAAGCCTTTCAAAAATCGGTTGGGCATATTCGCCAATGGCGGTGGATTCAATGCTTTCCTTCGGAAGTTTTGGCTTGCTTTATAATGATAATTTGGATGCTTTTTTTGTTTCGAATTCAGATACCACTAACGCTTTCGGTTTAAAAGATGGTGACAGAATTGTAAGTGTAAATCAAATTATTGTGAATTCGTCAAATTTCGATGCAGCCTTGCACGAAGTTTATACACCTTCAAAAAACACTGAAGTAGAATTGCGTTTTATTCGTATTGATCAAAACTATACAGTTAAAGGTACGCCAGCAGTAAAATCGATGATTGTCCAATATCTGATTCGAAAAGACCCTGCTGCAGATATGAATGCCTTGCACCTTCACGATCAAATTTTTGCTCCCAATTTTACTCCTTAAATTCGGATTTTCTATTCAATTTTCTTAGTAATTCTGCCTTGGTTTTATTAAAATAAATCGAATCAATCCTGTTTTATTTTGTTTATTTCAGCAAGTATTTTACCCTAACTTTGTATGCATTAATTCAAGGACTATGTCTATCGCAAAAAAGGAAACCAAAAAAGTAACTACACATCGTTTGCAGGAAATGAAAAACTCCGGCGAAAAAATTGCGATGTTGACCGCATACGATTACACTACAGCAAAAATTATTGATGCCGCTGGTATTGATGTGATTCTTGTAGGCGATTCTGCTTCCAATGTAATGGCAGGTCATGAAACGACATTGCCGATTACTTTGGATCAAATGATTTATCATGCCTCAAGTGTGGTTCGTGCAATTGACAGAGCATTAATTGTTGTCGATTTACCTTTTGGTTCCTATCAGGGAAATTCAAAAGAAGCCTTGAACTCCGCGATTCGTATCATGAAAGAATCTGGTGCGCATGCAGTGAAACTTGAAGGTGGTAGAGAAGTGAAAGAGTCCGTAGAAAGAATTCTTACTGCTGGTATTCCTGTCATGGGACATTTGGGATTGACGCCTCAGTCCATTTACAAATTCGGTACTTATAATGTACGCGCAAAAGAAGAAGAAGAAGCAAAACGTTTAATTGATGATGCACATGTATTGCAGAATTCTGGATGTTTTGCTTTAGTACTTGAAAAAGTTCCGGCTTCATTAGCTACAAAAGTTGCTAAAGAAGTTTCTATTCCTGTAATTGGAATAGGCGCTGGGGGTGGAGTAGACGGACAAGTTTTGGTTTTCCATGATATGGTTGGATTGACAGCTGAATTTAATCCTAGATTCCTTCGTCGTTATTTAAATCTTGCTGAACAAATTGAAGTTGCTGTAGGAAAATATGTTGCGGATATTAAAAGCAAAGATTTTCCGAATGAAAGTGAGCAATATTGAGCTCCTCCATTTCAATTATTGAAAATAATTTCTTTGAAGTTTCCTTGTCGCTAAAATGAAATTCAAATCCGATAACTGAAAAAATATGTCCTATAATTCTTTTCTCGATACTTATTTTTCCTCTTGGTGGTTTGGACTTGGTGTTCCTTTGGTCTTCATGCTTATCCTGATCGTATTCAGTAAACAGATATATCGGAGGAAAGATTACACTTTTGGAATGCGAACCATAAATATTGCTGTTCCATTTGTATTCGCAATCACCAGCGCTTTAATTAATCCAATGTATCTAGGTTATGGTCATCCTGCGGCCATTGATGAAATCAGAATGATTAATGGAAGACTTATTGTCATGGACCATATCCTGACTTTAGGTACGCGAGGCGCAGATCCTGATGCTTATATGCGTGTGCATGTATTAAATGCAGAAAATGGTTCCAAAATTATTCGTTTTCCTGCAGGTAATGGAGCGCGATTAATTGGAATACATGGTGATAGTCTTTCTGTTGCTAGGTTTAATGATGTAGCCTATTTTTCAGTAACAAATGGTAAGCAATATGTAGTTTATAATACGGAAACACTACCAAAATTATTTCCAGAACTGTCGACCGGCGTAGATAATTTCATGTGGTGCGACGACAGAAATATTATGGAAATGAGTTCGAATGATGGAAAAAAATGGGATCTATTTACTGCCACAGGGAAATTAATTACGGAGGATGCGAAAAGGGCAAAATCTAAAATTGCAACCTATAATATTTATATTGAATCACGTGAAATTCGAAGAGAGGAAGAAACGGGTGACAAGGTAATTGTGCAGTTGTCCGGTAAAGGAGAAAATCAAAATCAGATGTATGTTACGAATCGGGAAGATTCTATTTTAAATGAAAATCTAATATTTTTGGTTGGACTTCCTGTTGGAATTGATATAAAAGACAGTTGCTTTTTTATTTTGCATTATGAAACACTCAAAAAAGAAAGATTTATTTTATCGTGTGTTACATTGGATGGAAAAAAAGTGGTTTGGGAAATTAAGCAAACACAATTTAATGCTGATTATACCTATCCTGAAGTGTATGCACCGCATGTAGGAGTTGATGAAACATCTGGAAAAGTATTTTTCAGTATCGACAAAGAAATTTTTGCGGTAAATATAAAAGATGGTAAGTTACTTTGGAGAACGAAACTCTAAGCTTTACTTAAATCGTTTTTACTTCATGCAAACTTGCATTCCAACTAAGGTGACCTGTATGCAGTCCTTCATGACGAATGTGATGAATCAAAGTTGCACGCATCGTTTTACTTCCCATAATTTCCCAATCCAGTTTATTCGGAGCATCTAATAAAATAGGATCAAGTTGTGCCAAATGATCCATTGCAACTTTATGGACTTTCTCAAAACCTGCAATTACTTCTTCATAGGAAGGTCCATTCGTTTCGCCTTCTGAAGCTGGTTTTCCTAATGCAAAAAACTTTAGCCATGGAACTTCTGGATTTGGTCCGCCGGTGGAACGGATAATTAAATTATTCTCCGCCCAAGCCATATGTGCAACCAACCAATAAATGCTATTGAGCTTTTTATCGCCAACAACAAATGATTTTTTTACATCAACATCTTTTGTTTTGTGGATGTAATAATTGGCAAGTTCACGTGTGCGATTGATGATTTCATGGATGGTTATAAGTTCAATTTCCATAGCGACTGTTTTGTTCAAATCTGAATTTAAGTGTGCCTTTATATTTTAATTCCAAGAATACAAACATCATCGATTTGCTCCAGCTTTCCTTTCCATTGTTCAAATTCATTTTCTAGTTTCTCTTTTTGAGTTGAACACGGATGGTTATGAATAGATAATAAAAATTCATTTAACTTTTTATATTTATATTTCTTCCCTTTTTCGCCTCCGAATTGGTCGGCATATCCGTCTGTGTAAAGATATATTACATCACCTTTTTGAACTTCCAAACGATGTGTTGAAAATGGTGCATCACGTTCACCTTTTCCTATTGGCATTTTATCACAAGCAAGTGTGGTTAATGTTCCATTTCTGATTAATACGGGAGAATTGTATCCTGCAGCATACATGATTTCATTGGCAGTACGATCAATTCTGCATAATATTCCATCCATCCCATCTTGTCTAACAGTTTTGGTTGAGGTGAATTCATTCGTGTTTCCTAAAAGTCTTTTGCGAACAAAATCAAACGCAAGCCCAGGATCTGAAATTTCCTTTTCGATAATGGCTTCGTTCAAGAAGGAAATATTCAACAAACTCATGAAAGCACCCGGTACTCCATGTCCGGTAGAATCACAAACTGCCAAATAGAAAAGTTCTCTTTTTGAACCTTGAATTTCATTTATCGATTTTGTTGCCCAATAAAAATCACCACTCACTATATCCTTTGGACGAAACAAAACAAAATGATCATTTAAGTTATTTTCAAGCATTTCATCTTGTGCAAGTAGGGCATATTGAATGCGTTTTGCGTAAGCTATTGAATCGAGAATTTCCCTTTGTTTTTCCTCTACAATAATTTTTTGCTCTGAAATAATATGATTTGCTTTTTGCTTTTGTCGATATGCCTTTATGGAAATAAGTGCTACAATTAACATCAACGCAAATCCAATAACGCCAACGATTGTAAAAGTTTTCTGTCTTGCAATTGCAGTTTCGTGCTGAATGTTGTCCACTTTAAGCTTTGCTTCTGATTGTATACTATCTGCAATATGTTTTTTGCCGTAGGTGTAATTCATTTCTTCTCTTAACTGGGATTTAATATTCACTTCATTGTTCAAACTATCGCGAAGTGAAATGTATTGGAAGTAATAATCATAAGCATTTCCTTTACGATTGGTCACAGCATAGAGTTGACTCAAAGAAAGCAGGCATTCCAATTTGAGTGCTCGCACCCCAACTTCATTCGCAAGTCTTAGTGATTCAATTAAATTATTTTCAGCTATGGGATATTTGTTTTGTTTCACAAATATTCCTGCAATATTCAGATAACTCGCTGCAATTCCTTTTTTGTCACCTATACTTTGCTTAATGTCCATCGACTTATTGAAGTAGGCAAGCGCGGTATCCAACTGACCTTGATTTTTGAAGATTAAACCTATGTTATTATAGGAAGCAGCAATTCCTTTTTTATCTCCATTAGCAGTTCGAATCGATAAAGCCAATTTGTGATTTTTTAAACTTTTGTCGAATTCATTTTTGCTTTCATAAACCAATGCGAGGTTATTATAAGCATTGCCCATTACTTGGAGGTTTCCAGTTTCCTTTGGTTCCGACTTTGCGGCCTCTTGAGCAGCAATGAGCGATCGATTAAAATATTCAATAGCCTTTTCATTTTCATCTTGTTTTCGGAAAACTTCACCAATGTTGCCACAGGAAGCAGCGATTCCTTTTAAATCTTTTATTGCCTCACGGTACTCAAGCGCCTGAAAGTGATATTTCTGAGCCATTGGATAATCGCCTTGATTATCATACAATACACCGAGATTACTAAGTGAAATGGCAGTTGCTTTTTTGTCTTTAATCTCAATTCGAAGTTGAAGTGCCTTTTCTTGTTTCGTAAAACTGGAATCATAAACACCTTTTCGGTAATAAATTAATCCTGCACAAGCATAGGCATTTGACAATAGCCATTTTTCTCGAATGGAAAGTGAATCTTTTTTCTTGGAAAAAAAATCTGTGACTTCTTGTTCTAGCACTAAGCCAGTTGCGTATTTTCCTGTGTTTTTGTATAGAATCGCCAACTCATTGAGACAAATAATTCGAATTGTATCCTTGTTTTTCCCAGTAGTAAGTTTAGGCAAAATTGTCAATTCGTTTTTAAGCGAATCGATTTCTTTTGATTGAGCATTAACTTCTAATCCGGAAAATATCAGCAGACCTAAAATCAATACTGAAATTCGAATTAGGAATTGCTTCATAGATAAAAAATGGACACTTTAAAAGTATTTCGTTAGGCTAATTTTGATTTTTCTTTTTCACCATTGTCAGAATCGTCGCAATGGCAACTGTATCTCCCGTCTGACCATCATATCCATTCTTGTCAAGGAATTCTTGTGGTGTTGCATCATATACATCTACCAACCATTTCACAATTCCTTTAGAAATATCTTCTGCATTCTTTTTCTCCTGATCGATTTTTTCTTTACAAGTGAAACGAACACCGAAACTCATTCCAGGATAAACTGGTTTTGTAAAACGACATTCATCAATTCCGTAATTCAACAGCACAGGTCCTTTATGTGGGTCAACAAATAATCCAGCTGCGCGCGACAACACAAAATATCCGTGAGCAACAGTACGTTTGAAAATAGTACCATCTAAAGATTTCGGATCCATGTGTGCGTAAAATTTATCGCCACTTAGATTTGCGAAATTGATAATGTCTTCTTCCGTTACAGTATGCGTTTCGGTAATTAAGGTTTCTCCAATTTCCAAATCTTCAAAATATTGTTGGAATGGATGAACATCTTTTAAAAGATATTTGCCGCCTTGTTGATATTGATTTAATACACTTGTCAGCATCGTAGGTGAGCCCTGCAAAGCAGTACGTTGCAAATAATGAAAAACGCCTCGTTTTCCACCCATTTCTTCGCCACCACCAGCACGTCCTGGTCCGCCGTGTACTAACAAAGGCATTGGTGATCCATGACCTGTTGATTCTTTAGCACATTCTTCATTTAATATTAATATGCGTCCATGCATACTTGCTGCACCGAGTACATATTGTGTTGCAATTTTAGAATCATTAGTGATTATTGAACTCACTAAAGAACCTTTTCCCATTCTGGCTAATTCAATTGCATCCTCAGTTGTCTTATAAGGCATCAATGTACTCACAGGTCCAAACGCTTCGATGTTATGACAATCGGTATTCTTAAATGGATTTTCATTCAGGAATACAATCGGTGGCATAAAAGCACCTTTATTTTTATCAGCACCTTTCACTTCGAAGTTTTCGTAATCGCCAATAATAATTTTTTGTGTTTTTGAAAGCTGTTCTACTTTTTCCAAGACTTCGATGCGTTGCGAATATCCAGCAAGCGCCCCCATACGAACACCCTCTGCATTCGGATCTCCAATAATGGTTTGTGACAAACGTTTTCCTAATGCAACACGAACTTCTTCAATTCGATTTTCAGGAACAATAATTCTACGAACAGCAGTACATTTTTGTCCAGCCTTTGTAGTAATTTCTCTTACGACTTCTTTTATGAAAATATCAAATTCAGGTTTGTCTGGAGTAACATCGGATCCCAAAACACAACAATTTAATGAATCAGCTTCCATATTAAAATGAACCGATTCAGATAAAATACGTGGATGAGCTTTCAACATTTTGCCGGTAGAAGCAGAGCCAGTAAATGTTACCACATCCTGATTCACCACATGATCTAAAATTCCATTTGCAGAACCACAAATTAATTGCAAAGCTCCTTCTGGTAATATTCCTGATTCGACAATTTCTCTAACCACTGCTTCAGTTAAAAAAGAAGTTAAGGTTGCAGGTTTAACAATAGCAGGAACACCCGCAAGCCAATTGACAGCTACTTTTTCCAACATTCCCCAAACAGGAAAATTAAACGCATTGATATGTATAGCAACTCCATCTTTTGGAACACAAATGTGATTACCAATAAATGTATTTCCCTTTGAAAGTTTTGCAATATCTCCATCTACACAAAATGTTTCATCTGGAAATTGACGTCGCAAGGAAGCGTAAGCGAATAAGTTTCCAATTCCCCCTTCAATATCTACCCAGCTATCAATCTTTGTGGCCCCTGTTGCCCAAGATGTTTTATAAAACTGATCTTTCTTTTCTAATAAATGTAAAGCCAGCGCACGAATCATTCTACCGCGTTCATGGAAAGTCATTTTTTTCAAGTGCATTCCACCTGTACTTCTTCCAAAATTGCACATAGCCCCAAAATCAATTCCTTTACTTGACGCAGTTGCAACAGGGTCACCCGTAATGGCATTCAATAAAAGCTGACCATCTCCTTCACCTGCAATCCATTTTCCTAACGTGTAATTTTCTAATTTTTTGACTTTTGTTATTTCCAGAATAGATGACATAGCTTATGTTTTTTATACTTGAAAGATGTATTAGAATTTTGAGGGATTATAAAGGTAGAAATCAGAACCCTAAAAACAGCATATTCCTCCTAAATTATCTATAAACAAAATCTGTCATTTTCTCAATAAAAAGCACTTTATTTCCAATACCCTGTTTTTGTACTACGAAATTCCTATTTTTGAGCAAATAACATGCACGCCGACCTTGTCGAGGAGACAAGGTTTTTCATTCTTATCACATGGACACGACAGAGAACAAGCCGAACACGCAAGTAACAGAAAAAGAAAGTAATCAACCGGAAATTGCAGCGGTATCAGCAAATGCTGATGAACAAGAGCAGGACAACCAACACGATGAATTGTCGCAAACGGAAGATTTTTCCGGGCTTGGCAAAGAAGAGTTACTCAAACGAATGGAAGAAGCTTCTTCTAATTCGGAACCCGATCAGGTACGAGGAATTATTCAAAAGTTGAAAGAGACATTTCGTGAACTCGTGCGCGAGGAAATGGATGCTAAACGTCGTGCTTGGGAAGCAAATCACGAAGCGGATGATGATAAATTTGAGCCCGCTCCAGATTTTATTTCTGACAAATTCGAAGAATATTTAAAAAAATATAATCAAAAACGCACAGAAATTCGTCGCGTAAAGGATGTTGAGCAACGTAAAAACTTAGCTAATAAAATGGCTTTGGTAGACGAGCTTAAAGCACTTGCTGAATCGAGCGAAAGCATGAATAAGGCTTTTGATAAACTTCAGGCATTGCAAAATCGTTACCGTGAAATTGGACCTGTTCCGCAAGGTGATGTGGAAGAATTGCGTAAAGTTTGGCAACATCATTTGGATCGCTTTTTTGATGTCGTTAAAATTTCACGTGAATTACGCGATTTAGATTTCAAGAAAAATCAGGATCTGAAAATTGAATTGATTGCAAAAGTTGAAGCTTTAACTGCTGAACCTTCTGTCCGTCGTGCATTGAGTCAATTGCATGATTTACATGAACAGTGGCGTGAAATAGGACCTGCAACAAAAGAGTTCAATGAGCAATTGTGGGAACAATTTAAAACAGCTTCTGATAAAACACATGTTCGCAAACTAGCATTATTAGAGGACAATAAAGTAAAAGAGAAAGAAAATCTTCAGTTGAAACTTGTGCTCTGCGAAAAAATGGATGCAGATGCAGAAAAAACTTTTGATTCCCATAAAAGTTGGCAAGACGCAAATAATGCTGTTGAAGCGCTATTTGAAGAGTGGAGAAAAATTGGTCATGTTCCTAAGGAAGACGAAGAGAAAACCTGGAAACGATTCAAAGAATCAAGACAGAAATTTTTCCGTAATCGTGAGGGATTTTATGCTCAACAACGTGATGATTTCAAGAAAAATCTGGATGAGAAGATTGCACTTTGTGAAAAAGCTGAAAAATTAAAAGATAGTACAGATTGGAAAGGTGCTGCGATGCAATTCAAACGCATGCAGGACGATTGGAAAAAAGTGGGACCTGTTCCTCGTAAAGTTTCTGAAAAAACATGGTTGCGTTTTAAAGCCGCAGCAGATGGATTTTTTGAGAATAGAAATAAACAATTTGCAGCCGCAGATGCTTTGTTGAAAGAGAATGTGGTAGAACGTGAAGCATTAATTGCAGAAGCTTCAACTGCAAATCTTGGAGAAGATTTAACTTCTGCAAGAACTGCATTATCTGAATTGCAAAAGCGTTGGAATGAATTAAAGCCTGCTCCACGTTCAGACTTTGAACGATTAGAAAATGCATGGAAAAAAGTGCAAGAACAATTGTTTGGTCAGTTGAAAGACAAAGGTGGAGATGAAAATACATTGCAACGTATTAAATACGATCAGTTAAAACAAACTGAAAAAGGTCGTGATCAAATTTTCCGTGAACGATCAACAATTCAAGAGAAAATTAAAAAGTTGCAAGGCGAAATTACTACGATTGAAAACAATCTTGGAATGTTCAGCAAATCTAAAGGAGCTCAAAGTTTAGTTGCTGAATACCAATCGCAGGTAGAAAAACACAAAGCTGAAGTTGACAAATTAAAGGCACAGTTAAAACAGATTCCTAGAGAATAATAAAATTATAAATTAACCCTATGCCATTAATTGTAGACGTACAGCAGAAAAAAATATCGATCGGCGATAAATATACGGTGGCAATTAATGGTCAGCCTTATTACAGAGCTAAATCAAGTATTTGGAAATTATTTCCGAAAGTTGATTTAATTCCATTGCAGGGAGATCAAGTATTAATGTCGATAGAGCAGGGTTGGGGATTGCTGAAACCGAATGTAGTTTTCAGTTTGCACAATACGCAATTTAAACTCGAAACAATTTCATGGTGGAAACGTCGATTTTCAATTTCCGTAGGAACTGATCTTTTGGAAATTGTAGGACATCGTGGAAGAAAAGTTTCTATTCTTCAGAATGGCAAACAGATCGCCTGGTTTAATAATGATGCGGTGACATTTTTCAGTGGTGATAATTATCACTGTACTGCAAATTCAAATGCACCTGCCGAATGGCTTATTGCAATTATTCTTTTCTGGGATATGCATTATAATCGACAGCAGAAAAGCGCCATCAATATTAAGTTTGGAAGTATGGTGCAGTCGCAGCCTTTTGACACAAGCTGGCAAGCTATTTAGATTTCAGATTTGGTAAATGTTGTCTATTTCAGTTGAGCGATAACAATTTGCCATCTGCCCATATGAAATTTGCAATCTTCCTATTCTTCTTCGTCGGAGGTAATATCTTCTTCTTCGGGAACCGGTAATTCTTTTGGGAAATCTTTTGCACTGATATAAACCCCTTGAATTGGATTGATGTGGGCATGACCACCTTTCAAGAACATGAAAAAATGAATGTCACCATTTTTACCAATATTCTTTTTTGTATCCTTTATTAGTTTGCGGGAAGCAGCAAATCGAGTAATCATATCATTTTCTCCAAAGCACTCCACAATCGTCATTCCGGGAATATCGTAAGCGAATTTTTCTTCTCCATTCAATCCTTCCAACACGTAAATTTCATTATTACGAATGTTGAATTCTTTCACTTCGTCCTTCACTAAAAATTCATCTTCCCAATTGTATCGGACATTTTCTTCACTTTCGTGCCCTTCATTTTCTCTATCAGCAAATTCTTGATCAAAATCCGGATTTACTTCTTTTATGGTGATGGTGACTTTCATATCGCAAAGGTAAGTTATTGAGAATTAGTGCCCACATAACTGATAGAAATTTGCTTTCAGAAGTTGGAGATTTTAGACTAAAATTTTCTTTTAAAGTATAATTAACTAATCACCAATCACTAATTACCAATTATCTTTGTAGCATCATGCAGGAATTTTTCTTTACCGTCCTTGCCATTTGGGTTATATGGAGATTATTCGGAGCATTTTCCGGAGGTCGTAAACCTGCTTCTAATTACCAGCAAAATACGCATCATCACTATTACCAAAAAGAAGAAAAAAAGGATGGTGAAGTCCGAATTAAAGGTAAATCATCTCCCGAGTCCAAAATCCCGCCTACAGAAGGAGAATATGTGGATTACGAGGATATAAAGTGATTGTCGATTAGCGGTTAGTGATTTGTGATTAGTGATTAGTGATTGGAGCGTGGTCATTAACAAAAGTCCATTTTTTTAAGAAAAAACTGCTGATTGCTAATCTGGCTCCACTGTCATTGATTGACGCCCCAACCAATCACCACCAACCAATCACCACCAACCAATCACCACCAACCAATCACCACCAACCAATCACCAATAACTAACCACCACTTATACAAAGTCTGTTTTTAATATTCATTTCCCATAGTAAGTTTGACTATCAATTCTGGTTAAGGTGTTTGGTTTCCATCTGACGAAACTCCGAAAAGAGCCTCCAACGTCAGATAGAACTACAGAATCGAAACCTCCGCGCCTCCCTGGTAGCGGAGGTTTCACATTTTTAAGCACTTTGTGTAAATCCTCTCCCGCCGATTTTGATAACTTTGCCGAGTTCCTGTATAATAGGGACAACTAACTCATGAACGCAAAACGCTACATCCCTTATTTCGCTGCTGTTATTATTTTTCTAATTGTAACTGCACTCTTTTTTAAACCTTTGATTTTTGATGGTAAAGTCGTTAACCAAGGTGACGTAACCCATTACAATGGTGTTGCAAAAGAAATTGTAGACTACAGAGAAAAAAATCATGCAGAGCCTTTGTGGACCAATACGATGTTCAGCGGAATGCCTGCTTATCAGATTTCTGTTATGTACCCTGCAAATGCAGTTCAATACATTCAGAAATTTTTCCTAAAAATTTTCCCTTCGCCTGTTGCCATTATTTTGTTGTGTATGGTAGGATTTTATTTCCTGCTTACAACTTTAAAAGTGGATCCATGGCTAGCGGTTGCAGGCGCGATTGCATATGGTTTGTCGTCTTATTTTATAATTATTATTCCTGCAGGACACAATACCAAAGGTTTTGCCATTGCGTACATGGCTCCCGTTTTAATGGGCGTATTAATTACGCTTCGAGGTAGATTATTTCTTGGAGCAGCTATAACAGCGCTGGCATTAGCACTAGAAATTTTTTCAAATCATCTTCAGATTACTTATTACTTGGCTATAATTATTTTGTTTGTTGGAGTGGGTGAGGGCGTTCGTTTATTTAAAGAAAGAAAAATAAATTATTTCGGAAAAGCAGTAGGCTTATTAATTGTTGCAACGATTCTTGCCATTATGCCGAACTATACAAATTTGGCATTGACCAATGAATATGGAAAAGAATCTACGCGAGGACAATCAGATATTACAGTGGATAATAAAGAGCAGAAAAAAACGTCTGGACTTCCGATTGAATATGCAACGCAATGGAGTTATGGAATTGGTGAAACATTTACGTTGATGATTCCTGATTTTTCAGGTGGAGCATCAGAAGGCATCGGTTCTTACGATAAAGATGCTTTGGATGGAGTGGATGAAAAATACAAAGAATATATCGGTGGTCAGTCGGCATATTTTGGTGATGTGAGTTTTACAAGCGGACCGGTTTACATTGGAGCAATTATTTGTTTCTTTTTTATTCTCGGGATGTTTATTATCAAAGATTCAATCAAATGGTGGTTACTTGGTGCCACTGTTTTAGCGATCATGTTGGCCTGGGGAAGACACTTCATGGGATTGACAGAATTTTTCTTTGATCATATTCCTGGCTATAATAAATTTCGAGCCGTTTCGATGATTCTCGTTATTGCTGAATTGACAATGCCCATTATAGCCATGCTTGCTATTCGTGAGATCGTAAAAAATCCAGCGGAAGTAAAAGCGCAGATGAAAAAATTCTATGCTGCATTTATTCTTACGGGTGGAATTGCATTTTTGGTTTATTTGATGCCGACAAGTTTTGTCACTACAGTGAGTCCTGAAGATAGTGCTCAAATTATTGCTGGTGTGCAAAAACAAGGAGGAACAATTGATGTTGCAAATGATGTTGTCGCAAATCTTGAAACAGCCAGAATTGCAATTGTAAAATCGGATGCTATACGTAGTTTCTTTTTTATTCTTTTAGCGGCTGGATTAATTTTCGTTTATCTACGCAAACCTTTTGAAGTGATTTGGTTGGCAGGAGCTCTTACATTATTAATGCTGGTCGATATGTGGGGAGTGAGTAGTAGATATATCAGTGATGAAAAAGGAAAAAGTAATTACGAGAAGCCAAGAAAAACCGAAACCTCTTTTGTGCAATCAAAAGCTGATCAGATGATTCTTACAGATCCTTCACCTGACTACCGTGTATTGAATGTTGCAGTATCAACTTGGCAGGATGCTTCCACTTCTTATTGGCATAAATCCATTGGTGGTTATCATGGAGCGAAATTGAAACGTATGCAGGAATTATATGAGCAAGTGATGGATGATAATGTTCGTGCGATCACCTCTGGATTACAAGCTTCAACAAATGATTCTGCGATGCGAGAAGTGCTTTCAAAACAATCAGCCTTGAACATGTTAAATACAAAGTATATCATTTATAATCCGGAAGGTGGTGTGTTGACCAATCGATTTGCTTGCGGAAATGCGTGGTTTGTAAGAAACTTAAAAGTAGTCGCTAGCGCAGATGAGGAATTGACAGGAATTAAAACATTTGCTCCTCGTTCAACAGCGCTCATGGATAAATCACAATTAGAAACAGATCCATCGCTCAACGAATTCAAACCTAAATATGATAGCACTGCAGTAATCAAGTTGGATGCATATGAGCCGAATAATCTGAAATATACTTCCTCTGCTGTAACTGATCAATTGGCAGTTTTTTCAGAAGTATATTATGAAAAAGGTTGGAATGCATATGTGGATGGAAAATTGACTCCACATGTACGAGCTGATTTTGTTTTACGAGCAATGCGAGTTCCTGCAGGCAAACATCAAATTGAATTTAAATTTGAGCCTTCTACCTATTATACTGGTGAAAAAATTGCAATGGCAGGTTCCATTATGTTATTCCTGTTTATTGGTGCAGGTATTTATCTTGATCGTAAAAAGAATAAAGAAAGCATCCAAGTAGCTGCATGAAGCGAATACTCATCGTAAGTTATTATTGGCCACCGAGTGGTGGGGCAGGAGTGCAACGGTGGGTAAAACTGAGTAAATACTTCGTTCGTCAAGGAATTATTCCATTTGTTGTTACAGTTGATCCGACAAAAGCTTCGTATGCACTTCGTGATGCGACTTTGCAAAATGATATTGATCCTATTGTAAATGTTTCCTATACTTCAACGATGGAGCCTTATGGTGTTTATAAAACACTGACTCGAAAAAAAGAAATTCCTTTTGGTGGATTTTCTAATGATGAAAAAAAGGAACTGAAATTTTCACAGAAACTAATGCGTGCCATACGAGGAAATCTTTTTCTTCCTGATGCACGTGTTGGCTGGAATCGTTATGCATATAAACGCTGTTGCGAAATCATTGAAAAAGAAAATATCGATGCAATTATCACTACAAGTCCGCCGCATTCAACGCAACTCATCGGTTTAAAATTGAAGAAAAAATATAAACTGCCTTGGCTCGCCGATTTACGTGATCCATGGACAGGAATATATTATTATGACAAATTATTTCTTTCTGCTTTTTCTAAGAACAGGGATGCACGAATGGAAAGGCAAGTTCTCGAAAATGCTGATGCGGTTGTAGTGGTGAGTAATGATATTCGTAGAAATCTATTGACAAAATCAGAAAATCTTATTTCGAAAAACTTCCATGTGATTTCAAATGGATTTGATAAAGAGGATTTTGATGTTGTTGAAGCAGAGCAAAAAGAAAAAGATTTTGTTATTTCTTATACCGGAACTTTAACCAATGATTATAAATTAAATGGATTTTTAATTGCCATCAAAAAACTCGTTGACAAAAAAATCGCTATTCGACTTCACATCACTGGAAGTATGCCGAATAATATCAAGGAGCAGATTGAGGCCGTTGCTGGAGAAAAGGTAAGATTTAAATCACATGTGAACCATCACGAGGCAATTGCTCAAATGAAAGCTGCGAATGTTTTACTGCTTGTTATTCCAGAAGCAAAGGGTAATAAAGGTATTCTTACAGGAAAGTTATTTGAATACCTAGCTTCTGATGTCCCAATTCTAAATATCGGACCAGTTGATGGAGATGCTGCTGAAATAATTTCAACTTGTAAATCAGGAAGAACGTTTAAGTATGAAGATGCTAATGGAATGGAAACGTTTCTAGAAGAAAATTATGAGCATTGGAAGTTGAATGGAAGAACAAATGGAGGAGAGACTGGAATTGTAAATCAATTCAGTCGTGAAAAACAAGCGGAAGAAATTTTGAAATTATTAAAAGAAATCCAATCAGGAATGGTTTTGTAAAGAATTACAATACTTAAAGAATTTCAATTATTTTTTCTTGAATTTATTTATTGCGTTGATCGTAAATTCTGAAAGTACCAATCTTCCACTTATAGCAGCACGTTCAAATAATAATTTATCCCAATGCTCTGTGCCTGCCCAGGAAATCTTCTTTAATTCCGACATCGCTTCCGGATTACTCGAAGCAAGTGTTGTTGCCAAATTATTTATTGCAATATCCAAAAGCGAAATATTTTCATAAATATCTGCATACAATCCTTTTTCTTTTGCCCAATTAGCATCTCTCCATTCTGTTGCATTAATTGCAAGATTTGTAAACGCAGAAGTGCCTATTTTTCGTTCTACTGCAGGTCCAACCACAAATGGTCCTATTCCAACAGCAAGTTCGGATAGCTTTACGGAAGCATCTTTTGTTGCCATAGAATAATCAGCGGCAGCAGCAATTCCAACTCCACCACCAACTGCTTTTCCTTGGACTCGGGCAATGACAAATTTTGGTGCTGTTCGAATTGCATTAATGACTAAAGCAAAACCGGAAAAAAAAGTATTTCCAGTTTCAAGATCTTTAATGCTGATTAATTCGTCAAATGAAGCGCCAGCACAAAAGGACTTTTCTCCATCTGAACGAAGGAGAATGACTTTAACTTCTTTGTTTTGTCCCAATATGGAAATTTCTGAAGCTAATTTTCGGAGTAATTCGCCCGGCATTGAATTGCTTTGGGGATGAAAAAATGTAACAGAGCCGATTCCGTTTTCAATTTGAGTGCTTATGTGACCATTTTCTGACATAGGGCAAATTTAAGAAGGTTACATTAAAAAGATGTTTTTCATCAAGAAAAAGGAAAAATGGCAAGAATAAATGAATAAATGGCCTTTTTTTGATCTGTAAGTGCTTGTTTTTAAAGCAAGAACAACATTCTTACAATTCCCTAAATATAAGAAACCATTGCAGATACAATGCGTAGAAGGTTTAGTACTTTTGCTACGACCCTATACATTATGATTTCTGAATTAGAAATTAAAGACTTACTGCTAGACCCTCAAACGGATTGGTTTTACCTTGGTGAAATAGATGAAGATTTAATTAGTTCATTTGTCTCATTAATAGAAACCAGATCTGACTTTTTGGAATTGACAAGACCTGCTCGTCGCAGATTAGTTAGTGCAGTAGTTGAGGCATTACAGAATATTCAGAATAATACACCTGTCATCACTAAGCCTCAAGCTGGTAGTGTGGTCTTTATGAAGAAATTTAACGGTGGGGAATTTGGATTAACTTGTGGTAATGTGATGAAGTCAGGAGAAGTAGCAATCCTTAAAGCGAAATTGGATAAAATCAATTCTGCTGATCCTGAAATTCTACGAGTTATGTACATGAAACAAATGGAAGTTTCATTGCATAATGGAAGTAGAACAAATGCCGGCCTTGGTTTGTTGGAAATAGCAAGAGCAGTTACTGGTCCTATAAAATATAGTTTCACTCAAATGGAAGATGGCAACACATTTTTTAGTGTTCAGCTGTTTTTGTCTTTAAATTAAAATGGAAAAGTTAGTAATACATAAAACAAAAATTACTCCATCGATTGTATTTGACGCGGAGTTAGGAGAATTTAAAATTTCAGGCAGATCTATTCCTGCAGATGCAACAGTGTTTTACGGTGCTGCTGATAGATGGGCTGAAAAATTTATTCCTACTTTTAATGGAAGGGATATTATTATAGATATTTTATTAGATCATCTCAACACAGGTTCTGTTCGTTCTATTTTAACCATTTTAGCAAGGTTTATTAAAATGAAAGAACGGGGGATAACCGTAAATATAAATTGGCATTCCGAATTAGAAGATGAGGATATAAAAGACAAAGGTGAAGAGATGTCAATTATTCTTGATCACCCTTTTAAGTTCTTTACATTTAATTATCCAGAATAGAACTTTTCAGTTTTATTGAATTCGAACTTATTTTTTAATTTTCAAGGCTTGTACCTAAAGCGTTTTTAATTTTGCTTTAGCCTCCTCGGTATACTTCCCATTTTTATTTATAATATCATTTAGAAGTTTTTTCGCTTCTGTAATTTTCTTCAATTGAATTAAGGCATTCGCTTTTTTCCATTGGGCATCTTGATAATGTAGATGAGATGGATTTTGTAATACATCATCAAACATTTTGACAGCCGCACTCGCTTGACCTGCTTCTAACATTTTTACTCCATTCTCATAGGAAAGATCAAGTTCGTGATCTGTTTTTGTTACGTAACCTGCAGAAGAAGCTCCATTGGCACTTACAGTATCCGTTACAGTCACACTTCCACCAGAAACAGTTGCAGGTGGGACACTCCATTGATAATTATTTGATGCTACTTGTGGAGTGCTCATCGTTACAGAAGTTCCTTGCGCCAGAGTAGGTTGTGATGCGTCTTTCGTATCATCTATGTTTTTAGTCGCAACATCTTGATCGGCACCTGGCTTTGCACTGGATTCTTTGCCTTTCGCGTCTTCTGAACGCTTTGGGTTATTGTCTTTTTTATTTGCGTCAAAAACCAACTTGTCGGATTCCGATTCATCTTTCAATTTTTCTCTATCAGTCGCTTGCTCTTCTGTTGCAACTTTTGAATCAACTACATTTTGTAAATCTTCCATTGCGTCACCATCTGCATTTCTGCTTTCACTTAAGCCAAAAGATTCGGTTTTTTGAACCGGAACATCCATTGGTTGTTTATCAGGCGAAGGCTTCTTGAAATAAATAGTATTACCAGGACCAGAGTTAGGCTCTTGATGATCACCTGTATTTGAAGACCTTTCTGTTATTGATTTTTCAAGTGGCAAAGAATCCATATTTGCTGGAGGAGGAGCCTCATTCAATATGAGTCCGCTGGAACTATCTTTTTTTACAACGTTTGCCATTTTTCCATCCATCATTTCATTTGAAACAGAAAGTTTCAGAAACAATGTGATGCCGATAATTAATATAAATCCTGCAGCAATTGCATAATATTTACGATTCGGATTTAATGGAATTACTTTCGGTTCTTTATTTTCTTCTTTATCAACGTTGTTGTTTTTAATTGGAATAATGCCCGCAACTTTAGAGCGATCTTTCACTTTTTCCAAACCTTCAAGCGCATCGCTACAAAGTCCGCAAGACAAAACATGTTTTTCAATCGAATGCATTTCGGTAGCCTTCAACTTACCATCGATATAATCGAATAGTTGAGACTCCGTCAGACATTTATCTTCAGGCAGGAACGGATATGTAGTTTGCTCAGCCATTTTTGCGTTTGCTCATCAGCAGTTTTAAATTTCTTTTTCCGTTTTGAATAAAACTTTTTACTTCGTTCAATGTAAATCCAGTAATATCAGAAACCTCTTTATAACATTTCAGATCCAGGTAGAAGAGTTCCAGGCAACGACGTTGGTTTTCGCCGAGACCTTCTAAACTATCTTCCATTTCTCTTAATTGATGTTCGGTGTCTGTGATACCATCAGGATGCAGGGAAGAATCTGTTTCCATAAGTCCTGCCAAATCTTTTTTCAACTCCTCGTTATTCAAGCGTTTACTTTTTCGACTTCTGATATACATCAGACATTCATTTTTAGTAACCGTGTAAAGCCATCCTTTGAATTGCTCTACATTATGACGTTGTAAATCGCGAAGTAATTTTTCAAAAACCTGCATTTGTACGTCCTGACTCTCATCTTCGTCCGCTAAGTATTTCATACAAACACCAAATACAAGACTTCTATAGCGTGAAAATAGTTCGCCAATACATAAGTTGTCGCCCGTTTCTTTAAAACGATTAACAAGGTCCGAATCGGACATGCCTTTTATATGGGAGGAGAATTCGACCACGAATGATTATTCGCCTACTAAAGTACGAAAACGGTAGTTAGTAGTCAGAGGCAACCTATAGATAGGAAGTGAAAGCAAAAGAATCCTACTTTTTGTTTTCTAAAGCATTTAATCAAGGTCATAATTCCTATTTCATTTGCGATTGCAATTGATTAGATTTGCCAGATATAAATCTGCTTAGAACTTAGATGGCTGATTTTCAGTGTTTTTGTAATTAAGGATAACCACCCCACGTATTCGGCATAATTCGTGCAAAATGCGGATAATCCTCATTAAAACTATTTATATGAAACGTTTCTTTACTCTCCTACTACTTTTCGCTTCGACATTAAATGTTTTGGCGCAAACACCGGCAAACTCCCGTCGTCCACTTTGGGTTGGACTTGATATGGGTGGTACATGGCAAGCAAGTGATATGAAAGGTCTCGGCGGAATTGGCTGGAGCTTTACAATTTCACGTTATTCTAAACTCGATAAAACCGGTCCTCTTTATTTCGGATGGCGTGGTCGTTTTTTGGATGGTCGTAATTATGGTTACAGTTATCATGCATTAACTACACCACAACTTCTTGCAGATCCTACTTTATCAACTTTGAATTCTCCACTAGATTATGCACATACCCAAGGAAATGCATATGCAAATTATAGAATGCGTTTTGATGAATTTGCATATGAAATAATTATTGGTAGTAATGGCCTTCGTAAACATGGCGTATTACTTTATGGTTTTGGCGGAATTGGATTAACCCATTGGAAGACTACTATCAATCAGCTTGATAATTCAGGTAGTAGATTTGATTATTCTAATATATCAATGACAGGTAATGATGATCTTGTACGAACTGATTTGCGAAATCTTTGGTCAGCAAGCGATTTTAATTCCGATTATGAAACATTAGCAAATGGATCTAAGTCTTCAGGTCAATGGAACTTTATGCCAAGTGCCGGAATTGGTTTCGGTTATCAATGGACAAATGCTGTTGCTTTAGGAGTAGAGCACCGTACCACATGGGCGCTAAACGATTTGATTGATGGTGTTAATCATGATGGAGCTGGAGCAAAAACGCTGCACAATGATATTTATAATTATGATGGATTATTTGTTCGTTGGACTTTTGGTGGAAATGGAAACAGCAATTCAAATACAACCAACAATACGAATGTTCCTGCAAATCCAAATAACACGGTACACAATAATCCTGTTCCTCCGAATAATAATACAACCCCCGTTGTTACTCCAACAAATAATAATACTCCAACAAATAATACAACTCCTCAATCTGGAACTCCTCCAACCGTTCGATTCACTACGCCATCTGTTGAACCTTATAATGCAACTGTAGTTAATCAGCAATTAGTAGTACGTGTTGAACATGTTTCTTCTTCCAATAATATTTCATTGGTGATCAATAATCAGGTTTCAACAATGTTCAGCTTCAACCCGTCAACCAATACCATGGTTTTTTCACACACACTTCAAAATGGTGTAAACACCTATCAGGTGACAGGTACAAATCAATATGGAAGTGCATCAGACGTTCAAACTATTTATTTTAAAGTTGGAGATAATACAAACGGTTCTCCGTCATTGCCACCAACAGTAAATATTACAAATCCAAACGTTGATCCATATACTTCTACCACACAGACGATGAACGTATATGCAACTGTTTTAAATGTTACTTCTGCTTCTGGAATTCTGGTTCGTATGAATGGTAATCCCGTAAACAATTTCTCTTTTGATCCGAACGCACATCAGGTTTCATTCCTTGCAAGTCTTCAAACAGGAAGCAATCTATATGAAGTGATTGGAACAAATAGTGTAGGAAGTGCTTCTGATCATACTACAATTAATTACAATCCGGTTGCTGTAATTCAACCTCCAGTGGTCACTATTGTCACTCCTGCTTCTTGTCCATTTTCAGTAAAGATTCCAGCGTATACAGTTACTGCAAAAGTGACTAATGTAACTACCGCAAGTCAGGTATCCGTAGTTTTTAATAATCAAGCAGTAAACGGGTTTACTTTCACAAACATGGGTTCTTATGCAAACGTTAGTTTTAACGTTACGCTCAATGCAGGAACAAACCCTTTCTCAATTACTGGAACTAATGCTGGTGGATCAGATACTAAATCATGCCAGCTGATTTTAAAAGTTACTGCACCAACTCCTGTAGTCCCACCAACAGTAAATATTACAACTCCTTCAAGCAGCCCTTATGCTTCAGGTTTGCAATCCTATACTGTAATCGCAACTGTGTTGAATGTAAATAGTCAGAGTGAAATTTCAGTTACAAAAAATAATGCCTCAGTGAATTCATGGACCTATAACATGAATACTCACATTCTGACTTTGCCAACTGTATTGAATACAGGAAGTAACACCTTCGTAATTTCTGCAACCAATGCAAACGGACATGATTCTAAAACTGCGGTCGTAACTTACCAACCAGTTTCTACTGATCCAGGTGGAACAAGAGATCCTGTTTTAACTGCAACTATTACGCCTACAGATCCGGGAAATAATGGTGGACCACAAGATCCGAATGCTGCTGCAGGACCTGCAATTCAACTTGGCGCCCCAGCAACACAAAGTTCAAGTTCAAGTACCGCATCATTACCAGTAACAATGACAGTAACAGGTGTTAGTCAAATTTCTGAAATCAGCGTAAGAGTAAATAGCGTTGTTTTAACTACTGCTACCTACAATGCATTTACGCACCTACTTTCGTTTAACGTTAATCTTGCCACTGGTACAAATACAATTGAAGTACGCGCTCAAAATGTAAATGGGCTTGCTACTACAAGTTTGACAGTTTCATATGCTCCTGCACAAATGCAAAGAGGCGGGAATTCAAGTTCTGGTAACAAAGGAAATAGCACAACACCTAGTAATTCTACAACCAAACCTCGTACTGCAGAAACAAAGCCAGCTGCAAAACCAGTAGCGAAACCTGAGGATAAACCTGCACCACGAGCAGCAGCAACAACAACAACAACAAAACCAAAACCAACGAGCACAACCACCACCACAAAAACTCCGGAAGCTACAAAGCCACGATAGTTATTAATACTACATCCCAAATAGGCGAGGCGTCACGTTTTATAACGTGACGCCTCTGTCGTTAAAAATAATTCGTTGGCAAAGAAATAGGCTAATTCTGTTACAACCAGTACAGAATTAATTTTCTATAGTTCAAATTACTTTAAAACGATGCTCTTGAAAACTCTTCCGCTTCAACGGTAGAATGGAGGAGAAACCAGACAATAAGTCCGAGAATAAGTAAAGCTGCTGTGCAAAGAATAATTCGTAAATTCATATACGAATTTATTTCTCTTATAAAGAAAAAATGGAGCGATTGAATAAGTGAAGACTGATCCCGAAGAACTGATTATTTTTTTAGGATATTCGATTCGGAAAATTGTTATCCTAAGCCTAATGCACGTAATAGATCTTCTTTTTTACGAACCGAAACTGGAACATGTGCATTGTCGTCCATTAACGCATAACCACCATCTTGTTTAATGAATTCTTTGAGATGTTCAAGGTTGATTAAATGCGAATGATGTACGCGAACAAAACCAAGTGGTTCAAGCAAATCCTCGTATTCTTTTAATGTTTTTGTTACAACAATTTGTTTTCCGCCTTTTAAAAAGAACGTAGTATAGTTTCTTTCCGATTCGCATCGAATGATATCTATAATATTTACTACTTGAACTTTATCAGCGCTGTTTAATGCTAGTCGCTTTAGGATTGGTGAAGTAGAAGGTCGTAAGTGTTCGGTTAGAAGTTTGATATTTTCTGAAATGGAATGTTTTTGTTTTTCGTTTGAAAGTTTTGCAATTGCAGCAATTAATTCATCAGGATCGACAGGCTTGAGAAGATAATCAAGCGCCGAAAATTTAATAGCACGGATACCAAAATTGTCCATGCCGGTAGTAAAAATCACCTTTGTTTCTGTCTCACCTAATTGTTCCAATAAGCCGAAGCCATCGCCATCTCCTAATTGAATATCAAGAAAAACTACTTCCGGTTTGAGTTCACGCAACACTTTTAATCCTTCAGCAACACTTCCGGCTTGTGCCAATAAATGTACTTCAGGACACCATCTTTTTAAATCGGCTGATAAACTTTCTCTTGCCTCGGGAGAATCATCTACTATTACTGCTTTAATCATTGAGTAAAGTTATAAATCCATGCGACATAGGAATACGTATATGCTGAGTAATTAATGATTTTATAAATATTTATGGAATATTTAAATGAGAACAAACGTCCAGAAGTAGAATTCAACAGCGAAATTGCTAAGGAATTTGAACATTTTCAAGGAACAGTTTTGAGGCCAATTTTAAAACTTCAAAATGAAAATTTGTTGCAATTTATGAATGAGTATCTTGAGAAAACCGAAAAGAACTTATCAAAATTAAATGTCGCCAGCCAAAAAAATTGTATTGAACTGGCAGTTAAGACCAATAAAAAGTTACGCGAAAAAATAATTAAAGCAATACTACTAGAGATGAATGTAGCCGAAAGAAAAATCTATAAAAATTCAGAAAGAGAATTTAATAAACGACTTTCCTATTTATTAATTGAGCGTTTTACTTCTCAACTTTCTAAAATTGTTGTGAAATAGTAAGTTTGATTTTAATTCTCCTAAGGAATAATCTGAATTCTTACTTCAGATCTTGGAATTAATTTTCCAAAGGATTCTAATTGTAAATCCAATGACTCTGCAGATTTTACAAATTCATTTTCAAAACCATTTTCAACAGCAATTAATAAACCTCCGCTTGTTTGAGGGTCGCAAAGTACTCCTAAGCTTTCAACTTCAATTCCTTCAATTCCTTTATAATAAGCACTCCAATTTCTAGTTGTTGCCCCAGGCATACAATTGCTGTCGATCAATTTTTTTAATCCTTGCAAAGTTGGAATTTTCGAAAAACTAATTTCTGCTGAAAGATTACTTCCATCGATCATTTCACCGAGATGTCCGAGTAACCCAAATCCAGTTACATCAGTCATAGCTTTTACATAAGGTAATTTTCCGAAAGTTTCACCGCATTTATTTAATTGCAACATTGTATCAATTGCAATTTGTAATTCGGCTTCAGATACTTTTTCCTGTTTCCATGCAGTTGTAATTAATCCAACACCTAATGGTTTTGTGAGAAAGAGAGAACAGCCTGCAATTGCTGAAGAGTTTTTTTTCAGGTTTTGAATTTCAACTTCGCCAGTTACAGCAAGTCCAAAAATTGGTTCCGAATTATCAATGGTATGTCCACCAGCTAATGCAATTCCTGCTTCTGCACAAACAGCTCTTGCACCTTCAAGGACTTGCGCCGCAACTTCTGCAGGTATTTTATCAACGGGCCACGCAAGTATAGCGATTGCGACTAAGGGTTTTCCTCCCATGGCATAGATATCGCTTATCGCGTTGACACTTGCAATTCTTCCGAAATCGTAAGCGTCATCCACAATTGGCATAAAAAAATCGGTGGTTGAAATTAATGCTCGACCATTTCCAATATCATAAACTGCAGCATCATCTTTTTTGTCGTTACCAACTAATAGTCGTGGGTCGTTATTGAGAGGGAAAGAAGTTTTTAGAATTGAATCTAATACAGCAGGAGCAATTTTACATCCGCATCCTGCTCCATGAGAAAATTTCGTCAATTTAATTTCTGACATATTTTAAAATATTATTTTTTGTAAGCTAAAATAATCAGTTCTGCATTTTTTTCTGGATTCCCTTCTACACATTCCACAAAAATCACCCCTTCATACTTTCTCTGTCTCTGTGGATAATCATACGCATTATCATAATAACGTAATGTCAATCGCACTACCTCCGCAAGATCACCATTTTCCAATGCAGCCATCGCATTTTGTGCATCCAATCCTCCAAGGCGTTTTTTGATGCGTTGAACTGCTTCACCTAAAACTTCTTTCGAGAAATGTCCATAATCTTTTACCAAACGCTGTACACGAATTTCAAAAGGTACATTCACGCGGTAACATGGCGCATTCACTTTCATTTCAAACAATGGATTCGGAACAAAAACTCGTCCAATACTTTGTGATTCGTCTTCCACCCAAACGGGTTTGCTCAAATCCAACTTCTTTATGGCATCAAATAAATTATTTTCAAATTGTTCAACAGAAGGCTGGGGGAGTTGACCTAAAGCACCAAAAGAAGAACCTCGGTGGTGGGCAATTTCCTCTAAATCCAGGATTTGTTCGCCTCTTTTTCCAATTTCATGCAGAATTTCAGTCTTTCCTGAGCCTGTTTCCCCTCCAATCACGCGAAAATCGATCTTTTCTACAAAACTCGCCAGTACATGATTTCGAAAGGTTTTATATCCGCCTCTCAAGGTAAAAGCCTTAATTCCTGCCGTTTCAAAGAGCCAAGCCATAGATTGACTTCGCATGCCACCTCGCCAGCAATGAACAAGAATTTTTCCTTCGGAAGCCAATTTTTTTGCCTCCCGAACAAAGTCGGCCATTTTCGGACCAACGAATTCCAGCCCTTTTTCGATGGCCAATTCCTTCCCTAAATTCTTATAAATTGTACCGACTTCTGCCCGTTCTTCATTGGTAAACAAGGGCATATTGATAGCGCCAGGGATATGGCCCTGCTCAAATTCCTTCGGAGATCTGACATCCAGAATTGGGACACTTTTGGCGTCCTCCAGAAATCTGGAAATTGAAAGAGTTTCAGGCAAGATTGGCGATATTAGCTTGAATTACAGAAAAAAACTTATATTTGCACCCTCAAAAATAAACAATACAGAGATGGCAAATCATAAATCTTCCTTGAAACGTATCCGTTCTAACGATGCTAAACGTGTTACGAACCGTTATCAGGCGAAATCAACCCGCACAGTGCTGAAGAAGCTTCGTGAGGAAAAAGACCAAAAAGTAGCTTCAACAATACTTCCTAAGGTTATTTCTATGTTGGATAAACTTGCTAAGAAAAAGGTTATTCATAAGAATAAGGCTTCAAACATCAAATCTAAACTTACAAAGCACGTAGCTAAGCTCGGCAAGTAATTTTAGCTTCCAATTTATTATTCAGCACTGCTCTAAAGGCAGTGCTTTTTTTATTTATAGGCAACAAGATTTTATGAAATGTATACTCCAATAAAACTATCGATCAAAACATGGGCGGAAGATGATCGTCCGAGGGAAAAATTACTCTTGAAAGGGCGACAATCCTTATCTGATGCAGAACTGATTGCAATTCTTATTGGTTCTGGTAACAAAACTGAATCAGCAGTAGATGTTTCAAAAAGAATTTTAAGTTCAATAGATAATAAATTAGAGAAACTATCGCTTTTGAGTGTAACAGATTTAAAGAAATTTAATGGAATGGGTGACGCGAAAGCAATAAGCATAATTGCAGCAATGGAACTAGCCAAAAGAAAAAATAGCAGCGCTTCCGACACCAATTCAATGAAGATAACTTCCAGTGCCGATGCCTATCGAATAATCAGATCAGAGTTAGATGAATTGCCTCATGAAGAGTTTTATATTTTGTTGCTGAATCGATCAAATGTTGTCATAAAAAAAGAACAGATTAGCAGAGGCGGAATGCATGCTACGATTGTTGATCCTAAGATTGTCTTTAAAGTTGCAGTAAATACAGGTGCGAGTGGTATTATTCTGGCTCATAATCACCCCTCAGGTGCAGTAAAACCCAGTGAACAAGATGTTCGGTTGACTAAGAAACTAAAAGAAGGAGCAAATTTTCTTGATATTGCTTTATTGGATCATATTATAGTTGGTGCCAACATCTATTATAGCTTTGCCGATGAGGGACTGATTTGAAAAGTTTTCTCAAAATTGTCAGAGAAATGTCGAGGAATTTATTTGTTCGAAAATGATTAACGATCTTGCAGTCCAATGAACAACGTTTTAGTCTATACACACAAACTCACCAATCGAAACAGATATATGTTTCGACTTTATTTTGGTGAATTGCTTGGACTAAAAGTAAAGGTGACGGATAATCATGAAGAGTTCGCCGCGGAGGAAGGCACTAAAGTCAGTTATACGTTGCATCCTGTTAAAGACGAATTGTTTTTTTATTCCCGACATCTTTTATTTGAGACCGGTATTTCTGAACAGAATATTTCTGTTTTTGATTGGGAAAGCCATCCTGTATTTTTTGCAACCGGGAAAACTTCGGCATTACCTTTTGATCCTTTTTGTTGTGGATTTTATCTCGTAAGTCGTTACGAAGAATATCTTCCGCACATTCGTGATTCTAATGATCGATTTGATGCACATAATTGTCTGGCTTATCAACATAAATTTCTTGAAAAACCTGTTATTAATGAATGGGCTTTAATGATTCGCGATTTGTTAGTCGCAAAATATCCTGAATTAAAATTTCCGGAACGTAAATATCGTTTTGAGCCAACTATTGACATTGACAATGCTTATGCTTATCGTCAAAAAGGTTTTATGCGAACTGTTGGTGGATATGGAAAAGCATTTTTGCAACTGAATTTTGAAGACATGCGCATTCGGACAAGGGTTTTGGGTGGATTACAAAAAGATCCCTACGACACTTATGACTATCAATTAGATTTGCAAAAAACTTACGCACTAAAACCAATTTATTTTTTTCTGGTAGGGGACTATGGTGTAAACGATAAAAATTTATCAACTCAGAATCGTCGCTTTCGTGAATTGATTCGTCATATTTCTGATTATGCTGAAGTAGGCGTGCATCCATCGTATGGATCAAATAAAAATCCAACAGCATTGCAAGTTGAAATTTCAAGATTAAAAAATATTCTTCATCGCGATATTACACAAAGTAGACAACATTTTCTGATGTTGAAATTTCCAAATACCTATAGGAATCTTTTAGATCGTGATATTACGGACGATTATTCAATGGGTTTTGCCAATGAAGTTGGATTTCGCGCGAGCATTTGTACTCCGTTTAATTTTTATGATTTGGATCTTGAATCGGAAACCGTTTTAAGAATTCATCCATTTGCTGCAATGGATGCAACCTTAAATTTATATATGCACCTTTCGCCTGAGCAGGCAACAGAAAAAGTTTTTGAACTAATTGCATCGGTTAGAAAAGTAAATGGCGTTTTTACGTCGCTTTGGCATAATGAAACATTGAGCGATGAAAAACAATGGAAGGGTTGGCGAAAAGTTTATGAAGATATTGTTCAAGAGGCAACCAAATGATAAAGTATCATAGATATCATGAAATAGATCGCGAACGTTGGGACGAATGTATTCGCAAATCGTTCAATGGAATTGTCTATGGCTATTCTTGGTACTTGGATGTTGTTTGTCCCCAGTGGGAAGCTTTAATTGAAGACGATTATAAAAGTGTGATGCCGCTTACTTCCGGAACTAAAGGAGGTTTTCGTTATTTATTCCCACCGTTTTTTGTACAACAACTTGGCGTTTTTTCGGTCAACAAACTAACAGCTGAAGATGTTTTGCGTTTTTTAAAAACTGTTCCAGATGAATTCAGATACGCGGAAATTAATCTCAATACTTTTAATAAAGTGGAGGGAAATGATTTCGAATTCAGACCGAATTTGACGCATGAGTTGGATCTGATCGAATCGTATGAAAATCTTAAAAAGGCTTACGCAGATAATACAAAGCGGAATCTAAAAAAATCTGAACAGCAAAATCTTTCACATACCAACACTCCTTCACGAGAAGAAATAATTTCCCTCTTTCGAAATGGTAGAGGTGAAGAGGTGAAGGCATTGCAAGAACCACAATATGATATTTTAAGAAAGTTGCTTCAAGCGCTAGATGCACGTGGGCGATTACATTCACGAGGCGTTCATGATCAGAAAGGAAATTTAATAGCTGGTGCTTTTTTTGCGGATGCCAATGGAAAAGTTATTTTTCTTTTTTCTGGTTTGAACGATGAAGGACGCAATGCCGGTGCAATGTTTAGTTTGATCGATAAATTTATTTCCGAAAATTCGCAAAAGAATTTAGTACTTGATTTTGAGGGAAGTAACGACCTTCAATTAGCGCGTTTCTATAGGGGATTCGGCGCTAAAGAATGCGTATATTTACAAGCCCGTTTTAATCGTCTTCCTTGGTATCTACGTTGGTACAAACGCTAATCGTTTGAATTTTGACTTGTAGAATATTTAAGGAATAGTTTTTTAAAAATAGTTTTATGATTAATGAACTCAGTAAAAATTCTTCTGTACTCAATATGTACATGGCAGAATTACGCGATGTAACAGTTCAAACTGATAGCATGCGTTTCAGAACAAACATTGAACGCATTGGTGCTTTAATGGCCTATGAAATCAGTAAAAAGATGGAATATGTTACTAAAGAAGTTACAACACCACTTGGGATTGCGCAGGTACCGGTTTTGAAAGATCAACCTGTAATTGCAACTATTCTACGCGCAGGTCTGCCATTGCATCATGGCATGTTGAGTATTTTAGACAAAGCAGAAAATTCATTTGTGTCTGCTTTTCGTCAACATCATAAAGATGGTACGTTTGAAGTGCATGTTGATTATATGGCTTGCCCAAGTTTGGAAGGGAAAGAATTGATCTTATGCGATCCTATGCTTGCTACTGGCACTTCGATGGTGTTAACTTACCAGGCTTTGTTGCGAAAAGGAAAGCCAAAGCATATTCATATTGTTTCGGTAGTATCAAGTATGTTCGGAATAGATTATGTAAGAAAAAATCTCCCTGAAAATTGTACGATTTGGACTTGCGCAATTGATGAGGAATTGACTGCTCAATCTTATATTGTTCCGGGCTTGGGTGATGCAGGTGATCTAGCTTATGGAATCAAACTTTAAAGAATGAATGAAATTGATATTGCATATTGGCTAAAGATTTTGGAAGTTGGGCTGATATCAAGCGTCAAATTTCTTTTCGCGCCTTTTGAAGCAGAACGTTATCATTTCTCTTTTTGGGAATCATTTAGCATGACCACAATTGGTGGACTGATTGGCATTTTTACTTTTTATTATGCAGGAACAAAGGTTACCAAGTTCTATAGACACATTGTCGCAGGAGTAAAATCTTTATTTACTAAAAAATCAGTAATAGAGATCGAACAAAAGCCAAAACGAAATTTCACTAGAATGAGAAGATTCGTTATTCGGATTAAAATGCGATTCGGACTTATTGGAATTGCTTTTGTTACACCCTGCCTTATTTCCATTCCGATTGGAACCATGATTGCAGGTGATATTTATCGCAAGAAAAAAGGTGTCTTATTATATTTTATTGGCGCTTTGCTTTTTTGGTCTTTAATTTTAAATGGAATTGCTCAATACCTTCAATTGTCACAGTACATTAAAATTCCTGAATAAATAATGTCTGATTATCGCCATTTATTTTTTGATCTCGACCGTACATTATGGGATATGGAACGGAATGCAAGAGAGACATTAGCAGAATTATATGAGCGTTATAATTTAAAATCCAGGGGAATTGAAACTTCTGAATTGTTTATTGAACATTACAACCGTTACAATGATTTGTTGTGGGATCGATACCGAAAGAAAAAAATAGATAAAGCTACTCTACGCGCGTTGCGATTTAAACAAACCCTTGCACATCTTGGTGTCCACGATCAGAAACTAGCAGATCGATTTGATGTAGATTATATTTCAGAAGCGCCTAAAAAGAAGAACCTTATTCCTGGTGCTATAGAACTTTTAGATTGTCTAAAAGATGATTTTAAAATTCACATCATCACAAATGGTTTTCCAGAAGTCCAACATCACAAAATTGAAAATAGCGGATTGCAAAATTATTTTGATATTATTATAACTTCAGAAGGATGCGGTTATTCAAAACCGGATAAAAGAATTTTTATGCATGCTTTGAAAAAAGCTGGAAGTAAAAAGGAAGAAGCCTTGATGATTGGAGATGATTTGCATGTAGATATTATCGGTGCACGAGAAGCTGGTTGGCATCAAGTGTTTTTTAATCCGATTAAAGGCGGACATAGCGAAGCGGTTACTTATGAGATTTCTGAATTGAAAGAGATGAAGAAAATTGTAAGCGCATAAAAAAAAGAGCCTTCATTTCTGAAGACTCTTTTTCAAATTGATTTAAAAAATTATTGTTTTGGTGTTGCAGGTGCAGCTTCAGCAGCTTTTTGTTTGTCAGCGCAACATCCACCTTTTTTCTCTCCGTCTTTAGAGCAACATTTGTCACCTTCTTTGCAGGATTTTTTCTCTTTTTTGCCTTTTTTCTTTTTGTCGTCACCTTTAACAGCTACGATCATGTGCGTTCCTGTCATTGCAGAAACTGTAGTTGCAGAAACACTTCCAACCATTCCGGCTAAAGCGAGCATTAGAACTAATTTTTTCATATAATTTATTTTTTTGTTTATTTTATTGTCTAATCAAAGTTAAGCATAAATGATCCGAATGGTATTCGGTTTATGTTAAAATAATCTAAGTTATGGAGAGATTAACTGAAGGTAGCAATTACGGTTTCCCCGCCGCGAACAACAGTATTTAATGGAACATTAATTTTTGTTCCTATCGGCAGATACAAATCAACTCGTGAACCGAATTTAATAAAGCCCATTTCATTTCCTTGAGTGGCCTTGTCACCAACTTTGGAATAATAGACAATTCTTTTTGCCAAGGCTCCAGCAACTTGACGGAATAATATCTCACGGCCTTTCTCATCTTTAACTACAACTGTTGAACGTTCGTTGTCTGTTGAGGATTTAGGATGCCAAGCAACTAAATAAAGTCCCTTGTGATATTTTACATAAGAAACAGTGCCGCCAATCGGATAACGATTCACATGCACGTTTAGAGGAGACATAAACACTGAAACCTGTAAACGTTTTCCATGAAAAAATTCAGGCTCTTCCACTTCTTCTACAACCACTACTTTACCATCAGCGGGAGCAAGAATATGTTCAGGATTGATTGTAGTAATGCGTGGAGGATTTCTGAAAAATTGGAGAATAATGTAAAGTAGAAAAACGGATAATGCTACAATTAACCAACTCCAGATACTGAAGCAAGGAAAAATTAAATACATCCCAATATTCATTACCGCAACAAGCAGAAATGTCATGGTAATTGTTGTACGACCCTCGCGATGAAATTTCATTTAGGATTTAATTATTGGAATGCAAAGATAATAAAAGATGGGTCCATTAATCTTTAAAGACATTCGAGAATAATTTGACAAGATTCCTTCAAAACTAATTTATTGATGTTAAGTGGCGGTGCAATGCGAAGGGCATCATCTTTAAAAAGAAACCAATCCGTAATTACTCCTTTTTTCAGACATTTCTGAATTACGGTTTTAACCTTTTCTTCATTTTCTAGAACAACTGCATAGAGTAAACCTTTGCCACGCACTTCTTTTATTGCTGGATGGATGAATGAATCTAGAATTATTTTTTCCCGTTCCATTATTCCGTCAAGTAAATTTTCTTCTAGAATTGTTTCTATTGTTGCGAGGGCAGCTGCACAACAAACAGCGTTTCCTCCAAAGGTGGTGATATGACCGAGAACTGGATTAACTGTTAGCTGCATCATGTTTTCTTTTGAAGAAACAAATGCGCCAATTGGCATTCCACCGCCTAAACCTTTTGCAAAAACAATGATATCTGGAATCGCATTGTAGTTTTGGAATGCAAACATTTTTCCGGTTCGCCCAAAACCGGTTTGAATTTCATCAAATATTAAAAGTGTTCCTGTTTTATCGCAACGTTTACGGAGTTCATCCAGAAAATTTGCATCAGGCACAAGAGCGCCAGCTTCTCCTTGAACAGGTTCAATAATTACAGCAGCAACAGAAGCCGTGATTTTTTTTAAATCTTCAACATTGTTGTAACGTAAAATGGATACGCCAGGTAGTAATGGTCTGAACGCAGTTTTAAAAGTTTCATTCCCCATTATACTCAAAGCACCATGTGTACTTCCGTGATAAGCATTTTCAAAACAAATTAATTCACTTCTGCCTGTAATTCGCTTTGCAAGTTTCAAAGCACCTTCTATTGCTTCAGCACCTGAATTGGTGAAGTAAGTTGAATTTAAAGTAGGAGGTAACAACGCTGCAATTTTCACAGCAAGTTTTACTTGAGGGGCTTGTATGTATTCGCCATACACCATTAAATGCATGTATTTTTCTAGCTGCTCATGAATAGCTTTGATAACGTTCGGATGTCGATGACCAATATTGCTTACTGAAATTCCGGAAATTAAATCAACATATTTTTTTCCTGAGGTGTCGAACAAAAAATCGCCTTCTGCCTTTACGATTTCCAAACCCATTGGTGCAGGACTTGTTTGCGCTAAATGATGAAGAAATAATTGGCGTTGGGTGATCATTTTGTAAAGTTAAGGAGTTCCAGTTTGATGTTGCGAATGCATTGTAGGTATAGAAATTAGGTCTAATTAGTATTCTATTGGGTAATTGACTTCTTTAATCCTGTATATTTTGTATCTTTCACTCATTAAAGTGCTCAGATTCAACTCTTCATGAAGTTCGGAAGGTTTTTTATTTTATTAATTCCATTTTTATTTATTTCTGTTTTGCTTCTTGGGCAGAACAGAGGAATAACCCTGCATAATTTTGATTTGCCTACATTAAAATTTGAAGAGAATAAAAATCAATTTGATTCCCACATCCTATTCCAATCAGATCTTTCACATGGAAGTAGAATGTATCTTGAAAAAAATTGTTTTACCTATTTATTTTGGAATCAAGAACAGTTTGAAAAAATGCATCATCCGAAAGATGCTTCAACTGCCTCTGAATGGGAAAACGGAGTTAAAGTAGATTTTCATTCGTTCAAAGCTACTTTTTTAAATGCCAATCCTGATCCATATGTAGCGGCGCAATATCCGATGTCTTATTACAAAAATTATTTCATTGGTAACGATGAACATAAATGGGCGAGCGGCGTTCAACTTTTTGGAGAAGTAAATTATTCCGAATTATATCCTTCTATTGACCTGCGTGTTTATAGTAAAGATGCACATGTTGAATATGATTATATTGTGAATGATGGAGGCGATGTGAATTCTATTCGTGTGCAATATTCCGGTGCAAATAAAATATTTTTGGAGAATGGGAATTTGATAATCAAAACAAGCCTTGGCGATATTTCGGAGCAAAAGCCACATGCCTATCAGTTATTCGATGGAAGAGAAGTGGAGATTCAATGTGCATTTAAGTTAAGTGGAGATATCGTAAGTTTTGTTTTGCCTAATGGATATGATCATACTATTCCATTAATAATAGATCCTACTTTAATTGTTTCAACTTTCACAGGATCAACTACTGATAATTGGGGCTACACTGCAACATACGACAACGCAGGAAATATTTATTCAGGTGGAATTGCAAACAGTATTGGATATCCGACAACCGCTGGCGCATTTCAAATTGTATTTGGTGGCGGCGGCTCTGGTGGAAACTTTTATGCTTTTGATATTTCATTAACGAAATATGATCCTACTGGTTCTTCACTTTTATATTCAACTTATTTAGGTGGGGCTGATAACGAACAACCACAAAGTATAGTTGTCGATAATGCCAATGAATTATGCGTGATTGGAAGAACTTATTCTGCAAATTTTCCTGTGACGCCGGGGTGTTATGATGCAACTTACAATGGTGGTGGTGATATTATTGTAACAAAATTTAATCCTGCAGGAACTGCGCTTGTCGGTTCTACTTATGTGGGCGGAACAGGAGATGATGGAGTAAATATCAATGCAGATTTTTATACTTGGAATTCCTTAAAATATAATTACGGTGACGATGGCAGAAGTGATATTAATACTGACAATGCAGGAAATTGTTACATCGCATCGAATACACAGTCAGCAAACTTTCCAACAACAGCAGGAGCTTTTCAAACTGTTTTTGGAGGAGGATTGCAGGATGGATGTGTTTTCAAATTAAACAGTTCACTTTCTGCAATGATTTTCAGTTCTTTTATCGGAGGAAATGCGGATGATGCTTCTTATTCAATTGCATTAAATTCAGGAAATGAAATTTACATTTCTGGTGGAACAAGTAGCTTGAACTTTCCAACTACTCCTGGAACATTACACACTACTTATCAAGGAGGAATGTCAGATGGTTATGTTTTGCATTTCGATCCTTCGGGTTCAGCATTATTGCAATCTTCATTCATTGGAACAAATGCGTATGACCAGGCTTATTTTGTTCAATTGGATTTATCGAATAATGTTTATCTCTATGGTCAGACTGGAGGAGCATATCCTGTAACTGCTGGTGTATATTCTAATCCAAACAGCGGACAGTTTATTCAAAAATTAAATCCTGCATTGACTTCTAGTGTTTATTCTACAGTTTTTGGATCGGGCGCATTTACTCCGAACATTTCACCTGCTGCTTTTCTAATAGATACTTGCGAGAATATTTATTGTTCGGGATGGGGTGGTACATGTATTCCATTCGGTAGTACTGGAACAACATTCGGTTTGTCAACTTCCTCCAATGCTTTTCAATCAACTACTGATGGTTGTGATTTCTACTTTTTCGTTTTAAAGAAAAATGCGTTGACGCTATGGTATGCTTCTTATTTTGGAGGTGGAAATAATTCGGAAGAACACGTGGATGGTGGAACAAGTCGTTTTGATAAGCGGGGAATAATTTATCAATCGGTTTGTGCAGGTTGTGGAGGTGGAGCTTTTCCAACTACACCAGGAGCTTGGTCTCAAGTAAATGGAAGTTTTAATTGTAATAACGCAGTTGTGAAATTGGACTTTCAATTAGTAAATCTCAGTGCAATTGCATCTGCATCTCCATCTGATACGATATGTGTAGGTTCAAGTATGAATTTTTTGAATACTTCAATTGGTGCTGTTAATTATATATGGGATTTCGGAGATGGAAGTCCAATTGATACCAATATTGCACCTTCACATGTTTATTCTACGATCGGTTCTTATACGGTTACATTATTAGCGATCGATTCCCTCAGTTGTGTTTCTTCTGATTCAACACAATTATTTATTGTAGTGGTGGGTCCTCCTTCCGTGAATCTTGGAAATGATACTGCTATTTGCGGACCAATTAATATACAATTGAATGCAGGGAATATCGGATCAACTTATAGTTGGTCTACAGGTGCAACAACACAATCAATTAATGTTACTTCACAAGGAAATTATTGGGTTATCGTTGATAATGGTTTTTGCACAGATAGAGATACAATCAATATTCAATCTTTTTCTGCTCCCACTCTTGGAAGTGATACCAACGTTTGTGTAGGCGCACCCATAATTCTTGATGCTGGAAATCCTGGATCGAATTTCCTTTGGAGTACTGGTGACACAACACAAACCATTTCGGTTAATTCATCAGGAACTTATTATGTTACTTCAAGTTCGGGAATTTGTTCTTTGTCTGATACAATAGTGGTAGTATTTATGCCAACTCCAACTTTAGATCTTGGAAATGATACGGTTCTTTGTCCAAATGCATCTTTGATATTAGATGCAGGTAATCCCGGATTAACTTATAATTGGAGTACCGGTCAACAAACACAAACGATTATCGCTTCAGGTACTTCAACTTATTTTGTTACTGTTACGAATGGAACTTGTGCAGTTGGTGATTCAATTCATGTCAGAACATTAGCTGGAATAAATCTTGGCCCAGATAAAAATCTTTGCGATTTTTTATCGGTTGATTTAACAGTTACAAATCTTGATGGTGCCACTTATTTATGGTCAACTGGAGATACTTCATTAACGATTTCTGTTACCGAGCCCGGGACTTACTTTGTGAATGCAACATTCGGACAATGTATTTTGAATGATACATTAGTAGTAGAGGGTGGATATGGTTCGCCTGCATTGTATGTTCCGAATTCTTTTACACCTAACAAAGATGCATTGAATGATATATTTTATGCAGAGGGAACAGATCTCACTTCTTTTACAATGCAGATTTTTGATAGATGGGGGGAATTGCTTTTTGAAAGTGCTGATATTAATGATGGTTGGGATGGATATTATAAGGGAAAGAAGGTTCCAAATGATGTTTATGTGGTAGTTACTGATTATACAACTACATGTACCGGTGAGCAGAATGTACACAGGATAACACATGTTACCGTTGTTCGGTAATCTTTTGTGTACTCAGCAATAATTGCAATTACGAATCATTTCTTTGCGGAAATTGCAAAAAATGTGACTGTACATCTTTTTAAAAAAATCATTTGTAGATTTCACTACAATCCTTTCCTTTAATCTCAGAAACCAGTTTTGTAACCCCGATAGCTCTATCTAGATTTGTCGTAACAAATCCAACCGAATATGCTCTACGGAATTCTCAAAGTTTTATTTAAAATCACCTTAAAGGTTTTCTTTCGAAATTCCTATAAACATCGTTTGGAATTAATTCCTGAAAGCGGTCCATTAATTATTTGTGCAAATCATCCTGGTGCTTTATTAGATCCAATAGTTTTAGCTTCACTTGTCAAAAGGAAATTATTTTTTATTGCAAAAGGATCGGTCTTCAAAGGAGGTTTTGCAAAATGGTTTCTTCCTAAACTGAATATGATCCCGGTATTTCGTGCACAGGATGATCCAACGCAAATGCACAAGAATGATGAAACCTTTATTCGCTGTTATGAGCATTTAGGAAAGGATGGAACTATTTTAATCTTTCCAGAAGGAATTAGTATTACAGAAAGAAAATTACGTCCTGTAAAAACCGGTGCAGCAAGAATTGCATTAGGAGCGGAGGCGAAGTATGATAATAAACTGGGTGTTAAAATAGTTTGTATCGGATTAAATTATGAAAATCCGCATACATTTAGAAAGGACATTTATATCAGTACCAGCGAACCGATTAATGTTTTGGATTATTCAGAGAAATATAAAACGGAAGGATTTGCTGCTGCTGAAGATTTGACAGAGGAAATCAGAAAGCGTTTAGAAGAACAAATGATTCATACCAATGATGGTGAAACGGATCGTTTAGTTGGTGATATTGAAAGATTGTATAAAAATGATTTGCTTAAAGAGCAAGGAATAAAATTAGAAGATAAAGAAGGAGCTTTTGAACTGTCGAAAAGAATTGTTTTGACCGTTAATTTTTTCCATGATCGTGAGCCGGAACGTGTAAAGAAAATGGCTCAAAAAATCAGAGCTTATTTTCAAAAAATTGATGAATTAGGTTTAAGTGACAAATTGGTAAAAGGAGGAGAAAAAGGTTCTCGATGGATGAAAAATCTAAGAGAGGTATTTTATATTTTATTTGGATTTCCATTTTTTGTTTACGGATTAATCCATAATTATATTTGTTTTTTTCTTGCGAATAAACTTTCAAAAAATTTAGTAAAACAAATAGAATACAGAGGAGCAATTGGGGCTGCAACAGGAATGTTATTGTTTCTAATCTGGTATATTGTTTTAGGTATTTATTCCTGGAAATTTATTCATCACCACAGTCTTTTTAATCGTCCTGGATTTGAATGGTTAATTTATTTTGTTTCCGTACCTGTTAGTGGATTATTTGCTTGGTATTATTATTG
>JBBRYH010000030.1:0-45968 GCA_038237845.1 Bacteroidia bacterium
CGTGGCGAAAAAATAATAGCCCACCCGGTCAAATGAGCATAAAAATGAGATGAGGGAGGGTGAAATTTCAAAAACAAAATTGCAATGAATTTGCCTATGGGAAAGAAATTTTTATTCTAACTTAGTCGGACAACAATGAAATTGAAACATAGTCAATGTAATAATATGCCGGAGCAACCGTACTATTACTAACCGAATCATAATGTGTATGTGCATCATCATAAAAATTTCCTATTGTAATATAGGATTCGTTTCCATTAGCAACATATTCACCTGTAACGAGTGTCCAGTTGGTTGTATCATACACAATATTGGTGGAATCAAAAATCTGTGGTGAATATACAAGACATTGCGTTGATGTACTTGTTACAGGGAAGTTTGAAAAAAATAGTTGGGGAGCTATTGAGGCATATCCCGCTTTACCTACCAAACAAACATAAAATTTAACGCAATAAGTTTCACCTTGCTGTAATGAGTCTAAAAGCTGTGTTTGTAAATATTCTCTAAATGGTCCAGCGTACGTTACAATTCCAGCATAGGCATTTCCAGAATATGCACTTTGCTCTCCCGCTATATTGTTGGGTACTCCAAAGCCATACGGGCCGACATAACATGAGTGAAAATATTCTGGTGAAGCTCCTGTAGGGTTATTCCAGTCGTTTACTAAGTAAAACTGAGCATTACCTGTAGGACACCCAGAATTCACTTCAAAACTATTATTCGGCACAAGGTTTCCTTGCGCTATTACTGGAATAACGGCTATAAAAAATATCAGCAAGAATATAAACCGTTTCATTAGTAGAACCGCTGCCTTTGATTAAAGATAATCAAAGGCAGCGGTATAAGCTCAGCTTTATTTCACGATTATGATCTTATCGTTTTTAATTATAACTCCTTCAAATGTGACCTGGTAATAATAAATGCCTGAAGCAAGCTGGCTCAGATCAATTTGTTTTTGATGTAATCCATTTTCAAGAGTAGTTTTTGCAACCGTATTTCCAATTACATCATAGATTACAAATTGCCCTTGTTGCTCATCAGGTAAATTATAGCTGAGCGTCATGTTACCATCGTTCGGATTCGGATAAAGAGTAATGCTCTCATTTGCAATTACGATGTTCTCCGTTTGTTCAGGATTTCCGGTTCGGGCTGATGAAGCACAATTGTCCTCCCAATACCGTACATCATCATACAGCACATTAAGTAATACTCGCGCGCGATACACAGCAAGCCCACCTTGCTGCGGACATTGGTTTGCAATGCCTTCGAGCGTTTGCAATTGCATTGAATCAGAAGAGACGCCATTCATAAGTGAAATATAAATGTTATCCAAATCCTTATAGTTCTGCTCTATTTGCAACTCAGGATTAATAGTTTGATTAACCGAAGCTGCGCTGTCTGTGCTGCTTTGTGTAAGCAAAATTCCTGTATCAGTTACTTTCCCAATGTTGGTGGAGGCGGATTCGGAATAAAATTCCTGCAATACAGTAGAATTATCCATGATGGAGGAATCTTGTTTCAGCATTTCAAAAACGGCGTGTTTGTTTGTCCACGAAGTTTCTGTTGCATACTCACCCATCGTAATAGAATCCTGTGCGGTTTTTTCCATCAGCATTTTTCGTGAATCATCATCACCACCATCACCATCCTCACCCATGATACCGGGAGCTGAACTACAATCGAATGAAGCCGGACTGCCATTCAAAATGTTGATGGTAAAATTCCCAAGAACGTTATAACGACAAATCGACGATCCTAAATTAATTGTCGGCTCATAAGGATAACCAGCCCGGACATACAATTTTGAATTTGTAGCACAAGAAGTAGCATCCACAGACGTTTCTGAATTTGCAAATGGCCCGATCCATTTATTATCACTAACAAGTCCTTGAGGATATTGATTTGGAATTATACCACCACCCTGCTGACCGATAATTCCATTATTCATAAGCACCAATCCATCGGTAGCAGCATTCATGGTATTGTTTGTTACAGGCCCATAATTAAATCCGTCGAATACTAAACATTGTCCCACGTTTGTTGTTGTGTTACAACGCACTTTAACGGCATTATTACTGATTGCGTAGATACCACGAAGAACAACTTTAGCAGTGGTATTTCCGGTAGCCAGATCGCCTGTAATGGTATTGCGATAAATATTTGCCCCCTGCGTTGCAATGGAACGAATACCAGCTTGCTTATATACCGTCGATAAATAATTCGGCTGTAATCGCAGCGTAATCAGGTACGCCCCATCTGTAGAGTAATCATATCCCTCGAGGCGGAGTGATTCCATTCTGTACTTTCCTTTAAATAAAACAGCAGCTTTCATATATTAAATAAATAAATAAAACGAGCTGCAAATGTATTTGAAGTTCTTATCAAAGAAAAGAAAGAATAAAAAAACGCGAGCTTCGCGTTTCAACAAATTACCTATATATATAGATCAATCAATTCTCTCACTGCACCTTCGCCGCCCTTTTTTGTCAATACAATATTTACCCAGTTCTTTACATCATCAACCGCATCAGCAGGACAAGCAGAAAATCCTGCTGCTTTAATTATTTCTTCATCATTAATATCATCTCCGATATAACAAACATTAGCAGGAGAAATTTTCAATGCCTGGCACCATTTATTTAATGTTTCCAATTTTGGAATGGAAGAAACTTCTACGTGCTCAATAAATAATCGCTCTGCACGTGCTGCAATTAGTTTTGTGTTAAAACCGTGAGAAATAATTCCTGTAATGATGCCTCGTTTTTTTAAGCGGCGAATGGCAAGTCCGTCTTTTGCATTGAACTTTTTAAATTCATCCCCGGATTCTGTAAGGTACATTCCACCATCAGTCATCACCCCGTCAATATCAAAAATCACTAATTTAATTTCTTTATTTCGTTGCTCTTCGCGCAATTCTAAATCTGTTTTCAGAAGCAAATCTGTAGTAACAGAGAAATGAGACGCAATATGTGGAATATCATCCGGCATCGGACGTGCAAGATCTTTGATTCCGAGTTCAGCAGAAATTTTTCCCGCCTCAAGATTATTCTTGCGGAGAAGGAAAGAAAGATTGGCAGCGTATAAACTCATTTTAAATTTTCTTAGCGTTCACTTTGCGCTCTTAGCGCCTTAGCGGTGAAAAATTTATTTATATAATCTTCCTCCCAATAGAACTTGCTACAGCTTTCAACGAGCCCGCAAGCGCACGGAATTGATCATGATCTAATTGTTGTGAAGCATCAGACTTTGCAACCTTCGGATTAGGATGAACTTCGATTAACAATCCATCTACACCCATTGCTGTACAAGCACGTGCAAGATCAGGAACGCCATAGGCATATCCTATTGCATGCGAAGGATCAAGAATGATTGGAAGATTAGAATATTCTTTCATCCATGCCGCGCCACAAAGATCCAAAGTGAATCTTGTTTTTGTTTCGAACGTGCGAATTCCGCGTTCACACAAAATTACATTTGGATTTCCCCCTGCTAGAATAAATTCTGCACACTGTAAAAATTCCTGTAGCGTTGTTCCAAATCCGCGTTTCAATAAAACAGGTTTCATTGTTTTTCCACAACGTTTTAAAATTCCATGATCGTACATTGCCTTTGCACCAATCTGAATTATGTCTGCGTATTCAATAATATCTTCAACATTCGTTGCATCTCGCACTTCGGAAATAATCTGCAGTCCATGCTTCTCACGCATTTTCGCAAGCAATTTCAAACCTTCAACTCCCATTCCTTGAAAAGTATAAGGAGAAGTACGAGGTTTAAAAGCACCAGCGCGCATAATGCCAATGCCAAGTTCTTTCAATAGAAGAGAACTCTGTTCAATCTGCTCTTCAGATTCAACTGAACATGGACCTGCGATTAAAGCAGTGTTCATTGTAGTTCCACCGATTTTTATACCGTTGATATCAATAGTACGTGTTTCTTTTTTCCAAGCACGACTCGACAATTGCATATCGTCATTTAAGACTGTAACGCGATCGGCTTCACTTTCGAATTTAGTATCGAGTGCTTTTGTGGAGGATGGAGTAATTAAAACAAATCCGGATTCATAATGAATACAAAATGCTTTTAATTCCGCCGCAATTTCCTGCGCACGTTTTTCATCGACTGTTTTTTTTAATTCGATAATCATAGTGATAATTCTAAATTTTGAATTTTGAATTTTGAATTACTCCTCGTCCGGATGATAATCTTACTTCAACATTCATTTTATTTTTAATTTGCTTCTTTTCTTTTGAATTCAAAATTCAGAACTAAGAATTCAAAATTATTTTTTATGCTTCTCCCTTTACAAGGTTAAAGAACGTAAGAGCACCTGTGACAAAATTTTCATTATTGACAACAGGCAAATATGTTATCGGAATTTTTTTTGATTTTATTAATCGAATTAATTCCACAACTGTTGCATTTTCATTCACGGTTACGGGAGTGCGATTTGTAATTTCATTTTCAGAGATGGAAGAAAGCGCGTGAATATTTTTCAACAAACCTTTTCTAACATCTGCGTTACTTATGATTCCTTCCAGCTTATCTTTTTCATCTGCAAGAATGGCGAAACCCATATTGTAATCTTCAATACAACGAAGTACATTCTCAAAACTTCTTTTTCCAGGACGCAAAACAGGAATTTCATCAATGTTCATCATAAAATCCTTCACTTGAAAATGCGATTCATTCTCTAGTGTTTTCAGATTCAATAATGCAAAACCGATGCTTTCGGCCTTAAATAAAAATGATCCAGATACGGAAGCATAAACGCCCATGTTACGAAGTATAAATGAAACTTCTCCGTTCACGCCACCATCCACATGAATGCGTTTTTCGGGGAAACGTTTTTTAAACATTCTTATTTTTCGGAAAATATCTTTGTTGAAAGCGCCACCACTTTTTCCAGGGATTGTTGCCATCATCAAAATAAAATCGAAACGGTCAGCATAGGGTTCGAATACATCAATTTCAGAAGCGGCAGTAATGGCTAATCCAAGCTTCCCTTTTATTGTGGAAGGAATTTCTAGTTTGCCTGGAAGATCTTCATATTGAAACGTGACGTAATCACAAGGTGTTTTTTCGAGTAGCGGAAAATATTTTTCAGGAGTACTTGAAATGATGTGCAAATCGACGGGGGTTTTACTCCATTTGCGGATGTTGTCAATGTCATCAAACACTTTTACATCATCATTACAATCTACATGAAACAAATCGATACGATGCGCATCAAGATCTCGAACTACTTGTTCTAAGTCTTGTGTTGTGGAATAAATGGATGCTGAAATTTTCATAGAATAAAACTCTGGTCAAAGGTAAGGGAAATGTGTTGAAGTGAACTGAATGTGATTCGCATTGCGGCTTTTTCGAGCCCCAATGCATTTACATCATCCCCAAAATAAATAACTCACAAAAATTGCTGCAAGTATTCCTGCAAAATCTGCAATCAATCCTGCACCTAATGCATAACGTGTTTTTTTAATTCCTATGGAACCGAAATACAAAGCGATAATATAAAAGGTTGTGTCTGCCGAAGCATAAATGACTGAAGCCAATCTTCCTGCAAACGAATCTACTCCAAAATGTTTGATCGTCTCAATGGTTAATCCTTCTGTTCCACCTCCGCTTAGCGGTTTCATAAAGGCTACAGGTAAAGCATCCACAAAACGTGTATCAAATCCAATGGATTGAAAAGTCCAAGCTAAAGCCTGAACCATATAATCCATTGCACCACAATTTCGAAAAACACCAATAGCGACTATAATGCCTACCAGATAAGGAACGATTCTAATGACTGTACTGAATCCATCTTTTGCCCCTTCAATAAATGCTTCGTATATATTTATTTTTTTTACTAATCCGCCAACTAGAAAAGCAACGATGATTCCAATAAGAATGAAATTTCCAAGTACAAGCGAAGTTTCTGTTTTTACTTCTGGGGATAATCGAGTGAACAAAAAAATAAACGTTGAGAAAATAGCAAACAGTCCAACTAACCATGCGAACAAAGCTTTATCAAAAAGACGCTGACGAATTGCTACAAATGTAAGTCCAACAAGTGAAGCGCTGAATGATGCAATGAGAATTGGAATAAAAACATCGGTAGGATTTGCTGCAAGGTTTGTAGCTCTTATGGCCATGATTGTAACAGGTATCAGCGTAAATCCTGCAGTATTAAGGGCCAGAAACATGATCATCGGATTAGAAGCAGATTCTTTATCCTTGTTCAGTTCTTGCATACTTTCCATTGCTTTTAATCCCATAGGAGTAGCTGCATTTGAAAGGCCCAACATATTCGCAGAAAAATTTAACATGATTTGTCCTCGAGCAGGATGACCTTCTGGAATTTCCGGAAATAGTTTGCGAAAAAATGGCCCGATGATTCTTCCGATAAAATTTATAGCTCCGGCCTTTTCTCCAACGCGCATCAATCCCATCCATAGCGTAATTGTTCCGCCCAATCCCAATGCAACTGAGAAAGCTGTTTTTGCAGAATCAAAAGTTCCTAAGCCAATGGTTGAAAAAACATGCATATCAGCAGGATTGTGCGTAAGAAAATAACCCAAACAAGTACGCACAATAGCAACTACAAAGCCAATAAGGAAAAAGCCGACCCAGATATAATTCAGAACCATGGAAGTAAAAGTACAATTCCATTTGACTTTATCATAAACAGTTATACCTTGCGTTCACCCCATGACCAGTGAAGTACGCATAAACCTTAAATCAATTCCCGGAAAAGTCGAAATGTGGTCAGACACCGACAATATTTCCTGGATGGAATTTGCACAGGGTAGTGAAATTACTGAAGCTACTATGCAGGAAATTCTACGACTTGTTCAGTCAACCACCTTGCCAGGAGAAGAGTTACTTGCCTTGGTAGATGTCAGTCAAATGGAATCTATTACTGGAGAAGCCAGAACCTTAGCTGCAGGAAAAGAGTTGGAAGCTCTTTATAAGGCGCTCGCGATTGTTGCAATTTCGCCCGCCATGAAACTGGTTGCCAAATTCTTTATTGCATTTCATAAACCTCCGCGCCCAACAAAAATATTCACATCAACAGATGAGGCAAAAAAATGGTTAATGAGCTTTAAGTAAAAGTCATTAAAGAATATTTTCCCGTAAAAAAAGTTGTAAATAATTACATCGAAGCAACAAGCGTTGCAACGTCTTTCATTCGTCCTAATTCTTCGGCATGACAATGTAAAAGTGTTGGACCGATTTCCTTTTTCATGTTAATGTCTAGCGGGTCTTCAGAAAAACCGATCATCGCATAAACCTTATTTTCTGTATACGAAAAAGCGCATGAGGTAGAAAATAAGCGATCCACTTCAACAAGATTTTTTCTTCTTGGGGCAGTTAATATTTCCATGACACGGGAAGGATCACTTGTATAAACGGAGTAGTGCTCATCGAATTCGGCATCTCCCGTTTTTATATTTTTTCTAGCTGCGCTGTGTGCAAATTTACCTTCGGATAATTCTGCCCAATCATCCACATCCCCATTAATTTTTCGCTGACGAGGGAAAACCCAAAGATCACAAGGGAAAATTACGGGACAATGTACGCGATAGAAAAAACCATAAAAATGATTATTCGAACCTTCAAGAATTCCCAATTTTTTTTCTTTATTGAAACTTGCATCTACTTCAAGCGCGACTTGATAAACTTCAGCAACTACTTTTCCTGCTGGGCCAAATAAATAATCTTCACGCGCAATTCGTTTTGCTTTATCACGAAACAATCCACTTTTGCGAATGTCTTCATTCATTAATCGGTGTGAAGTGGAAGAAACCCAGCCGGGTAACATTTTTGGTACGAGTCTTCGTAACATTAAACGTTTGTATTTCCATGAAATAGCATCACGCTCAGGAAATTTGAATGAAAGCCAAGCAACGCTGCCGAAAAAACCAAGTGTAACAACCAAAACAACTACTACAGGCCAAGCAGCATCTTGATATTTTGTTAATTCATGGACCGTCGCCATCCCGGCTGTTACAATTCCGAAAATAGAAAATACAAGAACCCACAACACGGGTTTCCTCCGAAGAACAACACGTTGCGTCTCCAGTTTTGTTAATGTATTTCTTTCTTCTTCAGAAAGCCAATCAAGTATGGACTCGGGTCCTGCCATGGACTAAAGTTGCGAATTTTCCGATGAATGAGTGGTATTTATCGGTAAAAGAGATAGGAAATTTAGTAAGTATTATCCCAAAAGTGCCCGAACTTCCGTTTCAAGCAGTGGAATATGCCGAATAACAATTCCCCACAAAATATCATCTGAAACAGAATCGTAACCATGAATAATGCGGTTTCTCGTATCGATGATTTTTCGCATATTAGTTATATTGATGCTTGGATCATTTTGCGAAATTCTAGAGAAAGCTTCTCCGATGATTTCAATGTTTCGTTCGATGGCACGTTTCGTTCGGAGATCTTTCTGAAAGGCAGTAAAATCTTTATTGACAGGAAGAAAAGAATTGATTTCAGAAATGGCCTGAATGATATCCTGCAGCCACGTTTTGACCTTATCGTCCATAGACAAGAATCTTTGAATTGTCAATGTTCTTTTTCAGAAATGGATTCTTAATAGCTTTGTTTTCGAGCAGATCAATTGGCCTTTTAAAAAGCAATTCCAACTCAGATTTGAGATCAAAATAGTTTTCGGTATATTCCAAAGGATCAGAAGAACTGATGTCAACAACAAGATCAATGTCGCTGAAAGAATTAAAATCAGAAGTATTAACAGAACCGAAAGAATACAATGATTTGACCATGTGTTTTTCACACAGTTTTTGGATTTGGTCTTTGTATAAATCGGTTAAGGACATGGAATAAAGTTACGAAAAAAACTTTCAACTAATTCGGAACTCGCTATAAGCTTTGAATATACTTTATATTTTTTTGTCAAATTCCGAAAAGAGATCGTAGAGATTTTTTTCGAATTAGCGCCAACATGAAGCCAGAATGGAAATATCTTTTCCAAAATGATTTGCGATCAAAATCAGTCTTGTCGATTTGGCAATTTTGATTTTCAAGCGTTATCACATTTTAGCGTAGGCGGAACAAAGAACAAAACAGAACTTGTCCGTAATTGTTCATTTAAAGCCGGTTTTTTCATAACAAATTTCACCCAATTCCCACGATTAAAATTAACTAAGAAAAAACTCGTGCTATTCCTAGAGCCAGTCCCCAATCTTATTAACATTTCACTCAAGTTTTCATTTTGTTTTGAGCTGCTTTTCGCTCTGAAACACATACTATTAACAACATTTCAACACAGCCTTAAACCCTCGCCAACTCTGCTATTTTTGTATGCTTATGGAACAATTATCTCTCATTCCACCCGCCCTCCGAACTGGAAGGCAGCTTCACTTCCCGAAAATACTTCGCGACAGGTATGAATTACTCGTGCCTTGCCAGGAAGATGGTCTCATTGTATTAGCTATTTTTCAAAAAGTACGAGCCGGCACCATTGAACGAACTTTTCCTGAACGCATAATCGTTGATACCATCAAACAAGTTTTTATTGAACTTGGAATGGAATCCGCACGAGGAGAAGAAACGCAGAAGTTTGATGAAACACTGCATCGTTTGTTACGCCACTTTCTCGATAAAAATTTAGAAGAAAAAACATATCAGCTTTCTTCCTATGCAGAAAATTTCTGCGATATGTTGGAGCGTGAAGTTCATACCGCCATTAACCCTTCTCAGATTCAGAAAACATTCAACGATCTTGTTTTGTTGTTGGGACTGAAATTGGAAACGATGGAAGATTTCCGCCATTGGTACCACACACAATTCTTCAAACACAAAAGTGATATCGGTTCTCAGCTTCGCGGATTACAAGCACAAATTGAAGAGACGATTGATCAGTTGAATGAGTTGGTAAAAAATGAGCAGGATAATTTTCGTGAAATGCTCATTGGTTGTGAAGCACTTCTGGATCGTATCAAAGAACAGGCAGACAAACTTTCTAGCGCATTCTCTTCGAAAGATGATATCAAGCAGTTGTTAGATGATGCAACTCTTGCAGAAGAGTTTGAATTCCGTGAGATGAAACGCGAAGTGCGAATTTATTTCAAAGACATCGAGCAACGTTTGATCAACGTATCGCATACTATCGATAGAATCAAACCGAAGATTAATAAACTTTATAATGATTTTGAGAAGCGTGATTTCGATCGCAAGATTGAATCGTTTCTGTATTATATGCTCAAAAATTCCACAAGCAAATTCGGAAGGTCAAAAAAACTCGTTGGAAGAACCGTTCACGAAGTAGAAGTTTTCCTTCCGAAAGGAATGCAACCGAAAGAATATTACAGCGATCGTTCCCGATTGACAGGAATGGATTACATGCAATTGTTGGAACCGCCACCGATTCAGGTGACTTCTCACAATTGGGACGAAGAAGATTTGCATCGTCAGGCTGAATTACGTCGCTCCCAAATTGCTCGCGACAAACTCGTTGCAATGTGGTGCGATAAGATTATTGAAGACGCTGGCACTAAGAAAAAAATAAATTTCGGAGAATATTATTTTAAAATTCTTCAGAAGGAAAATGATTATGAAGCGGCTGTAAAAGTTGCAACAGAAACCCTGAGAGAATTTTCTAAAAAACCGGATTTTGAAGTAATCGTTTCTGAAGAAATGTTACTCGATCCGAAACAACCTTACACTGGAATATGGAAGATGCAAATAAAAAATACGGCTTCTTAGAAGCTGAAGAGTCGCTTAATCTTTTCGCAGATCTGGATTTCGCTTTGAAAAGCGGACAACACATTCAGAATTATCCGCATCAGGTTGAGTTGTTTAATTATCTCGAAAAATTCGAAGATGAAATTCGTATGTATTACCGTAATCTCTTCAAGGTAAATCTTGCTGGGAAAGGAACGGATTACACACGTTATTTCTTTCTGGAAATGGATGACGAAAGCCGTGGAATTGTAAAAACACGCGCGAAGAAATTATCCCCTGAATATACGTTGCTCGGAATTCTTCTGTTGAAAATTCATCGCATCGATAAATATTTTATCAATGATATTTATGTTCCGGATTTGATTCAACTCATCAAGAGTAATGACGAGTACAAAAATTTCATTTATAATCTTTTTGCTAAACGCCGCGAGAAAGAAGCAACTGAAATTGATGAAGCAACAATTGATGAGTGGATTCGTAACGCACTGAAAGAATTTGAACGTTTAGGGTGGACACATTTCGATCCGCGTAACAAAGACCTTTTCGAGATCATGCCGTCTATTGATCGCCTATTCACCATGTACAGCTATGAAATTCACAACATCGATCGTTTGATTGATGAAACCAATACCATCACCGAAAAAACGGGCGGACTTTACGCAGTTGAAGAGGGCGATAACGAATAATTTATAGAAGCGAAACGTTGTATCGTGACGCAACAATTATAAAAATAACATGAAACAATACCCAAGAATTTTTTCCCTTTCCACAGTTGGTATTATTTATCACAACAACTGCGATTATCTTTTGCATCCGCTTCGTACGGATTTCACAGGAGGATCCGGATCAGGTAAATCAGTTATTGCCGATTTGCTCCAGCTTATCTTCGTGGCGAAGAAAGAATTCTGGGAATCTGGTACAGATGTTATGACCACAGAGAAACGTACGGTAGAAGGTATTGTTCTCAAACAAGGCGGAGACCAAGGAAACTTTGGTTATTCGTTCGTAAACGTGGAAGTTTCTGAAGGGAAATTTATCATCGTCGGAACGCACGTTCAAACAAATGCTCGTTCCATTTATCCTTTCATTATCCAAAAAGGATTTGATTTTGGTTCTGAATCAGAAAACAATTTGGACCCGATTGACAATTTTCTTCTTTACAGAGATTTTCTTCCGAACAATCAGATTCTTCCGATTGATAAGATGAAAGAAATTCTGGAGAAGCGTGGTTATAATCTCCGTCACTTCAATAACAGAACATCAGAATTCCACCGTGTGCTTTTTAACAATCAGATTCTTTCAACAGATTTGAGTCACGATGAGAAAAAATTAAAAACATTCGCTCAGATCATTCAATCTTTTGCTCGTGGTAAAGGTATCGGTGCAAAATCGGAAGATCTTAAAAATTTCCTTTTTGTAAATGATGATGATCAGAACAAAGAATACGAAAAACGCAAAAAGGAAATTGAAGAGGCGCACGAAGAATACAAACGTCGTGCACGCGTTTACGAAACTGTAAAACTGAAAAAAGATCGTTTACTTGCTTTGCTCGAAGACAAAAAGAAACGCGACAAAGCATTACACCGTTCCTTATTCCTTGAAACCGGTTGGGCCTATCAACAGAAAGAAGTTATCGGTCGCGATTTAGTGCGCACACAGAAAGAAACTGCTTATGTGAATGTGCAACAGATTATGCTTGAGAAACGCGTGAATGAGTTGAACATGGAAGCGGTAGAGCGGGAATTAGATTCTATCACCTCAGAACGAAATCGCTTAGAGCAGGAATTAGAAAACAAAAAGAAAGCAAAAGATTTCGCAGAGAAAAATCGTGCTTCTTACGAAAAGGCATATGGAATTGCACAACAGGAATACGATGAAACTAGCGCACGTTGGTCAAAAGTAAAATCGGTTGATGGATGGCTTCGTGTTTACAAAAACATGGAAGCGGTTCGCGAACAATTCAATAAACAGGATCGTATTTTCCGTGATCGTCAGAAGCTTGCTGAATTCGAACAGTTTCTTTCGCATCGTCAGTTGGTTGATGAATTTGCAGAATCTACCTGGGCTCAGGATTATCGCATGGCAGCAGCGGAATTTGACGGTTTAATGGAACAGTCGAATGGGGAGATTTCTCGTTTGGAACAATTGCTTCCTTTATTCGATAGCGATAATAAAGACTCGGTGGTGCAGTGGGCGATTCGCAACGCTGGAAAACTTACAAAAGAAGAAGAGTCCGTTCTTATGCACTTCAAAGCGCTAAGCACGAAAAAACCTTCTGATGCAGGTGATGGAAGTCGTTTTATTCCTGATCCAGAGAAAGTTTATAAGAACATGAAACCGGTTGATGTTTCTGAAAAAGGTTTTTGGGTGAACATGGATGGTGTATTGGAATATGTTTCATTCGTTCCGAAACAACTTTTCACTAATCCGAAAACGATTGAGCAGGAATTAAAAAAATATGGAGATTCTATTGGTAAAGAATTAGAAAAATTAGTTACCGAACGCGATCGTCATCGTAATCTTCGTGATCAATTAGTTGAATTTGGATTTAACAATCAGATTTCTGAAAACTGGTTACATCGCCAGGAACTTGTGAAATTTGTTCCGGATGATTCTTTGTTAATGACAAAAGATGAATTCGAATTGACAGTTGATCTTTTCAGCAATCCGAAAAACAATCTTCGCTTACAATATGAAGAAGCGAAAAAGAATTGGGAAGATGCTTTGCAGAAATTGCGTGAAGCGGATGATATCATTGCGAATTCACAAGGAAGTTTAATGGCCATTGACGGGCAAATTAAACAACTTGATATGACCCAGCTTCCGGAAAAGGAAAAGGAGATGAAGGAATTCAAGATGGAAAGAAAAGCATTGGAAGAGCGCTACACCGACTGGAAAAAAGATGTGGAAACATATCTCCGCGATTCAGAAGGCGACCAAAGCGAAGAAAAAGTTTCGAAAGAAATTCGCAGCATTGAAAAGGAACACGGATCAAGCACAAAAATGCTTTATAACGGATTCTCGCAGCGACTACAAGAGATTTCTCGTAAGCAAGGATCATTGGAGCAGCGTCTCATAGGATTGATGGAGCAGATGCCTGCATTAGATGCGCGATTCAACGAATCACACAAAAAATATACGGAAGTCATTGGTGAATTTAAGCCGGAAGAATTAACCGAACAGGTGGAAGAATCGTTGGTGAATAAAACCAAGGTTACGGTTATTACAACACAGAAAACATTCGAAGGGAACTTCGAAGCGATTCTGAAAGATGATAAATTCAATATTGAAGATGAGCGTTTGAATGGAAATCATCATTACGACTTCCAGACACTTGCGGAGGTGATGCTTCCAAAAATTATTACCAATCCTGCGAACATTGAAATTGATCTTGCAAGCGACATTGAAGAACATCTCAAGTCGATTAACATGAAGATGAATGAAATCAATGATCACAAGTTGAAAATCATCAATGGAATTTTCTCCAAAATCGAAGAAGCATATAGTGAGTGTCGCGATCGTATCGAAGATATGCGTGAATTCTTCCGCACAAATAAAATTTCCGGTGGTCACTATGTCGAAATTAATTTCGAACCATCAAAAGGTTATCCAATTACATGGATTCGTAGTTTGAATAAACAGATTGCTGCAAAAGCACAGAACGTTGGTCTTTTCAAAATGTTCGAAGTAGAAAACGAAGGAGCTGATGCTATTATCCTCAAAGCGTTCATGGAACACAGTGACGGAAAAAACATCAAGCCAGACATTAAGAAGTTGACTAACCCGAAATCTTATTTTGATCTTTCAATCAGCTTGAAAACTCCGAAAGGAGAAGATGCTCCAGGATCAAACGGACAGAACTACACAATGCTAGCCTTGCTTTGTATCGCTCGTCTTTCAATTATTGACAGTGATCGTTTGAATCGCAAAGATCGTAAGATCAAACGTGGAGTTCGTTTCATGACGATTGATGAGGTGGCAGGATTAGGAGAAAACTTTGACATGTTGTACGATTTGGCGAAGAATTATGACTATCAAATTCTCACCATGACTATTGATCCAATCGGACGATTCGAAGAAGGAAAACAGAATATCTATACGTTGCGTAAAAACAACAACCCTGAATTCCACAACGTGAATCCAACCCCACTCGCTCAGTTCAGTTACGACACCATTGTAGAACGTTTGGAAGATTACATCGGTCAATTACAAGCGCAGAATTAACAGAATAACAAAACAGAGAATAAGGAATCAGAAATGGTTCCTTTTTTCTTTTGAAGCAACGTAAACGTAATTTCTACCAAGGCGATCAATCAAAGGTGAACAGGCTGAATACCCTTGCGATTCTGGTAAATAATAATAATGGCTGAGGTAATTAAAAATAACTGTGTCATTTGCTTGTTGTGCATAAACACAACCACCAAATAAAGTGATCAGAGAAAGCAACTGAAGTTTTAGTGATTTTACGAAACGCATGGTGTATCCAGTTTTAAGCTTGAGGTAATCGTATCAAATGTTGCGCGAGCGCCAATTGGAATAGTGAACTTATCTTTGATGTGTCCAAAATTAAATCCACTCACTACAGGCACTGGAAGATTTCCGAATTTCTGCATAAACACTTCCTCTAGCAAAAAAGATTTTTCAGGTTCCTCCGCTTCACACTTCACACATTTCCCAATGATAATTCCGCTTGCTCGGGAAATAGTTCCAGTAATTTCTAATTGCGTCAACATACGATCAATCTGATACGGCTCTTCCTCTGTTTCTTCGAAGAATAAAATGGAGCCACTCACATCAGGCAAGTAACCTGTTCCTATCATACTACACCAGACAGAAAGATTTCCTCCAAACAATTTACCATTTGCTTTTCCTTCTGAAATTATGGTGAGTTTATCTGTGGTAGGCTGTTTCATTTCTGCCGCTTCTCCATCTTTTACAATGCGAAGAAATTGCTCCATGGTAAATCCATCCAGAGTAGAATTTCCAACGGGTCCGTGAAAAGTGATCAATCCTGTTTTTATATAAATAGCTTGAAGCAAAGATGTAATATCTGAAAACCCAGATAGCACTTTCGGATTAATAATAATTTTTTTAAAATCGAGAAATTGCAACAAACGAGCGCATCCCCATCCTCCACGCATAGCAACAATCGCTTTTACATCCTTGTTCTCAAACAACTCTCCTAATTCTGTAGCGCGATAAGCATCATCACCTGCCAAATAACCGTAACGCTGCGACAATGTTTTTCCCAATAAAACACGAAAGCCTTGGCCTTCAAAAGAAGTAACTGCTTTCTGAATTGAATCTTCGTTGAAAATTGCACCGGCGGGGGCTGTCAGTGCAATGGTATCACCTGCTTTTAATCTTGGCGGGAGTAGTTTGTTTTCTCCAATGAAAAATTCTGATTTAGTAAATGTTTGAGCAGGTAATTTTGATGCAACTATTGCAGCGGCTGCAAGTGCGGTTTTCTTCAAAAAGTAGCGGCGATTATTTTCGGAGATTGGCATACACTAATTTAGTTGTATTGGGATTGGAAGGCAATTTAGTTTGAAAATAAAAAATGACGAATTCATTTATAGCGCAATTATCTCGTTAATTTCTGAATTTAAATAAGGGAGTAAGATCACCGAGGTTCTTAATGGGAGATAATTCCACCGAGCTAAAGTTCCAGTTTGTCGAAGTGGAACTTTCACTTTTGTCAAACGGCAAACAGGTATAAGGATTTCCTCTTTCATCGAATGCGATGAGCCGGAATGTGGTAAGGCCATACGATGGAAAATTGTAAGGTCCATATTTTGATGTTCCATTGAATTCCAGGAAAGAATTAAAATGTTTATCGATGAGGTAGATGCTTGAAATATTTATTGTGTCATTTTTGAGAAGATAACAACCGACATGTGCGATGCCGTTTTTTGTTTGCCCGTAATAAATTGGTTGGGCCGTATTGTAAATCCCAAGTTTCAGAATGCTTAAAGGAATAATTACCGTATCTCTTTTGGGCAGCGTTGTATCTTTTTTATTCAGAGTTGTAACTGGCACAACATTCGAGTAGGAATTTAATATCCGATAAACCGTGTATAGTGCACTTTCCCTTTCTTTCGCCATTTTCTCACAATCCGCATAGGTGAGTTGATTGACCTGTTTTATTTTCTGATACCTTTTTTTCATCATGACTTTTTCCTTGTCGAAAAAAAGAATCCAATTTTCGAATGAAAGTTTCTGCTCTTCATCGGTCATATACTGTCGGCTTAATTCCCAAAAGCAATTAAACCAGTAAATATTTTGGAGAAATAATGTATCTCTCTCAGCAGTATAAATTGAATCTGCTCCCAAATAAATTTTCAATAAGGAATCCAACTTTGACTGCATAATATTAATGGTATCTCCAATTTCTGCGGATCTTCTTGAACGGTCTTTCACGGCTTTCTTGTATGCGCTGAAAACTTCCTTGGAATTTGAATTTTTCCCTTCCCCCTTTATGAACTTCATTTTCAATTCAGGAAGCTTTTCCTTGTTGCCATTCTTCTGCAGCAATAAATTGAATTTATTTTTTGACACTGACGATAATTTGCAATAATCCCATTCCACTTTGAACAAGGAGTCGGGAACGTCTTGCCTGATCTGAAAATTCACTTCGCCCAAGGTTAAAATCTCATTGTACACAAGCGCATCACATCGTATATGAAAAACAGATTTGTTATTGGATAATTTCACACGCTCGATTTTATAAATCAGACTGTCCACTTTTTTTTGTTTATCATTTTCGGCAATTATTCTTGATTTCATTTTTTGACAATCCTTCATCGCGCTATCCCTTCTATTCCTTGCCGGAGCAATAATTTCATTTTGAAAATCATTGAACGTTTTTATTTCTTCTGAAATTGATAATTCGCTCATTGAATATTTCAGTCCTGTTTCATAGAGGAAAACAAGACGATCACAATCATCAAGGTAGTCGCAAAAATCTCCACCGCGAAAACCACCACATCCCGGACCAGAATATCTGTTCTTACTAACCTTACTGGAGTCGTCGGTGAGATGCATCTGAAAGTTCCATTCATTCAACGAATCATTTTTATAATAAAGATCGAGAAGCGGCATGCGCTTATTCAGTCCGAAAATTATTCCGATCGGCTTTTTGGGTTTTAGGAACACTTGTGTTTTTCCGGCAAATGCCTGCAGCTCGAACATTCCAGTTGAATTATAAAACGTTCCATATTTATTATCATTCATTGCAACTCCGCGAAGCAAGAATGCCATCGTATCTCGGAATTCCCTATAAAGAATGGTTATTGTTCCATTTACTTCATTGCCCGAACGATCAATAAAAGCATCGGATGGAATGAGCAACATGGTTTGGGATTGTGTTGTGACATTTCCGCCATACTCAGCTTGAATTGAGAACATTTCAAATTTTTCCAATGAATTAGGGAAAAAATCAACGTGTTGCGATTTTAGAAAAATTACAACATGAACTCTTCTTTTTTTCGGATCTCCAATGGTGTCAAGCGCAATTTTCGACAAAGAATTAAATTCGCCCTGATTTTTAATCCGATCTGCCCTGAACTTGTATTTTTCGAAATACAAAGCCACATTTTTTGCTCGTGTTTCAGCTAAGCGAATATTACTTTGAATAGTGCCAACATTATCTGAATAACCTGTAATGTTGACGTAACACATGGAGCGGGGAAATGTAAGTTTTCTGAACACTGAGTCAATTGCATGTTCCGCATCCCAGCTTAATGCATCGCTATTCAATTTATAAAAAAGATCAAATTGGTGCAAAGTATCGCACCTCTGCGAAAGGCAGGGAATTGAAACCAAAAATAATGCAAAACAGAAAAAGCAATTTCTCATGTATTTCCTTTCTTTTAGGTGTCTCAATAATTTTTAGAACTCACCAAATTATCTCCATCATAAATTGATTCCATATAAGGTTTTCCATCCTCTGTATAAGATATCCATTTACCATACTTTTTCCAACCATTCATCTGTCCAGTTAAATTTATTCGTAAACCTTCCTCTTTTTTATTTCTATTTGCATAATAGCTTGTTAAAGATGCCTTGGCGTTGTATCACCTATGTGGTCAAGCTGCAGGAGTAACTGTCTCTTTGTTAACTGTGCCAATTAATTTACACGCTCTCCATTTTTGTTGATGAAAAATGTTTCTCCATTGAGGCTGACGCGAGCTTTACCTCCACTGAATTTTTCAACCTCGTTATAAATACAAGGAATTACTTCTTTGCCACTACCATCAACAAATCCCCAATGACCTGATTTTTTGACGCAAGCCAATCCCTCTGAAAAATTTTTGGCACCATCATAAATACACGATACAATTGCAGTGATGACGAAAGAAAAAAAGTGTTTGTTTAATGATTAGCATGAAAAATTACTTTCATTGCCATTCAACAGATTTACTATTATTTATCTCTAATTGTACTCGATTTGTTTGCATGAGTTTCCTTAATGATCTTTAATGAGAACAGTATTTTAGTTTTTCTTTTTATTATTCATAAAATTTCAGTTGATGGCGGAGAGCATTTTCTTTGTTACACTTAATCAGTAATAATGATTCTATCCATTCCAATTACTTCATCATCTTGTGTCAAGCGAATTACATAGACTCCGTTTGACAAACCATTTCTTTCAAGTAGAATTGAGTGCCCAGAAATATTTTTTATTTTCTTTACCTCTTGACCAAGTGAATTATAAATTATCAATGTTGCGTTCTTTAACTCTTTGTAGCTCACTAAAGTGCTAGAAATGGAAAATGGATTTGGAATAATTGTGAGATCAAAGTTATTTAATAAAGGTTCCTCATTTATCCCAGTCGCAATTAGCTGATTAAACTTTGTGCAAAAACCATCATGTGGTCCTCCACCGTTTGTACTCTGTTCCGCGCCAACTGTCGCCATTCCATTAGATCCTGTTGTTCCAACAACAATAAGATTACCTAAGTTATCCATGGTTGTGCCATTACACAAATCATAATAGGTGCCGCCAAAATAAGTCGACCATTGCATTGCTCCTCCTTTCGAAAATTTTGCAATAAATCCATCGCCTGATCCTGATCCGTAAGTGGTTTGCATTGCGTTGGAGGTAGATACGCCCAAAATACTTTGCGTTAATCCGACACAATATATTCCAGCGCTATCTGATGTGATACAATTTCCGCCCTCGTAGCCTATCCCTCCATAATATGTTCCAAATAATCTAGTTCCGGAAGTATCGAACTTTACCAAAAATGCATCACCGCCTCCATTGTTTGTGTTTTGATATGATGAAATTGTTGCTATTGAATCTGAACTATAAGTACTTCCTGTGATATAAAGCCCTTTACTTCCATCCAATGTATCATAATATACCCACTGGGAAATATCCATTCCAAGGCCTCCATAATAAGTTCCCCATTGACGAACTCCATTTGAATTAAATTTTGTAAGAAACCCATCATATGAACCACCACCAAAAATTGGTTGCTGTGATCCCGTAGTTGAAATTGAATCAACACTTGAAGTTGCTCCTGTCAAATAAATATTTTGGGAATTATCAACTATGCAATTAACGCCAACATCATCACCCATACCACCATAATAGGTTCCCCATTGTCTCATTCCAGTACTGTCAAACTTTTCCAAAAAAACATCATATAGTCCACCGCCAAATGAAAGTTGATGCGCGCCAATTGTGCTAATCGCATTTAAACTTGTTGTTGAACCTGAAATAAAAATGTTTCCATAAATATCGGTCGCACAGCCATAAAGATCGTCGTAAGCTGTTCCTCCAAAATAGGTACACCAGATTCTTACACCATTAGTGTCAAACTTTGCTAAGTAACAATCCGAAGTCCCGCCACCATATAATGATTGATAACTTCCAATTGTCGAAATCGAAGTTGTGCTGGTTGTTGGTCCAGCTACAAACAAATTTGAAAATTTATCCATGGTAATAATAGCGGCTTGTTCCTCACCATTTCCACCAAAATAAGTTGACCAAATTAAATTTCCGTTAGAATTATATTTCATAAATGTTCCATCATAATTTCCCAAACCATAAGCAACTTGATAAGAGCCTGTTGTTGCAATCGAATTTGGACTATTTGTCCATCCCGATACAAAAATATTCCCATTTGTATCCGTGCATGTCGATCCAAGCACCTCATCACCTGTGCCACCTTTGTATGTCGACCAAACAATTGTTGGAGTTGGATCAATAATTAAATTTTCGTCGTTTGCCATTGACAAACTTTCCTTGCTCCGAAATCCGTAAATACCTTCTCCTCTTTTGCAAAAAATAATATTCGCATTTCTTTTAACGAGTGAATTCTTGGTTACAAAACTTTCAGGAATATTTTCAATGATTTTTTTTTGCTCAAGATCAATTTCAATATGCTCTTCATTTATGATTGAACTCTCGGCACCATTATACTTCCATTTTATTAAATCAATGTTAGCGCCATAGTGTAAAATGAAGTTATATTTTAATTTTCCTTCACTAATAGTAAATTCCAGATCGATATTAGGATATAAATTTTCATAAATAATTTTTGAATATGATCTAATGTTGGTTGCTCCATCATTGCCCACTCCAGTCGTGTAATAATTAAAATAATTCGTGGAAATTCCCTCTCCGACAATCACGGGACTGGAATTAGCATCAACAAATTCAACATCTACCCTATGAAAAAGATAGGCTGTTTTTTCTTTTGGGAAGCCATTCTTTCTTAAAACCTTTACAGAATCGATTTGATTATTTTCTTCTACTGAAGTATAGGTATCATAGCTGAATCCATTAGTTGTTAATTCAACATTCATTCCTATTGTTGAAAACAAATATTTTACTTCAGCATTAGGAATTAAGTTCTGATCATGTATCTGCCCTTTATTTTCAATAAAAAAATCAGAAGAAACACGTACAGAATTTACCTCTCTTTGCATTGCGTATGTAACTGAGAATGAAAACGCAAATATGAAAGCTATGAAATATTTGTATCTGATTTTCATGGATCAAACATTTAATAAATTAGACAAAATAATTTGGGTCTCTTCCATCTGCGTTTATCATTATGATTACGCTTTAATTGATTACCGATGCCATACATAACTGTTTTAGAATTGAAAGTTAAGACAAAAATTGGATACAATTGTGGAATACCTAATTTGTGTACTTAGCTTTTTCATCCCATTTCAACGTTACCAAATCAATACTTCACAAAAATATTTTCGCAACTACTTAAACCTTTCCATTCAAACCACGTCTTAAAACCAGAAGCCTCGGGAAAAGCACTACTATAAAAACTATAAACTATGAAAACGAATCGATTTTTAAAAGCTACGCTAGGAATGGCAGTTATTACAGCGTTAATGTTTACCTCTTGCCGCAAGGATAGTACGGACGAAGAAACGGCCTCATCTGAAGATCATGCTATGGCAGAAAACACGTACAATGATATTAACGCTATGGCCGGACAAGCAGCTGATGTAACTGGAAATAGTTTGTCGAGCTACAGACTTAGTGATGCCGATTTAATTCTTTCACTTTCCTGTGCAACTATTGTTCGCGACTCTTTGAATCACACTGTCACGATTACATTCAGCGGACAAACTTGTCAAGATGGTCGCGTTCGTAGTGGATCATTGTTGGTGAATTATTCAGCATCAACAAACGGCGCAACACATTATAGAGATCCGGGTTTTTCTTGCACTATTACTTCTAACAATTATGTAGTGGATGGAAATGCGGTCAACATCATTAACAAAACAATTACGAATACAACAGCAGTAGGATTTGATCCAGCAACGACCAATCTTACTTGGCATATCGATGCGCACATTAGCATCACAAAATCTACAGGAGGAACAATTGACTGGAATTGCAATCGCGATAAAACGTTACTTAATACTTCTGATGTAAATGTTTATCAAGGAGCAACACTTCCAATTGTATGGTCGCTTGCAAGAGTTGGACACACTGGAAGCGCAAGCGGAACTTGTGCAGATGGAGATACTTTCTCTGCTAACATCACGAGCATGTTGATCAGAGATTTCGGCGGCTGTATCATCAGTGGTAAACACCCAATCATTCAAGGGACTTTGGATCTAACAAAAGGAACTCGTCCAGTTCGTCACATTGATTTCGGAAATGGTTCTTGTGATAATACAGCAACGGTTACAGTAAACAATCACGTAAGAACAATCACGCTTCACTAATTAATCCAAACGAATTAAAACAAAAAAGCGATCTACATCAGATCGCTTTTTTTATGGAAAGAAGTTAAATTAAAACTTAACAGAAAGTCCAGTACTTATCATTGGCAACCATTTACCATAACCACCTTCTACAAAAACACCAATGTTTTTCGAGAAATAAAAATTAGCTCCCGCATGTATAGAAAATCCTAATCCTGCTTTATCCATTGGAGGAATAAATGCTTCATTCAAAGCGCTCGCATAAGTTACTTTCAACATCGTTGTGCCAACTGAAATTCCTGCATAAGGATCGAGTTTAGCAAAATCTAATTTCTGATGATAGGTAACACGTGCTCCAATAGATTTATAGGAATGATCAAACGTGTGAATATTAGTAGGATTTGTAACATCAGTAATTGTTACCGTTTCTTTGAACATCCCGAAATATAATCCTGCCCCAAGAAAATCTGTAATGCCATATTCCGCATGGAAAAAAATTGGGAATGATTTTTTGTAGGCAAGCGTTCCGTACAAACCGTAATCAGACTTGGAATAATCCGTTTTCAAAAGAAATCCAGCAGCAACTTGTCCTCCAACCTGACCTTGTTTAAAAGCCACTTCTTTTCCTTTTCTCTTTTTTCTTTTTTTCGCTACTTCCGCTGACATGTCAGGAATAAAAAAGAGCGAACAAAGCACTAGGGCTATAATTGCCTTAAATTTCATGGGATTGTAAGATTAGAAAGTGTTTATTCTAAAGTGTTCGAGTTGATCACATCAACTGGGTTGCCAGTAGTAGCATCAACTTTAAAAAGAACAACAACAACATGAAGGTTGTTTCTATTTACAACATCAGTAGGAATCGGAATAGAATAAGTTCCATCAAATGAAGTTCCTTTTGTAGCGGAGGTTGCAATGATTGTTGTTCCAAAAGCTTTCTGTCCTGCTGATCCCCGGAAAAGGTGATTGTGAACTGCATTAGGAATTGTAGTAGTAGTAGTTGTTTGGTTGTAAATCAAATTGTCTTCTGTAAGATAAACCGCAAGATTATATTTCCCAGCTAAATCACTAAAAAGAACAGTTTTGGTTGTAACATCCATATTGCTACCATTAATAGTTGCCGTAAGGCCAATTCCTGCTTTAGCTTGTGCATTTGCAGCGATTGGTGCATTAATAGCATTGAAATAAGTGGATGAAGGATATCCGTTTCCAACTGCATTATAGCCCGTTGTTGGGTAACCACCACATTGGTAGAATGCTTCGAAGTCAGCTTGCTCTGGGTAATCTGCATTAACTAAACCATCAGCAGGATGGCAAGAGATACCGGTTACTTTATGTGGATGAGAAGTAAATGTTGGATCCCAATTCGGATAACCGTTTGTGCCACAATAAGGACACCAGGTTGCCGTAAATTCAACAATAAAAGCTTTGTAGTCTGTTGAAACAGAATTCAAAGTTCCAGCAGTCGTTTCATCTTTTTTGCAAGAAGCAAGTACAAGCATTGCAACGCAGGATAGAGCTAAAAACTTTTTCATGAGTGTAGATATTAGTTTTTTTATCAGTAATCGTATGACTCAAGTATTACGTATGAAAGAGTCCTATAAACTACCTATACCAAATATCAAGAATCTGCGTATCATTAGCAAGGAATATCTCTGTTTTGTCAAATTTGGACTAATAAGTGTCAATTTAGAACAAAGCCCGATCTTTACGCCCATATGAACCTAGCGTTAACAAGAGGAACTTCGGTACGTTTAAATTTGATTTCTCCAAGAAGAGAGTTCTATTGGCTGAGTTTGTTTTTATTTCCAGCGATTATATTCTTGATTTTTGCAAGTGATGGCTTTCACCCCGAATCAAGAAGTGTTTTTGCAACACAGGTCAACCAGAAAAAGGAAATTGAAAAAGATTCTCTTGTAAATGTTTCTTTTAGCTTCATAGGCGATCTCATGTGTCACGTTCCCCAAATGACCAACGCAAAACAAGCTGACGGGACTTATGATTTTAATCCGAGCTTTAAAGAGATTACATCTTTTCTTTCTTCTGCAGATGTAACTATGGGAAATCTGGAATGCACCTTCGCAGGAAAAGGGCGACCATATGGTGGATATCCTGCATTTAATAGTCCGGATGAATATTTAGCAGCGATAAAAAACTCAGGAGTAGATTTTCTTTGCACCGCAAATAATCACAGTATGGATACCGGCGAAGAAGGCTTGCAACGTACACTTAAGAAAGTCCGTGAAAATAATTTTGCATCTACAGGAACTTTCGATTCGCAACGTGATCGTGATTCTATCCGTGTGATAGAAATAAAAGGGATGAAGATTGCGGTGTTGAATTATACTTACGGAACAAATGGTGCTTATCCTTCGACAAAGAATAAGTGGATGTTAAATGTGGCAGATAGCGCTTTGGTACATGACGATGTTTTGCGTGCAAGGAAAATGAATTCAGATATTGTTCTTGTATTTTATCATTGGGGAATTGAGAACATGCGTTCACCAGTTGCAAAACAGGATACCATGTTTCATTGGGCAGCAGATGCAGGAGCAGATTTAGTAATTGGATCGCACCCGCACGTATTAGAGCCAGTCGCTTATTATAAAACGGCGCCTAATGCAAATCTTGATTCAGGATTAGTCGCTTGGTCGCTTGGAAATTTTTTATCGAATCAATATTGGAGATATACCGATGCTGGCGTTATTCTGAATGTTACGATCGAAAAAAATGTAACAACAGGAAAATTAAAATTGCAACAAACAAGTTTTATTCCCACTTGGGTTTATCGTTCATATGATCCATCGTTGGTTCAACACGTGGTAGTTCCTGCAATCTGGTGTGAAAATGATTCATTACCCCAATGGATCAAGACAGAATCAAAAACAAAAATGTGTGAAGCATTTTCAGATACGAAGTTGATGTTAGTGCCACGTTAGTGGTTCCAACTGCATCATTTGTATTGTCAGTTGCAGTAATTGACAACATTATCGTGAGGTAGGATGCATCAATCGACAGGTTGTTTCTCCTCTGAAAAATCCTAAAATCAGCTTCTGAATCTCAAAAACCTAGTGCATATGCACTATAGATTTTCATATTAACAGATTTTTGCAGTGGTCACCGCGACTTTCGCACGATGTATGCGTTAAGATAACAGAACCGGTCGATCTACGCCGGGCAAATAATTAAAAAAACCTACACCACATGAAAAAGTTAATCATCTTCCCACTTCTTATCGTAGCGATGACAAGTTTTATTCCGATGCAAGCTGCAAAGGCAAATGCAATTATTGTAAATGGCGAAACACCTAGTGAAGCCGAAGCATTAAGTACCCGCGCACTCTGGATTATTCTTTTGAACTCCACCAATACAGATTCTCTGAACCTTGCGGTTAAACTTTGTACACAAGGAGTGGAAAAAGATCCTGAATATGCCGATTCATATTTCTACCGCGGCGAAGCGCTTTATTTTCTTTCTGATTTTGAAGGATCTTTAAAAGATTTCGACATCGCAGTAGAAAAGCGTGGCGATAAATACGATTACCAATATCGCGGCGAAGCAAAATTCAAACTGAATGACAACGAAGGTGCTTTAGCTGATTATAAAAAAGCACAGCAAAAAGGATTTGGTTCAACTGAATCTAGCGCACATTTAGCAATGAGTGATGCAAATAATTTAGGAATTGCATTTTATGATGCCGAAAATTATTCAAAAGCAGTTGATGCATTTACTATTTCTGTTTCTGCTCAAGAAACCCAAAACAATGTATTCAACCGTGGAAATGCAGAATATCTTTCTGGAGATAAAGCAGCAGCTTTGGTTGACTGGAAGCGTAGCGGAAAGCTTGGTAACAAATCAGGAAAATCTAGTTACAAGAAATTCCGTAAGGAAAAATAACATTTGAAAAGATCATAATTAAAAAGTCCAAATCCCAAATGATGTTGAATCGTTTGGGATTTGGACTTTAATAAATTTAATAATTTCCTACTTACAATTTCGCAATTTTAATCTTATCGCCTGTGTGCATCACAAACTTACTTCCGTATCCATTTAATTTTTTTAATTCTTCAACTGTTGTTCCAAATTTTTGTGCAATCGTCCAAAGATTATCTCCAGTCTTTACTGTATAATATTTGTAGGTGGTTCCTGATGCTGTTGTTGTTGTTGTGGTGGTAGTTATTGTAGCAGGTTTTGGTGTTGATGTTGTTGTTACTGGAGGTTTTTTCTCGGTGGTGTTTGTTGTAGTTTTGGTTGTTGCTGGAACATTTACTTTTCCAGGAGTATAGATTACTAATTTTTGTCCTGGCTTAAGTGTATTACTTTTTAATCCATTCCATGCACGAATATCGGTTACAGAACATTTATAGCGCCGAGAAATGGACGTGATGGTTTCTCCACTCTTTACAACATGCGTTGTCTTCTCTACCGTAACTGCAAGACTTGTCATCGCTGTATCGGTTTTGATATAATTATAAATTTCTTCTTCGTTGCTTACAAAATTTCCAACTTTAGAAACTGGAAGTACTAATTTATAAGGCTCATTAAAGGAAACAGGAATAACTCCCAATTTATACATTGGATTTAAAAATTCTAATTCATCATGGGTAATTCCAAGTACAGATTCAATTTGACCGAATGTAACTTGCTGTCTTACTGAAACTGTATCTACATCATAAAAAGTTTTTCTTGGAGCAATGGCCCATATATTATGTTCGCCATGATAACTCATCACATAATTTGCAGCGATAAATGCTGGAACATATGCTTGCGTTTCTTTTGGAAGAAATGGACGGATTTCCCAATAGGTTTTTTTTCCACCACCTGCGCGACGAATAGCTTTAAGAACTGTTCCGGGTCCCGCATTATAAGCAGCAAGAACCATTTGCCAATCGCCAAACATTTTATAAAGTGCTTGAAGCAATTTGCACGCAGCGACAGTTTCTAAATAGGGATCGCATCGTTCATCGACATAAGAATTCACTTCCAGATTATACATCTTTCCAGTAGAGTACATAAATTGCCAGAGACCACGCGCACCAGAATGAGAAGTTGCAGTTGGATTTAAAGCAGATTCAATTACGGCAAGATGTTTTAATTCTAAAGGAAGGTTGTATTTGTCTAATTGCTCTTCAAACATCGGATAATACAATTCAGAAAGGCCCAACATTCGTTCTACTGATTTTTTATTTCGAACAGTATACATGTTAATGTAAGCTTGAACATCGTTGTTGTAAACAAGGTCAAATGGGGACTGCGCATTTAATTTTGCAAGGCGACTTTCTACAATTAAAGGATCAGAAGGAGGAACAGAATCAACAGCGTAATGGAATTTATTTCCATGTTGGGTTGGCGTTTTAGGAATAGATGCGATAAATGAATTGTGCATCATACTGTCAAGCATGGCCGCAATAGGATCATCGACAAATAAAAGTGAATCTTTCGACTGAGCAGAAAGCCCCAATGAAAAGGAACAAAAAACCAACAACACAATTAGATTTCGACGCATGTTTAGAATGAAGGAGATGTAATTAAAACGGGGAAACAATGAATTTTATACCTGCTTTTACAAATATCGTAAGCAAATGGCAGGTTTCAAGCCTTTTTTCAAATGATTATGAGCCTCTAAATGTTAAAAAGAGATTTTTGGCTTTAGGCTAATTCCTGAACATATTTGGCAAAGGCGAACATTTTACCCTCTTCAAATTTGCCTGCCATCAATTGAACTCCGAAAGGAAGTCCGGCTTTATTTTTTCCTGCAGGAACAGAGATTGCAGGGAATCCGGTAAGATTTGCTTGTACCGTAAAAATATCTTCGAGATACATTTTAATCGGATCAGCAGAATTTGCTCCGAACTCAAATGCAACACCCGGAGTAGTTGGTAAAATGATAATATCGTATTTGTCGAAAATCTCTTGTGTTTTATCGCGCAAAATACGACGCACTTTTTGAGCTTTGGAATAATAAGCATCATAATATCCTGCACTCAAAACAAAAGTTCCAAGCATGATACGACGTTTTACTTCTGGACCAAATCCTTCGCTGCGTGATTTTTTATAAGTGGATTCCAGATCATGCGCATTCTTACTGCGATAACCATAACGGATTCCATCATAACGTGCAAGATTAGAAGAAGCTTCTGCAGTAGTTAAAACATAATAAGCAGGAACCAAATAATCGAGATAAGGAAAACGAACAGGCTCAACTGTATGGCCGTCTTTTTTCACTTGCTCAAGAATTTCATTCAAACGAGATTTTATTTCTGGATCAAGACCATCTTTTTCGAAACAATCTTCTAGATAAGCAACACGAAGCTTAGATGGTTTTGAAAGTTGTTTTGAATATGCTGCAACAGGTTTTGTAGATAAGGTAGAATCAAATTCATCGATTCCTGAAATTACTTCCAAAAGCAAAGCGGCATCTTCCACATTATTTGTCAATGGTCCAACTTGATCAAAAGAAGAAGCGTAAGCAATAATACCCCAACGTGAAATTCTTCCATACGTTGGTTTCATTCCTACAATTCCACTAAAAGATGCAGGTTGACGAATAGATCCCCCAGTGTCTGTTCCTAAGGCAGCCAAACAAAGTCCAGCAGCAACAGCAGTTGCACTTCCACCGGAAGAACCGCCGGGAACACGTTTCGGATCAAATGCATTTAGCACATTTCCGAAAGCTGAATTTTCATTCGAACTTCCCATGGCAAATTCGTCGCAGTTGGTGCGACCAATAATGATTGCATCTTCAGCAAGTAAACGCTCAACTACAGTAGAGGAATAAGGCGAAACAAAACCTTCAAGAATTTTTGACGAGGCAGAAACTTTATGTCCGTTGTAACAAATGTTGTCTTTTAATGCAATCACCATTCCGGCAAGTTTCCCTGCTTTTTTTGCAGTAATTTTCTCATCCACTTCTTTTGCTTTCGCAAGAGCGGAGGTTGAAAATACTTCGAGAAATGCATTTAGATTTCTCTTCCCTTCGATTTTTTCCAGATAATCAGAAACAAGCGCAACGCAGGAAACAGTTCCTGCCTGCAAATCAGTTTGAATAGCTGAAAGAGAAGTATAAGCCTTCAAGGGAAATTTTGAATTTTGAATTTTGAATTTTGAATTTTGGATAATTCAAAATTCAGAACTCAAAATTTGGAATTATAATTTGTACTAGTCCTTTTTTTCAGAAGGGACATCGTTATCAATTCCTTTAGAAGCATCTTTAAATTCCTTGATACCTTTTCCAAGACCTTTCATAAGTTCAGGAATTTTGCGGCCGCCAAAAAGAAGAAGCACAACTACTAGGATAATGATAAGCTCTGAGCCACCAAGACCCATAAAGCCAAGAATAATGAAAGGATTCATGTCGTTAGATTATGAGGTGCAAAGATAGGAGAAAGGTGCAGGCAAAAAGGTGCAATAGCCAGGTAAAAAATGAAATGTAAAACACTGAAAGTCAGAAATATGAGTAAAAAGAGCGTATTCTCGTCTTCTGCCTCTTATTTCCCGCCCTCGATTATTTAGCTTTTTCAAACAATTCACCGGCCTTGTCCCAATTCAGGACATTCCAGAATGCGGTCATATAATCAGCTCTTTTGTTCTGATATTTTAAATAATAAGCATGTTCCCAAACGTCCAAAGCAATAATTGGTGTTCCTTTTATTTCGGCAATTTCCATCAAAGGATTATCCTGATTGGCGGTGGAACAAATTGCAAGTTTTTTATCGGTGCCAACAATTAGCCAAGCCCAACCGGAACCAAAACGATCTTTTCCTGCAGCGGTAAATTGTTCTTTGAACTTATCGAAAGATCCGAAAGTAGCGTTGATGGCTTCACCCAATTTCCCAATAGCGCCTGTAGAAGCATTCGGTGAATAAGTAGGACGTAAAATTTCCCAGAAGAAAGTATGATTCCAATGTCCTCCTCCGTGATTGCGAATAGCCGCAGGAAATTTAGAAACGGTTTTAAACATTTCTTCCAAGGAAGCAGGTGCATCTTTAATCGTTTCTAATGCTTTGTTTAGATTTGTCACGTAAGCCTGATGATGTTTATCGTGATGAATTTCCATTGTCATTCGATCGAAATGTGGTTCAAGCGCATCATATGGATAAGGCAATGCAGGTAAAGAATACGGACTCGACATTGAAAAAAGCATTTCACTTTTTATTTCTTCGGCCTTCAAAACATTTTTTCCAAGAATTGAAATTCCGATTCCAGCCAATAAACTTTTTTGCAGGAAGGCGCGACGTGAATTTTCATTTTTCATTTTTGTAAAATTTTAAACGAGTTATTTTTTCTTAAAATTTGGTACTTGGTATCTAGTATCTGGTAACTAGTATTTGGTATCTAGTACATGAGAGTTAATTTGTCCAGATACCAAGTACTTTATTAAGCAAACTGAATCAAAACTTGTCCTTTTTCTACTGCCACGCCTTTCTTCACCATTATTTTTTTCACTGTTACATCAGCGGGAGCTTTAAGAATATTTTCCATTTTCATTGCTTCTAAAACAATGATCGGATCTCCTTTTTTTATTTGCGCCCCTTCTTCTACTACAATATTCAAAACCAAACCTGGCATAGGAGCTTTAAGATCATTAATCTTCGCTATTGCAATTTTATCCATTCCAAGTGACTGTAGAAGTTCATCGAACTTATCTGCTATTGAAATCGGATAAGGATGTCCGTTTACTTTGATGAGCATTGTTTTTTCTTGAACGTCCGCTTCAACAATCTCTACTTCGTAAGTATGATTATCTCGTATGACATTAAATCGTTTTGACTCTGGAGAAATAACATCACACGAAAATTGCTTTTCATTAATAGTGCCTGTCCAAGCCTCTTTGTGATCAAAAACAACTTTATGTTTTTCATTTCCGCTTACTGTAATAGTAAATGTTTGCTTTTCCATAGTATTTTGAATTAGGCAAAGTTAAGGTTCTTTTTGAGTGGTCGAAAGGTCGGATAGACGGGTTGGCTTTCCCGTATAAAATTGCCAACTTTGACTTCCATAAATTAATTCCTCCAAACCGATGTACAAATACATCTTTCCAGTAAGCATTTTAGTTTTATTACTTTCCTGCGGACATCAAAAGCACGTTACTCAGAATAACACTCCCCCTCCAACACATCGTAGACCTTATAATCAAAAAGAGCCCGTTGATCCGAATCTAAACAATGAATCACGAGCAGATTATCAACCTTCAGTAACTCGCGAATCTGATTTATTGAACACAACCTTGTGGGTGAGTTTTGATTGGAACAAAAAATACATGTATGGAAAAGCAGCTATCAGTGCTCGACCTTATTTTTATCCTACTTCCTCTTTGAAACTTGACGCAAGAGGAATGACCATTAATCGTGTAGCTATTTTGATGCGCGATCCTTCTAATCCCTTGAAATTAGTTGCAGACACTATTCCTTTAAAATATGTTTATGATGGAAAAATTCTGAACATCGACTTGGGCCGTCAATATACACGGACAGAAAATTACACAGTATTCATAGATTATATTTCTAAACCAGAAGAACTTCCTGAGGTTGGAGGTAGCGCCGCAATTTCTGAAGACAAAGGATTGTATTTTATTAATCCTGACGCTGATCAAAAAGATTCTGTTTTACATCCACGACAAATCTGGACACAGGGCGAAACGCAATCCAATTGTGTTTGGATGCCAACCATTGATAAGCCCAATGAAAAAATGACTTCTGAAATTTACATGACTGTAGATAACAAATATGTTACGTTGTCAAATGGTTTGATGTATGATCAGAAAAAAAATGCTGACGGAACACGAACAGATCATTGGAGAATGGACCTTCCACATTCAACCTATTTAGTAATGATGGCAGTGGGACAATTCACGATTGTTACCGATAAATACAAAGACAAGGAAGTTAATTATTATGTAGAACCTGCTTTTGCTGCATATGCAAAACAGGATTTTGGAAAAACACCAGAGATGATTGATTTCTTTTCTAAAAAATTAGGAGTAGAATATCCTTGGGCAAAATACGATCAGGTTTGTGCGCGTGATTATGTTTCAGGAGCAATGGAAAATACAACCGCAACATTACATGGAGATTTTGTACAACGTGATGATCGGGAATACCTCGACAATAATTATGAAGATTATGTTTCGCATGAATTGTTTCACATGTGGTTCGGCGATTATGTTACCTGTGAATCTTGGTCAAATCTTCCCTTGAATGAATCGTTCGCTACTTACGGAGAATATTTGTGGAATGAATATAAATATGGAAGAGAAGAAGCGGACGCATCGCACTATGCCTCTGGTCGTGGATACTTACGTGAATCGGCAGCAGGCCGTGCTACTAAAGAAAACCCAGGGAAACGAGAATCATTAATTCGTTATTATTACAATGACCGTGAAGGGATGTTTGATGGCCATTCCTATAATAAAGGAGGACAGGTTTTGCATTTACTTCGTCAATATGTTGGAGATGATGCTTTTTTTGCAAGTTTGAAGTTGTATTTAGAGACAAACAAATTTTCAACTGGTGAAGTGGCCAACTTGCGATTAGCTTTCGAGCAAGTCACAGGAAAAGACATGAATTGGTTTTTTAATGAATGGTTTTTATCTCCAGGTCATCCTGAATTAGATCTAAATTATTCCTATGATGCTGCAAAACAAAAAGAAATGTTGATTGTGAAACAGACGCAGGATCGCACGAATGGAACTCCTGTTTTCAGAATTCCCGTTAGCGTAGATGTTTATAGCGGAGGTAAAGTTAATCGCGAGGAAATAATTGTAAAGTCAACTTGTGATACATTTTATTTATCGTCGACTACACAACCTGATTTTGTAAATTTTGATGCACAAAAAACATTGCCTTGTTTTAAAGTAGATCATCATTCAGCAACGGAATGGGCTTTTCTATATTCAAATTCTAAACTTTATGTGGATCGAGTGGAAGCGTTAAATCATCTTGCGCCGCGTCAATTTGAAAAACCAGATGCAAAAAACGCAAACCTTCCAATAACAGCTGACGAGGAAATTGCAAAGAAGACTATTACAAAAGCATTGGGAGATGAATTCTGGGGCATTCGCGAATTGGCTTGCTCCAAACTTGGTGATTATGCCATTGAATCAAAGGCAAAATTAATTGAACTGGCAAGCAATGATCCAAAGGCTTCTGTCCGTGCTACTGCATTTGAAACACTTGATGAAAATGTAGATGGAGATGATTTGAAAGAAGTTTATTTAAAAGGATTGAATGATAAATCATATGATGTGGTTACGATCGCTCTTCAGGGACTTGTAGATCATTTTAAGCAAACAGGAATGGAAGAGGCGAAGAAGAGAGAAAACGAATCCGCTCGAATGATGAAACTGGCAGTTGCAAACGCATATGCAACAGGTGGCAATGATGAGCAACAGCCTTGGTTTGAAAAAACAATGACAACTGTTTATGGAAATGTTCAAGCAGAATTTCTTCAGACCTACGCCACCTTCCTTACGAATTGTTCTGCGGCAACCATTGAAAAGGCGCTTCCAGCATTCGAAAATTTGTGGAAGACCACCTCTTCCCCGGTGACGAAATTATATGCTCGCGGAGCAATTGGTCAATTAGATTACTATTATAAAATGAAGTCTGCAGGCTTACAACAAAAAATGGACGAGTTGAAATCTGTAAAGAAAAATGCCACAGGCTTAGAGAAATTGCAAGCAGATAAAGCAGAAGCTGATATGCTTGTTAAAGATTTAGATGCTGCTTTGAAACGAATGAAATAATTTAGATACGAATGCCAATGACCAGAACATCATCAACCTGGTCATTGGCACCACGCCAATGATTGAACGTTTCGGTAAGTAATTTTTCCTGCTCTTCCATCTTCTTAGTATTGACTGACAAAAGCAATTCCTGCATTGGCTTTTTCATGAATTTCTTTCCTTCCGTCCCACCAAACTGATCGGAATATCCATCGCTGAAAATGTAAAGGCAATCGTCCTTCTGAATTTCCAAGACGTTATTTGTAAATGTTTTTGTTTTTTCGGTAAAGTTTATTCCAATTGGGAAAAGATCAGCTTTAATTTCTTTCAATTCATTATTTCTAATGAGATAAAGTGAATTAAATGCACCGGCATATTCCACAGTTTTAAAATCATTGTCGATTAATAGCAGTGCAATGTCAATTCCATCATTTCCTTCTGTTGTACTCACATTCTGATTTAAGGATTCGATAATCATCTGTCGAAGATGATTGAGAATTTCTGATGGATTTGTAATTCCTTTAGCTGTTACAATTTCATGCAGGAAAGCATTTCCAATCATGCTCATAAAGCCAGCAGAAACGCCGTGTCCAGTACAATCACACGCAGCAATTATAATTCCTTTTCTTGTTTCTGTATAAAAATAAAAATCTCCACTTACAATTTCTTTCGGCTTAAGAAGAATAAAGAAGTCCTTTATTTTTTTTGCAATGATTTCCTTCGGAACAAGAAGGGCGTTTTGAATTTTACTTCCGTATTCTATACTATCGGTAATGTCCTTGTTTTTTTTGCGAAGGAATTCCTCTGCATTTTTTCTTGCGGTAATTTCACTACATAAGCCAGAATTACGAACCAAGAAACCATGTTCATCAAAAATGGGAGATGATTTTTCCACTACCCACTTTATCTTGTCTTTGACGATTATGCGGTATTCAATTTCGTATGGAATGCCTGAATCAATTTTGACGTTTGCATCAACGACCAGTTGCAAATCTTCCGGATGAACAATCAACTTCATGCTTTTTCCAGTATAAAAATAGTCTTGATCTAAACCCAAAAGATCTTCACAATTTTTATTGATGTATTTATACTTTTTATTTTTAATGTCGTACAGATAGAAGACGTCATTAATAGTTTCTGCAATTTGTTTGAAATTTCCTTCACTTCTAGCAAAGGAAGCGATAGCGATTTCTAAATCTTTATTTGATTTCTGTTTTTGACGATAGGCATAAAAAATAAGCGCAATAAATACCAATAGAAACGCAAGCCCGCCGACAAGAGAATTTCGTAATGCTGTCAATTTATCTGCTTCAGCTTTCCCTTTTAAAATTTCAGCATCCTTAACTAATAACTTTTGTTTTTCAAGTTCCTTTTCAAGTCCCTGTTTAACGCTGGAAAGGTTGTAGTCATATTTTTTTGCCTCTACTCGAATTGAATCATTGTATCCGTAGCTCAACATAAAATAAGCATTCGAACTTTTTGCATCACCGAGTTTACTATAACAAATTGCCACTGATTTTGAAACGTCATTTAGAAGTTCAAAATTTCTACTGGTTTTAATTGCTAAATCAAATGCACGTTGCTGGTATTGAAGCCCCGATTTATAATCGTGGAGGCGATTTGCATAATCATTACCAATTAAATTACAAAGGAAAACTGTGTTTTCAGCATCATTGCTTTTTTCTGCAAGATCCAAACCTCTTTTTCTGAGATCAGTTGCTTTTTGAAACATCCCAAGTACATCATATGTCCTTGAAGTTTCATTGAGTGATGATGCAATTTCTGAAGGCGACCCGAACTTTTCTCTGATTTTTAAACTTCTTTCATAATATTCAAGCGCCTTTCTGTTATTTGCACCTGATGGATCATAAATTCCTTCATAAACATTTCCGAGAGCACTTAATGCAAAGGATGCTGCATATTCATCACCCATCTTATCGCATATAGCAAGACTCTTTAAATAATATTCCTTTGCTTTATAAGGCTCGTGAGGTCGGTAAATAAATCCAATATAACGGTATGCGCTCTCCAGCACATTATTGTAATTATTTATTTCTGCAATTTCTACTGACTTGATAAGGCATCGTAAAGCGACATCTTCGTGTCCCGCAAAATAATTCGATCTTCCGATTTCCATCAATGAAAGCGAAATGCCAGAAAGATAATTCAAACGTTGAGAAATTTTAAGACCCTTCTCAGCATAAGCAACCGAATCTGTCAACAAATAGAGCTCATGAAGCGTCATAACTTTTATCGTGTCATGAACTGATGAGTTAACAATTGTCTTCAAGGAATCTATCTTCACTTTCTGTGCTTTTACAGATAGAGAAATAAAAATCAGGAAAAGAAATGCGAATGTAATTTTGTTTTTCAAGTACAGGGGCGTGCTTTGTTCAGTTCATTTTACAAATAAAAACTGTTATTCAAATGGAATTAATTCAATAGGAAAATCGAGGATAGCTGATATTTCATTTGCATCTTCAATACTATCATCATCATCAAACAGATGTTTCCATTTCAATACTAATTTCTTATCGCTAGTTAATACGGTTTTGCATTTGGAGATTAAAACGAAAATTAATTTATAGAATCCTGAATTGTAATAATCCAATTGCAAAGTAATAGTAGTAACCGGTTGTGGATGCTGCAAATATTCGTCCACCCACAAATTTAATTCGGCATAAAAACGGTTGATATCATTTGAATAAGCGCGCCCTTCTATTGTCAATTCCCCTTTAGAAACATTAAAATTTATAGAAGGCGTAATTTCTGTTTTTTCTATTACTAGATCTCTCATCTTCGGGAATGTTTATTTAGGGCAATTTAATACTTATTCTATCAGTAATTAAGAGAATTATTCAGGATTATATCCTTCATCCAGAATAAGATTTCCGCCCAAAGCAGCGGACACAGCCAATTCATCGCAACGCTCATTCAACAGATTTGCATTATGTCCTTTCACCCAAATAAATTTGACTTTGTGCGTTGGATATATTCTTAAAAATCGTGCCCAGAGATCAGGATTTTTTTTGCCTTGAAAGTTTTTCTTCTGCCATCCGAAAACCCAACCCTTTTCAACGCTGTCGACCACATATTTAGAATCGGAATAGATAGTGACACTGCAGCCATCATTTTTTAAACTTTCCAAAGCAACAATTACACTCATTAACTCCATGCGATTGTTAGTGGTACATTTAAATCCTTGTGAAAGTTCTTTGCGATGATGTCCCGACATAAGAATAGCGCCGTATCCTCCCGGACCTGGATTTCCACGCGATGAACCGTCAGTATAAATAGTGATTGTGTGTGACAAATGAAGTACGAATTGCGAATTTTTACGAAGATACGAATCTGAAATTGCAAGTGGCACTTCTAAAAAGAATGTTATTTATCTAACTTAAATGGCAATAGGGTAATTTTCACTAGGCAAGCTGTTTAGCATTTCATAAATTGCAAGGTGTTTAGTAATAGATGGATTTAAACTTTACGAATAAAAAGTATTAATGCAATAATTTTATGATTGCAAACGAAATAGGAGCAGGGCTTTGGCTTTTTGTTTTACTTCGATTTATAGAAGGGGCGCTTTTTCTTACGATGAGCATTTTATGGTTTCGTAGCATGCAACGCAGCATGTCTGCATGCAACACGGTTTCAAGAAGCGCAGAACCTGAAACAGTTTGGCTCACCTTAATTCCCGCTTTTGGATTGGTATGGCAATTTGTTTGTGTCATTCGTGTTAGCGATTCACTTGCAAGAGAATATCATCGACGGGGTTGGCATAGTGACGAAGATCGTCCGGGAAGAGAATTAGGAATTGTAGCTTGTGTAGTCATCACCTTAGCGGTTTTAATTCGGATCTTTTTTGCATTTCATCCTGGTCTCGGATTTTTATTGACACTCTCCATGTGTTTCACTGTTTGGTTGCATACCCAAAGATTAAATTCTTTTTGTGAGCGATTAGAAAAAGAAATAGATCCTTCCACAGCATTCGGACAAATTCCGTTAATGCAAAATGTTTATGCTCCTGCTTATAACAGCCAGCAAGTTGACATCATGACGCAGCAAGTTATTTCCGAACAATTAAAATCAGCTTATGCGAATATTCCATTTGTTCCGCAAACTTCATTTGTTCCGCAGGAAATAAAAAAGGACATTCTCGAAAAGAGAGGTATAGATGAAGAAATGAAATCTACTACTAACATTCCAAACGAAAACGATCAGAAAAACACCAAAACTGATTCTATAAATCGTTGGGCTCCGCCTCCTGCAAATCCTTAAATTTGTTCTGAAATGATCAGCATCCCGGAAACTTCTTTTGTTACTATTCTTTGGTTTGTGCTTGCGCTTTCCTATGGAATCGTCACTACTTTTTGGCTGTTAACTATGCAACGTGCCCTTGAAGCTATTCCAGAAAATCCAAAATTTAAACCTTCTTATGTTTGGATTACATTCATTCCGCTGTTCGGATTGTATTGGCAATTTGTAGTAGTAAAAAATGTAGCAGATGGTTTAAGTGCGGAATATATTCGCAGAGGTATTATCCCAAGAGAAGGACGCCCGGGTTACAGTGTAGGATTCACCGCGAACATTTTACTTTGTTGTGCTCTCATTCCTAGTTTTGGAATCTTGATTGCGATCTTCAGTAATATCAGCAGAATTATCCATTTGTTTAAAATAAAAAATTACACTTCTGAATTGGAAGAAGTTATTCGCGTGCAAATGCAATACACACAAGTGCCACTACCACCAATAGATTTTCAGCAATATACAAATCCATCTATGGAAGAAGAGCTGATGAAAAATAATCCAAATAGGTTTATGCCGCCGCAAACACCAGAGGAAATTGAATCACGTTGGAAGAGGAAATGATTACCAATTACCAATTACCAGATTACCAATTACCGAAGTTATGATTGACTTCTTTTGGTGGTTGTGATAATTTTACCAAGAATTCGTTTTAAAACAATAACATCATCTAAAAGTTTTCCAGGATTAGGATAGGATTTAGAATGCTTGCAAAGCATTAGCCAATATTCTGTTTCCTCGGCTTCCTTTTCTGCGATTTTTAATTTGTGAATGAAGTCGTTTTTACTTTCTCCAAATTGAGCCTCTTTAATATTTGCTCCAACAGAAGTCCCTGATTTTAATAATTGTTTGGCTAAAGAATATTTTCGCATCTCCTCCAAAGTATCAGTATAAACAATAGTGTCAAGGGCGAATTGAAAAGAAAGATTAACAATCAAATTTTCTGATTTCATAAATAAAACTTAGATATTAAACGTAATTACAAAATATAAAAGGCCGCAAACGTAAATAAAAATAATAATCTACCAAAAATAAATTCAGAAAAAATTACAGATTTTACAATTCGGTAATTGGTAATTCGGTAATTGGTAATCATTTCTCCACCCCAATATGAATCAACGCATCTCCTTGATTAACGATTGGCTGATTATTCACCCCAACAATAAAACCGTCAGCAGGAGCGTGTAATTCGTGTTCCACTTCTCCGTACGGATCACAAATCATTCCCAACACATCGCCCTTTTTAACATGCGTTCCTGATTTTTTTGTGGTATGAAATAATCCTGAAGATTTTGCTCTTACCCAGGAAGACTTTTTCAGAAAGACTGTCGGAGTAGATTTTACTTCTGCTTTAATCATTTTGTAATGATGTAAAATGCGCAGACATCCATGCAATCCTTCTTTTACACTTTCATAATCAAAACGATTGGATTCGCCCCCTTCAAAAACCAAAATAGGTTTATCTAAATTTGCAGCGGCTTGTCTCAGTGTATTTTCTCTGAACGGAGAATTCAATACCAATAAGGGAGAAAATATTTTTCCGAGTTCCAGATTCTTTTTGTTATCAAATACACATCGAATCTGCGGATAATTTGAAATTTTCGAACCTCCCGTATGAAAGTCAATTCCAAAATCAATCTGTGGAATAATTGTTTGCATTAGATCATGCGCAATTCTACTTCCTAAAGAGCCGTTTTTGGAACCAGGAAAACAACGATTCAAATCTCTGCCATCCGGAAGATCTCGGTTTCCTAATAAAAAAGAAATGATATTAATTACAGGAATAGCCACTACACATCCACGCTTCAGCTTCTTCACATCATCCCGCATAATTAATTTACGAACGATTTCAATCCCATTTATTTCATCGCCGTGCATTCCGGCAAGAAATAAAACGGTCGGACCTGGTTCTTTCCCATTAAAAACAAAAACTGGAATTTCAATTAAGGTATGAGTTGGTAATTTATAAATATTCAAAACGACCTGCGCATGTTCGCCTGGTTGAATTGTTTGTCCTTGTATATGAAATGCTTTTCCCATATGGAATTCTGAGTTTTGAATTCTGAGTTTTGAATTGTTTTTTAATTTAAAATTCAGAACTAAGAATTCAAAATTATTTTCTAAATCTGTGCATGATATTCGTTACGTTCAATATACTCGATAATTTTTCCGGCAATATCTTCACCTGTGGCAGCTTCAATTCCTTCAAGACCAGGAGAAGAATTTACTTCCATTACCAATGGACCTTTTGCTCCTTGTAACATATCTACTCCAGCAATTGCAAGTCCCATTTTCTTTACTGCTTTGATCGCAGTTGCTTTTTCTTCAGGCGTTAATTCTATCAAAGAAGCTTTTCCACCTCGATGTAAATTAGAACGGAAATCTCCTTCTGCTCCTTGTCGGCGCATTGCACCAACAATTTTTCCATCAACAATAAAAGCTCTGATGTCAGCGCCTTTTGCTTCTTTAATAAATTCTTGAACAAGAATATTTACTTCCACATCAAGAAATGCTTCGATTACAGATTTTGCAGAGTTGTGTGTTTCTGCAAGAATTACTCCGATGCCCTGTGTGCCTTCTAACAATTTAATAACGACAGGAGCACCTCCTACTTCTTTGATAACAGAATCAATGTCTTTCGGATTAGAAGCAAATGCAGTTTTCGGCATTCCTATTCCTGCTTTCGCCATCAATTGTAAACTTCTTAATTTGTCACGTGAACGAACAAGTGCCTGCGATTCCACTGTTGAAAAAACATGCATCTGTTCAAACTGACGAACAACAGCAGCTCCATAAAAAGTTACACTCGCACCAATTCTTGGAATAATCGCATCAATGTTTTTTAATTCTTCCCCTTTGTAAATAATTCTTGGCTTGCTGGATTCAATAACAAGAACACATTTTTGATGATCAATAACCATCATTTCATGTCCACGTTTTTCACCTGCTTCAACAATTCTGTTCGTTGAATAAAGGTTTCCGTTTCTGGATAGGATTGCGATTCTCATAGTGAAGTTGGTATCTGGTACTTAGTATTTGGTAGCTGGTATCTGGATGCTGGTATTTTATTCTAAACTCATTCCGAACTTATTGATCATTTTTAGAAATATAGCCAAAGTCTCCTGATAAAATTAATTGCGTTTCTAACTCATATGGAGAACCAAGTGCTATCGCGACAAACTGTTTAAAATCTTTTTTTGCATTTCTTCCGGCACCCTCTGCAATATTGGATGTAATTGAAACAGCACTTCTGTTAATCTGGGAAACGAGTCCGTACCGTTCTTCTTTTGGAAATTGTTTGGTGTTTGTAAAAACAATTTTAGCAATCGCCATTGATTCACTCCAAATTCGCAATTCTTTAAAGTTGTGCATTAGGCCAATTTATAAAATTACCAGAAACCAAGTACCAGATTCAAACTACTCTTTATACTCCAAAGCATTCAACAAAGAAACATCAACATTAAATCTATTTTTCAAAAGTCGCCTTCCAATTAAAACAGGATAACGCATATTCGCACGATCTGAAAGTGATATGATGGATTTGATTTTTCTGTTGCCTAGTACAATTGTTGTGCGAACGATATAACGCATTTCAGATTGACCAAAGGAACTCTTGATTAATTTTTCTTCGAACTTTTCGAAACGATGTTCGCGATCATCATATTCGGGATGGGATTCATCTAACAGTCGAAAAAACAAAATGCCATTTTCAACTCGTACATGATGACAATGCAATGCAGTTGTATTAGCACCGGTATCAATCTTCGCAACCAAACCAAAAAGACCGAGATCGGGAAAATTCACGACCTCGCGTCTTCCAATGGTTTGTTTGAGAACTTCTTTTTTTTCTATCGCCGCCACTTGCCGACTTTTAAAAACTATTTTTTCTTCGTACCAAGATCACGAAGATCCATTTGTCCAATGGCCATCATCTGACGCATTGTTTTTTCCATTCCTTCTGTAGAACCGTCAAGGAAAATAACATTTCCTTTTCCATGCTCTGCGAAATTTTTCACCGCTTCTGTCCACATACTGAAAAGAATAAGTGACGCATCAAGATTTGAATCGGTCATTAATTTTGCTGCAGAGCTCATACCCTTAGCAACCTCTTCACGGAACAAAGCAACACCCTGTCCACGTAATTGTGCCGCATCTTTTTCTGCTTGTGCTTGAATTTTAATTGCGTTTCCTTCTGCTTCAGCAGCTTTTGTTTTTGTGATCAATAAAGCTTGTCCTTCGTTTTCAGCAGCCGCTTTTGAGTTATTCGCAGCCACTACTTTTGCCATCGAACGCATTACTTCTTCATCGAAAGTAATATCATTCAATTGAAGATCGATGAGGTGATATCCCCATCCTTCAAGAATGGTATCAAGCTGATCTTTTACCGCCTCAACGATATCGCGACGAAGTGCAAGCACTTCAGATTGTTTTTTTGTTGCAACGAAAGCACGCACAGATCCTTCGATCGAACGCACAAGCGCTTGCATTAAATTCTGATCGTTTACGAATTTGAAGGCAACGTTCTTAATCGTTTCTTCACCTTGGTTAACCACAGCATAAAGCAACATCGCAGTGAAATTTACATTCGCCTGGTCAATCGTTACAGCTTGAAAACCTAATTCCGCAGAACGATTCTGAATCGAAATGCGCTTGTAAAGTTTTTCAATAAATGGAAGTTTGAAATTTAATCCCGGAGAAAGTACACGATTGTATTTTCCGAAAATAGTTGTTACTCCAACCATTCCCTGCTGAATAGTTACGAAAGAGAGAACAATAAATAGAAACGCAAATACGGCGAGTCCGATGTACAGTGGTAGCATAGTTTTGGTTTTTATGTGTAGTGTTAAGAGAAGGGAAAGTTAGGAAAAAAAAGGAGTGCGAAATACGAATTCAGTGCGAAAAAGTGCGAAATTCTATAGCTTACAAAGACGTTGTTTTTCCTGCACCTACAAAAAAACTGTATACTTTTACAAAGTGAAAAAATACGATTACATCATTGTAGGGCAAGGAATTGTTGGTAGCGTTATGGCCTTGACTTTGATGCGTATGGGAAGAAGGGTTTTGGTCATTGATAAACCTTCGCTTTCATCCAGTTCACGCGTGGCTGCCGGAGTTTACAATCCGTTTAATTTTCGTCAGATGATGAATAATTGGCGGGCGGTGGAAATGATTGAAGCGGCAAAAAGTATTTATAAATATGCTGAAGATTGTTCTGCGAACGAACTGGCCGGCAATAAAATATTCACGGAAAGGAAAATTCTGAAAATATTTACAAGCGAAGATGAACGGATTTTATGGGAACACGCCTGTGTAGAAAAAACTGGATTGTTGGCAGATGAAAAAATTCGTGAAAATGAATTCGGAGATGCAATCATGGCTCCTTATGGAATTGGTGTTGTAAATAATGGCGGAAGTATTGATACTTGCATGTTGCTTTATAGCACTACTGAAAAATTAAAAGAAGAGAATGGTTTTTGCGAAGAAGAATTTTTCCCGGAATTATTAGTTCAAAACGAAAACGAAATTATTTATAACGAACGTTTTTCTGCAAAGCATTTAATTTTCTGCGAAGGACATCTCAACACAAAAAATCCTTGGTTTAATTTTATTCCAATCAAACCTGCCAAAGGGCAATTACTCCATGTTTACATTCCGGGATTACAACTTACAGAAGTAATTAACCGCGGATGTTATCTTTTACCCTTGGGAAATGAACGATTTGTATTAGGCTCTACTTTTGACAATGATGTCGTAGATGAAATTCCCACAAAAAATGCAGAGGAAGATTTGCTTGTACGCGTTCAAAAATTTCTCTCACTTCCTGTTCGTATTGAAAGTCGTTTTGCAGGAATTCGTCCCGCAGTGCAGGATCGACGACCGATTATAGGAACACATCCTGAACATAAACGGATTTCTATTATTAATGGAATGGGAAGCAAAGCCGTTTTACTAAGTCCATGGTTGGCGGAGAAATTAGTGGGGAGTATTGAGCGAGGGGAAGTTTTGCCGGTGGAGGTGGGGATTGGAAGATTTAAATGAGAATGTTAAACAGAGTACTGATTATGGTTTATTAATTTTGGTTGAACAACTTGTTTTATTCGTTAATAGTTTTAAATTAGCATAGTATAAAACAACAACGTTATGAAATTTACTCCCCCCTTCAAAAAAATTATTTTCCTTTCAATTTTAATAATTATCTCTTTCCATAATTTGTTTTCCCAAAATCCTATTCGATGGAATGTGAATGGAAACACTGCCGTGAATGGCGATTTTCTCGGAACAACTAATAACGAACCATTAGTATTCAAAACAAATAACACAGAAGTTATGCGTTTAAAGGCCAATGGAGAATTGAGGGTAAATAATCTCGGTGGTTTTGGAAATGGAATTGTTACAACAAATAATAACGGCGTACTTTCAACAACAGCTTTTCCAAATGACCCAACAAAGGTTTTAACAGGAAATGGAACATTCGCAAGTTTTTCATCTGTTGGCGGCTGGGCTTTTAATGGAACAAAAATTTACAATGCAAATCCCGGGTTTGTTGGAATTGGCACTGTAAATCCGCAATATCTATTTGATGTAAATGGTGATGCAAGAGTAAATGGAACCTTGTATGCAATGGGTTTAGTGCTTGCTACAAAAATGGAGGCTGATACCGTAAAAGGGTCGAGTATGATTTCGGTAAATAATAATCTGAATCTTTCTGCCGGAATTTTGAATGAAATGTATACGCAGACCGGAGACTTACGAATACAAAGTAGAATAGGCAATAATGGAAATACAATTATTAGTGCGGGAACCAATGGAAAACTAGGTATTGGAAATTTTAATCCTCAATATAAATTGGATGTGAATGGGGATGTAAGGGTAAGTGGTAAAATGTATACAAATAGAATTGTAGGATTGCCTGGCAGGGCTACCGCATGAATAACAACTGACTGTAAGTAACTTAGAGCTGTTCTTTGTTTATTGATTTGAATGAATATGTTTATTTGAAAAAATAACAAATGAACATAGAACCTTATTTTAGTTCGCTCACTGACCACAGAGA
>JBBRYH010000031.1:0-44620 GCA_038237845.1 Bacteroidia bacterium
CTCAGCATCTTTCTCCTTAGTAATTTTATCGTAGCTCAACAATTGAAAATATGTTCCAGGACTTGGCACCAATGAAAAACGAGAACCAGTCAACATTTTGTTAAAGAGATCACGTTTCTTTTGATAGAAAGCACCCAACTCCTGGTAATGCGACTTATTTTTTAAAAATTCAGCTATTCCGAATTGCATCGGCGTGTTACTCGCAAAAACTAAAAACTGGTGGACCTTTCTGAATTCTGCCATCAATTCTTTCGGAGCAATACAATAACCGATTTTCCATCCCGTCGTATGAAAAGTTTTTCCGAAGGAAGAAATGATAAAACTTCTATTTGCAAGGTTTGGATATTTCGCCATACTCTCATGCACATTCCCATCAAAAATAATATGCTCATAAACCTCATCTGCAAGAATGAATATATCCGTGTTCTTTGTAATTTTTTCCAACTGCTTCATATCCTCCGCTTTCAAAACGGCTCCAGTAGGATTATGCGGCGAATTGATGATGATCATTCGAGTATGATGATTCACCAATTTTTTTACTTCATTCCAATTGATATTATAATCGGGTGCCTTTAACTGAAGGTAAATTGTTTTTCCTCCATTTAGTTCAATAGCAGGTTCGTAACAATCATAAGCAGGTTCAAAAATAATTACTTCATCTCCTTCTCGAATAACTGCTGAGATGGCTGTGTAAATAGCTTGTGTTGCACCTGAAGTAACTGTAATTTCAGAATCCGGATCATATTTCGCACCGTAAAGCTCTTCTGTTTTTTCTGCAATCATTTCTCGCAACTTCATAATGCCCGGCATTGGGGCATACTGATTGTTTCCCGCTTTCATGGCTTTATTTACAGCCGAAACTAATTCTGATGGGCATTCAAAATCAGGAAATCCCTGTGAAAGATTGATGGCATTATGTTCCGTTGCCAGTTTCGACATCACACTAAAAATTGTGGTCCCTACTCGTGGAAGTTTGGTACTTATAGTCCCGGAAAAAGTCGGCATAATTCTATTTATAAATGGGTTACGGGAGAGGTGGCTAAATTAGGGAGAAAATGTATTGACTTGTGCGAATTGGAATTGCATAAAGTAAATATTTCATCCCCTTGTTTTGGGCGCATTCCTCCGCCTCTGCGGTGTGTCGGGCTATCATTGATATACGGCACTTTGCTACTAACCTCTGATAGAGTCCCTCTGGCCTTGTGCAAAAAAATGTTGCTGATTTCGCGCATAAGCAAGATTAAAAGACGAGATTATTAAACAAAAGCCTCTACCCAAATACCCTAATTTCCCTACCTTTGCAGACACTAATTTTAAAAAGCTAATCAAATGAGTATTGCTATCAATTCGGTAGTTTCTGTAAACTATCATTTAACAGTTGCCGGTGAAAACGGTGGAGAAGAAATTACCATCGAAAAAACATCTACCGAAGATCCTTTTGTTTTTCTTTTCGGAGGCGGACAACTTCTTCCTGAATTTGAAAAAAACTTAACTGGAAAAAAGCCCGGTGATAAATTTGATTTCCGTGTTTCTGCTGAAGAAGGTTATGGCGAATACGCTCTTGATCATATCGTAAATCTTCCTATTGAAAACTTTCTTGGTGAAGATGGAAAATTAGATGCTGAAACAATAGCGGTAGGAAAAAATGTTCCAATGGTTGATTCTGAAGGCCACCGACTTTGGGGAAAAGTAATTGAAGTTTCATTGAGCAATATCAAAATGGACTTTAATCATCCTCTTGCCGGAAAAGAATTGCATTTTGCGGGAGAAGTATTAGATACACGCGAAGCAACAAAAGAAGAACTTGAACATGGTCACGTGCATGGACCAGGTGGACATCATCATTAGAAATTTTGAGTTTTGAATGCTGAATTTTAAATTTGAAAAACTGGTTGGGAAACTGACCGGTTTTTTTTTGAAACTTATAATTGCTTTTAGAGTTTAATATATGCGCCTTTCAATTCTGTTTTTTTTATTTATTGCTTGCGGTATTGCAAAAGCTCAGAATTCATTGCCTCCCGCAGTCATGTTAATTGAAGGGAATGTTAAAGATTCAACTTCCGGAAAACCAATCAAGGTCTGGATAAAAATAAGTTGGGGCGATTCCTCCACTGTAATCCCCTGCGATTCAAAAGGTGTATTAAATGAAGGCGCAATATTTTATCACACTTCCCCTGATAGTTTGGTCATAACTTCAACGAACACAGATTATCATGTTTCGAAATACAAAGTGAAAAAATATCAGCAGGGAAAAGTTATTGGCGAAAATGGAAAAGCCACAGGAGAAATGTGGTATATGATTATAATTAATGTCACCGTAGCAAAAGAGAAGGAATAAAAAAAAGCCGATCATCGATCAGCTCTCTCTTCTTTATTTTTATTCTCCTTTTGAAAATTTTTCTGTATTCAAAAAATCTTTCCAGTCAGCTAGATTCGCTAATACTTGCAGTTGACGATAATTTTCATGGAAAGCCATATCCGTTTTCGTAGAATTTAAAATATCAATACGATAACGATCATAATTTGCAAGCGCCTGAATTTCCTCTTTCAATAGAGGGTCTCCATTAAATTCCCGCTCCCGAAGGTCATTGATAGAAACTGTTCCACCAATGTCTTCTTTGGAAAAGTATTTTTTAAGAAGGTCTTGTCTGAGTGTCATAATTATTGGGCTACACAAATGTAACGGTTTGACCTTGGTACATGTTAAGGATGAGCCACAGTTTTATTAACATTGAATTGTCAAGACTGCTTTTTCTCCGGACTCTTATCGGAGAAGATTGCTGTAGTCATTTGGCCATTTGCGTCGATTTGACCACGGTACATTCCTGGAGAATTGAAACATAATGTGGAATTCCCTTTTTTGTCAATTGCAATAAGCCCACCTTCCCCGCCATCAGGTAAGAGTTGTTTGAAGATAACTTCATCGCATGCTTCCTGGAGATTTAGTCCTTTATAGCGCATTAAAGCAGAAATTTCATGCGCTACAACTCTTCGAATATAATATTCCCCGTGTCCTGTGCATGAAACAGCAACTGTTTCATCTGCAAATGTTCCTGCCCCAATTACAGCAGTATCTCCTATTCTGCCCCAACGTTTATTTGTCATTCCACCAGTTGAGGTAGAAGCCGCTAAATTCCCTTTTGCATCCAATGCCACGGCTCCAACTGTTCCGAATTTTTTTTCTTTTCCAGCGGTGTGATCCATGATTGTACCAACGGTATCTTTTACACTCAACCATTGTTGACGTCGTTGCTCGGTAAGAAAATATTCTTCGTTTTTGAAAACTAATTTATTTGCCCGAGCAAAATCTTCAGCTCCTTTTCCCGTTAACATAACATGTTCTGAATTTTCCATCACCATACGTGCAAGAATAACCGGATTTTTTATTCCGTGAATTCCTGCAACAGCACCTGCTCTTCTAGTTGCACCATCCATGATCGATGCATCCATTTCACATTTTCCTTCGTGTGTCAACACTGATCCTCGTCCTGCATTGAACAAAGGTTCATCTTCCAAAACAACAATTGCCGCCTGAACAGCATCTAAGGAAGTTCCGTTATTTTTCAAAATTGCATATCCAGCCTGCAATGCTTTTTCCATTGCAGATCGATATGCTTTTTCCAATTCGGGAGTTAATTGTTCCGGAAGTATTGTCCCTGCGCCACCATGTACTGCAATCACCATTTAAGAGTTGTATTTAAAATTATTTTATTCCTGCTGCATTTAATTTGTCCTTTGCTTCCAAGCCACCAAGACTATCCAATAATTTAGATGCACGTGCATTAGAAGGATCTATTTCTTTAACCTTATTCAATAAGCGACGAGCCGATGGATAAAACTGGCTTGTTCCCATGTATGAATTTGCCAAACCAATGTTATTATCAATACTTGTTGAATCCTGTTGCCAAGCTAAAAGTGCATTTTCATTATGAGCAGCGGCATCAAGTCCATTCTGCAAAGATTTTTGCATATCCGGTTTTAGTTGCATTGCTTGTGCAAAAGCATTTTTGGCTGAAGTAAAATCCTGTGCCATAAAACTTGCTCCTGCATAATCCGTCCATGTTTTATAATCATTCGGTATTGCAATAACTGCATAATGGAAAAACTCAGCAGCTCCCGCGAAATTTTTCTTAGAGGCACGTACATTTCCTTGTCCGATTAACATCTGCTGGTAAGAAAGTAAAATGTTGTTGGAAGGGAAATAGCGATAAGCACCATTCCAAGCCTCAGCAGCTTTATCATATTGCTCTGTATAATAATAACAAAGTCCCAAGTTGAGATATCCATTCACATATTTCTTATGCAGCTGCGTAGCTTTCAACAGGTATACCAATGCAGAATCTGCATATCGGTGTACCATTGCAGTATCGCGACCATATTTTATAATTGTATCTTTTCCTATGATCGTATCGTGACCCAAGAAAGAAAGTCCTTTATCCATATAACGCGCACCGGCATTTCCATTCGTAAGAGCACTGTTGGGATGTGTTTTTACATCGGCAGTAAAAAGTGTAAAATCATTTTTCCAATCTGCATTTCTTTTTTGTGTTACCAGGAAAGCAGGAATAGAAATTAAAAGAAAAAATCCAGTGAGTACTATTTTTTGTGGGACTTGTTCTAATTTCTCAATTCCTTTTACAAGCAACCAAGCAATAGCCATACAGAACCCAAGTGAAGAATGATAAATCAAACGTTCACCCATTGTTGCTCCGATATCAAACAGGATATTTCCTACGAGTGCAAAAAATGTCAGATAGATTAGTAATGCAAAAGCAAGCGGATGACGCGTCTTCCAAAATTTTGCAAGTAATACTAACAAACCAATCATGGTCACTAAGGAAAGCCAGACAGATCCATCGGAAATGGCGGAATAAGCAAAATGTTGGTAAGAATAATCAGATACTAATGGCCAAGGATAAAAAAGAAGCCAAACATAATCATCCAGTCGATTTATTTTTGATAGAATCGTTTGTTGTGGACTGGCATAGAGATAAGGATCATTCAACGGATCCTGTTTGCTTTTGTCAACTGGAGCAGAAGCTGTGCCGCCAATTGCACCGACGTGAATCAGTGCATAAACGACCATGATGGCACCGACGGGTAAAAGCAGATAATATAAATCGCCCAGTTTTCGCTTATGAAAAATCATTAAGGAGGCTGGAATCAAAACGACCATCACTGCCGCATATTCTTTAGATAACAAGGCCAGAAAGAGCGATGCCATTCCCCATAAAAGATCCTTTCGTTGTTTTCTTAAATCGTATCTGAAAAAGAAAATGAAAGTGAGTCCAATAAATAAAAGGGAAAATATTTCATCGCGTGATTTCACATTGGCAATTACTTCCGTGTGAATAGGATGAATGGCAAAAAGCAAAATGCTGAGAAAAGCAATGTCAGTATTAGAACGGAAAAAATGTTCGCGGAAAAGCCATAACAAAACTATTAATGAAAGAATAAACCAAAACACTTGGAATCCATGACGAATTCCTGCGATATCAAAATTCGTATCCTTTATTTTTACATCTAAAGCGTTTTTTTCATTGATCAATCTATTCGTCACCTCATTGCTGATGGATTGTTTCTGCAAAGCGAAAAGCGAATCACGCACTTCTGTATATCGTTCGCCATAACATTCGCCAAAAATTGCCTGCTCCATAGCAAAAGTGACAATTGACAAAGGACGATAACGACCACCAGAAAGCTGTTGTTCTACGCCCATACTCTCGTAATAACTTTTGTACGCATCATTCCCAAGAATTTCTCCGATGCCAGAAAATCCTTTTTGCACATACATATTCTGTTTCATGATGATATCATCATCAAGTGCATATTGATTCTTGATCGTATTACCGTAAAATAGTATGCCGACAATAATCAGTACGAGTGCCTGAAACTTAAAATCGCGAATGAAAAGCCAACCATTACTGCTTAGCTCCGGGAGCGCCATAGAAACTGAACGTCCACCGGACGATACGCTCTTTTTCTTGATATCATTTTTTTTTGCCATAGGGAATACGAATCTACGAAAAGAATTACCAATTATAGATTATCCCGAAAGGACTTCTACTTACAAATCACCAATGAAAACAAGCATTAGACCTTTTTCTTGTTTTACTGGTTCGAATACTTCAAAATAGTACCTAAATCCCAGCGAAAGGCATAATATTTGATCATAGATCAGCTCTAATTATATTCTGTAATCCCTTTGGTTAATTACCTTTACTCTTGATGCGTTTCCTCTCCCTTTTGAGAACATTTCTTTCCCGACGTTTTGTAACACTTGCTCTTGCTGTAGTAAGTTTTGCATTTGCTTATTTGCTTACACTTTCATATTCAGAAAATTCTTCGACACCAGGCATTAGTGAATTTGAAAAGGTTTTACATAAGAAAGAAGCAATTTTAAATAATGAAGTAGACTCTTTAGTAAAACTATCCAAAGGGAAAAAAGCAGATGAAATATTTATGGCTCGCCCTTTACGTTACAATGCACTTTTCAGTAAAGAAGGCTTGGTACTGTTGATGTATGATAATGACACTTTGAAATTCTGGTCCGACAATTCTGTTTCTGTGGAAAACTACATGAAAGAAATTTGCCTCGATGACCGAATGGTAAAACTAAAAAATGGTTGGTTTGAAGTGATCAGGAAAACTGATGATGTTGGCAGAACCATCATTGGTATGATTTTAATTAAGAAAGAATATTCTTATGAAAATGATTACTTGGTAAATTCCTTTGAACATGATTTTCAATTATCTCAGGAAACAGAAATTGCAATTGGAAATCCCGCCTCTGCGAATAGTGTCCACGCAGTCGATGGTAATTATCTTTTTTCGTTGGTCTTTAAATCCACTGGGTCAATTGAAACTCCACTTTGGATTACGTGGACAAATCTTGTTTTCAATTTAGCTGGTTTTCTTCTTATCCTTTTGTTTATTCATTCGGAGAGTGTTCAACTTCAAACTTCACTTGGCAAAACTGGTGCATTGCTATTATTTGTTGGTGCAGTTATTCTGCTGCGCTTTCTCTCTTTAAAAATTCATTTCCCTGAAACGTTCTATGAACTTCCTCTCTTCGGTCCCAAATATTACGGTGATGCCGATTCTTTCTGGTTATCTAACCTTGGCGATTTTCTTATCAACGCTGCCCTGCTTTTATACTTAGCATTCCAAATTACCCGCCATTTAAAAGAAGCAAAAATAAATACTGAACTTTCTATTTCGAAAAAAGTCGGTATCGGTTTGTTGTTACTTCTCATTCCGTCTTTTTGTGCTTTCGCAATCAATGGGATGATTATTGGTCTAGTACAAAATTCCAACATATCTTTTAACGTTAACAATATTTTCGATCTTAATTTTTATAGTTATACGGGTTTATTGTTAATTGCAATTTTGCTTGCAACATTTTTTTTGATTACTGATCGTAGTGCAAGAATACTACAACAACTAATCCCCAATGCAGCATTACGTTGGAATATTTTTGCAGTTGGACTCTTGATTCATACTGGCATTCTCCATCTTTTAGGATATGTTGATCTAATTGCTGTAATGTGGCCTTTCGCAATCATTCTTTTGCTCATGATTTGGAGAAAAGACACAACTGATCAGACTTATTCATTTTCATTGATTGTTTTTCTCGTTTTTGTATTCTCTTTTTATTCAACACGAATGCTTACGCATCAGGGAGAGCACAAAGAACATGAAACTAGGATTCTATACGCTGAAAGTCTTGCAGCGGAACAAGATCCGATTGCAGAACATCTCTTTACGGAATTCGAAGACAAATTTATTCACGATACAACCCTTATTGCCTTTTCACAGGGAATTACTACTGATTTAAGTGCATTTGAAAAAAGAGTTCAGCAACAATATTTTAGTGGCTATTGGGATAAGTACGATGTGAAAGTCACCCTATTCGATACAATGTGCACACCGGTACTTCGGTCTAACTCTCAATATTCCGACAACATTATTCATTTTGATGAGTTGATGGAAAAAAACGGGGCTCCAACTTTCAGTAAAAATTTCTATTATCTGGATAATGCTAATGGACGAATAAGTTATCTGGCTAGAATTGTTTTACAACAACCTGGGCAAGAAAAGCCACTCGGACAAGGGACATTGTTTGTAGAGTTAGATTCGAAGTTAATGTCTGAGGAAATTGGATTTCCTGAGTTGCTATTGGATAGAGATCTTGGAATCAATCAAAAACTAATAAACTATTCTTACGCCAAATATAAAAATGGTCAGCTCGTAAATCATTCTGGAAAATTTCAATACCGATTAACACCGGAAACATTTGGCAAAATTGGACCTGAAAGTAAGTTTTATGAAATTGATGGTTGGTGTCATTTAGTTTATCGTCCTGATAATTCAACGGTAGTTATTTTGAGTCGAGCAGATGAAGGTTGGCTGAGTATGACCACAAGTTTCTCATACATTTTTGCATTATTCAGTCTTCTACTATTGGTTTCACTTTCCATTAGACAACTTATTCTTGTTGGGCCCACTTTTTCTAACTTGAGTTTTAAATACAGAATCCAATTAGTGTTGGTAATGATCGTATTGGTATCACTCGGATTATTCGGTGGTGGTTCCATTTATTATATCAATCAACAATACCAAGCAAAGAATGCAGAAATTATTTCCGAAAAAGGACATTCGGTTGTTTTGGAATTACAGGGATTATTGGAAGAAAATAAATTGAATAATTCTTATAAAGAATATTCAACCTATAAATTGAAAACATTCTCAAACGTATTTTTCACTGACATTAATTTATATGATTTGAATGGAAACCTTTATGCTTCATCCCGACCAAAAGTATTTGATGAAGGATTAGCCTCGCGAAAGATGAATCCGGAAGCGTATTTGCAAATCAGCATTGATAAAAAATCTGAATTTATCCATGATGAAAATATCGGCAACCTTGCCTATTTGTCGGATTACCTTCCTGTAAAAAATAAAGCGGGACAATTGCAGGCTTATCTTAACCTTCCTTATTTCGCAAAGCAAAGTGATTTGGAAAAAGAAATTTCATCTTTCCTTGTTGCATTGATAAATGTTTATGTATTACTTTTCGCTTTGTCAGTGCTTGCTGCAATCTTCATTTCTAATTATCTCACGCATCCATTACGTCTTATTCAAGAAAAAATGCGTCAGGTAAAACTTGGAAAAACTTCTGATCAGATTGAGTGGAAAAATAAAGATGAAATCGGTTCGCTTGTAACAGAATACAACCGCATGATTAAGGAATTGGCTGCAAGTGCGGAGTTGCTGGCACAAAGTGAAAGGGAAAGTGCCTGGAGAGAAATGGCGAAACAAGTAGCGCATGAAATTAAAAATCCATTAACGCCAATGCGCTTGAGCATTCAATTACTCCAGCGTGCTTATGCAGACAAAGCTCCTGACATTGATGCAAAAGTTGAACGCCTTTCAAAAACAATGATTGAACAGATTGACACCCTTGCTTCAATCGCTACTGCATTTTCTGATTTTGCAAAAATGCCAAAACCCTCCAATGAGGCAATGGATTTAAGATCGGTCACTCAAAACGCTATTGATCTATTCCATGAGACCAGTGAAAGCACCGATTTCATTTTTCATGATAACGGACTACAAGAAGCAATAATTTTTGCTGACAAAGAACAGTTGCTTCGCGTATTTAATAACTTATTCCGTAATGCCATACAGGCTATTCCAGAAGATCGCAAAGGAAGAATTGACGTCACTTTGTCGAAGCAAAATCAAACCTTCATTGTTGCAGTAAAAGACAACGGAAGTGGAATTGCAGATGAAGTGTTTGATAAAATTTTCGTTCCTAATTTTACCACAAAAACACATGGTATGGGATTAGGTCTGGCAATGGTAAAAAACATTGTGGAGACCTGCAATGGGCAAATTTGGTTTGAGACTTCGAAAGGAAAAGGAACAACTTTTTATGTGAGTTTTGCGCAGCACTTGGATTAGAGCGAAGTGTGAATAGAGCCTGTAATTTTGATTTGATTTATATTTCATATATTCACCTAAGTTTTGATTTAAATTCAGTCTATTCTTTATGATAAAAGTTGAAAATCTCAAAAAATCCTACGGTACTCAAGTTGCCTTAAACGGTATCAGTTTTGAAATTGCTGATGGTGAGTTTTATGGATTACTTGGGCCTAATGGTGCGGGTAAAACTACTACCATAAGTATTATCAGTACAATTCTAGAACAGGATTCCGGAACGGTTTCCATCAACAACATGGATCTGAATGCAAATAAAATTGCCTGCAAAAAAATTATCGGGGTGGTCCCGCAGGAAATTGCTTTGTATGATAAACTTTCAGCTCAGGAAAATCTGGAATTCTGGGGTTCGCTTTACAATGTGGAAAAAAGTATTTTGAAAACCCGCATTGAAGAAAATCTAAAATTATTAGGACTTTTTGACCGCAAGGACGATAAAGTAAAAGATTATTCCGGCGGAATGAAGCGTAGAATAAATATTGCCTCGGCGCTTCTTCACGAACCGAAAATTTTATTTATGGATGAGCCAACAGTTGGTATCGATCCGCAAAGTCGTAATTTGATTTTTGAAGTAGTGGAACAATTGCATAAAAAAGGCATGACTATTATTTACACGACACATTACATGGAAGAAGCAGAACGTTTTTGTGATCGTATTGGAATTATTGATAAAGGGAAAATCATTGTGCAAGGAACATTGAAAGAACTGCGTGATTTTTCTAAAATGAAAGAATCAATTGTGGTTCGTTATTCAAATGCAGGGGAAGAAATTGAAAATAAAATTAAAACGAATCTCAAAGGAGACTTTACAATTATTGATTCCGAAATTATTTTCAACAGCAATGATATCAAAACTGATCTTCCAAAAGTAATTATGCAATGCACAGAGATGGGATTAGAATTGACTCATATTGATATTAAAAAAGTAAATCTGGAAACAATATTCTTAAATCTTACAGGTAAACAGTTGAGAGACTAGAGCCGAAAAGGAAACAGCAAAAAACAAATTACAAATCCCAAATGGGAAAGTTCAAATCAAAATAAAAAATAAAAAATTTCAAAGCCCAAAAATAAAATACATCTTGTTTGGGATTTGGAATTTATTTTTTTGATTTTTTAAATTTCAATCTTATGTTAAAAATAGCTTTCAAAGACATCAAACTTTTCATAACAGATCGTCGCGCCTTGATGATGACTTTCTTCATGCCAATTGCATTGATCTCAATTTTTGCAATGGCATTTGGCGGTGAAACAGAAAGAAATACAAGACCGATGAATCTGGTTATTTCGGATCTTGATAATACGAGCTCCAGTATTAATTTAATTACTCAAATCGATTCGTTGAAAAATATTAAAGTCAAAAGATTACCTCTCGATTCAGCAGAACGCTTGGTTCGCATTGGTGACGAAAGTTCGATGTTGGTTTTCAATAAAGGTTTTTCTGATTCTCTTTCAAAAGGAACATCACTTCCAATTGAAATGCGATTTGATCCGTCGAAAGCAGCTGAGTCGGCAATGATGCAAGCAGTCATTATGCGGAATCTGGGAGAAATGATTGGAGCAGATTTTATGACGAATCGAATGAAGCATAATGCGATGATCGCAATCAAAACAAATGATTCTGCAACAATAGCAAAGATGCAGGAAGGAATGATGTCTAATATGAATATTCAATCAGATGCTGAAAATGCAATGATGATTCAGATGCGTCCAGTTATTGAAGAGAAACAAAGTAACCCAGGATTAATTCAAGCCGTTTCAGGAACTGCAGTGATGATGTTGTTGTTTGGATTGGCAGCAATGGGTGCGGGATTATTGGATGAAAAAGAAAGTGGTACTTTAAAACGACTTTTATATTCTCCAATAAAAGCAGCTAACATCCTCTTCGGAAAAACATTGGCTTCCATGGTAGTTGCTATGCTTCAATTAAGTGTTTTGTTTCTTTACGCATCATTCGCTTTCCATCTTGACCTTGGGAAAAATGTTCCTGCCTTAATTGCAATGATGTTGACCACAGCATTTGCCTGCGCAGGATTTGGAATGTTTCTGGCTTCGGTTGCAAAAAGCAGACAACAAGTACAAATGCTTTCTTCGGTGATTGTACTTTCTATGTCAGCAATTGGGGGAAGTATGATTCCTACCTTTCTCATGCCCGCATTCATGCAGAAACTTTCTGTCATCTCAATTAACTATTGGTCCATTCAGGGATTCTACGATATCTATTGGAGAAATCTTGCATTTACAGATTCAGCATTTTTAATGCGTCCAGCAGTTTTATTAATTATCGGAATTGTAATGATGGGCTTGAGTCAGTTCTTTTTCAAGAAGAATGTTTTGAAATTGGCGTAAGTTGGATTTGGTAATATGATAACTGGGAAATTTGGTAATTTACTATAGGGAAAATCAATAACAAAAACGGAGTTCCGATTAATCTCGAAACTCCGTTTTTATTTTTTAACCGCTGAAAGCAGACCGTCAACCGCCTACTTTTTTTATCCGCGACCACCCGTAACTGGAAAATATTTTGCTTTCAACACATCATCATAATCATCTGCATAAATACCAACACGATCAAAAGTTGCGCGCACTTCAGACTTATCTAATCCTTCTAGTTCACGAATTGATTTGATGTATGATTTGTTATTAAAAATTGTAAATCCTACTCCATATAAAGTATGATTTGTATTTAAAAGTTCTAATGCAAATTCTTGTGTACGATCAGTTGGAACATCACAAATCGGTGCTAAGATTTGTAAATAACCATAGTCAATAAAATTTCCGGCTGCATCTTTAGATTGAAAAACATCGATCCAAACACTTGCTGAACCTAATCGCATATTCCATTGACCAGGTTGATCGCCTCGGGTTATTGCCGGATCTACTCCAAGATCGCGGATTACTTCTTCTACCATGTTGTAGTAATGTTGAATGGCTTGCATGTTTTTATTGTTTTTAGTTTATAATGTTGGGGTGATCATTCCAAAAATAGAAGAATTCGTCCTAAAATCATAACAAATAGTGCATTTAGAGTTCTTAATTTTTAATTGAGATAAAAGTGATATTTCCTTTACAAAAGGGCAATTCAGAACCTACAATTCAAAATTCAGAATTACCTTTACGTTATGAATCGACCAATACGTGTTCTTGTTGCAAAGGTTGGACTTGATGGTCACGACCGTGGTGCTAAAGTTATTGCTTCTTTTTTGCGTGATGCAGGAATGGAAGTGATTTATACAGGTTTGCGTCAGACTCCCGAAATGGTAGTAAATGCTGCATTACAGGAAGACGTTGATGTAATTGGAGTAAGTATTCTTTCAGGTGCACACATGACTGTTTTCCCGAAAATAATGGAAATGATGAAAGCAAAAGGACTGAAAGATGTATTATTAACTGGAGGCGGTATTATTCCGGATGCTGATATGAAGAAGTTGAATGAACTAGGTGTTGGAACCCTATTTCCTCCAGGGACCGATACAAAAGAGATCATCGCCTACATTAAAGCGTATGTAGAACAGCACAGAAATTTTTAAGTTTCTTTTTACAATGGAATTAGTCCAGTGGTAAGAAATAAATTTCGGCACGGTTTTTACATATCCTTAATAGTCTAAAACCCCATAAATGAAAAACTGCATTCTTCTATTATTCTGCTTTTCCCTATTATTAATTTCTTGTGAAGGTGATGTTCGATTTACCAGCGCTCAGCCAACAGGAACTCCTTCTTTAAAAGAAGTGCCTTCGTCTTTGATTGGTGATTATTTAGATAACACAGATTCACTTTTTATTCGTTCCTCATCGATTACTTTAATTCGTCCAACACATACCGCTATCCCTATATCTGATACTGCAAAAGTTGGTTTGTACAAATTGAAGAATGGTAATTTTGCTTTTCATGCTGGGACAGATCGTTATGTAGAACGTACAACCAAGGACTCCATTCTATATGTTAATCGAAATGCTCAGGTTTATAAATTAGGAAAGGATACTTTATTAAAAAGTTATAATGATGCCTTTTGGTTAAGTATGCGTGATCCTGTGAATAAGGACGAGTGGAAAGTGATGCAGATTTCTCTACACAAATCTAAACTTGCCATTGCTGTTCCTACCTTGCCGAAAGATGAAAAAAAACATATGCAACAACGCATGGATGAAGGCAAATGTGAAGTGGATTCTACTGGCGCTTTTTCTTGTGTAACACCATTTAAACGATCCTCAGACATGTCCTATTATGTGGTTTCAGCTACTCCCGAACAACTTAGAAACCTAGACAGAAGAGGATTATTCCGCCCCGTTGCGACTTTTATTAAAGTTAAGTGATCGGCTACAACCCTTTAATGACGGGCCTTTTAGAATATCTACTGATTTAATAGGAAATAATTTCATCAAAAATTTGCAAAGTCGGAGAAAAGCATATTATATTTGCAGCAACAATAAAACAATGAACAAACAACTTTTCCATACCAACGCAATGATGAACAGCATGATGTGCTGCGCATTTGCGTAAACGGAAAAGCTAAAAAAATACTCTCACGAGAAAGGCTTTCCGGAAATGGATAGCCTTTTTTTATTGTCACAATTCAATAACTCAGAAAATGAAAAATATCACTAACCTAAACACTTCCGCAAGTATGTGCTGCCGCATGTATATGTGTTGCTTCATGCGAAGTGATAAGGGAGTGCCGTTTTCGAGTTGATCAAAATTTGATCCTATTCGTTTAAGCCTCCCGAAAAACCGGGGGGCTTTTTATTTATAAAAACAAAATATAAAAATAATCAAAATGCAAAGTTTCAGAACAGAATTAGAAAATCCAATTGTTCAACAAGACATCCTTGATCTCGAACAAAAAATTGCAGCGTTCAGGTCTGGAAAAATTGATCCTGAAAAATTCCGTGGTCTTCGTTTAGCACGTGGCGTATATGGCCAACGACAGCCAGGTGTACAGATGGTAAGAATTAAAATTCCTTACGGAAAATTAACGGCTGATCAAATTATTCGTATTGCAGCGGTTTCTGATAAATATTCAACTGGTAATCTACATCTCACAACACGACAAGATGTTCAATTACATTTTATAAGTCTGGAAAAAACGCCTCAATTATGGAATGAGTTAGAGCAAGATGATTTGACACTACGTGAAGCTTGTGGTAATGTGGTTCGAAATATCACGGCCTCTTCTATTGCAGGAATTGATCCTGAAGAACCATTTGATGTTAGTCCCTATGCAGAAGCATTATCAAAGTATTTTCTCCGTCATCCCGTTGGACAAGATCTTGGGCGAAAAATTAAAATTGCCTTTTCTTCTTCTGAAGCGGATACTGCAGTAACCTTCATTCACGATATTGGATTTATTCCACGTGTTGAAATCATTGAAGGGAAAATTGTTCGCGGATTTAAAGTTTTAATTGGAGGAGGACTTGGCGCACAGCCTTTTCTAGCACAAACTGCTTTCGAATTTTTAGCGGCTGATAAGATTATTCCATTTACAGAATCATTGCTTCGGGTTTTCGATCGTTTTGGTGAACGTAACAATCGCTCAAAAGCAAGATTAAAATATTTAATGAATCAGGTTGGTTTAGAAGAATTACTACGCTTAACTGAAGCTGAAAAGATAACTCTTGCACTAACTAGTATTCCTATCAATGGTGAATCAGAAAATAATTTCAAAATTAATACAGCAGAAACATTTACGACTTTCCGTGTTAGTAATAATCCGGCATTCAACGAATGGAAAAAAGCAAATGTATTTGCGCAAAAACAAAGTGGTTGGTTTGGCGTATACGTGCAGGTAACGTTGGGGAATATTTCATCTGACAAAGCAAGAGCATTCGCGAATATTGTGGTGCGTTATGCTGCAGATGATGTTCGAGTGACTATCGGACAGAGTTTTTTGCTTCGTTTTGTTCCTGAATCAGCGTTACCTGCGCTTTACAATGAACTAAACGCAATTGGGCTGGCAAAAACAGGAGGTGATTCCTTTGCAGATATTACTTCATGCCCCGGCACCGATACTTGTAATCTTGGAATTTCAAATAGTACAGGAGTTGCTCTTGAATTAGAAAAAACAATACGAGATGAATTTCCGGAATTGATTACAGAAAAAAATATTGCTATTAAAATATCAGGCTGTATGAATAGTTGTGGCCAACATGGATTAGCTCAAATTGGATTTCATGGAAGTTCTATTAAATCAGGAAACTCTGTTTTGCCTGCCTTGCAATTAGTTCTCGGCGGAGGAATAATAGGAAGTGGCGAAGGACGTGCTGCGGAACGTGTTATTAAATTTCCAAGTAAACGAGCGCCTGCAATATTGAGAACATTACTTTCTGATTTTCGTGCGAATGCAAAATCGTCTGAAGCGTTCAATACGTATTATGATCGTGTGGGGAAAAATTATTTCTATGTTTTACTTAAATATCTCGCAGATGTAAGTAATGTGAATGAAGAAGAGTTTATCGATTGGGGTCAAAAAGGAAAATATTCCACTGCGATTGGCATAGGAGAATGTGCTGGCGTAAAAATTGATCTTGTTGCTACATTATTGTTGGAAGGTAAAGAAGCATTGAAAGCCGCAGATGAAAATTTAGCCGAAGGTCGATTGCCCGATGCGATTTATAAATCATACATCTCCTTTATACATGCTGCAAAGGCGCTTTTACTTACAAAAGATATTTTAGTAAATACGCAACATAATGTAATCACGGATTTTGAAAAAGAATTTGCTCCTGGTTTTCGTGAACGTATTTTAAAAATAAATTCAAATCCTCCTACTTTGGAATTTGCAACTTTTTATATCAAGGATGCAAAAGAATTTTACAATCATGCTACAATTTTAAGAAATGAATATTCTAAAACAAGTTCTAACTAATATGAAACGGATTCTGGTTTTTTCCGAAATGAGATTATGTTGTTGTCGATGTTGTTATTCCATGGAATGATATTTAATTACAAAGAACACTGAAAACAACCATCATTAAAAACAAAATAAAATGTCAAATAAAAATATATACCCAAAAATTACCCTTGTAGGCGCTGGACCTGGAGATCCTGATTTAATAACCGTAAAAGGCATAAATGCTTTAGGCGAAGCTGATGTAATTCTTTATGATGCACTAGTGAATCCGGAAATTCTAAAATATGCTCCGATTAAAGCCAAAAAGATTTATGTTGGAAAACGAGAAGGGCAACATTCCTTTACACAGGATCAAATCAATACGTTGATTGTAGATTACGCTTTTACGCACGGACATGTGGTTCGATTGAAAGGTGGAGATCCCTTTGTTTTCGGTCGCGGGTCTGAAGAATTGGAATTTGCTGAATCATTCAATATCGAAACAGATCTTGTTCCTGGCATTTCCTCTTCTATTGGCGTGGCTGCATTGAATCGTATTCCAGTTACTCATAGAGGAACGGCAGAGAGTTTCTGGGTGATCACGGGAAGAAATAGTGAAGGGAAAGTTCCTGAAGATGTAAAACTCGCAGCACAGTCTGGTGCAACTGTTGTAATTTTGATGGGTCTTGGAAAATTAGATGAAATCGTCTCTATTTATAAATCTTATAATAGAAATAATACTCCTGTTGCTGTGATTCAAAATGGATCCTTACCTACCGAAAATATTGCCATTGGCTCAATTGATACAATTGTCGAGGCTGTAAAACTAGAAGGAATTGGTGCTCCGGCCATTATTGTAATTGGTGAGGTAGTTAGAAAAAATCAACAGGCAGCTTATACCTTGGCCTTGGAGAATCATCTGCTTAATTAGAATACTTTTGTAAACAATAAAAACACCTATTAAATCATCACTTAAAAACATAACAATGAGCTTAAGACTAGGAGACATCGCGCCGGATTTTACTGCGCAAACAACAGAAGGAGAAATTTCTTTCCATAATTGGATTGGCGATAAATGGGCTGTCCTGTTTTCTCATCCTGCAGATTACACACCAGTATGCACTACTGAATTAGGTCGCACTGCAAAACTAAAACCGGAGTTTGACAAAAGAAATGTAAAGGTAATTGCTGTAAGTGTTGATGGCTTGGATTCGCACAATAATTGGATCAAAGACATTAATGAAACACAAAATACAATTGTAAATTTTCCAATCATTGCTGATGAAAATAAAAAAGTCGCTGAGTTGTATGATATGATTCATCCAAATGCAAGTGAGAAATTTACTGTTCGTTCTGTATTTGTCATTGGGCCAGATAAAAAAATAAAATTAACGATCACTTATCCTGCCAGCACAGGAAGAAATTTTGACGAATTACTTCGTGTTATTGATTCACTTCAGTTAACTGCAAACTATAGTGTAGCTACTCCTGCTGATTGGAAACAAGGGCAAGATGTTGTCATTGTACCTGCAATTAAAGACGAAGAAATTGCAGCAAAATTTCCAAAAGGGTATACAAAGATTAAACCTTATTTAAGAACAACGCCACAGCCCAACATCTAAAAATAAAATCTTAATAATTAAACGAGCAGGAAGACTACTATAGTCTACCAGCTCGTTTGTCTACTACAAATCGCATAAATTACTGCTTAGGCTTGCGTACCTTTACGCTTTCTTAAAACCGAATGTTCATTTTATGAGTTCCGTTAATAATATTTGAGGTGAGTGATATTGAATCAAATAATAATTCTGAAATAATTGTTCCTCGTGCTGAAAACGAAAACCATTTATATCCGGTTTTTTTAAAGCTGGAAGAGTTACGTCTGCTTATTGTTGGTGGTGGACTTGTTGCTCATGAAAAACTTTTATCCGTTCTTGGAAATAGTCCTAACACACAAATCACCCTTGTAGCCATAAGTATTCTTCCTGAGATTGTGGAACTTTCTAAAGAATTTCCAAATCTCATTTTGTTTGAACATGAGTTCGAAGCTACAGATTGCGATGAAGTGGATATCGTTTTTGTTGCGGTAAATGATGCTGACCTTTCACAGGAAATTGCATCAATTGCACAGGAAAGAAATTTGTTGGTAAACGTAGCCGACACACCTGAGCTTTGTGATTTTTATCTTTCATCCATTGTAAAAAAAGGTGATTTGAAAATTGCCATCTCTACCAATGGGAAATCGCCGACACTTGCAAAACGAATGCGTGAAGTGCTTACTTCTGCAATTCCCGATGAAACACAATTGTCGATTGAGAAGTTGAATGAATTAAGAACGCATTTGAAAGGCCCCTTCAAAGAAAAAGTTGTAGAGCTCAATAAAGCCACACAAGTTCTTATTGATAAAAAAGATTCCAAGAAAACATTTAACAAACGTGCTAAATATATTATCCTTTATGGGTTATCGGTAATTGCAATTATGATTACTGGACACATTTTTTTCAGTTATGTCCCTTTTCAAGCGATAGGCAATGCAACCACAAATCTTTTTTCTTCTGTAGACAAAACCATTTTGCTTTGGATTCTCGGAGGCTTTATTGCGCAAATGATAGATGGCGCCTTAGGAATGGCTTATGGTGTTAGTGCCTCTACTTTTCTGCTTTCATTTGGTATTCCACCACAAGTTGCAAGTGCTAGTATGCATGCCTCAGAAATTTTTACAACCGGGGCATCTTCCATTTTCTACATACGATACAAAAATATTAATATCAAATTATTCAAGAATCTTTTTGTGCCAGGTGCAATCGGTGCGGTATTGGGTGCTTGTACGCTTTCGCTTTTAAAGAAATACATGTTTTATGTAAAGCCTTTTGTAGCTGTATATACTTTAATATTAGGAATTCTCATTTTAAGAAAGGCGTTAAGAAATAGAACAATTAAAAAGAAAAAATTCAGTCGCATTTGGCCACTTGCAGCTGCAGGAGGATTTTTAGATGCAGCAGGCGGCGGTGGATGGGGACCTATTGTAACTTCAACATTAGTTGCCGGTGGTCGCGATTTACGTTATACAATTGGTTCGGCTCATGCAGCTCGTTTCTTTGTTGCTTTGATGGCAACCATCACCTATCTCTTCCTAATTGGAATTAGTCATTGGCAAATTATCGTTGGACTTATCCTTGGTGCTGCCATTGCCGCTCCTTTTTCTGTTTGGCTTTCCACAAAGATTTCAGTTAGAAAAGGATTGATACTAGTTGGATTCCTTGTCATAATCATCAGCATAAAAATAATTATCGGAACATTTTTGTAATGAATCTGGAAGAATTAAATACAAAGTACCGAGGTCTTTCTCCCCAAGAAAGAATTGCGGAGCTGTATAAAGATTTTTCTAAAGTACTTTTTACGTCTTCCTTCGGCACTAGTTCTGTTATTCTCTTACATCTTTTCAAAAATGCAAATCCAAATCAAGTAGTCTATTTTCTCGACACTACTTATCATTTTGCAGAAACACTTCAATACAAAGAACGTATCAAAAAATTATTTGGACTTACAGTGGTTGATGTCAAACCTGAAGAATGGAAAAATAAATTTACAAGGGAAGATCAAACTTGGTCGAAAGATCCTGATTTGTGTTGTTCAATAAATAAAGTTGAGCCATTGGATAAAATCAAGCCTGGTTTTGAAATTTGGGTTTCTGGACTTATGTCCTCACAAAATTCTTTCCGAAAACAAATGAACGTATTTGAACAGAAAGATGGAATAATTAAGTTTTATCCGATTATTGATATGACAACCGAAGAATCAAAAAAATATCTTGAAAAAAACCAACTTCCACCCCACCCGCTCCTCGCGCATGGATTTGCATCAGTGGGTTGTATCCATTGCACAGTAAAAGGAAGAGGAAGAGAAGGAAGGTGGGTTAACCGATCAAAAACAGAATGTGGATTGCATATGTAGCCTTCGATACGCCCTTCGAAAAGTTCAGGACTTTTCAGTCTAACAAATTACGGAGGTTCGGATTACAGAGGTACAAATGAAAAAATATAAATCACTAACTAAAAAGTAATAATAACCCATACCAATTACCTAATCACCAACTACTAATCGCCAATCTCATTACCCAATACTAATTACTCAATACCATTTTATGTCAAACAAAGAAAATATTTCAGTTGCACTATTCGGATTCGGATGCGTAGGACAAGGACTTTATGATGTTTTGAATCATTCCGAAGTTATGAAAGCGAATATTGAAAAGATCTGCGTGAAAGATCCTGCGAAAAAAAGAACTGTCGATTCCTCCTTAATTACCTATGACAAAAACGATATTCTGAATCGAAATGATTTAGATGTTGTGGTGGAAATGATTAATGATACAGACGAAGCGTTCGCCATTGTGAAACGAGCAATGGAAAATAAAACTGCTGTCGTCAGTGCGAGTAAAAAAATGTTGGCTACGTATTTCGAAGAATTATATAAACTTCAGCAGGAAAACGATGTTGCATTGATCTATGAAGGATCAGCAGGTGGAAGTATTCCAATCATTCGAACACTAGAAGAATATTATGATAATGAGTTGTTGAGCAGTCTTCGTGGAATTTTAAATGGAACTACTAATTACATTCTCACCCGAATGGAATTGGAGAGCAAAGATTATGGTGAAATTCTGAAAGATGCACAATCCAGCGGCTTCGCAGAAATAGATCCTTGGTTGGATGTTGCAGGTTTTGATACGATGTATAAATTATGTCTTTTGAGTATTCATGCTTTCGGCGTAATTCTGAAACCGGAAGAAATTCTTGCCCTAGGAATACAGAATGTGACCTTCAATGATATTCGTTATGCTCGTGAAAAAGGATTGCGGATTAAATTAATTGCGAGCGCAGAAAAGGTCAGCGAATCAGAAGGAGCGGGTAAGTTTAGAGTTTATGTGATGCCTCGATTTGTAAAAGCTGATGATGAATTATATAAAGTGCTTTATGAATACAATGGTGTAGAAGTGGAAGGCGCTTTTTCCTGTACGCAAGTATTCACGGGCAAAGGAGCAGGTGCTCATCCAACAGGAAGTGCAGTGCTTTCCGATATTTCTGCATTGACTTACAATTATCGTTACTCGTATAAAAAGCTGAAGAAGTTAAAAGGTATTCTAGGCGACAAATACAATGGCGCGGATTTACTCGACAAAACATTTTCAATTCGAGTTTACATTCGTTATACCGAACAGAAAGAATTAGAAGGAATTGAAATAAAAAATGTGGTGGAAGAATACCGTTCTCCTGGAATGAATTTTATAATTGCCGATGTTGGATTTAAATCGCTTTATAAATTCAAAGGGAATAAAGAATCGAAGGTGTTTATTTGTGAGGTAGAGTAAGCCGTTTTACTTTTCGCTATACAATTTCATTCAACTGTGGAACTCCGTTCTTCTTGAGCAGGCGCCAATGCGAATAAAGTGCGTCATTCAATGATGGTCTATGACGGTAGCTGATATTAAATTCATCGGCAGTCTTCTTAAGTATTTTTTGAATGGCTGGAAAATGCACATGGGCCACTGTAGGAAATAAGTGATGTACTGCGTGATAATTTATTCCGCCGAAAAAGAAAGCAACAAAAGGTAAACGAGTTCCAAAATCCATTGTCACGCGCATTTGATGCTCCGCCCATTTGTCATTCAATTGCCCCAATCCATCTGGTGAAGGGAAAACTGATTCTTCATAAAGATGCGCAGGAAAAAGAGCAACAGCAGCAGAAAGGCTAGCTGCGACATGCATTAATACAAAACCCAAAATTACCATTGGCCAACTGCCACCTGAAAATAAAAGTGGTAAAATCAATGAATAGGAAAAATAGATAAGTTTTGAAATGATAAAAGAAGCGTAAGCTGCCCTGGAATGTTTAACTGTTTTCATCCCAATCTTTTCAGAAAAGAAATCTTCCCAATCTCTTTTGAAAACAGCATTCAGTGTATAACCACAGTATAAAAAGGGAACATATATTTTCTGAAATCTAAATGCTTTATTAGGTTTTTCCAAGGGCAGAAAACTGAGCAAGCCGGTTTGCTGTATGTCCACATCATGTTCGGGAATCATTGGGTAATGGTGGTGCGAATAGACATGTCGCATTTTCCATAGGTAACCGGAGGATCCAATCAAATCAAAACTATAACTTAAAATATGATTGATTTTTTTGTTGTTGGAAAATGAGCCATGCACTCCTTCGTGACCGAGATTCAGAACAATACAAATTTGGATAAAGCCCATCAAGGCAAATGACAATAACAACAAAGTGTTATTTCCATTCGAAGTTAATACCAGAAAATAAAGTCCGCCGTAAATGAAACAAAGGAAAATAGCTTTGAAAAGACCGAAGGCATTTGTTTTTCGCGAAAGTTTATTAGACTCAAAATAAACATTGACCAATTTATTTACCGTCTGGTAAAAGTCGTCTTTACTCCCTCTTTTATATTTTACTTCCATAAAGGCGCAAATTTATAAAATCCTTGTCATTTTTACAATTCTCGTAACCTCAAAAAACCCATTTTTTCAGATTGTAGAAACATTAGATTTTCACACTCTGAGGATGGCAAATGAAATTATCCTTATCATATTTTTTCTTCACCTTTTGAAGTCGTAAATAATTATCTCTATAATAAGCTGTGTCCCAATCACGGAATTCCAGACTGCAGTAGTTTACATATTGTCTGAAGCTCCCGCGCATATCCATGAGTTCCAAGATTTCCTGCGATCGGTCTGTTAATTTTTTCTCTTGAGAAGGTTCGTTCCAATAAGCTTGTAATTCCGAAACGAAATTGCAGGAACGGTGTGCAAAACAGGAAACTTTTTCAAATTCCAAATCTGCAATTTTGCCACCAAGTGTATTCACTTGAAAAATCATTCCTGTACCAGTTACAATATATTCAAGGATTTCTCCAATGTAATCTTCGATTTCTGAAAAATCTTTATATAAACCTGCCGAAGAGTTTTTAAAATAAACAGGCTCTAATGATCCGTAATAATTTTTCAAAGATTTAGCAAGATCTTCACTGATTGGCCCCTCCCGGAATTCATCATGATATTGTTTGAAATCATCCAGCAATACTTTTAATGCCGGAGCATTATCCATATCAGAATTTGTTACTAATACATTAAGCGTTGAGCCATTCAAAACATATCCTGAAAAACAAGTAAGCGGAAGTTGTTCTGCAAACGAAAACCATTTACCTAATATTGTTTTCGCTTTTTCAGCGTCTAACTTTCTTGATTTAAAATGATGTGCTTGAAATTTCTTAGGGGCCGGATAGCTAGTGTAAATCATTTCTGTTACTACGCCAAAATTTCCTGCACCTCCTCCACGCAAAGCCCATAGTAATTCAGGATCATCTTTTGTGGAATGAATTTTTCCTTCGCCATCAACCATCGTTGCCTCAATCATGTTATCACAAGTCAATCCGTATTGGCGACTGAATAATCCATATCCTCCACCCATTGTAAGTCCTCCTAAGCCAACTGTCCCACAAGAACCGGTTGGTACAATTCTACCTTTCGGTAAAATAACATCGTATAAATCTTTAAGTCTGCATCCAGGACCTGCTATTACATTTTGGTTTTCTTGAATGGAAATCGAATTCATTTGCGAAAGGTTAATCACCATTCCATCTTGGTTACAGGAAAAACCTTCCATACTATGTCCACCACTCTTTACTGCAATCTCCAATTTATTTTCTCTAGCATATTTAATGGCTTCAGAAACGTCTGTAGTTGTTTTGCATAATGCGATTACTGCTGGGAATTTGTCAATTCGTTTGTTAAATCCTTTTCTCAATTCATCATATCGTAAATCGCCTTTACGAATCATTTCTACTGATGTTTTGTCTGAGGGAATAATATCTTTAGGGCCAGCTGTATCATTTGGAGAATCCAACGAATCGTTTTTCTTTTCCGTGTCGTTTCCTCCGCATGCGGCAATAAATATTCCAGCTCCTGCAACAGCAGTAAGTTTTAAGAAGTCTTTTCTTGATAATTGTTTAGCCACAGATTTCGTAGATTAACACAGATTTATATTGGGAACTATTTTCTTGTTGAGCTTTTTTAGCCACAGATTTCGCAGATTAACACAGATTTATATTGGGAACCATTTTCTTGTTGAGTTTTTTTAGCCACAGATTTCGCAGATTAACACAGATTTATATTGGGAACTATTTTCTTTTAGAGTTTTTTTAGTCACAGATTTCGCAGATTAACACAGATTTATATTGGGAACTATTTTCTTGTTGAGTTTTTTTAGCCACGGAGGCACAGAGGCACGGAGGAAATAATATTAATTACTACTTCTTTTTCTTGTGAATTTCATTGCCCACCAAATTAAATAAAACTGAATTGGTAAGCGAAGAAGGGCAACCCACAATTTTTTATTCTCTTCATGATAGAACTGAATCGCCATAGGAATATGAATCGCAAAAAAGAAAACAATCAACATAGCCACGATTAACCATGCTGAAATAATTCTCGTTTGTTTTGGAATTAATCCAAGTCCGAGTAAAATTTCAATCACGCCGCTTAACTGAACCAATAACAAATGTTGGGGCATCCAATGTGGCATCAGATGAATATAAAATTCAGGGTTAACGAAATGATATATTCCTGCAACGATATAGAGAGCGGGCATTAGCCAGAAAAGAATTTTTCTCATGCTGTTTTACTGGAGTTTGCAATGAGTTTATTGATGGAATTCATTTCATCTTCGGTAAATGCCCTCCACTCTCCTTCTCTTAAACCTTCAAGTGTAATATTCATAATACGAAAGCGACGCAATGCTTTTACATCATATTCCAAATAAGAACACATTCTACGAATCTGCCGATTTAATCCTTGTGTGAGAATAATTCGAAATTGAAATCTACCAGTTTGTTCTACAAAACATTTTTTTGTAACCGTTTCAAGAACAGGAATTCCTTCACTCATTCTTCGTATGAAAGTTTCTGTAATTGGCTTATCGACGGTAACGAGATATTCCTTTTCGTGATTGTTTCCGGCCCTTAATATTTTATTTACTATATCGCCATCATTGGTAAGAAAAATTAAACCTTCCGATGCACGATCTAATCTCCCAATAGGAAAAATACGCGTTGGATATTTTATATAGTCAATGATGTTGTGTTTAATATCTAATTCGGTTGTACAAATAATTCCGGCAGGTTTATTAAAAGCGATATAAATTGGTTCCTCTTTTTTATTGATCGGTTTTCCGTCAATATGAATATCGTCTGCAACAGAAACTTTGGTACCAAGTTCGGGCACTTTTCCATTCACTGTAACTCTTCCTTCTTCGATAAACCTATCAGCGTCTCTGCGTGAACAGAATCCTGTTTCGCGAATAAATTTATTTAGTCGGGTAAGTTCTAGTTCTGACATTTTGCTTTATGAAAATTGACAAACCAAACCGCCGGTTATTGCAAGTGTTACTATCCAATAGCCAACGTGAACTGCAATATATTTAAATCCTCTCTTCTCAAATATTGCACCCATGCCAACCACCGGAAGTGCAATCATAATCGCGGCAATGGTTCCATGTAAAGCACCATGTTTAAAAGTTCTGAAGTTGTGCCCGTATTTCTCCATAAAGTTTGCATAAAACATTCCCATTTCCGATTTAGGATCGTGTATGCCAGGCTCATTCATTAGAATAGACATGAAATGATTTTGATGAATAACGATAAATTGAGGCGCTGCAGTTATAAAAAAACTAAATAAGTAACCGACCAGTAGCATTACAATCATGTTGCCTTCTTTTGCTTTTTCAATCGTCATGCCCGATGCTTTCATCCAGGCATTTCCAAATCCCATTTTACTATACCAGATAGCACCAATTATCATTGGAGTTAATGCGATGAGCAAGAGTATTACAAGTTTCATCGTTTAATTTGTTTAGCGTTTATAATAATTATTGTTTTGGTAGTTTATTTTACAAATATTTCAAGATATAAATTTTCTACTTTTTTTCTAGCCCATGGTGTTGTTCTTAAAAATTTCAAACTGGAACTCATGGTTGGATTTTCATTAAAACATTTGATGTCAATAATCAACCCTAGTTTATTCCAACCATAATAATCGACAAGGTCAGTTAGCATACGATCAAGTCGGACGCCATGAAGCGGATTGTTTTTTTGAGACTCCGGCATTTTATCTTTTGATTAACGTTGCTTTGCCATCTCTAGTCAGCGTAAAATCTTTATTGCCTATGGAGCCATCTATTTCTCCATAACCTATTTTCAAATTATCATATTCAAATTCTGTTACTTTTTTACCAGTAACATCAAGCAAGGCCCATTTTTTATTTTCACATGCAGTAAACATCGGACTTCCATCAACAAATCCCATTGTAGCATTTTCGTATTGCATTGGAAGAATTAATCCACGACCGAATTGCCAGATACCAAATTTCCCATCCTTTCCAACAATGAGGGGCGTACTTCTGTTTTCAAAAACTGTTTGGCCAGTGTTTCGAATTGCATCATATTCTACGGGTAGAATTATATCTCCATTCTCAGATATTACACCTAGTTTATTTTTATTGTAAACTATTTTTGATTCCACTCCAAATTCTTGAAGTGGTGAATTAGCAAGATTCACTGTTGTTATCGGATCATAAAAAACCACATGGTCTCCCATCTTCATGGCAAGTTTTGGATTTTGAGTTATCATTCCATCGTTTTGATAATAGCCATAAAATGCATCGTAAACAAAACCAGTGGTCAGTTTTCCCTTACTATCCATGATGGCAGTTTTCCCGTTTTTATCGACGCCGGCGTATTCCATTCTATCAAGCGGGTAAGATCTTTCAATATGGATATAATCATATTCAAACGGGACAAGAATTTGCCCGTGATTATCCATGACGCCCCATTTTCCATTTAATTCTAATGGAAATGCAGCACTATCACTGAAATAAGCATTTCCATCCATTTCAATCATCAAATCCAGTTGCTCAATATTGTAAATAGGGGAAATCGTTTCTTTACCCTGAATGGTAATTCCGAATTTTCCATTTTTTATGATCACATAAGAATCATCATTCTGTTCGCCACAAGGAATAGTACGATCAGGACCCAACTGACAGAAGGCATTTGTGAGGCACAAACAAAAAGCAATATTCAAAATCAGATTTTTCATAGCTGAAATATTAATAAAATTAATTTCTTTTATTCAAAAGTGAAAACACCGGTGTGTCCAAAAATTTTCCGTCGAAAAAATAATTTTCTTTAAATAATGCTTCCTGTTCAAATCCGACTTTTTTCAACAACCCTATGGATGCTTCATTGTTAACATTTACCTGTGCTTCTATACTGTGCAATTTCATGGTATTAAAACCATAATCAATGGCGGCTAAAATAGCTTCTGTCATTATTCCTTTTCTCCAGTGATTTGAAAAAAGCTGGTAACCCAACTCCGCACGGTGGTGTTCTGGTTCTGTACGATGGAAATTAACTGTCCCAATAAATTCCTTACTTCCCTTTGGAGAAATAGCCCATGCAATACTTTTATTTTCTTCAATACTTGACTTTATAGATTCTAGAAATTTATAAATGTCCTCCATTGATTTTGGAGGAAAACGGTCTGCATATTTAGTTACGTCCGGATGAGTTCGCAAATTAAAAAAAGGTTCTGCGTCCTCCTTTGTAATTTCACGAAGTGTCAACCGTTCGGTTTCAATAACAGGAAAGGGGGAAAAATTAAATTCAAGCATCGTAAATTAATTTCCGCTTATAATAAACTTCACTGCTCCTTTTTTCGCAATGCATTCTTTCGCCAATGTTTTCATATCTAGGATCACTACTTTTAATAAAGGGTCATTCACAAAAGCATCGACAAAATCCAATTCCATAATGAAATTAGTGCATTGAGTTTCATTCAATTTAATATCACCGAAAATATCAATGATGGAACAAAAATGAAGTTTGTAAGCGGTTCCGATATAATACAAACGCTCTACAATTTCTTCAGGCGCTTCTTTTACCGAAGCTTTGATTATTTCAGAATCAACGTGACCGATTAGTACACGTGCATCATCTTTATATTTTTCCACTTCAAAGCGGTCTTGAAAAACTTTTGACATAAATTAAAAAGTGATTTGTTAATGGTTTCTATTTTTTGACATCCTTCAAGGTTGGGGTAATTATCTTAAACTCTTACTCCGATAATCAACATATCATCTACCTGTTCAAAGGAACCTTTCCAGGTTTCAATGGTTTGCTCCAATAAATGATGTTGCTGATACATTTCCTGATCTTGCATATTCAAGAGCAATGCTTTCATCTGTGCCAACTTGAACTTCTTGCCTTGTGGTCCTCCGAATTGATCAGCATAACCATCTGAGAAAAGATAAAGTGTATCACCAGTTTGCAATTGAATTACATGATTAGTGTATTTTTTTGTTTTGTCCTCAGCAAATATACCTATGGAAATTTTGTCTGCCTTGAATTCGGTAAATTGTTTTCCACGGAATAAATACAAAGGATTATATGCTCCAGCATAATTTAATTCAAGTGTATCAGGATCAATTGTTGCAAGGGAAATATCTACGCCATCTCTCACTTTCACATCATCGATTGTATGACGCATCTTTTCACTCATCACTTCATTTAATCGATCCAATAACTGGGCAGGGTTTTCATTTTCATGGCCGTCGAGTAAATGGAGAATCATATCATTCGTCATGATACTCATAAATGCTCCCGGAACTCCATGACCTGTACAGTCCACAGCTGCAATCAAAACTTTGCGCTTATTTCCCATTTTGAAAGTGCGTGAGAAATAAAAATCACCGCTTACAATATCCTTTGGTTTGTAAAATAAAAACGATTCGGGCAAAGTCTTGCGCATGTCCTTACTCGGAAGCATCATCGTATCTTGTAATCGTTTTGCATAACGAATACTATCCATAATTTCATTATTCTTCTGACCAAGTTCTTCGTTCTTTAAAGCCAATTCAAGGGTACGTTCCTCCACCTTCACTTCCAAAACTCTTTTCTGATTTTTTAATTTACGCGTGCGCATTTTATCAAATCCGAAAATGCAGAAAATAACAAACAGTGTCATTATTACATAAAACGTTGCCGTTTGCCAAAAAGGTGGGCGAATAAAAAATTTATATTTCACGGCATCTTTATTCCAGAGCCCATCATTATTGCATGCTTTTACCATAAAGGTATATTCACCTGGGGGCAAATTGGAATATACGGCTTCATTGTAATGCGTAGGAACGGGCGACCAATCATTGTCAAAACCTTCCAATTTAAATTGATATTTTACCTTATCCGGATTTGTTAAACTGAGACCAACAAAATCGAAAGTCAAATGATTCTGGTCATAGGCAAACTTCCCTTCTTCAGGAAAATCCGCATCGCGCATAAATATTTTAAGTCCGCTGATTACTGTCAATGGTTCTGCAGCATTCAATAAATTTTCATTCGGATTAAATTTTACCGCACCCATAATTGTACCAAACCACAAACTTCCATCTTTTGCAATTGAAACTGCATTTGGATTTACTTCTACGCCTAAAAATCCTTCACTTCTGCCAAAATGAGAAAATGAACTATCAATTGGATTAAATTTATCTAAACCTCGACCATTTCCCACCCAAATATTTCCATCTCTATCAGGAATAATTGCATAAGGAGAATCTGTAGTCATTCCATTTTTACTAGTGTAATTGTGGAATGTTCGTCCATCGAATTTATATAAACCTCCACCATATGCGCCTAACCAAATATTGTGTGATTTATCTTCATTGATACAAAGAATAAAACGATGTACAATTCCGCTTGTCTCATCATACTTTGTAAAACTTTTTCCATCATAAACAGAGAGATAACCACCGAGTGCCCCAAACCACAAATTCCCTCTACTATCACGAAATATTCTGTAAACGTTATTTCCACCTAAACCATCTTCAATGGTATAATTTCTAAATGTTTTAGTATTGGGATCAAATTTTGAAACCCCTTCCTTTGTACCAATCCAGACATTTCCTTTTAAATCAGAATTGATTGCATATACAACGTCGCCTGCCAATCCATTGGTTGTATTAAAAGATTCGAATGAATTACCTCCCGGCAAGAGTCTGCTGACTCCACCAAAACCGGTTCCAACCCAAAGGACATGTGCATCATCTTCATATACAGAAAGAATGACATTGCTACCGAGTCCATCATTCGTAGTGAAATTCCTAATTGTAAATTTTTGTTCTCCAGTTCCAGGAACTGTATAGTAGGTCATCCTCGACAAGCCATTGTTTGTTCCCAACCAAACAGTTCCTTCGTGATCAACGCAGGTAGCCCAAACAATATCATTATTTAATCCATCCTCCTTGTCAATTAATTGAAAACGTTCGCCTCGGTATTGATTTAATCCCACGTCCGTTCCTATCCAAATATTGCCTTCACGATCTTCCATAATCGTGTGGACATTAAAATAATTTAATCCTTGTTTGGTGTTGTAGTTTTTTACAACGGCGTTTGTAATAGCTGTAAGTCTGTTCCGATTTTTTGAAGGTGTAATTTTTGTTGCACCACCACCAATTGTTCCTACCCAGACATTGCCATGAGAATCTTCGCAAATGGTTTCTATAAAATCAGATCCAAGTCCTTGATCGCCGCTGAACATTTGCAGCGAAGGAATAAGAGTTGGGGCGTTTCTATTTACAAATCCTGTTGGTAATTGTAATACAATAACACCTTTATCACCAGTGCCTACCCACATTTCAGTGCCATTATGAGCCGTCTCAAAAGAAGTAATGGCATCACTTGGAAAACCACGCGCAGCATTCAAATCAACAAATGAAGTCGGAGAACTGATATCACCTTTTGTATCACAAATGGTAATACCATGATCCGTCGCAATCCACATATTGCCGCTTATGTCCAATTGTAGATCATACACATTCGAACTTGCAATTCCATCCTTCACGTTCAAGGCGGCCATTTTATTTTTTGTCGGATCATAAATAAAAATTCCAGAGCCTTCTGTTGCGATCCAGAAAAATCCTTGCTTATCTTCTTGAATTGCAGTAACTGTTCTGAAACGAGTGTATTCTTCTAGGTTAAGGCTTTCGAATTTTTTTGTTTTTGCATTGTATCTACTGACCCCACCAGCCCAATGACCAAACCAGATATCGCCTTTTGAATCTTTATAAGAAACTGTAATCCAATCTTCAGCTAATCCGTTTTTCTTAGAAAAGTTTTCAAAAGTCATCCCATTGAATTTCGACAATCCGGCCAGCGTTCCTATCCAGAGATTTCCATCATCATCTTGAGAGAGCGTTTGTATTTGCGACTGAGCAAGACCTTGCTCAACACCATAAGTAATAAAACTGGTGGTTTGCGAACGCAGAAAAAGTGTACTAGTAAAAAGTACAAACGTGATAAAAAACTTGATCCTACTAATTACGTTTGTTCTTGAAAATTTCAGCGTCATAAATTTTTTGATCTATTTCAATTCCATCATGGTAATAATATCTACTTCCCCATGCATATTCGTCGACAGTGAAAATTGTTCTTGTTCCGCCCGGCCATGAAATGACAGTTGTTTTTGTGTCGGAAATAAAATCGTCCTCTGTTGTCACCACCACGTTCGGCGAAGGAGCATAATTCAGATTTTGGGAAGAGGCCACAGGTTTCATTCGTGTAGCACGATCGTCACGCTCAACTTTAGCCGCCGTTTGCACCAACGCGTTTAAATGCTCTTCCTTTAAACGTTTATTCGCAAGGGTTTGTTTTTGTTTTTCTTTCCTCTTCTCAATGAGAAAATCATTGTCAGCTTTAACTTGCGCTTCTTTTCTTAAGGTTTGAACGACAGAATTGCCTTCAGCAACTTCTTTCATTTTATTATATTTCTGTAAATTATTCTGACGCTCATTTTCCGCAACCAATTTCAAAAGGTTGTTTTCATAATTCGCACGAATGTTTTTATTTGCTTTTTCGTGCTCTTGTTTTTCCTGTTTTTCCCGCTCTAATTTTATAGCATCCGTTTCCATGGTTGGTTCTTGCGGTTGCTCCTTATCTGCTGGATTTTTATTTAGCTGCTTTTCTGCATTCTTCTTTTTGTCATCCTCTGCTTTGCGACGATCTTCTGCATCTTGAGCTAGTCTTCGTCGGTCTTCCGCATCTTTACGTAATTTTTCTTCTGCATCAATTCTCGCTTTTTCATCCGCCTCCTTTTTTGCTATCTCATCTTTTTTTCGTTGCTCTTCAAATGGATTTTTGAAAATCTCTTCGCCAAAATGATAAGCGGGATCATCATGAAATCCTTTATTGCCGTCGAAAATAATTTTGATGAATGGTTTCTTTGAAAATAATTCTGTTTTAATTCCCGGATCATTCGCTGTAAAAAAAGGAATTTCTGAATTGTAATCAGGATACACCCATGCTTTATCAGGTGGTGTGTGAAGATCCATTGTCAAATACATATCCACACAACCTGGTGCAGAAAAATTAATGCGATAAGAATGATTAATGTCAATTGTAAATTTGAATTTCCCGTTTTTTCCTGTTGTAATATTATAGATCTGCTTATTGTCCATAATGACGGTAACAGTTGCTCCCGGCAATGGAGCTCCTCCTTTTGTTGCCGTGCCGAAAAAGCGCATATCTCCCTGCGCTTTTAAAAAGTTCGCAGCCAACAAAAAAAACATGAGCATAAAAATGCGGTATAAAAACGCACTTCCACGCTTCATTTTAGAGCGGGATTCTTTAAAAACCACGTTTTTTTGAGTACCAGTCATGGGAACACTAAAGTTAGGCTATTTCTGCGATTCAAATGGGTTTGGGATGCCCTGAAACCCTATATCTTTGGGCAAAATTTGCACCCGAAATTATGGTATTTAATCTCAAAGCAACGGCAACTGTAACAATGGTTTTGTTTGCTGTAATTGATGTAATTGGCTCAATTCCTGTTATTATCGGACTTCGCCAGAAAGTAGGCGACCTAAATGCCCGTCGCGCTTCGCTAGTTTCATTGGCCATTATGGTAGTTTTTCTATTTGTTGGGGAGCCTATGTTGAACCTTATTGGGATTGGCGTTTCAGATTTTGCTATTGCTGGCTCTTTTGTTCTTTTTTTCCTATCGCTGGAAATGATTTTAGGGATTCGATTGTATAAAGACGAAGTTCCTTCAACGGCTTCGGTTATGCCTCTTGCTTTTCCACTCATTGCGGGAACCGGCACTTTAACAACACTACTTTCACTTCGAGCAGAATATGATATACTAAGTATTCTAATTGGTATTATTATAAATGTAATCGTCGTTTATATTGTACTGACCAACATTTCCCGACTTGAAAAACTTCTAGGTGTAGGTGGTGTTGCTATACTTAGAAAAGTTTTCGGAATTGTTCTATTGGCAATTGCAGTAAAATTATTTAGAACGCATACGAATATTTGGCCGACTGATCATTAGAAAGTGGTACGAATTACGAATCTGTACTAATGGTTACGAATCTTTAAGCGTTGGTTCTTAATTATTCACTTTGAAATTAGTAATTAGTAAGCCAAGACACAATAAATAACAAGTGGTAACGTATCTTTACCGTCAATAGGAAAGCTTTGAATATTTATTCCCGAAAACAACAATGGAAATGGTTACTGCTTATAGCGGCATTCCTTATTGTTGCCGCATCACTTTGGTATTCCAGTAGATTAGTTCAAAAAATATCTGTAAGTGAAAAACGCAATGTTGAGTTGTGGGCGGAAGCTGTAAAACGAAAAGCTTTAATGGCTAATGCAACTTTTCAGTTGTACGAAAAAATTTCTGCGGAGGAAAAGAAGAAAGTAGAATTATGGGCAGAAGCTAATCGTTTGCTTTCACAAGTGGAAGACAATAACGTAGCACTATCGTTTGTGTTTGAAGTTATACGGGGAAATGAAACCGTTCCTGTGATTCTTACGGATGATAAGGGAAAAATACTTTTTTCAAGAAATTTAGATAGCGCCCGATCAAAAAGTCCAGATTATTTAAAAATAGAATTAAGTGAAATGCGAAAGCAACATGATTCTATTCCTTTAGATGTTAGCAACAGTAAAAATAATCCAAATGCAAAACCGCAAATGGAATATTTGTATTATAAAGATTCCCAAGTTTTTGAAGAAATTAAAAAGTCGTACGAGGATAACGAACGTTCTTTTATTAAAGAAGTTGCTGCAAATCCGGCTTCGGCTCCTGCTATTTATACCGATTCATCTTCGAAGCATATTATTGCATATGGAAATCTAGATACATTACGCATCAAAAAAGATTCAACTTATCTCAAAGAAATGTTCGATAATATTAAATCGAACGGAGATACGATTATGATTTCTCTTGGTTTTGGCAAAAGAGATTCTATTACAGCAAATGGCGACACCCTACAGGTTTTATTAGGATACAACAAAAAAAATATTATTTATTATACAGAATCGCCACAACTTCAAGCATTGCGGTATTTCCCTTTAATGATGTTCATCATTGTGGGAATGTTCATCGTAGTCGCTTATTTATTATTTAGTACTTCGAGGAGATCAGAACAGAATCTTGTTTGGGTGGGAATGGCAAAAGAAACAGCGCATCAATTAGGAACTCCACTTTCCTCATTAATCGCATGGTTAGAATATTTAAAGTTGAAAGGGGTCAACGATGAAATGACACAAGAGATTGGTCAGGATGTTCGTCGTTTGGAAATGATCACCGAACGTTTTTCAAAAATAGGTTCAAAACCAAAATTGAATCCAGAAAATGTTAACGATGCATTAATTCAATCCGTTGATTACATCAGCAAACGTTCACCAAAAACTGTACAGTTCGATTTTATTCCCAAAGGAAATATTTCTGCTCCATTAAACATTCCTCTCTTTGCCTGGGTGATTGAGAATCTTTGCCGTAATGCCGTTGATGCAATGGACGGTGTTGGGAAAATTACAATTGAAGTTTCTGATTTACAACCTTACGTTTATATCGACATCACCGATACAGGAAAAGGAATTCCAAGATCAAAACAAAAAACAATTTTTGAACCCGGATTTACCACCAAACAACGTGGGTGGGGACTCGGCTTATCATTGGTACAAAGAATCATTGAACAATATCACGGAGGAAAAATTTTCGTGAAACGCTCTGAACTAGGCAAGGGCACTACATTCAGAATAGTCCTGAATAAATAATTTAGAATTCAAGTCCGAAAAACACCCCGTTTCGTATTTGAAAAGAGAAAAGTTTCTCTTTTTACAATAATTTTTGTCGCCAAACGACATTTACGAACACGCAGGTTGATTTTATGAAAAACAAATTTAAATCATTTTTAGTTTCAGCTTTTTTATTGCTTGGACTCAGCGCTTTTTCACAGACAAAATATACAGTTAGCGGAACTGTAAAAGATAAAAAAACAGGCGAATCCTTAATTGGCGCAATCGTTCGAATTGATGAAATTAAGGGTGCGGGCGCTGCAAGTAATGAATATGGATTTTATTCTTTAACCGTAGTGGAAGGTGATTATACGCTAAGTATAAACATGCTCGGTTATAAAAAGCAAACTGAAAAAATTGCATTACACCAAAACATCAAATTAGATCTTCTTGTTGGCGATACTGCTTCAACCATGGAAGAAGTCGTGATCACAGATGAACGTAAAGATGCGAATGTCACCGATCCTCAAATGGGATCACAGAAACTTGATATAAAAGAGGCTAATAAAATTCCAGTCCTTTTCGGGGAACGAGATATTCTTAAAACCATTCAGCTTTTACCTGGGATTAAATCAGGCGGTGATGGCGGTGGTGGGTTTTTTGTGCGTGGTGGTGCTTCAGATCAGAATTTGATTTTGTTAGATGAAGCTCCAGTGTACAATGCCTCTCATCTACTTGGTTTTTTCTCCACTTTTAATTCGGACGCTATCAAAGACGTGACCGTTTATAAAGGAAATCAGCCTGCTCAATATGGCGGAAGACTTTCTTCAGTTCTTGATATTAAAATGAATGATGGAAACAATCAGAAATATCATGTGGGTGGTGGATTAGGTTTGATTTCATCTAAGTTGAATATTGAAGGGCCGATTGTAAAAGACAAAGGTTCCTTTCTGGTTTCCGCCCGTCGTACGTATGCCGATCTTTTTCTGAAGCTTTCAAAAAGTGAAACGACAAAAAACAGTTCGCTTTATTTTTATGATTTAAACTTAAAAGCAAATTATCAGGTTAATGATAAAAACAGAATTTTCCTTTCTGGTTATTTTGGTCGTGATAAAATAGGTTTGGCAAATGCATTTGGTATTGATTGGGGAAATGCAACAGGAACATTCCGCTGGAATCATATTTTAAATGAACGAATGTTTTCCAACACCTCTATTATATTCAGCAATTACAGTTATAAAATTTCAATTGATGGAAGTACAGCGAAATTTGATATCACTTCTAAAATTAGAGATTACAATATCAAACATGAATATCAGTTTTTCCCAAATCCGAAAAACAATATTCGTTTTGGAGTGAATAGCATTTATCATATTGTTACGCCCGGACAAGTAACTGCCGAAGCTGGTTCTGCGATTAATCCAATTAAACTCCAAGATCGTTTTGGATGGGAAAATGCGGCTTACCTAACTGACATTTGGAATATTACTGATCGTTTTAATGTTACTTCAGGATTTCGTTTTACATCTTTCAGTTCCATCGGCAAAGGAGATTTTTATTCTTTTGACTCTTATGGAAATGTAAATGACACCACTTCATTTGCCTCCGGAAAATTTGTAAAAACATATTTTCAAATTGAACCAAGAATTTCTGCAGGATATATTATCAACGAAAAAAGTTCCATCAAAATTTCTTACGCAAGAAATGCACAGAATTTGCATTTGCTTTCTAATTCTACTTCAACAAGTCCGACAGATGTATGGGTGATGAGCAGCGCAATAATCAAACCTGAATTAGCGGATCAATATGCATTAGGTTATTATCGCAATTTCCTAGGGAATAAGATTGAGTTCAGTACTGAAATTTATTACAAGTCGCTTCAAAATCAAATTGATTATAAGAATGGTGCTAATACTCAAGCAAATGAATTAATTGAAGGTGAATTGTTATTCGGCACAGGTCGCGCTTATGGCTTGGAACTTTTTGTAAAGAAAAATTCAGGGAAATTTACGGGCTGGGTGAGTTATACCTTATCAAGAAGCGAAAGAAAAATTGAATTGATAAATGATAATTCTTGGTATCCTGTAAAACAAGATCGCACACATGATGTCTCGATTGTTTTAATGTATGATTTGACACCGAAATGGTCCATTGCTGCAACATGGGTTTATAATACAGGAAGTGCCGTTACTTTCCCTAGTGGAAAATATTATATCGACGGAACAGTTCAGTATTTATATACAGAAAGAAACGGCTATCGCATGCCTGCGTATCATCGAATGGATATCGGCGCAACATGGGAACGTAAAAAAACAGAAACGTTTGAATCGAGTTGGAACTTTTCAATTTACAATGTTTACGCCCGTGAAAATGCTTACACGATTACCTTCCGTCAAAGTGAAAGTGATCCTACAAGAACAGAAGCGGTTCAAACATCATTATTCCGAATTATACCTTCTGTTACCTACAACTTCAGATTCTGATTTTAATAAAATAGTCCAATGAAAAAATATTTTTCTCATTCGCTTTTTGCTTTTGTTTTAGTGTTTTCTTCCTGCACAAAAGTCATCGACATTGATTTGAATTCTAAAGATCCTCAAATTGTTATTGAAGGAAATGTAACAGATCAGGCAGGGCCTTATACGGTTCGTATTACGCAGTCGGTAAACTTCAGTGCGACAAATACTTTTCCCGAAGTGACGGGCGCGAGCGTAACGATTGCTGATAATGCATCGAATTCTGAACTATTGACCGAAGTTTCTCCTGGTGTTTATCAGACTAACACTTTGCAAGGAGTTCCAGGCAGAACGTACACACTTACCGTTATCGCCAATGGCAAAACATATACTTCGGTAAGTACAATGCCCGGATTAGTTACGCTGGATAGTTTATTATTGGAACCAAATTTATCTTTTGGTTCGCCGTTTCTTATTATTCCACGTTTTCAGGATCCCGCTGGTGCAGGGAATTATTACCGTTGTGTTGAAACGATAAATAATGTACGGCTTGCTGATTATTTTCTTTATGATGATTTATTTTCCGATGGACTTGTAAATGGACAGCCGTTGTTAGACTTTACAACCATCCTTGAAAGCGGAGATTCTGTTTCTGTGGATTTGCAATGCATCGACAAGCAGGTAAATTTATATTTCTACAGTTTGCAACAAACTGCATCTGGAAACACTGGAGCGCCTGCAAATCCGGAATCAAATATTTCAAATCATGCGCTGGGTTATTTCAGTGCACATACTTCCAGCAAGCGATTGGTAGTTATTCCATAGTCTTCATTTAGTTGCATAAAAAAACGTGGTAAAAATTTCTCTTTACCACGTTTTTTATTTTGTTTGTTTTCTATTTATGCCAAACTGAAATAATAATTGTCATTAACATAATTCCGATAACGTGATAGCCACCATCAATTACCCACAACATCATTGATTTCATGGTATAAGAATGGCTCATCAAAAGAGGAATTGCACCTAAAGCACCTAGGGCTAATCCTAATTTCATTCCTGCGATACAATGCATGGAACCTAAAGCCATTACCAACATTCCAACAATTACGGCCACTGCAATATTCATCAACAATCCCATTATCATAACCATAGGCATTGACTTTTTCATCTTTGCAATTTCGTCAGGCGTGGTTGGCATTTCAATTTTGTGACCAGCTATCCATGCTTTTTTGAATAATGCAGAATAGAAAAGCGCACCAAGGCACCAGTAAGCTAAAGCGGCAACACCTATTGCCAGCCAATTTGCGTTTGCAAAAAAATCATTTAGTAACATGAGAGAGCGGTTTTAGTTTGGAGAAAGGTACACCATTGTCTAATTCAAGTCAAGGTTTAAGTTGACTTTAATTAACCTATGATTGTTAATGAGACCATTCGTTAATGATTTCTACTCATTCTCCCCTACTTCAACTTAATACAAACATTTTTCGCTTCGGTAAAAAACCGTAAGGCTTCAAATCCGCCTTCTCTTCCTACACCTGAGCCTTTCATTCCACCGAATGGTGTACGTAAATCGCGATGCAACCAGCAATTGATCCAGATGATGGCACTTTGGACTTCATTTCCCATTCGATGTGCGCGATTTAAATTGTTTGTCCAAATGCTTGCTGCCAAACCGTAAATGGTGCTGTTGGCCATTAATACAACTTCTTCTTCGGTATCAAAAGGCATTATGGTGACAACTGGTCCGAAAATTTCTTCCATGTTAGTACGACAATTGTAAGCGAGACCTTCAATTACTGTGGGTTGTAAATACCAGCCATCTTTTAATTCAACCTCCATTTTCACTTGGTTTCCGCCACACAAAACAGTTCCACCTTCTGTTTTTGCCAATTCTACATAAGAAAGAATTTTTTCCATGTGCTGTTTTGAAACAATCGCGCCCAATTTTGTTTTTTCATCGGCAGGATTTCCGGGATGTAAATCTTTTATTTTATCTACGAACGCTTTTTTAAATTTTTCATAAATAGGTCGCTCCACAAAAATGCGGGAACCACATAAACATATTTCTCCTTGATTTGCGAAAGAGGAATGAATGGTAGTCTTCAGCATCAAATCAAAATCGCAATCAGCGAAAATGATATTCGGATTTTTTCCGCCGAGTTCGAGTGAAAGTTTTTTAAACATAGGCGCTGCTGTTGCTGCAATGCCTGCTCCTGTTTTTGTTCCTCCGGTAAATGAAATTGCTTTTATTTCGGGATGTTCAACAATGGCTTGTCCGCAACTTCCGCCGAGGCCGTGCACAATATTTAAAACACCTGCAGGTAAACCTGCCTCGATACATATTTTCGAAAGCATAAAGGCCGTCATAGGCGTTACTTCCGATGGTTTTGCAACAACACAATTTCCAGCAGCAAGTGCAGGAGCAATTTTCCAGGTAAATAAATACAAAGGAAGATTCCAAGGAGAAATACATCCTACCACTCCGATTGGTTGACGCACAGTATAATTGATCGTGTGATCCTCCTGAATATGTGATTCAGCTGCGAAATGCATTATTCCTGTAGCAAAAAATTCGATATTGCTAATGGCCCGTGGAATGTCAATCATGCGTGCAAGTCCTACAGGTTTCCCATTGTCTTTTGATTCCGCTTGCACAAACAATTCCATATCGCGTTCAATGAGTGATGCAATTTTCATCATCATCTTGGCACGTTTTTCAACGGGTGTAACGGACCAGGAAGGAAATGCGGCTTTTGCAGCGTCCACTGCGAGTTGCACATCTGCCGCGTTGGAATCCGGAATAAGCGAATATACTTTTCCTGTTGCCGGTTGAAAATTATCAATGTAATTGCCAGAAGTTGGTTCCAGAAGTTTTCCGTTGATATAATTTTGAAGCTTTTCCATACGAAGTGCAAATGAAGTGTTAGCTGAAAGATGTTGTGCGAAATTACGAATAAGGAGATGATTTTAAGGAGGAATGACAGAATGAATTTGATGCGCCAAACTTTTTGATTTCATAGCCCGGATTGTATCGAAGTCCCTTGCGATGGCTAGCGGGAAGTTGGGACGCAGAGGAAAGCCGGAGCGAAAGAAACTTTAACGTACTATAAGTTCGCTCCTGACTATTTCTTAATACCTTTATCCTGAAAATTACGAAGTGAAAATGCGCCATTACAAATTATTGATTGCTACTTTTCTGATTGCTGTTTTGGCTGGTTGTTCTTCTGCGCCTGAACCAAAAAAGGAAATTGTAAATCAGTTTACAGGTCTACTGCCTTCCATTATGCAAAATGATGAAGGACTTTTTCATGGCATTTCATTGGGGATGACATTAGAAGATGTAAAGAAAAATGTTCTTCCTACTGATAGCATGAGTAAGCTTGAAGAAAATAAATACCTATTTGAAGGAAAACTTTCTGCTAATAAAGAATTCAGTTACGAGTGTGACTTTGATACAAAAGGACTGAATGATATTACGCTTGAAATTTATTTGAAAGATGAAAAAAATGCAGATTCACTTTATATAGATTTCAGTAATTATTTCAGTAAAAAATTCGGGATGCCTGTTGTTGCCGAAGGAATTACAACTTGGACAGTGAATGAAGGAATTCGACCTGCGAAAATTATTCTTGAAAAGGAAGAAGATTATCTCTACGGAAAACTGACCATTACTTTTTTCGATAAAAACTTCGACGCACCTGCTGTAAACTCAGATAGTGTGCCTCTTCCATAAGTTCCTTCCCTGCCGTACTAGTAACTCTCTAATTTTCCGACACTTAACTATGTTCCTATAGCATTGTAGAATCCCTACTAATGCGTAAATTTAGCCCTCTATGGAAAGCTTCCACCCCGGCGTCGAAGGACAGGGCATGAATCAGTCAGGTGTTTTACTTGAAGTCAGAAATCTGGTAACAGAATTCAGGACCGAGAATGAGACTGTAAAGGCGGTGAATGACACATCATTTGTTATTCGTGCAGGTGAAACTGTTGGAATTGTTGGCGAATCCGGTTCCGGAAAATCAGTGACTGCATTGTCAGTGATGCGTTTGATTCCAAATCCTCCTGGAGAAATTACGGCTGGAGAAATTCTATACAATTCAAAACATAATGGTCAGATTGATTTAGTAAAACTTTCTGAGAAGGAAATGCGTGAATATCGTGGCAATGAAATTGCGATGATTTTTCAGGAGCCAATGACTTCTTTGAATCCAGTTTATACTTGCGGCGATCAAGTAATGGAAGCGATTCTTCAACACAAAACATTTCCAACCATTTCTAAATCAAAAAACTTTTTTCAAAAGTCACTTCGTACACTAACAAAAATTTTATTTTGGAGTAGTTTTATTTGCGCTGCCGTATTGGGTATGCCAGGATTTATTGGCGGTGGACTTTATATTATAGGTTACGCTTTATTGAAAAAATTCCGTCCAACACTTTTCTTTACTTCTTACGAGCGCATTGCACGCGAGCAGACATTAGCACTTTTTGATCAGGTTCACTTGCCTGATCCGGACAGAATATTTAATGCCTATCCTCATCAAATTTCCGGCGGACAAAAACAGCGCGTGATGATTGCGATGGCGATGTCTTGTAATCCACAATTGTTGATTGCGGATGAACCTACTACGGCACTTGACGTTACGGTACAGAAAACAATTCTGGAGGTAATGAAAGATTTACAGGCAACACACAATATGAGTATCATGTTTATTACACATGATCTTGGTGTAATTGCTGAGCTTGCAGATAGAGTTGTAGTAATGTACAAGGGAAAGATTGTAGAACAAGGATCTGTTTTGGAAATTTTTTCGAATCCGCAACATCCTTATACAAAAAGTTTGTTGGCTTGTCGTCCTCCTTTGAATCGTCGTTTGTTTAAGCTTCCTACCGTAGCTGATTTTATGAGTACGAGCGATACGGGAGAAATTATTGAGAATAATCGTTCTGTTCTTGAAGTGACAGGAAGTTTATCGCAAACAATAGCACAACGTCAGCAAGAACATTCTTCGCTTTATGCACGTGAACCTATTCTGCGTATACAAGGATTAAAAACACATTTTGCAACGAAGCGAAATATTCTTGGTAAGGTTACTAAAGATGTAAAGGCCGTTGATGATATTACCTTTGATGTTTATCCTGGAGAGACTTTAGGACTTGTAGGTGAATCGGGTTGCGGAAAAACAACCTTGGGAAGAACTATACTACGTTTGATTGAGCCTACAGCCGGAAAAATCATTTATAAAGGCACAGATATTACAAAACTTCCTGCTGCAGAATTGCGTGCTTTAAGAAAAGACATTCAGATTATTTTCCAAGATCCCTATTCTTCTTTGAATCCACGTATCACAATTGGCAATGCGATTATGGAGCCAATGCGTGTTCATAATATTCTTGCTAATGATGAAGAAAGAAAAGCGCGTGTAATTGAATTGTTGGAGCGTGTGAATATGAATGAGTCGCATTTCTATCGTTATCCTCATGAGTTTTCCGGAGGACAGCGTCAGCGTATTTGTATTGCACGTGCACTCGCATTAAAACCACAATTTATTATTTGTGATGAATCCGTTTCTGCTCTTGACGTTTCTGTTCAGGCGCAGGTTTTGAATTTGTTGAATGAATTAAAACAGGAATTCCATTTCACCTATATTTTTATTTCGCACGATTTGAGCGTTGTAAAATTTATGAGCGATCGTATGATTGTGATGAACGAAGGAAAAATTGAAGAAATGGGTGATGCGGATGAAATTTATAATGATCCGAAAACGGCTTATACGCAGAAGCTGATTAACGCAATTCCTAAAGGTGAACTGGATGATATTCGGGCGTCGATGTCGCGGAAGAGAATGCGTGCGGAGGCTTTTTAGAAGCATTCTCTTGGGGTTTTACCTCACCCCCCTTTGGGGAAATTTTAATTTCGATATGCATTTTCTTGTTCCCCCTCTCCGGTGGAGAGGGAGTGATTAGATTTTACCTCACCCCCTTTGGGGAAATTTTATTTTCGATAAACATTTACTTGTTCCCCCACTCCGGTGGAGAGGGGGTGATTAGATTTTACCTCACCCCCTTTGGGGAAATTTTAATTTCGATATGCATTTTCTTGTTCCCCCTCTCCGGTGGAGAGGGAGTGATTAGATTTTACCTCACCCCCATTGGGGAAATTTTATTTTCGATAAACATTTACTTGTTCC
>JBBRYH010000032.1:0-43991 GCA_038237845.1 Bacteroidia bacterium
AAGGTGCATTTTTTGAACCTGCTAATGACAAAGCGTATCGTCACCCAACTTTTTACGTAATTCCTGAAGGAGTAAAATATCTATAAGCTATGAATAAGCAAGAAGCTTTATTGGATTATTTAATTCGTCTTGGTGACAATGCATTAATTTCAGGTCATCGACTTTCTGAATGGAGTAGTCGCGGACCTTTCCTCGAAGAAGATATTGCCATGACAAACATTGCCTTGGATTTCATTGGCGCATCACGTATTCTTTTGACATACGCAGGTGTTGTTGAAGGCCAAGGAAAGACAGAAGATGATTTCGCTTATGGTCGTACACACGAGAAATTTAAAAACGCTTTGTTACTCGAACAGCCGAATGGAGATTTTGGAGTAACAGTAGCTAAACAATTTTATTATTCAATATTTAATTTTCTTCTTTTTACAGAATTACAAAAAAGCAAAGACGAAACACTTGCTGCATTCGCTTCCAAATCCTTGAAAGAAGTAAACTATCATGTTCGCCATTTTAATGAATGGGTGATGCGTTTAGGGGACGGAACAGAGGAAAGTAACCAGCGCTTGCAAAAAGGATTAGATGAGATGTGGATTTTTACAAATGATCTTTTTGTTTCAACAGAAGGTGATTTGATTTTACAAAAAGAAGGAATTATCCCAGATGTGCCTGCATTAAAATCAAAATGGATAGAAACAATTTCTGAAATTTTGAAACGCGCTACGCTAACACTTCCAGATGTAAACCAATATCAGCAAAAAGGAAGTCGTGAAGGAAAACACACCGAATATCTAAGTTATATCGTGGAGGAAATGCAATCGATTTCGAGAGCATATCCCGGTGCGAAATGGTAGCATATAATTCTAAATTTTGAATTCTAAATTATATTCAAAAATAGGAAATCAAAATTCAAAATTTCCGGATGGAAAAGAATCCAATGAAATTATCTGAAACTGTTGCTTGGGAAATTCTCAAAGAAGTGGTGGATCCGGAAATTCCTGTAATGACGATTTCTGATATGGGAATTTTGCGGGATGTGAAGTTGAACGAGGACGGAATTGAAGTTTCTATTTCCCCTACCTATAGTGGTTGTCCCGCAATGGAAATGATAGCAGAAGACATCAAAACGGCACTGACTAAAAAAGGCTATTCGAATATTACAATCAAATCTTTGCTTTCACCGGCTTGGACTACCGATTGGATTTCAGAGCAAGGGAAAGAAAAATTATTCAAATATGGTATTGCACCACCTGAACATTCCACGGCAGATAAAAATGCATTGATGGGAAATCCGAAAACTGTAAAATGTCCACGTTGCAAATCTGATCATACGGAAATGATTTCTCAATTTGGCTCAACAGCTTGTAAAGCTTTATGGAAATGTTTGGATTGCAAAGAGCCTTTTGATTATTTTAAGTGTATTTGATAATTTTCAATCAAGTAATCTGGTAATTGCGCGCTTTCGATTAAGTTTTTTGGAACCTTTTAAAAATTTTCAGCAAAAACTTTAATTATTTTTTCTCTTGAATTTGAAACATAGTATGCCAAACAGGTAAACGTTCTGTGATTCTATAAGAAAACCATAGAAAATTTATTGTAGAAAATACTTGCATTTGTAATTGGCAATCTAGTAATTAGTAATTTAGCATCATGCCACTTCTAGCTTTTTTAGGCTCAGTTATATTTGGAGTTCCAATGATCACTGCATTTTGTGCACGTCGCTTTGGTCGTTCATTTAAATTGTGGTTTGTAATTGGTTGTATCCTTCCTTTTATTTCTGTTTTTATTCTTTTGCTTTTGCCTGAATTGAAAACAGAAGAATCAGCCTAAATTTTAAAATTATCTGAACTATTCCATTGTGCAAAATTATTATTTGTACGCTAAAGGCTCCTTTTAATTGGGATTCCTAGCGAACGAACTAAGCACTATATTTGTATATGAGTACACCAACAATTCTCACCGAAACAAAAGGAAGCGTTTCAATAATCACGCTTAATCGCCCAGATAAATTTCATAGTTTCAATCGTGAAATGGCATTTGGCCTTCAAGAAGCATTGGATGCTGCTGAAAAAGACAAAAATATTCGTGCAATTCTTTTGACCGCAAGTGGAAAAGCATTTTGCGCCGGACAAGATCTAGGTGAAGCAATTGATGAAAGTGGTCCGGGAATTGAAAAAATTGTTCAAGATCATTACAATCCAATTATACTTCGTTTGCGAAAAATTGAAAAACCAATAGTATGTGCAGTAAATGGAGTGGCTGCAGGTGCGGGTGCAAACATTGCTTTAGCGTGTGACATTCTCATTGCAGGAACTTCTGCAGCATTTATTCAAGCCTTTTCAAAAATTGCATTGATTCCGGATAGCGGTGGAACTTTTATTCTTCCGAAACTTATTGGATTTCAACGAGCAACAGCTTTAATGATGTTGGGCGATAAAGTTTCTGCTAATGAAGCTTTAGCTATGGGAATGGTTTATAAAGTTGCAGAAGATGATAAATTAATGGAGACCGCATTCGCAATGGCAAAACAACTTTCCGAAATGCCAACGAAAGCTTTAGGACTTACAAAACGTTTGTTGAATGAAGGAACAACAAATTCACTCGAACAACAATTAATTCGTGAGGGTGAGGAACAAGTTGTTGCAGCAGGAACAAAAGATTTCAGAGAAGGTATTGCTGCATTCATGCAAAAAAGAAAAGCAGATTTTAAAGGAGAATAAAAAAATCAGTTTTCAATTATTATTTATGAATAAGGAAACAATCATTGGTGTTATTGGTTCTGGTGCTATGGGAATTGGCATCGCACAAGTTGCATCGACTGCTGGTCACTCTGTTGTATTAATGGATGCAAATGCGGATCAATTAGGCAAATCGAAAATGAATTTGCGCGCAACACTTGATAAACTTTCAGAAAAAGGAAAAATCACAAAACAAGTTGCAGATGAAATTTTTGGAAGAATTACTTTTTCAGAATCAAATGATGCATTTAATACATGCGGATTAATCATAGAAGCTATTGTTGAAAATCTAGAAGTAAAACAAAGCGTTTTTACAGCACTGGAAAAAATTGTTCTTCCTGACTGTATTCTTGCTTCTAATACTTCTTCCCTTTCCATTACTTCTATTGCTTCTGCCTGTGCAAATTCATCACGAGTAATCGGAATTCATTTTTTTAATCCAGCACCCTTAATGCCATTGGTTGAAATTATCCCAGGCATTACCTCTGATCAAAAAGTTTTACTTAAAGCGAAATCATTAATTGACAGCTGGGGAAAATCAACAGTAATTGCAAAAGACTCCCCTGGATTTATAGTGAATCGTGTTGCACGTTCTTTTTATGGCGAATCTATTCGAATTTACGAAGAAGGAATGGCAGACTTTGCGACCATTGACTGGGCAATGAAACATTTCGGCGGATTTAAAATGGGTCCATTTGAATTAATGGATTTTATTGGAAACGATATTAATTATAAAGTAACCGAAACAGTTTGGGAACAATTTTTCTACGAACCAAGATTCAAACCATCACTAACTCAAAAAAGATTATTCGAAGCAAAACATTTCGGTCGCAAGTCAGGGAAAGGATATTATGATTATTCTGAGGGCGCAAAAATGCCTTCTCCAAATGAAAATAATTCGCTTGGATCACAAATCTTTTTTCGGGTGTTGGTGATGTTAATTAATGAAGCAGCTGATTCACTTTATCTAGGACTTGCTTCTAAGCAAGATATAGATATCGCAATGACAAAAGGCGTAAATTATCCAAAAGGTTTATTGCAATGGGCTGATGAATTAGGGGTCAGTGACATTTATGAAAAACTAGAAGAGCTTTACCAAGAATATGGTGAAGATCGGTACCGTCCATCTGTGCTGCTGAAACGAATGGCTAAAAATGGAAATAACTTTTATTAAGCTCGAACTTTCATCTGCTCAAAATAAAATATTTGCATTAGCGTTTTATAATCAGGTATCTTTTTATTGTTCCTAAGGTTATGCGTGCATCTTGATGAATTTCTAATATGGCTTTTATTTTTCGATTTGTTTTTCTTTTTCTTTTAACCACATGTGCACTAAACGCTCAGGAGCGAGACAAATTTATTGCTGCTTCCAATGGACTAAAATCAAACTCGAAACTTGTCAATAAATACTTACCTCCAAAAAATCAATCGGGCCATTTAGTACTTATACTCGAAGTACCATTTTCATCAGCTTCCTTTATTTCTCCAGAATTAGCCAATTTTGCGAAAGGAAAAATTATTGAAAAAGTTCAATTAGTTTATACCACCTTCAAAGTTTCAGAATCATTTGATCAGCAAAAATTAAATCAGCAACGGTTACGAAATTTGCTAGCCCTTCTACCCGATGCCTTTTCTAATTCTTATACTGAATGGGAACTCATCGGGCAAACGGGGGTATTAAGTCCTGAGGATGGAAAAAATTATTTCCATGGATTCGTCATTACTTTTCGTCCCAACTCCTCCACGACTTTATTGAAGTCAGAAATGAGTTCACTTGATTCGATTTTTTTACCAAAAGGTCATAAAGTTGAAATTGATCCAAACGAAACCACAAAAATTCCTGAAAGCAAACTTCGAATCATTACAAATCCTGATGGATCAAAAACTTCAATTAACCGAGACATTCCAGATGATAGTTTATGGCGATATCTGAAACCATCAGGAGCAGGTTTTTCAGTAGTGTCCGCAAAATGGGGAGACACTGCACACACAACGGTTATTGTAGATGAACGTGCGCAGGGTGGATACAAACGAAAACGAACCTGGAAATTGGAAGATCATTTCAGTGAAACACCTATAGTTGTAGGAATGACGGATATTGATTTGAATAATCCAGATTCTGTTGTAACAACCGTTTTCAGAAGAAACAAATGGCCGCACATGTTAATTGTTGCAGATGTTACAGGGAGTATGTCTCCTTATACAGCGCAGGTTCTTGCGTGGGTACCAACAGGATTAGCCAATGGAAGATGTGCCGGTTTTGTTTTTTTTAATGATGGGGATTCAAAATCTACCAATGATAAAAACATTGGAAAAACAGGAGGAATCTATTCTATTCAAACCCAAAAATTCGATAGTGTTTATTATACATTGAAAGTAACGATGAGTGGTGGTGATGGCGGAGACCTTCCTGAAAATCCTTTAGAGGCAACTATTTTTGCATTAAATCATTTTAGTAATACGTCTGAAGTTATTTTAGTAGCAGATAATTTTTCTGCACCGAGGGATTTAGAGTTGTATGCAAAAATCAATCGGCCCGTACATATTGTTTTGTGTGGGGCTCGTGGTACAGTAAACCCTGATTATTTATTTATTGCAAGACAAACGCACGGCTCTGTTCATACCGTACATGATGATATCACTGATTTAGATCAACTGAAGGATGGCGATACTGTGAAAATTGAAGGGAAAGATTATATGTTGAAGAATGAACATTTTGTTTGTTTAAATACATTTTCGCCTTATTAAAATGGTATTGAGTATTTGGTACTTTATAAATTTTCTTTCTACTAAATACTAAATACGCATTACTCAACACTCAATACTACCTTTACACATGCCAAAAAATCTAGCAAATAAAGTCGTTTCAAAAATGTTTGATAACGATTGGTTCAGTCAGTGGCTCGGAATCGAACGCGTAAAAATTGAACCTGGAATTTGCGTTTTAAAAATGACGGTCAGAAAAGAAATGTTGAATGGATTCGGCATAGCACATGGCGGAATAACCTATTCACTTGCCGATAGTGCATTGGCTTTTGCTTCGAATTCACATGGAAGAATGGCGGTTTCTGTTGAGACTTCTATTTCACACACCTTGCAATTATTCGAAGGAGATTTGATAACGGCAACGGCAGAGGAAATGAGCTTATCGAATAAGATTGCGGTGTATCAAGTGACTGTAAAGAATCAGAAAGAGGAGATTGTAGCTTTGTTTAAAGGAACAGTTTATCGAACGGGGAAAGATTGGTTTCCAGAGGGCGAATAGGTAATTCAGGAAAATCAATTTCAAATTAACCTTGCTTTTTGCTAATTTCCCCAATTACCTTATTTACCTTTACCTCCACTATGAAACAAGCATTTCTCATCTCTGGTGTTCGTACCGCAATTGGTAATTTCGGTGGAACATTATCAACCGTTCGTTCTGATGATATGGCAGCATTAGTCATTCGCGAATTGATGAATAAATTTCCAAACGTTGATCCTTCATCTATTGGCGATGTTATTCTTGGTTGCGCAAATCAAGCAGGAGATGATAATCGAAATGTTTCACGAATGGCGTTATTACTTGCTGGATTACCAGTTACAGTTCCTGGTGAAACTGTAAATCGTTTGTGTGCATCCGGACTTTCTGCTTCTGTTGCTGCAGCAAGAGCTATCATGTGTGGCGACGCAGATTTAATGATTGCAGGTGGTGTTGAAAATATGACTCGAGGTCCATGGGTGATTTCAAAAACTTCAACTCCATTTGGTCGCGATGCACAAATGTTTGATTCTTCTTTTGGCTGGAGATTTATTAATCCGAAGATGAAAGAAATGTATGGTGTGGATGCAATGGGAGAAACCGCAGAAAACCTTTCCGACAGAGATAAAATTTCAAGAATTGATCAGGATACATTTTCATTTCACTCACAACAGAAAGCCGCAAAAGCCCAGGAGCGCGGGCGATTCCAAAAAGAAATTATTCCCGTTTCCATTCCACAGAAAAAAGGTGATGCTATTATTTTCGACAAAGATGAATTTGCAAAACCATCTACAACAATTGAAGGGCTTTCTAAATTAAAACCATCATTTCGAAAAGACGGAACAATCACAGCGGGAAATGCATCCGGATTAAATGATGGAGCGGCCGCCTTATTATTTGCATCTGAAGATGGGATTAAAAAAAATAATCTGAAACCACTTGCAAGAATTGTTTCTATGGGCGTAATCGGAACTGAGCCTCGCATTATGGGAATTGGTCCGGTGGAAGCAAGTAATATTGCTTTGAAAAAAGCGGGATTAAATTGGAATCAAATAGACATAATAGAACTTAATGAAGCATTTGCTGCTCAATCATTAGCTTGCTTACGTTCATGGGGAATTGCTGATAATGATCCAAGGGTAAATCCAAATGGAGGGGCAATTGCATTAGGTCATCCACTAGGGATGAGTGGTGCACGCATTTTAAATTCTGCAGCAATTGAATTACATGAACAAAATAAAAAATATGCTTTAGTCACCATGTGTATTGGTGTTGGTCAGGGCTATGCCGTTATCATTGAAAAAGCGTAGGCAATCCATTTCCCTATAATTTACATTCAAAAATCGGTTCAGAAAGAATTAGAGAGTTTACATTATAATGTGGAAAACTTCTTTCGTCAGATGAGTGTCTAATGCTTGATTATCAATATTATACATCAGTATTTAGAAATTTTTTGGTTTTGTAATTCACAACAAATCATAAAGAAATCATCTTAGCTTTGCCCTGTACGAAATTCAATGAATTCTCCCCATTCATTCCTGCGACGTACATTTCTCAAGGATGCATTTGAATTTAGTGTATCCAACGTTAAATTTTTTCAAAACAAAAAGCACTATGCACTTAACCAAAATTAAGTACCTGTTTGCATTTGGTATTATGCTAACGGGAGGTTCTCTGCTCGCTCAAAAAACAATCACTGGAAAAATCACCGCTGCAAAAGATGGCGATGTAATTCCAGGAGCAATTGTTATTGAACCAGGAACAACAAATGGCACTGTCGCAAATCTTGAAGGAGCTTATTCCATCAACGTAAGCGACACTGCAAAAAGTCTCATCTTTCAAATGAGCGGTATGAAAACTGATACAGTTTCAATCGATGGACGTTCAACTATTGACGATGTTATGATTGACAATGTCAATAATTTGAATGAAGTAATTGTTACTGCGCTTGGTGTATCTAAAGAAAAGAAAGCTCTTGGCTATTCTGTTTCTGAAGTAAGCGGACAAGAAGTTGCTAATGCTGGAGAAACAAACGTTATCGAATCACTTTCTTCGAAAGCAGCAGGCGTAACCGTTACAAGTACAGGTGGAAGTCCGGGAGCGTCTAGTAAAATTACTATTCGTGGAAATTCCACATTTACTGGAAACAATCAACCACTTATTATTGTGGATGGTGTTCCTGTTGACAATTCTACAACAGCAAGTGGTGCTGGAGACAATCCGTTTAACCCAACACTTAATGGCGTAAGTAATTCTAATCGTGCATTGGATATTAATCCTGACGATATCGAATCAGTAACAATCCTAAAAGGACCAGCTGCTGCTGCACTTTATGGAGCACGTGCGGGTTCTGGTGCAATTATATACACCACCAAAAAAGGCGCATATGGTAAAGACAAAGGAATGGGTGTTACTTTCTCTTCAAATGTTGAATTTGAAATGGTAAACAAACTTCCTGAGACACAAAAAACATATGCTCAGGGACTTTGGAATGACCCAACTTATTTTTCTGATTCTGCTTCTTATATCACATCTGATCCAGGTCCAGACAATGCTTACAACACTGCTGATGATGTTGATTTCGGAACCAGTTCTTCATGGGGACCAAAAATTTCCTCCTTACCAGGAATTACCTATCATGATAATGCAAAAGCATTTTTCAAAACTGGAATTACTACAAATAATAGTATTGCAATAACAGGAGGTAACGAACGTACATTATATCGTTTCTCTTATGGAAATACTTCACAAAAAGGAATTATTCCAAACAGCACATTGAATAGAAACACTTTCCTTATTTCTGGAGAGCATAAAGTTTCTGAGAAATTCAAAGTTGGAACTGTTCTTAATTATGTAAATACACGTGGACAATCACCACAGAATGGAAGTAATCTTTCTGGTATCATGTTAGGTTTACTTCGTATGCCTGGTAGTTTTGATATCAATCCTTACCAATACGAAAGCAATGGATACAACAGAACTTATTTCGGTTTGTATGACAATCCTTTGTTTACTGCTTATCGTAATCCGTATACTTCTACTGTAAACCGTGTTTATGGAAATACATATTTCATGTATACTCCATGTAAATCATTTCAAATCACCTATCGTTTAGGTTCCGATTTCTATAATGATAATCGTAGTCAGATTTATGCTGTTTCTTCTAACGGAGATGACAATACAACTGGTTTAGGCCAAATGAATCTTGAGTCGATCAACAGCATGCAGATTTATTCTGACTTAGTTGGAACCTATATGCATGATTTCGGCGAGAACTGGCATTCTAGTATTTCTTTGGGTAATAACATCTGGAGCAAAAGCCTGAATGAACAATTTTCTCGCGGACGCACATTCGGAATCCCTGGATTCTACAGTTTGTCAAACGCAGCAGAACTTTATGCAAGTCAATACTCAGAAGCAATTCGTACAGTTGCTGGCTTCGTTGATGGAACTATTGATTACAAAAGTGCAATTTTCTTAAACGTTACAGCACGTAATGAGTGGTCATCAACTTTTAATTCTAAAGCTGATGGTGGCAAAGATGGATTCCTTTATCCTTCTGTAAGTATTTCTACTGTGATCAGCGAACTTGTTGAACTTCCAAAATGGTTCAGTTTTGCAAAAGTTCGTGCGAATTATGCTGAAGCTGGTGTTTCTCCAGAGCCATACAGAAATCGTACTTATTATGGTCAGTCAACATTCACAGACGGATTTACAAATGGAAATTCATTCCCATACCTTGGTCAAGTTGGTTACGGAATTAGCAGTATTCTAGGAAATCCGGATTTGAAACCTGAGCGAGTAAAAGGATCAGAAGTTGGAGCAGATCTTCGCTTCTTCGGTTCACGATTGAATTTTGATTTTACTTACTATCATCAAAAGACTGTTGACATTCTTGTTCAGCGTCCTGTTGCACCATCATCTGGTTTCAGCAATATCTATCAGAATTCTGGTGAGATGTTGAACTCTGGATTTGAAGTTGAAGCAGGTGGTGTTCCAGTAAAAACAACAAATTTCAAATGGGATATTACATTTAACTGGTCAGCAAACAAATCAAAAGTTCTGAAACTTGCTCCTGGCGTAACTGAAATTTCATTAGAAGAAGGATTTGAATCAATCGGTGCATATGCAATTGTTGGACAGCCTTACGGTGTTCTTTATGGTTCTTCATGGCAGCGTAATGCAGATGGTAAATTAATTATCAATCCTGCAACAGGTCTTCCATATCTATCACCAACAAGTGTAGCGCTTGGAAATCCAGCACCAAAATGGCAGTCTGGTATCAGAAATACTTTGACTTACAAGAACCTTTCATTTACATTCCTTTGGGATATCCGCAATGGTGGAAAAATCTGGAACGGAACAAAAATGCGTATCGATAGACTTGGAAGAGGAGTTGATACAGAAAACCGTGATCAGAATTATACTATCGACGGAGTTCTTGCAACAGGTGTAAATGCTGATGGAACTGCAATTGCAGGCGATCAAGCAAATAATGTTTCTATTGATGCTAAAACTTATTTCCAAAAATATCAGGGAGATTTAGGTGGAGCAACTGAAATGGGAATTCAGGATGCCGGTTGGGTACGCTTACGCGATGTATCTGTAAGCTATCGTTACCAATTCAAAAATCAGAAATACATTCAGCATATTGACTTCACAGCAAGCGGACGTAACATGTTGCTGTTTACAAAATATACAGGTGTAGATCCTGAAACGAGTCTTACAGGTGCCGGTTCAAACATCAGCGGTTTCGATTATTTCAATAATCCTGGAACGAAGTCATTCATGTTTGGTGTTAGAGTTGCATTTTAATCGTATACAATAGAAAATCATATGAAAAAATCTATCATAACTAAAAGCGGAATTGTTGCTGTAGCAGTAGCATTTCTATCGCTGAGTTCATGCGAAAAATACCTCGATGAGGTACGTCCTAATCCAAATTCTCCGGAAGATGTAACCATGGATAATCTTCTTGCAAACGTTGAAGTTGCAACCTTCTCTAATTTTGAAGGAAACAATGCAAGACGTGCAGGAATTTTCACACAACAATTTGCAGGCACAGATGGACAAATGGCCATCATCGAAGGTTACACAGTAACTGAAGGTGATGTAACCAATGAGTGGAAAACAATTTATACTTCTGCTCTTATCAATGCACAGATTCTGATTAACAAAGCTGGGACTGCCAATCCATATTACCGAGGAATTGCAGAAGTTTTGAAAGCGATGAATCTAGGTCTTGCAACAGATCAGTGGGGTGATGTTCCAAGTTCAGAAGCTTTACTTGGAGATTCTACTGGAGACTTTACTCCTGCATATGCAGCGCAAGCTACAGTACTGAATGATCTTCAGACTTTATTAAGCGCAGCAATTGTTGATCTTGGAGCAGCGCAATCTGCAAACTTGTCCTTCCCTACTACATCTGATTTTATTTTCAGTGGAGACAATTTAAAGTGGACAAAAATTGCTTGGGTGCTTAAAGCGCGTTACGCAAACCGTTTGAGTCTTCGCAGTCCATCTCAATCTGCAACTGATGTATTAACATACTTAGGTAATGCAAATATGGTTGACAACAGCGACGATGCGAATTGTATTTTCGGATCAAATGGAAATGAAAATAACCAATGGTTTGCATTCAATTCAACACGTGCTGGATATATCAGAATGGGAAAATTCTTCATGGATATGATGAATACCCAAAATGACCCACGCGTTCCTTTCTATGCAACACTTGATGATACAGGCGCATATACAGGTTCTCCGGTTGGTTCTGGTGACATCACCACTTCACAACTTGGAACCTATTATGGTGGGCCAACATCGATTGCTCCTCTTTGTACTTTCGTTGAAGCTAAGTTCATGGAAGCTGAAGCAAATTTCCGTCTAGGAAATACTGCTGCTGCTGCGTCTGCACAGAACGAAGCAGTTGCTGCTTCTATTTTAGCGGTAACCGGTACAACTAATCCAGTATATGAAGCGGCTCATGCAAATGAAACAGGTGGTACTATCACACTGGATAAAATCATGACCGAAAAATATGTTGCTATGTTTACTCAAGTTGAAGTATGGACAGATTGGAGACGAACTGGAATTCCAAATCTAACTCCAAATCCTGCAGGAGCAGTAAATGGCATTCCACGCAGTTTACCAACTTCACAGGATGAGCGTGTAAATAATCCAAATGCACCGATTCAAAGCAATATTTTGAATCATGTGTGGTGGGATTTATAGAAAATAAAAAGTGAAATGAAAAGACGATCTCAGCAATGGGGTCGTCTTTTTTTATTTTACAATATTTCATATTTGAAAATATTTCATACTTTCGCGACCCTTATTTTTTTACTTATCTATATTTTGTATTTACGATTAATATCTATTTTATGTTTGAAAATGAAATCTCTTATGCAATTCGAGGTGCTGCATTTAATGTGCACAATTCATTAGGTCCTGGTTTACTAGAATCAGTTTATGAGGCAGCTATGATTTATGAACTTACTAATGCAGGACTAGAAGTAAAATCACAAGTTGGAATACCTGTCATTTACAAAAAAACAAATCTTGCACTTGGTTTCAGGCTTGATCTTCTTATTAATGAAAAGGTAATAGTTGAAATAAAATCTGTAGAAATCTTGGCAGATATCCATTACAAACAACTTCTTACCTATCTAAGGCTTTCAAACAAGAAATTAGGTTTACTTATAAATTTCAATGCAACCACTTTATCTGGTTCTATTAAGCGGGTAGTAAACGGACTTTAAAAATGGTTTCTCACTGATGTCGTTGATTTCGCAGATAAAATAAAATTCCGCGAAATCTTTGCGAAATCCCCCGAATCTACTTGACAAAAATCAAAGCATTAATTCTGTGATATTAACACTTGGATTGCAATTGTTTTTCTCGCTGATGGCGTTGATTTCGCAGATAAAAAATAATTCCGCGAAATCTTGACAAAATCTCTGGAATCTGCGTGACAAAAATCAAAGCATTATTTCTGTGATATTAACACTTGGATTGCAATTGTTTTTCTCGCTGATAGCGCTGATTTCGCAGATAAAAAATAATTCCGCGAAATCTTTGCGAAATCTCCGGAATCTGCGTGACAAAAATCAAAGCATTATTTCCCTAATTTTAAACCATGCCAAAAGATCCCATTACCCTCTTCAATTTTCGATATGAACTCGACGAATCAGTTCTTGAACGTGGGTGGTATTATTTCAATAATGCGTGGGTGAAAAATTCCAAAGAAGTAATGCCAGCTCATTTTGAAGCAATCGTGGAAGAAGTAAATCCACAAGCGGTTTCCTTTTCTTTAACTTCGCAAGGAGAATTTTCGAATATATTTTGCACTTGTGGCGATCAAAAACATAAAATATGCCGTCACATGGCTGCGGTTATTTTCGTTTATGAAAAACAATTTATTGAACAACATCGTCCGACTGATTGGGAAAGAATTGAAGAGGATTCCTTGCAACCATTCTCAAAAATCAAAAAAGATAAAAAGTAAAACAAACGACTACAAACGGATATATTCGTTTACCAATTGAAAAATCAGAAAACAAACTTGATCTTTGTATCAAATTATATGCAAGCTCTTTTAACTTTTATTATTTAGTATGACACTTTTCAAAAACAATTCTTCAAAAGAAATTCTCAAACAATATTTCGGTTACGAAACTTTTCGGCCCTTACAGGAAGAAGTTATTAATTCTATCCTTTCAAAAAAAGACACCGTAGTTTTAATGCCTACAGGTGGTGGGAAATCCGTTTGTTTTCAAATCCCAGCCTTATTAGAAGAAGGCGTTTGTATTGTTATTTCTCCATTGATTGCTCTAATGAAAGATCAGGTCCTTGCATTAAAAGCAAATGGAATAGCTGCTGCTGCATTAAACTCAACCTTGTCGGCTGAAGATTCTGAACAAGTATTACGCGATTGCGTAGAAGGAAAAATAAAATTGCTTTATCTCGCTCCCGAAAGATTAATGAGTGAATTAAGTTTTTTAAAATCAGAAGTTAAAATAAGTTTTATCGCAATTGATGAAGCGCATTGTATTTCGGCTTGGGGACATGATTTCCGTCCTGAATATACACAACTACATACCATTCGAGATTTTTTTCCAGGCATTCCAGTTATTGCACTTACAGCAACTGCAGATAAAATTACAAGGCGAGACATTATTCTTCAATTAAAAATGGACGCGCCGAATGTATTTATTGCATCTTTTGACCGGCCCAATATCAGTTTAAATGTTCGAAAAGGGATAAGTGGAAAAGATCGAATTGAAGAAATTGCACGTTACATCAAATCTAAAAAAGACGAGGCTGGGATTATTTATTGCTTAAGCAGAAAATCAACGGAAGAACTTGCTGAAAAACTCAGAAAGCTGGGAATTGAAGCAGCTTGTTATCATGCAGGACTCAGTAATGAAATCCGCGATCGAACACAAGATGATTTTATTAATGATCGAAAACGAATTATATGCGCAACCATTGCATTTGGAATGGGGATTGATAAATCGAATGTTCGATTTGTAATCCATTACAACCTGCCCAAAAACATGGAAGGCTATTATCAGGAAATCGGTCGTTGTGGTCGCGATGGAACTCCTGCAGATGCAATTCTTTATTATAACGTAGGTGACTTAATAATGCTTACGCAATTTGCTCAAGATGGAAAGCTTGCCGAATTAAATATTGCAAAGCTTCAACGGATGCAACAATTTGCAGAAGCAAATAATTGTAGAAGAAAAATTCTCTTGACTTATTTCGGCGAAACTGCTACGGAGAATTGCGGTAATTGTGATTCTTGCAAAAATCCCAGACCAATATTTGATGGAACCCGTATTGCACAAATGGCCTTGTCAGCCTCAACACGTTGCAACCAAGAAGTAGGAGTGAATATGTTGATTGATGTATTGCGCGGATCCACTAGAAGTGAAGTGATGGAAAAAAATTATCATACGCTTAAAACGTATGGCGTCGGAAAACAAAATTCATTTAAAGAATGGCAGCAATTTATTTTGCAATTAATTAATCTCGGCGTTTTTGAAATTGCATTTGATGAAGGTTACACTTTAAAAATTACAGATTTCGGAAAAGAAATTCTTGCAGGAAAACAAACCCTTCAACTTACAGAAGTAGAACGAGAATCCATAACAGAAAAAAGAACCCGAAAGAAAAAACTCATCGAAGACATTGAAAAAGTTATTCAAACAGCCGATGAACAATTATTTCAAGAGCTGCGACAAACTCGACTTTATATCTCCAAAGCAGAAAAAGTTCCACCCTATGTAATTTTTTCTGACGCAACCCTTCGAGCCATGGCAGCTTCCCTTCCACTTACTTCTCATGAATTATTAGATGTTTCAGGAGTTGGAAAACGAAAACTTGAACTCTATGGGGAAGATTTTCTCAACGTGATCCGAAAATTTACATCATCTGATTTAGTATCTTAGTCCTATGATTTACGAATTCAACGGCTATATCCCTGTCGTTCACCATTCCAGTTTTGTTCATCCGCAAGCCACTGTAACGGGCAATGTTATTATCGGTAAAGATGTTTATGTCGGTCCGGGAGCTGCTATTCGTGGTGACTGGGGTGAAATCATTATTGAAGACGGCTGTAATGTTCAGGAGAATTGTACGATCCATATGTTTCCGGGGACGACAGTAATTTTAAAATCTGGTGCACATATTGGTCACGGTGCAATTATCCATGGGGCAACCATCGGCAAAAATTGCATGGTAGGAATGAATGCTGTTATCATGGATAACGTATTGCTTGGTGATGAATGTATTGTTGGTGCCTTAACTTTTATCAAAGCTGATTCTATTATAGAAGCAAGAAAAGTAGTGGTTGGCAACCCCGGAAAAATTATCAAGGATGTCAGCGATCAAATGATTGATTGGAAAACAAAAGGCACTGCTCTTTATCAGCAATTGCCTGCCGAATGCAAAGCCACTTTAAAATTAACCGAAGCATTAACTGAAATTCCTGCCAATCGACCTAAACAGCAGGATATTTATAAAACATGGAATGAAAACAAAAAATAAGATGAAACATTTTACATTTTTAATAAGTTTTGCTTTGATGCTATTGGTTTCCTGTTCTTCTCCAAATGTTGAGCCGAATGTTGAAAATAACAATTCAAATAACAATCCACCACCACCTTCAATTGTTTCTTCTGAGAAAAAAACATCTTTTGAATTAACTCAAGGAGATAAATTTCAATCCCTGGATATTTTCTGGATTAATGACACTACCATTCGTGCAGAAATTCAAAATAAAAAAAACAAATACGTTTCCAATTTAAAAAATACACTTTCCGACAAAAATCTCCACGGCGATATGGAAACATGGGATGATGCTCAGGGGGATGCTCAGGGGGTACGAGAATTTGTTTACGCTGATGAAAAATCAAAATCGTACTATGACATCAAAGTAGCTTTTGACACTTCCTTTGCAGTGATTTTGGCCTTAGATCCTGTTAATGATACAATGGGAGTTACACTATCTCAACTCATGCAGCGAAAAAAATAAACAAATCATGTTTATCCTCTATATTTGACTAATAGAAATAGAATATGTCAAGAGTTCAGATCATAGCGATTATTGCAAGTCTTCTCTTTATCGCTTTTATTGCGCGTCTCATAATTAAAGGAAAACTACGCGAGGAATATGCCATTATCTGGATTGTTTGTGCGGTTTTACTAATTGCATTTTCATTTTGGAGAAAAGGCTTGGATGTTTTATCTCACCTAATCGGCGTGTATGATCCTCCGAATCTTGTGTTTACTGCCGCTATTTTTGCCATTTTTATTTATTTGTTGCACGTATCAGTTGTTGTTTCTAAACTTCAAGAACAAAATAAAACACTGGCACAAGACATTGCTTTATTAAAAGAGAAATTAAAAAAAGGCAATGATTGAGAATGCAAAAAAAGAAGCAGAAATTTTCGGCCGTTATTTATTAAACGGGAAAATTCCAAATCAAAAAAGTATTTCTTTATATGAGGACGCCATGCGTCTACGTCCAGCGCAAGCCATTGGTAGAGATGAAAAAATTCTGAAATTCATTTTAAAAAACCCATTCTTCATCGGTATAATTGACAGTGCGCTTGCATTTTCAAAGAAGAAAAGTGTAATCAGAAGAAAAATTCTTTTTATGTCAGCCATTCTTGAGACACAGCCTGAATATACTGAGCTTTTTCTTCCTCAAGAAAAAAAATGGGGATATAACCTTTATATTTTCTATGTAGGTTGTAGAGCAGTAATGAAAATGATTTTGGGAAAAATAGTACTTGCTTTTTTCTAAACAAAAACATTACTCCATTTAATTAATCCTCTTCACCTTTCGGTTTCACTTTTCCATTCTTCCACAAATATTCTTCTTGTTGCTGTGCTTTCTTTGCTGAATCGCTTACATCCTTATCTTCCAATTTAGTAAGATCTGGCTGACCTGCATTAACCCAAGCGGTATACCATAAACTTCCCACCATAATAATTGAAGCTCGCATTCTTCTTTCCACCATACCATTTAGCATTCTACTATATGCAATTGTATATTCTTCGCTATATGTTTTAACGGTAGTGTTTCCGCGATTTACGAAAGCATACTTTCTATCAGGTGGTGTTGTTGCATTCAATTGTGCTTCAAATTTAAAAACGGAATCAAGCGCACTATGACTTTGAGCAACAATTGTCCATGCAGTATTAATTGGCGATTCAATATAATTTGCGCGACCAACGAAATAATCATATTTATCAGCAAGTAATTCTGGAACTGAAGATTCCCAAAATCCATGAATACCTACTTGATTGGTGAATTGCCCATTATAATTTTCCGTGGTATGTAAAGGAACATGAGCGTCAGCAACATAATGACCAAGCTCAGCTGATAAATGAAGAATCCTATCTACATCTCCTTCTTTAAATGCTAATGTTAATCGATAGGTCATCATATCAATCCACCAAGGAACAATTCCATAAGCATTGAGTGTATCTTCAGAATATTTCGCAACAGCTTTTTTCCAAAAATGAGGAACACTGTCAAATGCATGTTCGCCATAATGATCAATGTCAATATAATGGCGTGGAGCTTCTTCTACAATACCATAACGACGTTTATCTGGATCAACAGCATGTTCAGTAATAAACTCAATATGTTTTTTATAAAATCCGAACATTTCAGGTGGCAATGTGAATACCGCCATTCGGTTAATTTTTTTGTGTCCGTAAAAACCCCAGGATTTTGCTTCTTGTCCAGGGAGAAACAAAACAATTGCTCCTATAATAATTGAAAGCAGTATAGAGAATTGAAGTATGCGTTTCATCGTTTACGAAAAATTACTTTTTCAATTTTACTAATACTCCATTTTCCAGAATAGGAATACAATCCGTCAAATCAGGCTGCAGGCAATAACGAATATCATCTTTCAAATTCAATTTGTGCAAGCGTTCCTTATGAGAAGCACGACCTAAAAATTTTACAGGATTTTCTTTTGCCATTCCATAGAGGTAGTCCAAAGCTAGACACGCGTCACCTAATTTATAATCAGTGTTTCGCTTTACTAACTCGGCTGTCATCGCTCCTGCAAAAATGGAGTCTTCCAGATTAAATCTATTTTTCCAACCGGAACAAAGCAAAAGAATATTTCTTTCTTGAGTAACTAGCCAATCGCAAAGTGCACTGATATTTGTAAATGCGCCAACAACTACCTTATAAGCATCTTTTGATACTTCAATTGCCTGTGTGCCGTTAGTTGTAGTTAGAGCGATAGTTGCACCAACAACATGTTCTCCCATATAATCGAAAGGAGAATTTCCGAAATCAAATCCATCTACTTTAATGGCATTTCTTTCTGCACCCGCCATTATTCCAGTTGCCTGTAATGCTCGTGCTTCTTCTACCGTTGCAACAGGAATTATTTTTTCAGCGCCATAATGAAATGCTGTACAAATCGCCGATGTTGCACGAAATATATCGATGATAACTACAATGCTCTCTTCGTCCTTGTATACTGAATACAAGTGCGGAGAAAAACAAGCGTCGATTTTAAAAACAGGAATTTCAGTCATTGATAATTTGCCACCTAAGCACTAATCCGATAGCAATCGGGAACAAATAAATAAAAGTTACTTTTTATAGAAAGGAAGTTTAACAATTTTTGCTTTTAAAGCTTTGTCGCGAACTTTAATAAATATTTCATTATCTGATTTTGCAAGTTCTGTTTTAACATAACCCATTCCAATTCCTTTTTGAAGAGAAGGGGCTTGCGTTCCAGAAGTAACTTTGCCTATGACCGTTCCAGCAGCATCCACAATTTCGTAATCATGACGAGGAATTCCACGATCGATCATTTCAAATGCAACAAGTTTTCTAGCTGTACCTTTTTCTTTTTGTTCAAGTAATACAGCTTTATCAATAAAATCTTTGTTGAATTTTGTCACCCAACCTAATCCTGCTTCTATTGGGGATGTGGTGTCATCAATATCATTTCCATAAAGACAAAAACCCATTTCTAAACGAAGTGTATCACGAGCACCAAGTCCTATTGGTTTAATGCCAAATTCTTCGCCAGCTTTAAAAATAGAATCCCACATTTTATCAGCTACTTCATTATCAAAATAAATTTCGAAACCACCTGAACCGGTGTAGCCTGTATTTGAAATCACAATATTTTCTTCACCTGCAAACTTTCCTTTTACAAAATGATAATATGGAATTTCAGAAAGCTTTACTTCAGTTAACTTTTGCAAAACTTCAATTGCCTTCGGTCCTTGAACAGCTAGAAGAGAAGTGCGATCAGAAATATTTTTCATATCCACCCCGAATGTATTGTGTTTGGAAATCCAATTCCAATCTTTTTCAATATTCGAAGCGTTTACAACCAACATATAAGTTTTATCATCAATTCGATAAACTAATAAATCGTCGACAATTCCACCTTTTCCATTAGGTAAACAAGAATATTGTACACGTCCGTCATATAATTGTGCAGCATCATTAGAAGTTACATATTGAATCAGATCTAATGCCTTTTCACCTTTTAGTATAAATTCTCCCATATGAGAAACGTCAAAAACACCGACACTATTTCTTACAATAGCATGCTCTTCGTTTAAGCCAGTATAGGATACAGGCATATTATAACCTGCGAATGGAACCATTTTCGCACCCAAAGCAATATGTTTTGCTGAAAGGGCTGTGTTCTGAAGTGTAAGTGTGTCGCTCATATTTTTTTGTTCTAATTTACTTCAAAGTGAGGAAAACAAATTTAACATTAATTGAATGAAATAATCGTGAAATGATTAATTATAAAATACTATTTAAAAGATTTTGCAACAAGTAAATATACTTTTCCTTCCAAGCATTTACAGAATACTTCTCTTCTACAGTTTTTCTTGCTTCCACTCCCATTTCTAACCGTAAACTTGGATTCTCAATAAGTATTTCAATATCACGCACCCATTCCTCAGTTGTAGAAGGCAGAAAACCATTAATTCCAATCCTCACAATTTCAGAATTAACGCCAACAGGAGACATTAAAGTTGGAATATTCAAGGCCATATATTGCAATCCTTTCAAACCGCATTTACCATTTGCCCATTCATCATCCGGCAAAGGCATAATTCCGATATCAAAGGTTGATAATTCTTGAATTTCATTTTCCTTGGTCCATGCAATTCCTTTAATTCCCAATTCTAGATTTTCATAATTCGCATCGCCGATAACTTTAATTTCTAACTTTTCTTTGTATTTGCTTTTAAGGATTTTCAGAAAAGGAATTGCAAATTCAAAATGTTTTATTGTAGTAATACTTCCACTCCAGCCGATAATTATTTTATCAGGATTTATTTTATGATTTACAGGAATGTATTCAGAAGTATCGATTGTGGTCGGGACAATAAACACCTCCTTATTAAATTTCTTTGCATATTCCGCCAGATAATTATTCCCAGCAAAAACAGCATCACTTAAAGCAATAATCTCCGAAGTCTTTGCTGGATTTTTCAAAAAACTAAACATTCGATTTGCGTCAGAAACATCCAGATTCCAAATTGCATCATCAAAATCAAAAACAATTTTTGCCTTTGATTCTTTAAACAATCGCTCATATTTTGTAGATCCCGTGATTAAGGCTTCACGGAAAATAAATATAATATCAAATTCATTTGCACGTTTTGCATCTCTTTTTCTTGTTGCAATGGCACGACGATGAATTCCGTACTTTTCAAGATAATGTCCCTTCTGATAAAGTTTTTTATCGTCATCAGCAGAAATAATATAAGACAATTCACAATCGAATCCCTGCTGTTCTAAAAAACCAAAATATTGTTCAAAACGAAAACGTTGTCCTGGAGCGCGACCGGGACGATGAGATGCAATAAATAGAATTTTTTTATTTTTCATTTTTGCGCTACTACATGCCAATACGGTTCATTTTCAGAAAACAAAATATGCTTCAAGCCTGAAGTTACAAGCATATTTTCAATTTCCTGCTTACTAAATCTTTTTTCTAAGGGAGTTCCGAATCGATCCAAAGCATCATTACGAGAAATTTTCCAAGGATGTGCAGCGTAATACGACAAGGGAATTTTTTTATAAAGATTTCCGCCAAATAATTTTATAAATTTTGTCAGCAGAATAAGTGGCCCATAAATCAAAATGGCAATTAACTCACAACTAAAAAATTTCAAACCTTTTGGAAATGAGGAAATTATTTTACGTAATAAATCTGAACAAGAAAAAATAAAACGATATAATGGTCCGCGATTATCCAGTGCATAATAAATATAAAGCAATAACCATCCCTCCTTCTTTACCAATGAGGCAGCTTCTGAAATTGCAGCCTGCGTGTCAGGCAGATGATGTACCACTCCGAGACTGAATACAAAATCGAACGATTCTTTCTCAAATGGAATTCCTCCGAAACCTGCTTGGGTTACTCTAACATTAACGCAAGGTTTCGTCAACTTAAATGCAGTTGTTACAGCATTTCCTGGATCAATTGCTTCAACAAATTTTGCTCGGTTAGAAATAAATTTCGACCATCTTCCTGACCCACATCCTATATCTAGAACTGTTGATTCACTATTCAACATTTTTTCTGTTACAATATCGAAATATTGATTGCCAGCGATTTTTATTTCTTCATCTGAAAAGGTTCCGAATTTATTCCACTCTTCTCCGAACGATTCAACGGTCTTTTTATCCGCATTCAGTTCTGAACGGGAAATAAAAGAAGCGATTTCTTCATTTCCGTTTTTGATTATTGCTAAAGGTTTTGTAGTATAATTTACCAATGGAAAATCAAAATAAATTAATCTTCCAACCAGAATGGTGGAAGTTTTTCGGTTATTTCAATTGCTTCAAAGCGTTGACTTTTTCTAACGCCAACAGCTTTTGCCCAATTGGCCATTTGTTTTAATCCTTCCGGTAAAGAAGTATTTTTTTCCTCCCCAAATATTTTTTTAACTTTCGTATGATCAGCATGGGCATGCACCACTTCATTTCTGGCTTCAAGGTGTCGAATTTCACCTTTTATCTCCATCGCATTCATAGTTTCTTTTGCCAATTCCAAAACAGAATATTCTTTATCTGCACCAATATTAAAAATCTGATTTTTTGCAGACGGAATATTTACTGAATTCGCAATTATTGGAGCAATATCTCCGATATAACTAAACGCACGTGTCTGTCCGCCATCTCCAAAAACAGAAAGTGGTTTTCCCTGCATCAATTGATTCATAAATATGCCCACCACATTCCGATAACGGTCGCCTATATTTTGAAATTCACCGTATACGTTATGCGGACGGAAAATAACAAAATCCATTCCGAACATTTCATGCGTTACTTTTAAATCCTGCTCTACTGCTAGCTTGGCAATTCCGTAAGGATCTTCCGGCATAGGAATCATGTCCTCTTTCATTGGCGGTTTCAATGCGCCATATACTGCTATAGAAGAAGTGAAAACAAAACACTTGACTTTATGCTTCACGGCTTCATTGATAAGATTGACACTGCCGATAAGATTATTAGAATAATTAAAACGTTTAATAAAATGGCTCAATCCTTCTGCAGCATATGCAGCGAGATGATAGACGTAATCAAATTTATGTTTAGAAAATAATCGTTCCAATAATTGATGATCAGTAATTGAACCTTCAACAAAAATTGCTTTGCTATTTACGTTTTCTCGAAAACCTCCACTTAGATCATCCAACACGACAACAGTATGCCCCGCCAGAATTAATTCGTTCGTAACATGTGATCCTATAAATCCGGCACCGCCGGTAACCAGGGAAATTGGCATAGAATGTAAAGATAGGAAATGAAGAATTGTTCGGGCATATGTAAAAAACGAAGAGGCCACATTTATCAACAAGTCCAACTTTTATAAAATAGTGTCGTATACCTGTTTACTTCACACACTTAAAACACACTCCCATGCCTTTACTTTCTACTAAACCAACTTTCATTGACAAAGATGAAGTAAAAGATCTACGTTTTCCGCAGGACGAAATCCTTACTTCTGCAGAGGAAAAGTCAAAAAGAAAAAATGAATTAACTCGAGCATTGACTTTAGGCAATTTGCATCATAGCAAGGTCAAGATCTTTTTCCATGACAGCGAAGGTCCAAAAATGGTCGAGACAACAATTTGGGCTGTGACCGAATTAAGGGCAATTTTAAAAAGTGGAATGGCTATTCCAATTCATCGAATTATTGAAATAATCACCTGAATTACTGCACTTTACAAATTCAAATATCAGAAAAGTGTAACTAAATCATCCAAAAATCAGTTTAACTAGAGTATATTTGAGATAACGGCTTCACACACCGCCCTCAAAAAATTAGTCTCACACACTAACACACACAAAATGCTACGTTTACAAACGGCCACACGCCTTTCGGCGGTAGTGATCCTTACACTGCTAGCCTCAGTGTCCATCAGTTTCAGTGGTCAAAATAATGCCGTTTCGGCCAAGTGGACTGCTTTTGTTGTTCATACAGGTCCAGGAAAAGCGGATATCCATTTTAATACTGATATTCCAGGTGGATGGAGAATGTATTCACAATCAATGGTTGGCGTAGAAGGTCCACTTCCAACAAATATTGAATTTGATCCAGATCCTTCATTCCAATTAGTTGGTGTTCCAAAAGAAATTGCTAAGACAACTACTTTCTTCGAAAATGATTTGGGAATGGATGTGAATTGTATTGAAGGAAAAGCCCAATATGTGCAGCATATCAGTTTCAAAAACGATAAGCCTTTTACAGTAAAATGTGTTATTAATTATATGCTTAATCGTGATGGCGAATTACTTTCACCAGATGATGAGGACTTCGCTATTTCAATTGTTCCTTAAGCATTTTTTGTCCAATTATTGATCCTTATTAACCTTATATCGGTCGTGAATGAATTACCCTTAAATTTGGGATTCGTTTACGACCTTTTTTTATGAAAAAAATATTCTCTCCTTTTTATAAATCTATTTTGCTTCTAGCATTCCTATTCTCGAATGGAATAGTATACGCTCAATCAGAGCATGCAAAATGGACCTTTTCGGTAAATTCCATAAGTTCAACAGAAGCGGAGCTCGTAATGAAAGCCGAAGTTGCAAGTGGATGGCACATTTTTGCTTTAGTTTCTCATGATGGGGATGAAGGAGCACTTCCAACAGAATTTTCATTTGTAAAAAGTTCTAATTACGATTTAATAGGTGGTGTTATTGAAACACAAAAACCTATCAAACGATATGAGGATGGATTTAAAACCAATAGTTTTCTTTTTCTGGGGAGCATTACTTGGAAACAAAAAATAAAAATAAAGAGCGCAACTGCCTTTACAATTGAAGGTGAAGTAAACGGGCAAACCTGTGTTGAAGGCGATGGTGGCATGTGCGTTTTAGTTTATGCGCCAATGAAATTTGATATTAAACCAAGTGGACCAATTGGCCCAACAGGTTCGACTGGTTCAACCGCACCTACTGGATCTACAGGATCAACAGGAAGTGCAATTGGTGTAACCGGAACTGCAACCGTGGTTCCAACTTCCGATAGTCAAAATTTAATTCCTACAAATTCAAATTGTATCGAAGAAATTAAAAAGGCCGTTGCAGAAGCGATGAGCAAAGGCAAGGGTCATGTAAGTGTTGATACTGCTGGATGTAATTCAGTTTTAATTAAACCAACCGATGCAGAACTCAGCAAAGTAAAAGAAGAAAAAACATATTGGATAATTTTTATTCTAGGATTCCTTGGTGGACTTACCGCATTGTTAACACCATGTGTTTTTCCTATGATTCCGCTTACAGTTAGTTTTTTTACGAAGCGTAGCAAGGATAGAAAATCGGGTTTGCGAAATGCATTCAGTTATGCACTTTCAATTATTTTCATTTATGTAGCGTTAGGAATGTTAATCACTATTCCACTCGGGCCGGATGCCTTGAATGCGATGTCGAGCAGTGCAACATTTAATTTAATTTTCTTTTTTGTCTTTATCATTTTTGCAATTTCCTTTTTAGGTGCATTTGAAATTACATTACCTAGCAAGTTTGTAAATAAAGTAGATTCCGCTTCTGATCGTGGTGGATTACTTGGAATATTTTTCATGGCATTTACGCTTTCATTGGTTTCCTTTTCTTGTACAGGACCAATTATCGGAACACTATTAGTTGAAGCAGCACGCGGTGGGAGTTATTTTGGACCAGCTGTAGGAATGACAGGATTCGCTTTAGCACTTGCTTTACCTTTCGCATTATTTGCGATGTTCCCTGGTTGGTTAAATTCCTTACCAAAATCAGGTGGATGGTTGAATTCTGTAAAAGTGACTTTAGGATTTGTTGAAATTGCCTTAGCAATGAAATTTCTTTCTACAGTTGATTTAGCTTACCATTGGGGATTTCTCAAACGTGAATTATTTCTGGCGATTTGGATTGTCATTTCCATTTTGCTTGGTTTATATCTATTAGGGAAGCTTCGACTCGCTCACGATAGTGAAACAAAACACATTTCAACTCCGCGGGTAATTCTTGCCATTATAGTTTTCTCTTTTGGTGCTTATCTTATTCCCGGAATGTGGGGAGCACCAACTACTTTCGTTAGTGGATTTTTACCACCCAATAGTTACCGTGAATGGAAAGCGCCGGAAAGTACAGATTGTCCACAAGACCTTTCTTGTTTTCATGATCTCAAAGAAGGTTTGTGTTATGCGAAATCACAAGGTAAACCTGTCTTTATTGATTTCACAGGATACGCTTGTGTGAACTGCCGAAAAATGGAAGATAATGTTTGGTCGAAGCCGGAAGTGTATCGTTATCTAAGCGAAAAATATGTTGTGATCTCTTTATATGTTGACGACAAAAAAGAATTGCCGCTAGAGAAACAATATAAAAATGAAGTTGGTCGACCAATCAGAACGATAGGAAATAAATGGAGTGAAGTGGAGACAAATTTCTACAAACAGAATTCACAACCCTTATATGTACTTGTCGACAATGACGGAAAACTACTTACACCTCCGCAAGGATACACACCTGATGCGAGCGATTACGCTTCTTATTTGGAAAGAGGATTAAAGAATTACAACGCTAAAAAATAAATCATTATAAAACCAAAAAGCGTCCCGGCAATATGTCGAGACGCTTTTTTTATTTTTCAAATTCTATTTTCTTAATTCAAAATTCTTACCGAGATAAACTCTTCTCACTTGTTCATCATTGGCTAATTCATCAGCAGTTCCAGCTTTTAATATTTTCCCTTCAAATAATAAATAAGCACGATCAACAATAGTCAAGGTCTCATGCACATTATGATCAGTAATAAGAATTCCGATATTTTTCTTTTTCAAACTAGCGACGACTTGTTGAATATCTTCTACTGCAATCGGATCTACACCTGCAAATGGCTCATCCAATAAAATAAATTTCGGGTCAGTTGCCAATGCTCTTGCGATTTCCGTTCTACGACGTTCTCCTCCGCTTAATGAATCACCATTATTCTTTCGAATGTGTTGCAAACCAAATTCATCTAAAAGTGTTTCCACTTTTGTGGCTTGCTCCCCTTTAGTAAGTTTTGTAGTTTCAAGAATTGCTTTGATATTATCTTCAACGCTTAACTTCCTAAAAACGGAAGCTTCTTGCGCAAGATATCCAACACCATATTGAGCACGTTTGTACATTGGCTCATTGGTTAAATCAATATCATCTAGGTAAATTCTTCCCTCATTCGGTTTGATCATTCCAACGATCATATAAAATGAAGTTGTTTTCCCTGCTCCGTTGGGTCCAAGTAGCCCAACAATTTCACCTTGTTTCACATTAATTGAAACGCCCTGAACAACAGTTCGACTTTTGTATTTTTTGACAATATTTTCGGCTCCTAGAATCATTATCTCAAACGTTTAGAACAATACCTGCAATGAAATTCTAATTCCCACAGGAGAAACATTCGGATGATCGAGGTAACTCAAACGCCAGAAACAATCCACTCTGAAAAATTTAAATATGTTTTCTATTCCGGCAGCAGCCTCCATATACGGTCCGCGATTCAAAGTGTAAAGTGTGGAAGGAAAAACCATTTCACTTTTGTTTTTTGGACTAACACTTCCTACTAACCATTTGAAGGTTCCAACTTCACGCCATTTTAATTTTCGCATCAATGGAATATGATTCAGAAAAAAACCATCGAAATGATGAATGATAGTTGCCTGCGCATACATATCACTTGCAAATTCAAAATAATTCATCATGTTGAATGCCGACCAATCATAAACGTAAGTTTCGTTACCGGCATGAAGCGTCATTAATGGAAATGGAACTGTTCCCCAAATTTTTCCTGCTTCAAGAATATAATTAGTATAACCGAAAATACCCCAACGCAAACGGTCATCAATATTGATACTCGCTTTTCTATATTGATATTGAGATCCAAAAACACCTTTAATTCCTTCGACGTACTGCAATTGAATTATCGGGGCTTTTGTACCTACGCTTGAGCGAGTAAAAACAGATTCTACATATTTATCATTATACGCAAAGCGAATGCCTAGTTTAATTTCTGTAGTTGTAATTCGTTGAAGATTCTCCTGCGATCCGTCGGGTGTATTTCTAATATAACTATTAGCACCTATCGTATACATGTTACGTGTGGTGAATGACAATTTAGTATCTAGTCCTTTAAACCATTCCCGTTCATAGTAATAATTATAGGATTCAACTTTTGTATAATTACTGAAAGGCGATCTTCTGAAAATAGTTGCTAATACGTTATCCGAAGAAAATGCATTATTACTAAGACCAAGAATCTCATTGTCATTTTTATATTCGATACCTGTTAGTCGACGTGGTTTTTTTGTGATGAACGTTTTATAATTAAAGTTGTATTTGAATTGTTCATCTTTTAAACCATAAGCAACGTACCCACTTAATTCCATCCACCTGCTAAAACTATTGCTGGTTCTTCCTCCTACCCTGAAACGTGTTCCTTCAATTGGATTTCCGCTTATCGTTTTATACCATGGTCCATATTCAATAGGACCAATTACTTTATAACCTGTATAGGCTGTAATTACAACAGATTCCCAGCTTTTGTAAAGTTTTAAGGACTGAACAGAATCCACCATTTGATAAATACCCTTCTCAGTTTTGCTTAGTGAATCATGTCGCATCGCAACCCAGAAGGAATCATTTCTTGCCTCTGCCCCTTTTTCTACTAATAGATTATCCGTTCGTTTATAGAAATCATCAGGCATTGGTTTGTTTATGATAATATCCTTATAGGAGGCGGTCTTACGACCATAAAATCCCATCTTTTTATCTGCCAATATAAAATCTCCGATTACTCTTTCTCGAATCATAATCCATGCTCCAGAATTATTATCATATTCCTGAATAACATTGAATGAATTGACATAATTTATATTCGCATCATCCACGATATTCATTTCCAATCGCTTCACTGCATAAGCAGTATCAGCAATCCACACATTACCTACGAACAACAATTCCTGTTTACGACGAGGCTTAAATGTAATCTGGTAACACCAATGCCCATCAATGGTCATGCTATCTACCAAGTAATATTTATAATAAGCAGGACCATTATTTGAAATCGGACTTACAAATGTTTTTCCGAAAACAAGAATATTATTATCATATACGTTTACATTCTGATACATGTCGCCTGTGAACTGTGCAACACTTGCATCTTCCAAACCAGAAACTTTTGAACCCTTTATGATTTCCTTTTGAACTTTTGGATTTTTCAAATAATAAAAATCAGAAATTGATTCACTAAAAAATAAAGGAAGATGTGGTTTTTCGCTGGGATTAGTTGTATCAATTCCATCAAAAATAAATTTCACGGGCTTCATTACTTTCCTGTTCTGAAATTTTTCATCAATGTTATTCAAATCAAACTCAAGTTTATTATATACCTCGTATTGAAACGCATCCAAACGTTCTTTATCATTTTCAGGTTTATGTTTGTAAACTAGTTTCAGTAAGGTAATAGCAGGATTTTCACCTGGAAGGATGTCTACAGGATCAAGATCAGAAGATTTAGCTTTCATCGGGATATTGATGATTTGTGTCTGGCCTTGTTTTACTTTAACGGTTGTATTTTCGAAACCAACATAAATAGCACGAACGGAATCCACACGTCCTTCAATCACAAAACTATATTGACCATCAATATCTGAAACTCCACCATAAGTTGTACCTAGGCCAACTACACTTACAAAAGGCATTGGCTCATTCGCATCGGAATTGTAAATCTTTCCAGAAATTCGTGTCGTCTGTGCAATACCACAAACAGCAAATGCAAATAGTAAGATGGTAATGAAAATCTTTTGAAACATGAATCGGGTTAATATTACTTCCACGAATATACGAAATGGTAATCGTGCAATAAGCATGAAAAATGCACAAATATTGCTTTAGTGGAAGGTTCTTTTAATTCCGGAAATGAATGGTTTCAATCCTACGTTTAGGAATAACTACCCGAATTGAATACAATCAATTTTATTATTTCTGACGGAAAACGATTGCAATAGGCGCTCCTGTAAAATTGAAATTTTCCCTCAATTTATTTTCAAGAAATCGCTTATAAGATTCCTGTATATGTTGAGGATGGTTGCAGAAAAATGCAAATACAGGAGTTTTTGTCGGGAGTTGTGTGGCATATTTAATCTTAACATAAACGGCCTTAAAAGAAGGAGGCGGAGTATGTTCAATAATCGGAAGCATTACCTCATTCAATTTTGCCGTTGGAATTCTTCGGGTGCGATTTTCGTAAACACTTAAGGCAAGATCGAGCGATTTAAGAATTCTTTGCTTGGTTGTAGCGGAAGTAAATAATACCGGTACATCTTTGAATGGTCTTATTTTTTCATGAATTATTTGTTCGTATTCTAAAGTTGACTTATGATTTTTTTCTACTAGATCCCATTTATTTACCAAGATGACAATTCCCTTTTTGTTGTTAATCGCCAAATGGAAAATATTCAAATCCTGACCATCAAATCCAACTGTAGCATCCACCACCAACATACAGATATCGCATTCCTCAATGGCTTTAATTGTACGCATGACAGAATAAAATTCAAGGTCTTCATGCACCTTCGTTTTTTTGCGAAGTCCTGCAGTATCCATCAGCATCACATCATAACCAAAGGAATTGAAATGCGTGTCGATGGCATCCCGTGTTGTTCCTGCAATATCCGTTACAATTAATTTCTCTTCACCGATTAACGCATTTATGATGGAAGATTTACCAGCATTCGGACGACCAACTATTGCAATTTTTGGAATTTTTATAATCTCTTCTTCAACGTCCGGTCGAAGATGTGTAATTAATTCATCCAATAATTCACCAGAGCCAGCGCCATTTACTGCAGAAACAGGATAAGGTTCTCCTAATCCTAATTTATAAAATTCGGCTGCTGCAAAATTCTTATCACCGGTATCAATTTTGTTGGCGATGAGAAAAAATTTCTTTTTGCTTCTACGAATAATGTTTGCGATAATTTCATCTAAAGCAGTGATACCTTCCATTGCGTCCACCACAAACAACAAAATATTTGCTTCTTCAATTGCAATTTCAACCTGTCTACGGATTTCTGCTTCAAAAACATCTTCAGACCCTTCAGAATATCCACCGGTGTCAACAACAGAAAATTCTCTTCCACACCACTCAGAATGTCCATAATGGCGATCGCGTGTTACTCCTGAAACTGCATCGACAATAGCCTGACGATGACCTACTAAGCGATTAAAAAGAGTTGATTTCCCAACGTTCGGGCGACCTACAATAGCAATTAAATCTGACATGGCGCAAAGGTACGTTTTACTTGGGAATTTAGCATTTTAAGTTCGTTGTTTTTAGTCAGACGCTCCAACTATAAACCATAAACAAAAGCATTACAAATAGCCATAACGCTTTAATTGGCGCTCGCTATCTCTCCAATCCTTATCCACTTTGATAAACAATTCGAGATAGACTTTTTTCTGAAGAAATTTTTCAATATCAAGACGAGAATCAGTTCCTAATTTTTTGATTGCGCTTCCTTGATGACCTAGGAGAATTCCTTTTTGTGATTCGCGCACAACAAAAATATTTGCTCTGATTTTCACAAGTACATCCGTTTCTTTAAATTCTTCTACTACAATTTCAACGGAGTAAGGTATTTCCTGATCAAAATTTCTAAGAATTTTTTCACGGATAATTTCTGCAACGAAAAATTTCTCTGGTTTATCGGTTAATTCATCTTTTGGATAATAGGCCGGATGCTCTGGAAGTAATTCAATTATTCGTTTAAAAACATCTTCTACATTTTTTCCAGAAAGTGCAGAAACAGGAATATATTCTGCATTGGGCAATTCTTTTCTCCAGCGCTTTTCTTTTTCAGCAACGCGTGCATCAATTACAAGATCCGTTTTATTCAGTAAAACGATTACTGGAACGTCCGTTTTTTTGATGCGTTCAAATGTTGCTTCTTCAATTAATTTATCATCGGTCAAATCCACTACTAATAATAATACATCAGCATCAGCTAAGGCCGAACTGACAAACTGCATCATTCCTTCCTGCATTTTATAACTTGGCTTCAAAATTCCAGGGGTGTCGGAATAAACAACCTGAAAATCTTCACCATTTACAATTCCCATGATACGATGTCGGGTAGTTTGTGCTTTGGAAGTAATAATGGAAATTCGCTCTCCGACCAAAGCGTTCATGAGTGTACTTTTCCCAGCGTTTGGATTACCAATAATGTTTACAAAACCTGCTTTGTGCATGCGACAAAGATAGTCGTTCAACTGAACAGCAAGACAGTAAATATTTATATTTTAATAGCCATTCCAAAGTCAAGAAAAGCTAATTTTGGTAAGTGGAAGACAATTCTTTAAATGATAAAATAAAATTAGTAGAGAAGCCTATTTCTTTTTTCAAGAAACCTGGACGTTTGATTCGTTTAATTTTCGGAGGTTTTTTTGTCTGGATTTTGTTGCGTATTTTTTTTATGCAAGTAATGTTTATCCCTTCCGGTTCAATGCGAGGAACCTTGCATGAGGGCGATTTCATTTTAGTCAATAAACTTGCTGTTGGCCCACGATTTCCATTTACACCACTTTCACTTCCTTTCTCAGGTTCCACAGCTTATTTGGATTGGATAGAATTCAAATATCATCGCATGCCAGGATATTCAGAAATTAAGCGAAATGATGTTTTGGTTTTTAATGTGCCAACAGAAAAAAATCTTCCGATAGATTTGAGAAGTCCCTATATAAAACGATGCATTGCCTTACCAGGTGATTCACTTGAAATACTTAACGGGTTTGTTTTTATAAATAATAAAAAAGAGGAACTACCTTATTGGGTTATGTTGCGTTATAAAATAGAACTCAAAAATTGCAAGGATCCAGCTGAATTATTTTCAAAACTAGATATAGAAAATGATGAATCGAATTCGGATAAAATTCATTACACCTTAAATCTGAGTAATTATCAACTCAATCAATTGCGTGCATTAGGAGTAGTTTCAAAATACTCCGTTTATAAAGTGGATAAGAAAGCATTCAATATTCAGTTATTCCCCTATGATCCCTATTACAAATGGAATGCTGATAATTACGGTACGTTATGGATTCCGCAAAAGGGAAAAACGGTTAGGCTTACTTTAAAAAACCTCTCGCTTTATCGTTCAATAATAGAGTCATATGAAAGCAATACGCTTACAGTTAAGATGGATTCCATCTTTATAAACAACAAAATGACATCAAACTATACCTTTAAAGAAAACTACTATTTTGTTTTGGGTGATAATCGTTATGATTCAGAAGATTCCCGGTATTGGGGATTCCTTCCAGAAAGCCATATAATAGGCAGAGCATCTTTGCTACTTTCATCAAAAGGTTCAAAAGGTAGTTTTTCAACGTTTAAATAAGCTTTTTTCACCCTAAGCGTAAAATAATTAGCTATTAACAGTCATTTTTCGTCGACTTAAAAATCCATAATCCTCAATTCATCGTATCTGTGTATGTTAAACTGGGCAACAGCAAACTGAAGGCAATTTTCATTCCTACAAACTCATGAAAAAAACACCTACAAAAACAATTCTCACGATTTCCGCTGTGGTGGCTCTTGCTACTACAATTGGGTTCTGGGATTCTTTTAAAGCACCTGCCGAGGCTTCGAGTCACAGGGAAGCGCCATTAATTGCAAATGATCCAATTGCTGACAATACAGATCTATATGCATTTCGTAGCCCTGACGACACGAATACTGTAACCATTCTTGCGAATTATATTCCAATGCAATTACCGCAAGGAGGACCTAATTATGCTTCTTTTGGAGAAAACGTTCGTTATGAAATACACGTTGAAAATGATGGAGTAACTGGTGATGATATTACTTACCGTTTCACATTTACAAAAGTTAATGAGGACCCTACTACTTTTTTCAACATTCGTCTTGGACAACAAAATCTGAAAGCTAGTTATACCTGTGAAAGAAGCACCGATGGCGGAGTTACTTTTACTACTATTTTAAGCAATGGAACAGTACCTCCTCCAAACATCGGGGCTCGTTCTATTGAGAATGGTTTAGTAGGATTAGGTGCTGCCAATTACGATGCACTTAGAACATCTGCTATCGGCACTGCTAGTAGTGGAGAAAAAATTTATTGTGGACCTGCTGATGATCCATTCTTTGTGGATCTTGGTGGTATATTCGATTTGGGCCAAGTCCGCTCTGGATATTCTCCAATCGATGGACTTGCTAAAAAGAATGTTCACTGCATTGCTTTAAAAATTCCAATTACTACTTTACAAAAGAATGGACTATCGGTTTCTTCTGCTACAAGTATTCTTGATGGAAATTTTGTAATTGGAGTTTGGGCATCTGCAAGTCGTCCAGCATCACGCACACTTAACGCAAACGGAACAGAAACAAATACTGGTGCATGGGTTCAGGTTTCTCGTATCGGAATGCCGTTAACAAACGAAGCAGTAATTCCTATTGGAGATAAAGATCGTTGGAATTCATTGACACCTTATACAGAAGATCCAGCAATGGATAATTATTTCTGTAATCCTGAATTAGGACTTTATATGGATGCTTCTTTGTTTGGAAATGCAGTACCAGGCTTTGCAGCACTTCGTATCCAAAGAAATTCTCTTCAATCTTTTGATTTTGGAAATACACATGATGGTTTGTGGCCTATTCGTGCTACCAATGGTGGAGCGGGTACAGCACTTGATACCAATCTATTTGGAAATTACCTTCTACGTCAGGGAAAACCGAGATCAGTAGATTTACTTCCAATTTTCTACACAGGAGTTCCAAACTTGGCACCTTATCAATTGGCAACAGGCAAAAACGGAAACCCATTAGCAATTGGAAAACCATTTATTAATAATTTTCTTCCAACATTTGGTGATATGCTTCGTCTAAACATGGCGGTTCCTATTACACCAAGAAATGATCCTAACTTCAGTTCATTAGGACTTATTCAAGCAGCAGTACTTGGATTAACAGCAGCACCTTATAATACAAATGCGAATCTTCAGTTCATTCCTAACATGGATGGCTTCCCTAATGGACGTCGTTTGGAAGATGATGTTACACGAATTGAATTACAAGCTGTATCTGGTGTTGTCTTAGCTGCAATTGGATTATGGTATGATGATTATGTTGCACCAAATCCAAATCCAGTTACTCCAAATTTAATTGGTGTACTTGGTTACACAACAGGGATTGAAGCAAATGATACAACATTCACTTCTGGTTTCCCATATGTTCAAGCTCCATGGAGAGGAACTGATAACCATAGCGGACAATAATTGTTCTTGATATTCATATTTCAAAAAAAATATAAAATGAAAAAAACTAGCACAAAAACAATTCTTGCATTCTCAGCAATAGCGGCAGTCGCAGTTGCTTTCGGATTCTGGGATTCACAAGCAGCACCTGTAGAGGCTTCAAGCCACAGGGAAGCGCCAATGATTGCGAATGATCCTCTATGTGATAATACAGATTTGTATGCTTTCAGAAGTCCTGATGATACAAACTTTGTAACCATCCTTGCTAATTATGTTCCCTTACAATTACCTCAAGGTGGACCTAACTACGCATCATTCGGTGAAAACATTCGTTATGAAATTCACGTTGAAAATGATGGAATAGCAGGTGATGATATTACCTACCGTTTCACATTTACTAAGGTAAATCAGGATCCAACCACTTTTTTCAACATTCGTCTTGGTCAACAAAATCTGAAGACAACTTATGTTGCTGAAAAAAGCATTAATGGTGGACCTTTTTCTACTATAGTTGCATCAGGAATTGTACCTCCTCCGAATATTGGACCGCGCTCAATCAGCGATCCTACTGTGGGTTTGGGTGCAGCTAATTTTGATGCACTTATGACTGCAGCAATTACAACTGCAACTGGTGGCGGTGGCGAAACAATTTATTGTGGCCCTGCTGATGACCCATTCTTTGTTGATCTTGGTGGTATTTTTGATCTTGGTGATTCACCTCGTCAATCAGGAACTCCTGAAGATGGAATTGCTTGCAAAAACGTACATACTATTGCGTTAAAAATTCCAATTGCTACTTTACAAAAGAATGGTCAACCAGTAACAGCTGCAACAAGTATTCTTGATGCAAATTATGTAATTGGAGTTTGGGCTTCTGCATCTCGTCAACAAGTACGTACACTAAATGCAAACGGAACTGAATCATATTCCGGTTCATGGATTCAAGTTTCACGTGTTGGTATGCCTTTGACTAACGAAGCTGTTATTCCAATAGGACAAAAAGATAATTGGAATTCTTTGACGCCTTATACAGAAGATCCATCAATGGACGATTACTTTTGTAATCCTGAGTTAGGGTTATATATGGACGCTTCTTTGTTCGGAAACGCAGTTCCTGCAATGGCTCCACTTCGTATTCAAAGAAATTCCCTTCAGTCTTTTGACTTTGGAAATACACATGATGGTTTATGGCCTATTCGCGCTACCAATGGTGGAGCAGGTACAGCTTTAGATACAAACTTGTTTGGAAATTATCTACTTCGTCAAGGTAAACCACGTTCAGTAGATTTACTTCCTATTTTCTATACAGGAGTTCCAAATCTTGCACCTTATCATTTGGCTACAGGCAAAAACGGAAACCCATTGGCAAATGGAAAACCATTCATCAATAATTTCCTTCCAACATTTGGTGACATGCTTCGTTTGAATATGGCTGTTCCTGTTACTCCTAGAAATGACCCTAACTTCAGTTCACTTGGACTTATTCAAGCATGTGTACTTGGATTAACAACTGCGCCTTATAATACAAATGCGAATCTTCAATTCATTCCGAATATGGATGGCTTTCCGAACGGACGTCGTTTAGAAGATGATGTAACTCGTATTGAATTACAAGCAGTTTCAGGTGTTGTACTTGCAGCAATCGGATTGTGGTATGATGATTATGTTAGTGGAAATCCTGTAACTCCAAATTTAGTTGGCGTACTTTCTTATACAACAGGAATTGAAGCGAATGATACAACTTTCAAAACTACATTCCCTTATGTACAAGCTCCATGGAGTGGATTTGGACATTGTGATGGTGGTGCTGCAATTCCATTAGGCGTTCACGGATTTGGACTTAACGTAAGTGCTCCAGATGCAGTTCTTGCGCAGAATTATCCTAATCCTGCAACTGATGTTACAACTTTCAAATACCATCTTTCTTCAGCTTCCAGAATCCGCCTTGAAATTTTTGACCTCAATGGACAAAAAGTTGCGAGCCTTGTCAATAATGAAATGAGACAAGAAGGAACTTATGAAATTAAGTGGAATGTTCAAGGATTGGCAGCAGGAGTATACATTGCTTCTCTAAGCAGCGATGGTACTTTAGTTCAATCGATGAAAGTAACAGTAGCAAATTAAAAAATCATTTTACTGAGAACCGGGAATACAATTATTCCCGGTTTTCTTTTTTAACTGAAATATGAAAATAAATAGAAAAATACTTTACACTGCACTTATTATTTTTACGATTGTCTTTTTCGTAATCATTCTATTATTTTCAAAAAAAGAAACCATTTCTTTCGGTTATGTTGAGCCTAAAGGTCCTTATGCAAAATCTCAAGAATGGTTAAATACTAAAAAGGAATTGGATGGTTTATTAGCAGTCTTAAAAACTAAACCAAACGATCCTAAAACATTATTAAAACTCACTGCCGCTTATATTAACGAATCCCGCGTAACAGGCAATCACGGTTATTACGACAGAGTTGCATTAAATATTGCAGACCAAGTCCTCAAAGACAATCCTGAAAATTTCGAAGCGTTGAGTTATAAAGCAACTGTATTACTTTCGCAACACCATTTCTCAGAAGCACTTGTTGTAACTCAAAAGGCGAGTAAAATTAATCCGAGCAATGCAAATATTTTCGGTTTAAGTTGCGACGCTTATGTAGAGTTGGGCAATTATGATGAAGCCGTGAAGATGGCCGATAAAATGATATCTCTTCGTCCTGATTTAAGATCTTATTCACGTGTTTCTTATTTACGTGAAATATATGGTGATTTGCCCGGCGCAATTTATGCAATGAAATTAGCAATTACCTCAGGTTATCCAGGAATGGAACAAACGGAATGGGCAAGAATGATCCTTGGACATTTATATGAAAGTATCGGGAGTTTGGATAGCGCCGAATACACATATCACACCGCCTTAAATGAACGACCCGAGTATGCATTTGCATATGCAGGATTAGGTAGAATAGAAAAGGCAAAAGGAAATTACAAGGGTGCTATCGCCTATTATGAAAAAGCAGATAAATTAATAAATGAATATTCCTTTTCAGACGAACTCACAGATTTATATTTGCTAAATCACGAACAAGATAAATCGGAAAAAAGCGCCAAACTTGTTATTGAAATGTTAGGTCCAGGCACTGGGGATGAAAGTGTGCAAGGCCATGGCCATTATGCAGATAAGGAATTAGCTTATGCATATATTAAAGCAGGTGATTTGGATAAAGCACTTGAGCATGCACAAACAGAATTTGATCGTCGTCCACTAAACATTGATGTTTGTGAAGCAATGGCGTGGGTTAGATATAAACGTGGAGAGTTTTCGGAAGCCAATAAAATGATTACAGTTTCATTAAAAACGGGATCAAAAAATCCTGTATTACTTTGCAGGGCTGGCTTGATCAAAATGAAGTCAGGCGATAAAATAAATGGTGAACGATTGATCAAGCAATCACTTGAAATGAATCCTTTTCTTGAAATTAATTTGAAGAAGGAAGCTCAAGCAGCATTAACTTCCAATTAATCTTATGCTAACTAATACAAATCGTTTCGGGAATTTATTACCACTAGGATTTCTGATTTGTTGTATGCTTTTGCCAGCGCTAGCAACCGCACATGTTAGCTCAGTAGACATGAGTCAACTAACGCGATCGGATGTTGGTTGGCTTTATCTTAAACTTGGTTATACACACATTATTCCTCTAGGTCTTGATCACATTCTCTTTGTGCTTTGCATTTTTTTATTGAATCCAAAACTCAAAACTGTAATTGCTCAGGCAACCGCATTTACTGTTGCACATTCCATCACCTTAGGCTTGGCGATGTATGGCCTAATAAAACCACCCACAAACATCATTGAACCTGTCATTGCCTTGTCGATATTTTTCGTTGCTATTGAAAACATATTAACAGACAAATTAAAACCATCTCGCATCATCATTGTTTTTATTTTCGGATTGATTCATGGAATGGGATTTGCGAGCGCACTAACCGATCTAGGTTTACCTAAAAAAGAATTTGTTACTGGACTTATAACATTTAATGTTGGGGTTGAATTGGGCCAGATAACAATTATTTTAATTGCGTGGCTTTTAATCGGCATGTGGTTTTCTAAAAAACCTTGGTATAAAAAACGAATCGTGATTCCACTTTCCGCTATTATTGCATTGATTGCAATTTACTGGACAATTGAAAGAACATTTTTTACGACTTATTAAAAGTGCATAAAAATGCCGTGCTTGATTAACAAGCACGGCATTAAAGTTTTGAATATATTATCCTAAAATTGCAGTCATTGAAATCTCAGTATTCAATAATTTAGAGACAGGGCAATTTACTTTTGCATCGGCAGTAACCTCTTGCAATTTCTCATTTGTCAATCCTGCAGCCTTTACAGTAGTTGTCAATGTAGAAGAAGTAATTGCTCCGCTATCTAATACAATATCACAAGTTGTTTCAATAGAATCAGGTGTAATTCCTGCTGCAACAAGTAAGAATGCAGTTTTCATTGAAAAACATCCTGCGTGTGCTGCTGCAATTAATTCTTCAGGGTTTGTACCTACTCCATCTTCAAAACGTGTTTTAAAAGAATATTGCGCATTGTTGAGGACTGTACTTTGTGTAGTTACTGAACCTGTTCCTTCTTTTCCAGTTCCGTTCCATTTGGCAGTTGCTGATCTTTTCATTTTTTATTTTTTTAGGTTTCTGAGTATTAAAATTGAATGGTAAAAATAAGTTCGAAATGGATAGAAAAAACATTGAAAGGAATAAAAGTCAAAAATATTTTCCCGTTGCTAAAAGTGTCAATTTTTAATCTCATTTCAAGCTATTTCATTACCATTATTTTCATTTATCTTTAACTATATTTCGACTTATTCTTGCTTACTTCTTCTTTTTACTTTCTTTGCTCGTGCTTTTCAGAGCTCCTACTAATTTCTTCTGGCGCGTAGCAGTGGCAGTAACTGAATTTCCTTGGATTTTCATTTTTTCCACACTCCTACTTTTGGTTTCCTGTTTTTGGGCGGACAAATACAAAATGCTTGCGCTCGTGATCGGTGGAATTGCAATGATTCTATTTTCCTGGCCAATTCTGAAAGCATTTCAAAGAGGAGCAAATCTTTCAGCATCCCTATCAACTATTTTTCCTTCTTCCGAAAAATCCAATCAACTTAAAAATCCATTTAGTTTTTTCAAAATGTTTTCCGGAATTGTTCCAGAAAATATTAATCCTGAAAAATTAATTTATAAACAGTTTTCGCGAAAAGAATTAGCGCTTGATTTTTATTCTTCCAACGAAAAGAAAAAAAAGCCATGCGTCATTGTCATTCACGGTGGATCATGGTCGGAGGGCGATCGAAAACAATTGCCAGATCTGAATAGCTATCTCGCCTCAAAAGGATATTGCGTTGCAGCACTTGATTACCGACTAGCACCAGAATTTAAAAGTCCTGCACCAGTTGAGGACACAAAAGACGCCATTCATTATCTAACAGAAAATTCAGAAAAATTAAATATTGATACCAATAATTTTATTCTACTCGGTCGTTCTGCTGGCGGACAAATTGCCTTGGTTGCAGCTTACACTTTTCATGACGCGCGAATAAAAGGAGTAATTTCTTTTTATGCTCCAGCCGATATGGTATGGGGGGCGAAGATTAAAGGGAATCCGCTCGTGTTGAATACTGAAAAAGTTTTTGCGGATTATCTAGGAGGAAATTTTTCACAAGTTCCAGAAAAATACCATGAAAGTTCTTCTTGCGATTATGTGAATGCGAATTCACCACCAACACTTCTAATTCATGGAGAGATTGATGCCATGGTTGCTTTTCATCATAGTGAATTATTAAAAGCGAAGCTGGATGAAAATCATGTGAAGAATTATTTTCTGAATCTTCCCGCAGCAACACATGGATGTGATTACAATATCAGTGGACCAAGTGGACAACTTTCTACGTTTGCAGTGGAAAGGTTTATTGCGGGGGTGGTTCGTTAAATACTATTTATTATTCGTGAGTTGATTTCTGTCGTATCAATTATATTTTTGGATTTTATAATTGGAGGAGATTGTAGAAAGTGTGTTTAATGAAAAAAGGGTTTTCTCATTTAAGAGAAAACCCTTTTTAAAATGTAGCGGGAACAGTCCCGATAGTTATCGGGACGAACCTATGACATTTTTGAAAATCAAAAAGGCATTCTCTATGTGAGAATGCCTTTCTTTAGTAGCGGGAACAGTCCCGATAGCTATCGGGACGAACCTAAGACCTCTAAGAAATCTTTCAAAAAACAAAAAAGGTTTTCTCATTTAAGAGAAAACCTTTTTTTCTAGTAGCGGAACATGTCATAAAATCTAACCAATTTGAGAATGATCTAATTGCTGTAACGAACTTCTTTTATTACATAAAAAGTATCGAAAAATGTTAAATACGGAAAAGGAAATCGGGGCATGTTCTTCAACTTATTTAAACCATAACTACCCACTGTAGACCATCTATACATCAAAATTTTGGTTTCAGGATGACCAGAGGAGAATAATTCAAACCTTCGGTGTACCGAAGGTTTGGTTTCAGGATGACCGGAAATGTAAAAGGGATAAAGATGGGTCCGATGGCTCGAATCCCTATTTCTCCGCCAGTACTTACGATCTGCATCTCCTCTAAAAAATTCAAGAATAAAACGCAAAGAAGAATACAATATAAAATACCAACTTAGAATACTGCCTGGAACATATAAATCTGCAAAAAACAAACAGATACAATACAAAGTGATGAATGCAATTCCTATTGCTTCTATTATCTGAACAGGAAATAAAATAACATTTATAAGATATTCGGGAAATCCTTGTGATCGATAACTTTCATTGTATTTAACTCCAAAAACAGATGGACGACCATGACAACAACCTGCTTTGTAGCAACCTATACGGCCGAATAAATGAAAAAAACCAAAACCAACAATGTAAACATCGAGATAAGGAAGAAGAGGGATCTGCATCAAAGACAAAATGACTGACACACATGCAATAGAAAAGAGCATATGTCTGTACAGCACAAAATTTTCAGCACCTGAAATAATTTTTGTTGCAAATGCAAAAATAAAAAAAGCTACAACAATTGTAATCGTTATACTGATATATGGCAACCATAGCAAATCTTTTGCATAAAATAAAAAAGCTCCAATAGTTATTCCAAAAAAGTAACCGAAAATGGCAATAGTAGAAAATTTTTGTTTCGATTTCATTTTTATTTTTCCATCCAAACAATTTTACCCGTTTTATTTATATAACCCATCTTCCCGTTTTTTTCAATCCTTGCCAATCCATTCTTAAAAGAGAACGCTTGTTCATATTGATATGGAATAACCACTTTACCTGACCAATCAATATATCCATACCCGTTACCCATACTTGAAATATCACCATTATTTGCAGCAGCTAATCCTTCTGAAAAGCTAGCAGCTTGAATCATGGTTATCTTTCCTGTAGTATCACAATACCCGTAATTTTTACCTTTCCTGAACGTTGCTGTTCCATTATCAAAACTCCAGATAATGTCTATTTCAGGAAGCGGAATAATTTTTCCTTTATCAGAAAGAATGAAGCATTTCCCCTCTTTCCAGCCCCAAGAATAACCATCTACAAAATAGGGTCCCAATTCATCATATATGGTATCAGCGATCAAAACGCCCTTCATATCAATGACCCCCCATTTATTACCACTTAAGACTTTTGCAAATTCCTTATTTGTTTTGTCCACTTTACTATACGGAATTTTTAATTTTTGTTTTCCTGTTGTATCAATTATATAATAACTTCCACTCTGATAAACGATTGTTTTATCTCCGTTGAAATCTTCCGCTTTTTCATATTCAGCGGGTATTGTCCATTCTCCTTTTTTATTAATATATCCATACAATCCATTCTTTCTTGCCAAAGCCAATGAACCTGAAAATACATATGTCTCTTCATAATTGAGATTATTGAACACTTCCTCTCCTTTTTTGTTAATATAAATCCATTTCCCTGCTTTTTTAATCAACATTGGCTGGATATCCATATTATAGGAAATTGTATCGTAAATAAAAGGAATGACAGTTAAATCATGAATATCAATTGCACCCCATTTTCCATTTTTCATTGCCCACGTAATACTTCCATTATAATAGGTAAGCTTATCATAATCTGCATGCACAGTAATGTTTCCAGTAGAATCAATTAGTCCGTATTTATTCCCTTTTTTAAAAATTGAATAACCTGAAATAAAATATCCTTCCACAGCACCAAATTGTGGAGAAAGAATTACAGTTCCTGCCGAATCCATATATCCCCATTTTTCTCCATCTTTTATGGGAAACAAATTTCCCTTAACTTTTTCCGAGTTTACAGAATGGTCGGTACAATTTTGCAATCCCAAAATAAGGAGCAGTATTATCGATAACAATCGAAATAATAAATTTATTTTTTTCATGATTTTTTTCTTGTTTTTTAATCAGTACCCACATCCAATTTATCATTTTTTATACTATCTACTCTACCACGAACACTTAATAAAAACAATCATTGTTGTCCGACTAAGTTTTTGTAAAAACGGGGTGAAATAAATTCAGCCCCGTTTTTTTTGTCAACTTTGAAGTGACTAAACTTTAAATTGACATGGGTAAAGCTAAAACTTTTGTCGGACAGCCGATATTAAGCCAG
>JBBRYH010000033.1:0-41186 GCA_038237845.1 Bacteroidia bacterium
AAATTACGAGCATTTTATAGAATATGTTTATGCTGCATTCAATATTAAAGGGGCGAAAATTGTTCCCATGAATGATCGTGATAAATTTATTTACTATCAATATTATAGGGAAATTCAAGAACCGATAGTGATCGTTGAAAGTGATAAAGGTAGATTGCTTTTGAAATTTGCAAAAGGGGCACTGATGTTTGTTGAATATACTGGAAAATAAAATTCAAAAATTATGTCCGTACTCACACCTCAAATTACAGAAACAGCTAAACTTCTTATAGAAAGTTTGAAGAAATATAATATCACAAATAAATTTCTTGTTGCAGGAATTTTAGCAACTATCTATAAAGAAACTGCTTTTAAACTCAGGCCTGAACTCGGATATGGCAATACTTCGAATGCGCGTATCCGAATGATTTTTGGAAAACGATTAGCTACCTTATCCGAAGAACAATTGAGTTCATTAAAAAAAGATGATGTTGCCTTTTTTGAGAAAATTTATGGTGGTCGTTATGGAAATATAAATGTTGGTGATGGATATAAGTATCGTGGTCGTGGGTTTAACGGACTTACCTTTAAAGGGAGTTATCTTGAATTTGGAAATAAATTAAAACTTGATTTGGTAAATAATCCTGATTTATTAAATCAGATTCCAATTGCAGCCGAGGCACTTGTCGTTTATTATCGTGATATCCTTGCGTTAGGCGTCAACAAAAAATACATTTCCCGATTTGGTGTAATGGACTTAACACATATTACAGATATTGAGACAGGCGGAAAAATTGCCAATCAGGTAACAGTGGGGTGGGGGGCTACTCCATTAGCAGAAGGATCTAAAAAGGTATTGTTGTATGCCCCAGAATTCCTGACACTTCTAGGCTAGCAACCTTATAAGAAATATACGTCTTAGTGGTAAGTAACCCAAGAAAATGAAAAATCTCCTTCTATTATTTCTCTTAATTTCTAACTTTTTAGTTGGACAAACAGTTCAATCGCCCATTTTTCAAAATGAAATTGGATTAAATCTTTTTTCAATCACCCAATTCAATTTTGGCAAAGACAATTTGGATAAGCGATCTATCACTGCAGATTTGAATTTCTTTTCTGGCATTTATTATAAAAAACATTTTGAAAATAATGCACTTCGATTTTCATTAGATTACAACAATAAATCAATTAATAATTCGAAAGGATACGAAACACCCTATTACTTTTCAGAAGTAATTGCAGCCTCAAAGAAAAATTTGGATATGAGTTTTGGTCTTGAGCATGATTTCGGTTCAAAAAAAATACACCCATATATTTTCTCTGATTTAGTTTTTGGCTATCAAAACTTTACTGGCCTAAGAAGTGAATATGGATGTTTTGGACCAATTGGAATTTATAAATTCTCTGAGGAAACATTTAGTTATGGTGTTGGAGCGGGTGCGGGGATAAGATATTCACTTACGGACCATATTGATTTAACGGCAGAATTTTCTGCACATGCTGTTTATTCGGTTTATCAGGATGTTTTAAATGCTGGTAAAAAATACAGTAGTCTTGATTATCGAATAAATCCTTTGCAAAAAGTTGGTTTTGCTGTGAAGTTTTAAAGAAATAGTCGAATGGTTCCGATTAACGTTAAGTAGTTTTAATTATGTTTTTCTGATTTTTAAGTTGACTATATTTGGTGGGATGATTCCCATATTGGAATTGGCTTTATGTTGAAACGAACCCTTTATTGCATTTTATTTTTGCAATTTTTTTCGGGAATACTCCTTTGTCAGAATCGTGGAAAAACAATTCCATTTAAAATGAGTGCTAGGCTTTATATTACCGTTCCTCATCCGATTTCAAATAAAGCTTTTCGTCATAGTTTCACTGGTATTTATGACATCATGGCTAATGTAAATTTTCAAGTATTTCATGGTTTTCAAGTTGGACTTCAATACCACAACAATCTTTGGAAAACGCCTGACAATAAATTGCCAGGATTAAATGTATACGGTCAATCGCACTTAGGTGGAATAAGAATTGGATATGATATTGTAAGATCAGAAACTTCTACTGCTTATATTGGAATTACCGGAGAAGAAGGGATTATGCATTTCACAGGTTTATCTTTTACAGGAATCCCTTCCGATGTTGCAGTTAAAAGTGTTTATAAATTAGCCGACTTGCAATTGGATGCAGGAATCTTCTTTTACACAGAAGGTAATTTTGCGATTGGAATGAATGTTTCTACTACCTTATCTAATTACAGATTTGATCCTTATACAATTTATCTAAATCAACATAACCCGAGACCTTATGTAGCGAGTGACCTAGATGGGACCTTAGCTTATTTTAATTTTGGATTTAATGTTGTTTATAGTTTTCTAAAAGGTAAAGCAGCAGAATAATTTAAGTTTATATAAAATAAAAATCCCCAAAGATTTCTCTTCAGGGATTATACTATTCATTGTCTTACTGAGTATCGAAGTAGGACAATTACTCCTCTTTCTTATCTGATTTTTTATCTTTCTTGATCTTCGGCTTTGTAGAGGTAATGACGATTTCTTTTTTCTCTTCGTCAAAGCCAATAGTTACCAAATCTCCTTCTGTTACTCCTGATTTGATAATTTCTTCTGCCAACGGATCTTCTATGTATTTCTGAATGGCACGTTTCAAAGGACGAGCTCCGTAATTAGCATCAAATCCTTTTTCAACAATGAAATCTTTTGCCTGTTGTGTAATGTCAACAGTATAACCCATTGTTACTATTCGGCTTTGAAGCTTTTCTAATTCGATATCAATGATTTTATGAATATCATCTTTAACAAGTGAGTTAAACACAATTACATCATCAATACGATTTAAGAATTCAGGAGCAAATGCTTTTTTCAATGCACCTTCAATTACGCCTTTAGCATGTTCTTCAGCTCCTTCAGTTTTTGTTCCTGTAGAAAAACCTACGCCAGTTCCGAAATCTTTCAATTGGCGAGATCCAATATTGGAAGTCATAATGATGATTGCATTTTTGAAATCAACTTTTCTTCCAAGACTGTCTGTCAACTGACCATCATCTAAAACTTGCAGCAATAAATTGAATACATCCGGATGTGCTTTCTCAATTTCATCAAGAAGAACGACGGAATAAGGTTTACGACGAACTTTCTCTGTCAATTGTCCACCTTCTTCATATCCAACATATCCTGGAGGCGCTCCAACTAAACGTGAAACTGCAAATTTCTCCATGTATTCACTCATGTCAATACGAATGAGTGCTTCGTCATTATCAAAAAGATAACGAGCAAGAATTTTTGCTAATTGAGTTTTTCCAACTCCAGTAGGTCCAAGGAAAACAAACGAACCGATTGGCTTATTCGGATCTTTAAGTCCGGCACGATTTCTTTGAATGGCTTTCACCACTTTTTTAATCGCTTCATCTTGTCCAATGACTTTTCCTTTTAATTCTTCATACATCACCGCCAACTTCGAACTTTCATTTTGGTTGACACGTTGTACTGGAATTCCTGTCATCATAGAAACAACTTCCGCTACATTATCTTCACTTACCACTTCGCGGTGCGTGCGAGATTCTTCTTCCCATTCTTTTTTCGCTGCTTCAAGTGATTCTTGCAATTGTCGTTCACGATCTCGGAGTCGTGCAGCTTCTTCATAACGCTGACTTCGAACTACCTGATTTTTCTCTTCTTTAACTTTTTCAATTTCAGCTTCTACTTCAAGAATCTTTTTTGGAACCTTGATGTTTGTAATGTGAACACGAGAACCTGATTCGTCCAAAGCATCAATTGCTTTATCTGGCAAATGACGATCCGTGATATAACGAGAGGTAAGTGTTACACAAGCTTTAATTGCTTCGTCAGTATAAGTTACATTATGGTGATCCTCATACTTCGATTTAATATTATTCAGAATCTGAATTGTTTCATCAACTGTGGTTGGCTCTACAATTACTTTCTGGAAACGACGCTCAAGAGCACCATCCTTTTCAATGTATTGACGATACTCATCAAGTGTTGTAGCACCGATACATTGGATTTCTCCACGTGCAAGAGCAGGCTTAAACATATTCGAAGCATCCAAAGATCCAGAAGCTCCGCCTGCACCAATAATGGTGTGAATTTCATCAATGAAAAGAATGACATCAGGAGATTTCTCCAATTCATTCATCACTGCTTTCATTCGTTCTTCAAATTGTCCACGATATTTTGTTCCAGCAACTAAAGCAGCAAGATCAAGCGCAACAACTCGTTTATTGAATAAAACTCTAGACACTTTTTTCTGAGTAATTCGCAATGCAAGTCCTTCTGCAATTGCAGATTTACCGACGCCTGGTTCTCCAATAAGAATAGGATTGTTTTTCTTACGACGAGAAAGAATCTGTGAAACACGTTCTATTTCTTTTTCGCGTCCTACAATTGGATCAAGTTTTCCATCTTCAGCAGATTTTGTCAAATCGCGACCAAAATTGTCTAAGACAGGAGTTTTTGATTTTGAATCGGTAATTTTTTTCTGGCTTGCGCCGAATGCTCCATCATCATCTCCTTCTTCATCCGGAGTATTAGGAAATTCAGCACGAGGATTTCCGGTAGATTCGTCGGATGCACCACCGCTATTTTCAATTTCATTTTTAACAGTATCATAATCAATACTGAATTTGTGCAACGCCTTTGTTGCAATGCTATCTTCATCTTTCAAAATAGAAAGTAACAGATGTTCTGTGCCGATTACTGCACTTTTAAAAATCTTTGCTTCGAGGTAAGTAATCTTTAGAGCTCTTTCCGCTTGTTTAACTAATGGAATATTGCCAAGATTATTATTCGTTTTTTTCGCAACACTAGCTGTAAGGCTTTCAACTTCTTTTCGAAGATCATTAAGTCCAACATTCAATGTTTTGAGCAGCTTAATAGCGCTGCCTTCTCCTTCACGGATTATTCCAAGCAGAAGGTGTTCGGTTCCAATATAATCATGACCCAATCGTAAAGCTTCCTCACGACTATAGGTAATTACATCTTTGACCCTCGGTGAAAATTTCGCTTCCATATAGTTATTTGAGGTAATGTTTTTCTTTTTTGCCTTACTTGGGGCCCCTGCAAATTAGGTATTATTCGGGGTTTGTCAAAAGTAGATACAATCGAGATAAACGTTGGTTTTTTAAGTTGTTTTTATCCACTGAAAAATGTTAATAATTAAGGAGTTTTTCACACTAATTTAAGTGTGGATTTAGGTACTTTCGAACTCCTTAAAATTACACTCATTCTTAGCATTCTTTACAAGAAGCGTGCTAAACTAAAACAGTGACAATAAGACATGGCAGACGGCGAAAAAATTATCCCGATTAACATTGAAGATGAGATGAAAACAGCTTACATCGATTATTCGATGTCGGTTATTGTATCCAGAGCACTTCCTGACGTAAGAGACGGTTTAAAACCGGTTCATAGACGTGTATTATTCGGAATGTTGGATTTGGGAGTTATGTCAAATCGTCCGTTTAAGAAATCAGCCCGTATTGTGGGCGAAGTTTTGGGTAAATATCATCCGCACGGAGATAGTTCTGTTTACGATGCAATGGTTCGTATGGCCCAGCATTGGAGTTTGCGATATCCACTTGTTGACGGACAAGGTAATTATGGTTCAGTTGATGGAGATCCACCAGCTGCTATGCGTTATACTGAAGCTCGTCTACGCAAGATTGCTGAGGAAATGTTGGCAGATATTGAAAAGAACACTGTCGACTTTCGTCCAAATTTTGATGATTCTTTAGAAGAGCCAAGTGTTCTTCCTGCTAAAATTCCAAATCTTCTTATTAACGGAGCATCTGGAATTGCAGTTGGAATGGCAACTAATATGCCACCACATAATCTTACAGAGATTATTGATGCAACAATGGCTTACATCGATGATAAAGAAGTTACGATGGAAACCTTATTGAAGATTGTAAAGGCCCCTGATTTTCCTACAGGTGGTTCAATTTATGGATATAATGGAGTAAGAGAAGCTTTTGAAACCGGTCGTGGTCGTGTAGTAATACGGGCAAAGGCTACTATTGAAACATTGGATGGAGGTCGCGAAAGGATTATTGTTACAGAAATTCCTTATCAAGTAAACAAGTGGACAATGATTAAAGCCACTGCTGATTTGATTAATGAAAAGAAAATTGAAGGTATTAGTGATATTCGTGATGAGTCGGATAGAGATGGCATGCGTGTTGTGTATGAGCTTAAGCGTGATGCAATTGCGAATGTTGTCTTAAACAATCTCTACAAGTATACTTCCCTTCAAACTTCGTTTAGTGTTAATAATATTGCACTAGTTGCTGGTCGTCCATATTTGCTGAATCTTAAACAACTCATTGGCCATTTTGTTGATTTCCGTCATGAAGTTGTTACGCGTCGAGCAAAATATGATTTGGAGCAAGCTGAAAAACGCGCTCACATCCTTCAAGGCTATTTGATTGCACTTGATCATATGGATGAGGTAATTAAAATTATCCGTGCATCTGCAACTCCAAATGAAGCGAAGGAACAATTGATTTCTAATTTCGGATTGAGTGAAATTCAATCTTCTGCGATCCTGGAAATGCGTCTTCGTGTTTTAACAGGACTAGAAAGGGATAAAATCCGTGAGGAATATGATGACCTTATGCGTCTTATTGCTTTCCTAAAGGAAATTCTTGGCGACGAGGTTATGCGTATGGAAATCATTAAAGACGAATTAAGAGAAATAAGAGAGAAATACGGTGATGAACGTCGGACTGATATTATTTATGCAGCGGACGATCAACGTATGGAAGATTTGATCGCAGATGAAGACGTTGTAATTACTATTTCTCATATGGGATATGTAAAACGCACCGCACTTTCTGAATATCGTGCTCAAAATAGGGGAGGGCGCGGATCAAGAGGATCGGCGACGCGTGATGAGGATTTCGTGGAACATTTGTTTGTTGCAAATACGCATGGATTCCTATTGTTCTTTACTGAACAAGGAAGATGTTTCTGGTTACGTGCTTATGAAATTCCGGAAGGAAACAAAACGTCAAAAGGCAGAGCAATTCAGAATCTTGTGAATTTGCCACCAAGTGATAAAGTTCGCGCTTTCATTAATGTTAAGAATCTTTCAGAAGAACAATATCTGAATGACCATTACATTGTAATGTGTACCAAGAAAGGTGTGATCAAGAAAACAGTTCTGGAAGCTTATTCCCGTCCACGTGCAAATGGAATCAATGCAATTACTGTTCGTGATGGAGATATGTTATTAGAAGCTGTACTTGTTAATCGCGAAGATGAATTGATGGTAGCTTCTAAAATGGGCAAAGTAGTTCGTTTCTCTCAATACATTATGAAAGGTGATGAGAAAGTAGATACACTTCGTGCCATGGGTAGAAATGCTTCTGGAGTGCGTGCTCAAACATTAGCAGGTGAAAAAGATGAAGTAATCGGTATGATCGTAATGCCGAAAGTGAATCCACCTCAAGTATTAGTGGTTTCTGATAAAGGTTATGGTAAGCGTTCTGATGTTGAAGATTATCGTCAGACCCGTCGTGGTGGAAAAGGTGTAAAAACAATTAACATCACTGAAAAAACAGGAAACCTCATTGCAATTAAAGCAGTAACGGACGAGAATGATTTATTGATTATCACTACGAACGGAATTGTTATTCGACTTTGTGTTGCAGATTTAAGAGTAATGGGACGAGCAACACAAGGTGTTCGATTAATTAATCTTGGGGAATCTGACGAAATCGGAGCAGTTACAACAGTTGAATCTGATCCAGAAGAAGAACACGTAAAAGTGGACGGAACAGTAGATACCTCAATGGCTGATGCAGCCGATGAACCAGAACCAGATGTTGATTCTGATATCGAAGATACAGACGAGGCTGGCACGGATATTGAAACGGATAACGAGCGATTAGATTAACATAAAACAATAAGAAAAAATCTAAATCCCAAATCGTAATATCTATAATTTGGGATTTGGTTTTTTGAATTTGAAATTTCAAATTGGCATCTTAACACAAAAAATATAATCGATGAAAAGAATTGCGCTAATTATCATTTTAATTTCTTTAGGAGCTATTAATTTACACGCTCAAAAGAATGAGGTTACTAATGCATGGTCTGCATTGAATTCTTATAACAAGGAAAAAGATGTTGACTATCTTATGAGAGCCAAAACGGCAATTGACAAAGCAACCGTAAATCCGGATACAAAAGATGATGCTAAAACCTGGCTTTACAGAGGACAGATTTATTTAGCATTTTATCAAAAGGATTTCAATGAAAAGATGGCTTCGCACAAAGACATTACGGATCCTGGAAAAAAATCTTCCTTATCTTATACGGAAGCATCGACTGCAAATCTTACAGAAGCTTCAACAGCATTTCTTCGTTCTAAAGCTTTAGATTCCAAAAAGGTCTATGATGCAGAATGGGCAAAAGGATTAGGTGATTGTTATTTCTACCTACAAAATGCAGGAATTTCACGTTTTAATCAAAAGCAATATGCTGAGGCATTTCCATTGTTTGAATCGGCTGCTGATGTAGTTGCATCGGACAGAAAATTTGACACCCTTAATACAAGTAATGCAGCAGCCTGCGCATACAATGCAAAAATGTATGATAAAGCTGCCGCGAATTATAAAAAACTTACGGATGCAGGTTATGGAAAGGGAAATACTTGGATGATGTTAGGACGTGTTTATGAAGACAGTGGCGATACAGCAAAATATTTCTCTTGTATTTCTGATGGATTAAAAAAATACCCGAACGATGCAGACTTACTTACTGAAGACGTAAATATTAAGATGAGCCATGGTCAGGCTACAGCAGCAATTGATGAATTAAATGCATTGGTGGCACAACGTCCGAACGATGCTCAATTGAATTTTGTTGTTGGAAACGTTTATGACAGAATGGCTAATCCAGTAGGTGCAGATAGTAAACCTGCTCCTAAGCCAAAAAATTATGAAGAGCTTTTAAACAAAGCTGTTGAGTATTATAAGAAAGCATTGGAACTGGATCCAAAGAATTTTGATGCTAATTATAATATCGGAGTCTTATATTACAACCAATCCGTCGAATATTATAATCGTTCCCAGGAATCAATAGCAGATGCAGCGAAGTACAAAGATCTTTGGGAAAAACCATTACCAGATGCAGCAAAATATCTAGAAGCGGCACACGCTTTAGAACCAAAAGATTTAACAGTTCTTGGTGCTTTAAAAGCGGTCTATGGTCAACTTAGCGATAACGACAATTACCTTCGAATTAAAGAAGAGATTAAGAAGGTACAGGCAGGACAATAATTGACATTGAATTTGGAAAAAAGTCTCGGTAATCTTATCGGGACTTTTTTTATGATTTTATAACAGTGACTTTGATGACAACAAAGTGTTATTTTTAAAACACAAAACGTTTACAAAAATTCGCCAATATGAATCGCTTCCTTTTTTTAATTCTAGTCCTAGCTATAACTTCATGTTCTTCCAACGAAACATCTGATTCGAAAAATGTGAAACAATCGCAAATCTATCAGATCTATCATATTTACTGGATTAAAGGAGAAGGAAGTGCAAGTGCATCATTCCGATTCGGCGGTGAAAACGGGACTACGTTGCGGCTTAGTGACCCAAGTAAAATTACTTTTAATGGTAAGAAGTTATCGGAATCTAAATTCCTTTTTGAGGGCGTTTATTATGCTGGCGTACAAACCGTATATAGTGATAAACACTTTTTCAAATTTACCGACTTAGATGGAAAGGTTTATGAAAATGGAATTGAATTTAAAGATGTAGAAATCTTGAATCCACCAAAGTCTGTTTCCAAAAATGAAAACCTTGTGTTGGAGTTAACTCGCCCAATTTTGGCCAGCGAAGAAATCGTTTGTCACGCACAATCTGACACGACCAAAACAAATGAAATGGGCGTGGGAAATAGTTCAGATAAGGATGTTTATTTTGATCTCAAGTCGAATAGGCTAATCATCAAACCGGGATTCTTTGCAGATTTTGCGGATGTGCCAGTAGACATTTGGCTCACGAATGATGTATATCAAAAACCGATAGAACAGAAGACCGACTTAGAAGGAGAATTGATTTTTAGCTTTCAATCTAAGGATATTCAAGTGATTCGTTTGAATGTAAAAGCAGGTAAGTAGATTGGAAGGATATTTATGAATTTGCATTTTTAAGTTAAGTTGTATATGGTCTGAAAGGCCTATAAACACTGAAAAGCGGTGATTATACTATTTAACATAATATTAATTATAAGCCGTAATAAATGTATTAATAATTTGGTAAAAATCAACTAAAACTCCAAAATAACTTCATTTTCTGATATCCTAAATCTAGGTCCATAAACTCCTTCAGGCAGTCGTTTTCCACAGGTTATAACCATATTAATTTCAGCACGACCAGGAAGTCCTAATAATTTTTTCAAACGTTTGCTGTCAAACCCTTCAACTGGACACGTATCAAATCCTTCAGAAGTCATAGATAACATAAACGTCTGTGCGGCCAATGCAGCACTTTTATGTACAACAATTCTCACAGAAGTTCCTGTAACTTCTCTTACCACGGGTTTTTTACGACCGATCCAGGAAACATATATTTTTTTAATCAAGCTTCTGATTCCAAAAGCATCATTATTGTAGAGCGCCGGCATCAGTTTTTTGTAATATTTTTCTCTGGTCAATCCTGTGAAATTTTCTCGGTTCGCATCATTATTTAAAACAAATTTAAGATTGCTTTGCGCACGATTTTTCCAGAGATCTGGACGCACCACAACAATTACAATTTCTTTAGCAGTCCGTGTTGTAGATTGATTCAGACAAAAATCTGAAACCTGTTTTAATTTAGATGAATCCTTAATTCTGTAAAATTCCCAGAGTTGCATATTACTTGAATTCGGCGCAAGCACTGCTCGTTGCAAACTTCTCGTAACTGCCTCAGGATCGAAATCTGTAGGATGATAAACTCTTACTGCTCTTCTTGTTCTTACAATTTCATCGTATACCTGCGCTGAATCTTTCATGTTTAGCAATTAAAAAGAATCTAAAATCTTATACGTTTGAACGCCTGCCTTTATTGATTTTCCTATTGTTGAATTCAAAAAAAGATTTCCTATTGGAGAAATAGCTGATATAGCGATATAGATTTTATTTTCAATTTTTATTTTTCCTGCAGCAATAGAAATGTAAAAGTTGCCTTGGTCGGTAATGATTACATTTCCTGGTTTTATTTTTTCAATGGATAATTCTGTTGGAATTCCTTCCATCACCTTACTCATCTTCATTAATTCATTTAATTGAATTCCGATTTTTTCCTGTTCCAACTGCATCATTGCCTTTCCCGTTTCATGTTTGTCGCCAGTCGTACTTTTCGTTTCATCATTTCCAGATTCCTGTGCGGCTTTCAACGAAATTTCAAGTGTTTCAATGCGTTCTTTTACAAATAAACGTCCGGCCTCGAAAAGAGAATTTTTTAACTTTTGATTATTCATCTTTTAAAATAAAAGAACTAATTAATTTCTTGAATTAGCAACGATAATTTTGTTCCTTCTTTTCTTTCAATTGTAAGCTTAGTATTAAGCTGATCAGACAACATTGTTATTAATTGAAATCCTAAGGTCTCAGCATGTTCAATATTCAAGCTTTCAGGAATTCCAATTCCATTATCACGCACCTCAAGGAGATAATTTTGATTCTTCCCATTTCCTTTTACATTTCCGAAATACACATTGACTTTACCTTTTGATTCATTTGGGAAAGCATACTTAAAACTATTCGAAAGCATTTCATTTAATATCAATCCACAAGGAATAGCTGTTTCAATTTTGAAAAAGCCAGAACCCTCCCCTACTTCTATTTCCATTTCAATTCTGGAATTGTCGGGATTATAACTCACATTTAAAGAATTTGCTAATGATTTTACGTAATCACCAAAATCAACAAGGGCAAGATTATTTGATTCATATAACTTTTCATGAACCAAGGCCATTGATCGGATACGATCACGACTTACGCGATATTTCTCCTTAAAAGTAATATCGTCGATTTGCCCTGCTTGAAGATTAAGTAGACTTGAAATAATTTGCAGATTGTTTTTTACACGATGATGAATCTCCTTTAACATCACTTCTTTTTCATGCAAAGAAACAGTAGAGACTTTCAATTCCTCGCCCATCATATTTATTCCACCCGCTACTGCATCAATGTAATCCAGATTTTCAGACAATTCCGTTTTATGAGAATAATCCATCTTCGCATAAGAAGTGAGCGAATCCAATATTGCATTTACTCTGAAATTACAAGACTCCCGTTCAGCCTGATCCTTATTTAATTTCGTTTCTATTATTTTAAGTCCACGAAGTATGTTGTCTTCCTGTGATTCATTTGCATCGGGTGTTATTCCTGCCAATGAAATTATTTTAGAATAAGAATTGCTATTTTCCATTTCTATTCCTCTCCCAGCTCTGTATTTCGCTTCATCCATTGAATTGCATCCAATTCATTAGTAAACATTTTAGTTGGAACGGTTGGTTTGTTCAATCCCAAAAAAAAGTTTCCGATAATTTTACTCAATGGAGATGCAACCAACATTGCAATAGCAGTTACGTTTGGTTTTCTTCCACGCATTGAAAAATGATCTCGCGCTTCTTTGGAAATCGATTTTATCTCTTTTAGATCAATAAGTATTGGAAAATTTGAATCGCCCGAAACTTTGATAACCTTGGCAGTATTTACTATTGCATCTTTTAATTGAATTTCTGCTCCGGGTCGCACTTTAGAAAAAATAAATCCTCTCGAATCAAAAGTAGTTTCAAAAACTTCTTGATTAGTCATTATGTTTCTTTGAATTATATATGATTATCACAAATATATCTTAAAATGATCATAAATCGGAAGGAATCATTCAGCATCTTAAAGTAAAACTAGACTTACAATATCTACCTTTGCTTCATGAGCAGTCAATATACTTATTACCGCATTTACAAGCCATATGGAATGCTTTCACAATTTACTCCTGAAGGAAACAAACCTGCACTTGGTTCACTTTTAAAATTTCCTTTAGATTGTTATCCTGTGGGCAGCCTTGAAACTGAGGCAGAAGGTTTGTTAATTTTAACGAATGACCGAAAAGTAAGTCAGAAGTTTCTGGATTCGAAAGCAGAACATAAACAAACCTATTTTGTTCAGGTTGATGGTGCAATAACAGAAGAGGCAATTGAGAAACTTTCCATAGGCGTTGAAGTTAAAATTGAAGGTAAATCTTTCAATACCCAACCTGCCAACGTTAAAATTATTGAAGAGCCTAAACTTCCTTCAAGAAATCCACCAGTACGCTTTCGTAAAACTGTTCCTACCACATGGATCAGAATTACATTAATTGAATCAAAAAATAAGCAAGTGCGACAAATGGCTTCGGCAGTTGGATTTCCGGCTTTGCGAATTGTTCGATTTGCTTTTGAAAAATTGGATATCGGCGAGATGAATTCTGGTGATGTAATGGAATTGAGTCGAAATGATGTTTACAATAAAATGTTTTATGAAATAAAATAATCATATGATTGAAATAGTAATTCGACAACTTGATTTTAATCTTGCATACGCAAAACAATTGGTAGATGATGTTTCTGAAAAGCAAATGACCTTTAAGCCTTCTTTAGGTTTAGATAATCATCCCGCCTTTACATTAGGACATTTAGCAACTGCCTACGCCAACTTGATGAATAATCTTACCGGAGAATTTATTCTTGCTGATGGTTTTAAAGAAGTGTTCTTAAGAAAAGGTCCGGGAGATCCGACTTTACCAAATGAAGATGCAACTGTTTATCCTTCTAAAATAAAACTCCTTGAAGAAATGAGCAATCAACATTCACGCTTGGTGAATTATTTGCGGAGTATGGATGAAAATAAATTAATCGAGAATTTCGAATGGCGTTTTTCTTCCTTTTTCCCGACCTACAAAGATCGCATCACATTTTTGTGTGTTAATCATTATGCTATGCATCTTGGGCAATTAGCTGCTTGGAGAAGAGCTGTTGGACTTCCTTCTGCCCTTGGAGAATTAAAATAACTGTTAAACTACTTTTTTTGGTAGAGAATAATATTTGAGACTCGATCGTATGCTTCCATATGCGTTTCGAAAACTTTCTCAAATAATACATTCTGATCCATCATCTCCTTTTTCAATCCCGCTTCCCTTACCGCAAATTGATCATCCCAAATTACAATGTCACCTTTGTTTAAGAGTTGAATGTTTTGGAGATTAAGATCTGTTCTTTTTTGATTTTCAAACGGGTCTATTTGTAAAGCATATGAAAAATATGGAAGTCCATATGCCAACACAGGAAGAACAGGACATTTCTCTTTCATAAATTCAATTGTCCTGTCCGCATTTTTCTGATCAATGGTTTGATTGAGATCTCTGTCGAAATATATTGAACCATGCGTTTTTGTAAAAGGAAATAACATAACATAAAAAAGGATCGCCACTTTTAGAAATAAATTTAGTTTTTTGTTTGCAACAAAATAATCGTCTGTAATTAATCTAAATCCGCGAATCATAATTAATGCCATCAATGGAATAACACATATAAAAACTCGTGTTAGCCCCATGGATCCAAAAATTCCCAAATACCAAAATAAGGAATGAGCGATTAGAAAAATGAAGAATCCAAAAAATACTAGAATCAACATTCCTTTACTGACCTTTTTGTTGAGTGTATCTTTTATCACTCCATAAGTCCCAATTAAAAACAAAATAAAAGAAGGTAATCCAAGAATATAAAAAAGTTGAGTGGCAAAATGAGTTAATTCACCTGTACCATATACTGCATCTAAGCGTGCGTAAGGTATTTTATGGAACACCCATAACAAATCATGATAAACAAAATAGCCTGCGATTGAATAAACAATATGGCCAGTAGCAAGCCAAGGAATTAACTTCCATTTTTTCTTTAGCAAAAGATATATTCCAAAGACGCCAATAAAAAGTAAACCTTCTGACCGGACAAAAGCAAGGAATGAAATTAGAATGACTGCAAATAAATAGTTTCGTTTTGTAGTGAGATATATAGCTCCTGAAAGAAACATTGCAAATAAGGGTTCCGTCAAACCAGAAAAAGTGAGCACAAAATATAAAGGTGAAAAAATGAGAAAAATTGCAACTGCATAGGAATTCAATAGGTTGTATTTTTCTGCGATTTTATAAGTGAAGAAAATAGTGAAGCAAACAGTAATTACATTAAACACTTTCATTCCATTAAATCCAAATTGGGCGAATGGACTTGCGAGTAAAACAAATACAGGTTTTGCCCAATGATCAAAAAATAATCTTGGATGTTGTGGTGCATATTTCGCAAACAAGAAATGCGTGATACTGTCTCCATCACCACCAGTTCCATTGAAAAAATAAATGGTGACGGCGGCAATGATCAGATAAACAAAAAGAAGCGAATAAATTGGGGTTTTAAAAAACTTCATTATACCAAATGTACCTTATTGTTTAATTAGATGAAGGATTCGCACTTTAGGTTTAGAAGAAATTGTATTTTTGCATCCCACATTAGCTATCTTAGCTCAGCTGGTACCTGCCTGCTGCCGCGCTGGCTTTGTGTAACGGCAGGCAGGGAGCAGCTCATTCGTAATGAGCGAAAGTAGTAGCCATCTTAGCTCAGCTGGTAGAGCAGCTCATTCGTAATGAGCAGGTCGCAGGTTCAAGTCCCGTAGATGGCTCATAAAAAGTCCTCCTCTTGTAACAAGGAAGTGGACTTTTGGTTATGCTTTTTCCTGAAAGCTTATTTTCAATTGGCGTGCCAGAAAAACAATATTACGATAATCGCTTTTACTGAGTTGTTCAGGAATCACAGGAATCTTAGTGCTTGAAGAATATATTTTCTTTCCGATTAGCAGAATAATTTTTCGTTCCTCATCATAACGATCTGGAAACTACCTACAATGGAGGACCTATTCTACGAACAGATATTACATTTTCTCGTGATATGGAAACTTTTACAAATGATCCTTGTAGCAACGAAGCAGTACCAAAGTTGATTTTGACAGGGAAAAATAATTTAGTTGGATCATTTCACAAAGCGAGTGTTTCCGTAAAATTATTTCGGGAGAATGATGCTGCGGATGGTTTTAGAATTTCAATTATGAGTGGTGGCTTACCATTTCAATTAGGGGGTGATAAACTTCAAGGCACTTCAAGTACACTTACGCCCACTCCCGATTCTGAAGGTAAAACGGAATGCAAGTGGAGTACGGGTGATCCAATTTATGCTCAACAACCTCCTGAAACAAGAATTGCCAATAATGTAGGTACGGGGATTTCCGAAGGTGACAAACGAATCGGAAAACGTTTTTATACTTCTGACCATGCGGATATGAAAAAGGAATTTCACTTCGCAGGAATTGACACAGCGGGATATTTTAGTTATCTGAATAATCATCCTGCGTCTCAAACTTTTAATTTGAGTGGAACTTATTATGAAGTGACAATGAGTGGTGGAGAAAAAACGGAAATCAAAGAAGAGTCAAGTATTACTTTGACAATTGGACTCGTCGACAAAAAACTGGAAATTTCCGGAAAAGAAGATGTGGATTATCATAATTGGTTACCAACGGGGATTAATGATCACGAAAGGAAATCTCTTCATGCGAAAGCCAAATTAATTACTGATGCGGAAGTGAAAGAAGACACACTTTATTTTGAAGTCACAGAGGTGAGCACTTACATTGGAGAATGCTCAAATTATCCACGAATCCCTGAGAACGCGCCAAAAAATGTCGGAAGAGAACCTGATATTGTTTTTTCAAAAGTGCAGGATGATGTAAATGTTCAGTGGGTGGATTCTTTTCATGTGAAAACCACAAAAAAAGTAACGGAGGCTTATGCGACTATTGAAAGTCGTGATTACGCAGGCAATGCAAAACTTCTTGTGCGAAGTGGAAAAGGTGTAATCGGAGTTTCTAAATATAATTCAGAAAGTTATTTGTCAATTCCTGAGGACAATAATAAAAATGAAATTGCAGATCAATGGGAAAAGGAAAAGGACGTGAATGTTTTTTCGAAAAATTTTGAAAAAACTTGGGATGACGAGGGGAGTCCGGACACAAAACGCGGAGATGATATCGAATTGTTTGAAGAATATCGTGGGTTTATGATTCTTGACGATGCGGGTGCACCAAAATTTGCAAGACTCAATCCCAACCACAGGGAAATTATTGTTATCGATAATGCTAAATCTACCAATGCTAAGGAATGGGAAGATGCTTCAGATGTAAAAATGATGCGCATGAATGAGACTATGATTAATAATCCTTTTGATTTAGAAACGTCTAAAAAAGATCCTTATAAATGGCGCATAGTTGATTTTAATGGCAAAAAGAAAAAACATGCTATTTATATCTTGACTTATCCTGGATTAGAGGATCCCTATTGTATGTCAAGAGATTCCGCTGTTAACTATGATGATAAAGCAATGACGGACGATGGTAAACCAGTTTGGGGAGCACATATTTGTTTTTTTGAAACTGTTACCGGAGTGCTCAATTTTTTCCCCGCGAGAATTGCAGAAACAATAAAAGGCTATCCTCAATTTACACGTGATGCTTTAGATGGTACCGCAGAGCACGCTTGGTTGAAAGACACATTTGACTTCGTAGCGAGAAGACACGGAATGACTTTTGCCCAACTTGCCCAAAAAGCGAATGGTTCCATTGCAAAATGGAACTCCGTGAATCTTTCAGATGTAACAACTCAATTTTCTCATTTTATCATCATGCATGAAATGGGTCATGCTTGTCGACTTTCAGGTCACATGAGAGCTGATAAAGATTCGCATGGGAGTTATGAATCTACCCAAGGGACAGTAAAATGTCCAATGGCATACATTTTATTCAGCATGAAAATGGAAATGGTAATTTTTTCGGACCCTAATGGTGTTGTTGTCCCGCCATTATTTGCAAAAACAAATTTCTGCCATTCGATTGATTTTTGTTATCAAGGACTCGATGCGAAAAATCAATAATCAAATTGAATCTGAAAACAATCAAACCATGAATACTAACCAAAACAAAAATAAAATGAAACAATTCATCACCTCACTCCTACTTACTGTCTTAGTTTCTTTCCCTGCAATTACTCAAATGACTGACGTTGATGGTTGCAAAGACAGTCCGATGTTTCCGACACGAATGCCACACTATTTTATTTCGGAATGCAAATCGGATTATGACGCTGCAGATTTTAATACTGCCGCAGGCGGAGAAACAAAAGTTACAAAAGAAGGTACACACACCCAGATGCAATACAATTTCGATACGGAAGCCGGTGTGCAAAAACCGAGTGTTCTTCAAATCCTCAGAAACTATGAAACAGCCGCTAAAAATATCGGTGCTGTAACTGTTTTTCTAAGTGCACCTGAAAATTTAGCAGTATTCAAAATAATGAAAAATGGTCAAGAATCCGCATGGGTGAAAATTGAAACAATCGGTAGCGATGGAACTGATTCCTATATTCTCACCATCATTCAACTCGCAGAAATGAAACAGGAAATCACAGCTGATGATATGCTTAAAACTTTGAATGCAGATGGACATATTGCATTGTACATAAATTTCGAAACCGGAAAAGCGGACATCAAACCTGAATCACAAGTGATCATTGATCAGATTGTGGAGATGATGAAAGCAAATCCAACTTTGAAAGTAAGTATTGAAGGGCACACCGATAATGTTGGAACAGCAACTGCGAATCAAACACTTTCTGAAAAACGTGCACAAGCTGTTATGAATGCATTGATCGCAAAAGGAATTGACAAATCGCGATTGACTTCAAAAGGTTGGGGAGCAACAAAACCGATCGGAGATAATTCCACCGATGATGGCAAAGCGCAAAATCGCAGAGTGGAAATTGTGAAACAGTAAAAAGAGTGGGCAGTCGGAAGTAAGCAGCCGACAATCGAAAAATAATTCTAAAAGTTTAAATCAATTCTAAAAAATTCGATATGAAAAATAATTTTCTATTTGCAAGTGCTCTTTTTTCAACCTTATTTTTTGCATCCTGTTCAAGCACTCCGAAAACAGGCGATCAAACTACAATGCCAACTACGGTTGATGAAGCAAAAAATTTGAATGATAAGGGAAGAGCCGACGCTCCGGCACCATCAACCGCAAAAAAATACGACATCAAATCTGGAGTCATTACTTATGAAACATTGGTTGAATCCGGTACGATGAAAATTTCCGGAAAGACAATTATTTATTTCGATAATTATGGCAACTTGGAATGCAAGGAAACTTTCGAGGATGGAAAACTGACGGAGTCTTTTTTCAGCGATGGGAAAAATCTTTTTAAGGTCATGCACAATCACAAAACTGCTTACAATGTTGGAGTTGCATACAGCGGAACGGAATATCGTTTCGATTTTGATGCAATTGCTCAAAAAGATAAAGATTCCGGCAACGCGAAAAAATCAGCAAATGAAACTGTCGCAGGTAAAAATTGCGAGGCCTATTCATTCGGAGCGACTTCATTTGCCGGTTGGAATCACATCTGTTTGCTTACCAAATCAAACGCGGGAGGAGTGAAAAGTACTACTACGGCAGTGAAGATCGAGGAAAATGTGGCAATTTCTCCTGATAAATTTAAAGCACCTGCCGATTATAAATTGGGAACGTATTAGTTTGTAAACCGAAAAATCGCAGGGAGTGAAAATTTTCGCACAATTTTGATGTTTGATTGTTGATTGGATCGATTAGTTGCTCTACAATACAACTAATGACAATTCCATCATCTATTGCAAATCACAAATTCCAATTTTTCAATCAACAATCAAACATCAAAAACTTAATCTGCCCGAATCTGTAAAATCTGTCCGAAGGACTCCTATGGAGTGGCTAATCCTTCACCCGATTCAATCCCATACCCTTCACCATCCAATCTGCCAACGGTTTTTCAGCCTGACGATTTTTTAAATTCAAATACCAGTCGATTTTTTTCAGAACGGGAACTTTATGTGTTTCTACAAATTCAATTAATGTTCCATCGGGATCCTCGATATAGGAAAAATGTCCCGCCGCTTCTCCCATATCAAAGCTAGCTTGTCCTGAGCCTGTCGAAATGTTTGCGCTGTCGACAGATGGGCAATTATCGGTGATGCAGCATTTGCCACTGATCCTTTATTCAGCAATGGAATTGCATTCGGAACAATTATGCTGGAACAAATTTCGGAAATGATCCGGCAGGATATGAAAGGTACTTTTGATCAGAATTTGGTTGATACTTTAACTAAGGCTTTTGTTGGTCCGGTCATTACTACCCAAACTACAATCAGTAATTGGTATGCCACCATGGCTGATTCTTATCTGAATGCGTTGAGATTAAATACAATTGAAATTGCATATTTCTATATTCTTTTACCTCTTGGTGTGAACCGTCACTATGATCCCGAAATGATAGGTGCATGGAAAGTTCTTCAAATGAGTTCTGGCGAAAGTGCATTCGAAATATCAAAAGATCCACTTGCAGCGAGAAAATTGCCCATATAAATAAAACTGGAGCATTTTATTTATATGGGCAAGGATAAAATGAATATCAATGCACTGAAGCAATCTAATAAGAAAGAATTAAAAGATCAAATGATGGAGGGCGTTAGAATTTTAGATGAATACACCAAAGAGGTGCTGAAGAAAATAAAAGAAGTGCCTGTGGCGTAAGGGGTAAGAAATATTACTATGCCGTTTTTGTTTCAAAAGAAAGCCCTTCTGCAAAGAGGGACTTTCTTTTTTTATTTATGTCGATGATTAATTTCTAACCGCAACAGGAAATATCTCCTTCAAAGTCGCAACCGTATAATCTACTTCTTCTTTCGTATTGTATTTGCTGAAAGAAAAACGAACAGAGGGGCGGCTCATGTCCGTGCCAATTGCACGCAGTACATGTGAACCTTGATTACTTCCACTTGAACACGCACTACCTGCAGAAGCTGCAATTCCATTAATATCTAAATTGAAAACAAGCATCTCCGCATTTTCTGTTGGAGGTAAACAAACATTCAAAACCGTATAAAGTGAATTTCCTTTTGCGTCACCATTAAAAGAAACGCCAGGAAGATTTTTCTCCAATTGTTGAATCATATAATTCTTCAAACCCTGAATATGTTCTTGGTGTTTTTCCAAATCACGATAGGCAATTTCCATAGCTTTCGCTAATCCAACAATTCCATAAACATTTTCTGTACCGCCACGCATGTTACGCTCTTGCGCACCACCGAAAATTAAAGGAGCAATATTGATATCACTATTTATATAAATAAAACCAACACCTTTTGGGCCGTGAAATTTATGTGCACCACAATTCATAAAATGAAGATGCACATCCTTAACGTCAATTTTATAATGACCTACAGTTTGAACTGTATCAGAATGGAAAATTGCATTGTATTTTTTACACATGTCACCCACCTTTTTAAGTGGTAACAAATTTCCAATTTCGTTATTCGCATGCATTAAGGAAACAAAGGAACGATCATTGTTCTTCAACAATTCTTCTAAATGATCAACATCAATATGACCATTCGGTGTAATTTTTACAATGCTCAATTTGATCTGACCTTTGTCAGCCATTGACTCAAGCGTATGTAAAACTGCGTGATGTTCTATTGGAGAAGAAATAGCATGTTTCAATCCTAAACCTTCAATGGAGCAACGAATTGCCATATTATCCGCCTCTGTTCCACCCGAAGTAAAAAATATTTCTGAAGGGGAACAATCTAATAAACGGGCAACGGTTTTGCGCGACTGCTCTAACAAGGCACGTGTCTGACGTCCGTATGCATGAATAGAAGAAGGATTGCCATAATGATCTGTCATTAAAGGGAGCATTGCATCTAAAACTTCTTTATCAAGAGCTGTTGTTGCGGCGTTATCGAAATAAACTTTCATTGGCAGTTATTTTAAGTAAACCAAAGGTAATATTCAATATTCAAGAATGAAAATTGAATATGGAAGAATCGGGAAATCTTAACCTGAAAGTTAATCCATAACTAAGAATAGTCAAAATAGGACCAGATAGATTCTGAATCAATTGTGCGCTTTATTGGATTAGCTCTGTTGTTCCTTGATCAATTCTCTAATATCTGTAATGATTTTATTCGCCAGATTATTTGCAGTCGATTCTGATTCACTCTCTGAATAAATACGAATAATAGGTTCTGTATTTGAACGACGCAAATGAACCCATTCTTTATCGAATTCAATTTTAACTCCATCAACAGTATTAACGGGCTGCTTTTTATATTTTGTTTGTATGCCAGAAAGAATATTATCCACGTTTACCTCAGGCGTCAATTCAATTTTATTTTTTGAAATGTGATAATCCGGATAAGAAGCTCTTAGCATGGAACAACTTTTTCCATATTTCGCCAAATGGGTTAAGAATAATGCAATGCCAACTAAAGCATCTCTTCCATTGTGTAATTCGGGATAAATAACACCACCATTTCCTTCGCCGCCAATCACAGCATTATTAGCCTTCATCATTTCCACAACATTCACCTCCCCTACTGCTGAAGCAAAATATTTTCCACCCGATTTTTCAGTAACATCTCTTAGTGCACGTGTGGATGATAAATTGGAAACTGTATTTCCTTTTTTGCTAGCTGGTAATTGTTTTAAAACATAATCAGCAACCGCAACAAGTGTATATTCTTCACCGAACATTTCTCCATCTTCACAAACAATAGCAAGTCGATCAACATCTGGATCTACAACAATTCCCAAATGAGATTTTGATTTTGTAACCACCTTTGCAATATCTCGAAGGTTTTCGGGAAGTGGTTCTGGATTATGTGGAAATTCTCCTGTTGGATCACAATATAATTCTGTGATGGTTTCTACTCCCAATGCTTTTAATAACATGGGAACTATAATTCCTCCTGTGGAATTTACTGCATCAACAGCCACTCTGAAATTTGCAGCTTTAATAGCAGCAACGTCCACAAGTTTTAGTTCAAGAATTTTATCAATATGATATTGAAAATAGATGTCTTTGTAAATCACTTTTCCAAGAACACCTACTTCAGCAAATAAATAATCTTCTTTATCAGCAATAGCTAATACTGATTCACCGTCAGCTGCAGAAATAAATTCTCCCTTCTCATTTAACAACTTAAGCGCATTCCATTGTTTTGGATTATGACTTGCAGTTAAAATAATGCCTCCTGATGCTTTTTCAGCAGTTACTGCTATTTCAACAGTTGGAGTTGTGGACAAGCCAATATCGGTTACATCGATTCCAAGCCCCATTAAAGTTCCAGTGACTAATCGATTGACCATGTCGCCAGAAATTCGTGCATCACGACCGACTACAATGCGTATTTTCTTTGGAGTTTTGCTTCCTGGAGAATTCTCTTCAACACGTCTTTTCAACCAGGTGCCATATGCGGCAGTGAATTTTACAACGTCAACAGGACTCAGACCTTCGCCAGGTTTTCCGCCGATCGTTCCTCGTATTCCGGAAATAGATTTTATAAGGGCCAATTTTTTTTATTTAGTTATTCCAAAGCAATACTTTGGAGGACTGCAAAGATACATTCTGAGGAAAAAACAATACCGTTAATAACCGAAACATACTAACAACCTAAAACGCTGTTTTAGTGAAAAACTTTATTTTCTTTAACAGGGAATCTGCAACAAACGCTTCCTAATAGCGTATCTTTGTTATACATATTCAATATCCGTTCTATGGACAAAGAGCCAAATTCCAACGAGGGGTTGGTCGAGCGGTTTGAAGCAATGTTAAGAGGCCAGTCATCTTCTTTTTTTGATGAAGATGAATTGGAAGAATTAGCTGAGCACTACATGGATGCCCTCCAAAACAGGAAGGCACTTCAAGTAATTGAAATCGCCAGAACTCAACACCCATTTTCTCCGCTTTTCATCGTTTTGAAAGCTCAGGTTCATGTTCAACTTGGTGAAAATCAGGTTGCCCTTGAAATTCTGGATGAAGCGGAACGTATGGAACCCTTTTTCGGTGAAATTCATATGACTCGTGGAAGTATTTATGGTCAGATGGGACTTCATGAAAAAGCCATGCTTAGTTATAAACGAGCAGGAGAATATGATGTACCTGAAGAAGAAGTGAAATTTTGTTGTGCATTTGAGTTCACTAATATGGGCCGACATAAAGAAGCAATTCCTTTGTTGCGTCGTGTATTAGCAATAAATCCTGATTACGAAACTGCACAGAATGAATTAGCTTATTGCTATGAGATGGTGAATGATAAAGAAGAAAGCATTCACTATTTCAATAAGTTTACTGATGTGCGTCCTTACAATCCGCAAACTTGGTTTAATCTAGGAGTTGCTTATAGTAGAAGTGGGATGTATGAAAAAGCATTGGAAGCTTATGATTATGCATTAGTCATCAAAGAAGATTTTCCCTCTGCAATTTTTAATAAAGCAAATGCACTTGCTGCTACAGGATTAGTAGACGAAGCGATTGCAACTTATAAAGAGACTTTCAAATATGAAGAGCCTCGTGCTGACACTTATTATTATTTAGGTGAATGCTACGAACGTAAAAATGATTGGGAACAGGCACTCGCGCACTATAATCGCGCTACACGAATTGATCCTGAATTAGCGGATGCTTGGTTAGGAAGTGGTGTTATTTTAGAACAACAAAATCGATTGCAAGAAGGCATACATTACATCAAGAAAGCAATTGATATTGTTCCGGACAATGCAGAATACTGGTACATTTTCGGTGACCTCCAATTAAAAATGGGTTTTCAGGAAGAAGCGGAAATGGCTTATAAAAAAGTGGTGGAACTTGAACCAGAAAATCCGAATATCTGGCTCGATTATTCCGGTGTTCAATTTGAAATGGAACATTGTAATATGGCCATGGAAACTTTGATGGAAGGCATTAAATATCATCCTCAGAATGCTGAACTCAATTATAGAATGTCGGCTTATCTTTTCAGTTTAGGAAAAAAACAAGAAGGGCTCTCTTATCTTCATCGCGCTTTGGAATTAGATTTTGATAAACACACTACAATTTTCGAATTCAGACCTTCGCTTAAGGATAATTCTGGTATTAATGAAATAATAGAATCGTATAGAAGGCTCGATTGATAAGCCTGATTATGATCATCAAAAGGGGCAGATTCCGTGCCCTTTTTTTATTTAGTTTTGTCACGATTTAATCACCAGTTGAATATGAATGTAAATATTCCATTTTTGCCCGAGCGACCTGATAAACCAAGAAAATCTGGTTTAACTATGGTAATGGATAAAGGGTTGGGAATCAAGCAGGCAGAGCAATTTATTGAAGCTTCAGGCGACCTTGTTGATATTGTAAAACTTGGTTTTGGAACTTCAGTTGTTTCAAAGAATACGGCGGAAAAAATCAAACTTTATAAGGAGGCCGGATTCAAAGTTTATCTTGGCGGCACTTTATTTGAGGCGTTTGTTGTTCGTGATATGCTTGATGAGTATATCAAGTTCGTTAACAAATTGAAAATTGATCATGTTGAAGTATCTGATGGTTCTATTACCATGGATCATGATGAGAAATGTGAATATATCCGCAAGCTTGCAAAAAACTTCACTGTATTGTCTGAAGTTGGTTCTAAAGAAGAAGGAATTATTATTCATCCAAATAAATGGACTTCCATGATGCTAAAGGAACTTGAAGCAGGTTCCTGGAAAGTAATTGCAGAAGCACGCGAAAGTGGAAATGTCGGAATTTATCATCGCAATGGACAGGCTCATTCATTGTTGATCAATAAAATTATTGCAAAAGTTAAACCTGATAATATTCTGTGGGAAGCACCACAAAAAGCGCAACAAATTTATTTTATAAAACTTTTTGGTGCAAACGTGAACCTTGGCAATATTGCTGTAGATGATGTAATTCCACTCGAGACTTTGCGTCTTGGTTTACGTGGAGATACATTTTTCACCTTCCTGCCAAAAAAATTACAAAAAAATCCATAATAAAAAGTAAATCCATCTCCCCGATGAAAGAAGTAACAGTTCAGGAATTAAAAAGAATGCGTGATAACAACGAATCATTTCAATTGATTGATGTTCGTGAACCTCATGAAGCGGATATTGCATCAATTGATGCCATTTTGATTCCGATGGGTGAAATTGTTAGTCAGCCTGAAAAAATTGCAAAAGACAAACCAGTTATTATTCATTGCAGAAGTGGCGCACGTTCAGCAACAGTAATTAATGCTTTGGAAAAACAATATGGTTTCACAAACCTTTTTAATCTTAAAGGTGGAATCCTTGCTTGGGCGAAAGAGATTGACCCAACGGTCGCTACCTATTAATTAAACACTAAGATTTTCTATAGTGAGTTTCATTCACAGTTTATTAGATTTTGTTCTTCACATCAACGATCACCTTGATGCGATGATTAATGAATATGGTACGCTTATCTATGGAATTCTGTTTGCCATTATTTTTGTAGAAACAGGAATTGTCATTATGCCATTCCTTCCAGGCGATTCACTTTTATTTGCAGCCGGAGCAATTTGTGCGCGTCATGCAGGTGAGCCTAATGCTCCTTTGAATATTCTTGTCCTAATCATTTTGCTTTCTGTCGCTGCAATTCTTGGTGATAATTCAAATTATGCAATCGGAAGATATTTTGGAGCTCATGCGGTAAATTTAAAAATTGGCAAACGAAATTTGGTGAAGCAGGCGTACATCGACAAAACACATTCTTTCTTTGAGAAATATGGAACGAAGGCAATCATCATGGCACGTTTTGTTCCGATTGTAAGAACGTTTACTCCATTTGTTGCGGGTGTGGGCAAGATGGATTACAAAACTAAATTTCTTCCTTTTGATATTGCCGGCGGAATTCTTTGGATTTCCACAATGACCATGGCAGGTTATTTTCTTGGTACCAATGAATGGGTGAAAAAACATTTTGAAATTGTAGTAGTTGCTATTATTCTGATTTCTGTTTTACCTATGGTGATCGCTTATCTGAATCATAAATTCAGCAAAAAAACTTCCTGAGACGTGCGACTCTTTGGACTCATTGGCAATCCACTCACCCACTCCTTCTCAGAAAAATATTTTTCAGAAAAATTCAAACGTGAAAATATTTCGGATGCGGAATACAAATTGTTCCTGCTTGAAAAAATAGAAGTCTTCCCTGATTTTATTTCGCAACATCCGAATTTGATCGGACTCAATGTTACCATTCCATATAAAGAAAAAATAATTCCATTTTTAGATGAGTTGGATGAAACGGCAAAAGCAGTTGGTGCTGTCAATACCATTTCCTTTTTGTCTGCCTTCGATACGTCCTTCGACAGGCTCAGGACTACTCAGTCTGACAAAAAGATATTGCTGAAAGGATTTAATACAGACGTATATGGATTTCGTCAATCTTTAAAACCATTTCTTACCTCTGCACATGAGCGCGCATTGATCCTTGGAACAGGTGGTGCATCTAAAGCGGTTGAATATGTTTTGAAACAAATTGGTGTGGATTGCATTTTTGTTTCTCGCGAAAAACAAGTTGTAGCAGGCAAAACAATTCTCACTTACGATGAATTGAATTCCTATGTAGTTGCGTCTTGTAAATTGATTGTGAATTGTTCGCCTGTTGGAACTTTTCCGCATGTGGATGAATTTCCAAATCTTCCTTACGAATCACTTACCAAAGAGCATTTGCTTTATGATTTGATTTATAATCCTGAAGAGACAGCATTTCTAAAAAAAGGAAAAGCGCAGGGAGCCGAAATTATGAATGGATTGGATATGCTAAAGTTGCAGGCGGAAAAGGCTTGGGAGATTTGGCGGAGATAATTTTGAGTTTTGAATTCTAAATTTTGAATTGTTATTTCCAATTCAGATAATTTTAGAAAATGCTTTTGTCTTCCTATATTCGCTCAGCTTCTGTGAAGTATTAACCCCAACTCCACTTGTGTGAACCAATTTTCTGACCCTTTTTTATTGACAGACAAATCCCGTCTTCAAGAGATTTATGATTTGAGAGTCTTAGCTTGGGAAAATTCTCCAGATAAAGCCTACCTCAATCGTGCAAAATTCCCGAACGGATATTTTGATCATTTGGAAGACCAAAGCATGCATTTCATTTCCACCAATACGGAGAATAAGATCATTGGAGCTGCAAGATTGACCGAATGTAATAGTTTGGATCAATTGCCTTATCCTGGAATATTTAAATTTTATGAATCAAAAATTCCTAAAGAGAGACCATTTCTTTTTTATAGCAGGTTAGTCATACATCCAGACTTTAGGAAAACTAAATTGAGAATACTTTTTGATGAAATTAGAATGAAAATACAACAAGATAATTTCGTTGCATTTGGCACAATGACTATTAAACCAAATCGAAGAGAACAATTATTTCCTCATGGATGGATTGAAATTGGAAATATTGAATCAATTATTGATAATAATTATCCTTTGCCAAATGGAAATATATCGTTATTAATTCTTAACCTAAAGGAAATCAAATGACATTCGAAACAATCACCTCATCCCTCACACTAATCTCCACTCTTTCACTAAAACTTATTGGATTTCCAAGTCAAATTCAGAAAGTAAGAAAGGCCGGTCACATTGAAGGAGTTTCGGTTACGTATTTTGCAATGGGTTTTGTTACCTACGCGCTTTGGACGCTGCATGGAATTGTGATAAAAGACAAAACCGTTATCATCGGACAAAGTTTAGGAGTTGTAGCTTGTGGCGTTCTCCTTGTCGTTTTATATTCTGTTTCTAAAAAAGAAAAGAAAAATCTGAAATAAATTATTTCAACGAAAGTAAATCTTCCACCCCAATAGTCCGCTCCACATTAAATCCTTCTGCAAATTCAACTTGAATATCTCTTCCGAAAGTTCTGTTCTTTCCTTTTACTGTTTCAATAAATTCTGGGGAAGAAATGGGTGTAATCGGTTCTGTAGAATTCGGATCAAAAAACTGTGAACTGAAAGCCATAATTGCTTCGAGTTTTTTATTCATATACGGAGTAATATCAACTACTAAATCAGGTTGCAATTGACGGTCCTGTATGTAGTGATAAACGGCTTTTGGTCGATGGGCAGGTTGAATCTCTTTATTAAATGCAGTTTCAATTTTACTTAGTCCCGAATAAAAACAGGCATCAGAAACTAATTTAGATGCACGGCCATGGTCGGGATGACGATCGGAAACTGCATTACACATTACAATCTTTGGTTGATATTGACGAATTTTTTCAATGATTTTATAGAGTGAAATTTTATCATTGACAAAGAACCCGTCTTCCAATCCAAGATTGTCGCGAAATGTTATTCCAAGAATTTTTGCTGAATTTGCTGCTTCTACTAATCGCAATTCACCTGTCCCTCGTGTTCCCAATTCACCAGAAGTCAAATCAACAATAGCAACAGTATAACCTGCAGCCATATGTTTAAGTAGTGTTCCGGAACAACTTAATTCCACATCATCCGGATGAATTCCAAAAGCTAAAATATCTACTGTCATTTCGAGTATTTTTTATTAGGATGCATTTTCGCGGGAAAAACTGCTTGGATATAAACAGTTTTTTTATCAAATCTATAAATAATCACATAAGGAAATTTTGATAGTACCGTTTCTCTGGACAATTTATTCTTATTTGGAAACGCATAAGGAAATTTAGCAATTTCGTCCACAATTTCAAAAATAGATTTTTCGAATCTAATTCCTAATCCTTTTTGTTGACGCTCATACCAATCAATAGCAACTGCAATGTCAGAAATAGCTCGATCGAGGAAGGCAATACTTCTAGTCATTTTTTTCGATTCGAAAGAAGTATTTTCTTGGTCTCTGCCAATGAATAATAGTTCGCATTCCCTGAATCATGCAATTCATTTCGTTTATCCAGCTCATCCAATTGCTTTTTCGAAAGCGAATAACTTTCACTAATGCCTTCTTTATTCAGAATTGTATAAACAGCCTCAAGAATTGCAGTATCAGAAATACTATCGATTTTCTTGTGAAGTTCTTTTTTGAGTTTAGTGTTTGTCATGTCCAGAATAAATAAATTTCAATTGAGAACTAAAAATTATTTCCCTTCAATCCACTTTACGATTGCATCACAATTCGGAAGATCTCTTGAAGAAGCATGTCCATGATAGGTTCCATCAGCATTGATCATGTATTTTCCAAAATTCCATTTCACTTCTGAATCTTCTACTCCATTTTCGGATTTTGTAGTCAACCATTTGTAAATCGCATCCTGATGATCACCTTTTACATCCAATTTCGCCATCATCTGAAATGTCACGCCATAATTTCGAGTACAGAAAGCTCTGATCGTATCTGATGTTCCAGGCTCTTGTCCGCCAAACTGATTACAAGGAAATCCTAAAATGGTAAATTTTCCATCCTTACTGTATTTCTCATATAATGCTTGAAGGTCTTTGTATTGCGGTGTAAATCCACATTCAGATGCAGTATTAACAATCAAAACTTTCTTTCCTTTCAAAGTAGAGAAATCGAAATTTTCACCTTCCAATGTTTTTGCTTTAAAATCATAAAGTGTTTTAGAAGGATTATCAGTTACAAAAGACATAGCGATTATAGATAAAACAATTGTGAGTGGTAAAATTATCTTTTTCATACTGGCGTAAGTTTGATTATTTATATAAAGTGCTATCCCTCAAAGTTACGAAATTGTAGATGTAGCGGATTGAAATTCGGGAAGAAAAGTTCGGAAAATTGTTTAACTAGTTTCATTTTCACAATTGAAAAAATGTGCTCTGGAATAAATAGTTGAACGAATCACTTGTATAAAGCTCATGTAAATCATTTTTATTGCACTTAAACCAAACACACACCTTGAAACCCTTACCTTTACTCCAATGTCACTATTGAGACAAACTACTTCTTTAGTAAAACGTGAACTACTTCTGGAACAAAGACAGAAGTATGCTTTTTATGGTGTTTTACTTTTTGTGGTTTCTACCGTTTTTGTTGCAAAGTTTAGTTTTAAAACACTTAAAGATGTTCCAACTTGGAATGCTTTATTCTGGATCATTCTGCTATTTGCATCTGTTACTGGAGTTGCAAGAAGTTTTGCTCAGGAGTCGAAAGGAAAATTACTTTACCTCTATACGCTCGCTGATCCACGTGCTATTTTCCTCGCAAAATTAATTTACAATTGTTTTCTTATGATCATTCTCGGATTTTTGGGACTGATGATTTACTCTTTCCTCATTTCCTATCCTATTCAGAATTCACCAATGTTTTTCATTGCATTATTATTGGGATGCACTGGACTTGCTGCAGCTTTTACTATGATTTCTGCCATTGCTTCAAAAGCAGGGAATAATTTTACACTAATGGCGATTCTAGGATTTCCAGTTGTTTTGCCTTTATTATTGGCTGCCATTAAACTTTCCAAATATGCAGCAGACGGTTTGCCCTGGAGTGTAACTTATCCCTATTTCGGTGTTTTATTAGCATTGAATTTTGTTATTGTCGCTCTTGCCTATTTGCTTTTCCCCTATTTATGGCGTGATTAGTTGATTGGGATTCCAATAACTATTCAGAAAACACAATCCTTTGGCTGTAAAATCTACAATCACAAGTAAAATCTTTAAGGTTTTGCCTCTGAAATGTCGATCAAGTCACTCATTTTAGGGAAGATTCGTTCATTTAGCCAAATTCCCTCATTTTAGAATCACTTGTAGACAAAGTCCGTACCTTTGGGGCGTCTAAAAATGCCCTTTTTAATGAAGCGGAACTGGTGGAAATATTTGTGTGTAATTCTTCTCACTTTTACACTTTTTGCAGGAATTCGTACGCCTTTAGCACCTGGTGTATTTATCACTTCGAATACTATTGTTCCAACTTTTTCAGGACCCTTCACAGTAACACTTTTAGGTTACAACACCAGATTTAAGGATAATGAGAAATCATTTTCTGCGTGGATCACTAATTGGGATCAAAACAAAGCAATTAACACTTGTCCAAGCGCTGTTAAAGTAGTCGACAATAATCATGTTGAATTAACTTTCCCACCTACTTCAAAATTGGATAGTTTATTTTTCGGACTCAGCGTTTATAATGATGCGGACGGAAAAATTTATATGCATTCTGCCATTTTTACTTCAGATACTGCGTCGGGTGGATTAGTTCAAATGTGTAATCCACAAATTAAAAATCTCAAGCAAGATCATTTTGCATTTCCATTTCGAAACATTCTTTATGAATCGATGCGGAATCTTTTCTTTCATGTTCCGATGTGGTTCTGCATGATTGCCTTGTTGACTTGGGCCTTATGGAATAATTTTAAATACTTGAGAGGTTTTGATTTAAGTTACGATACAAAAGCAAATGAAGCAGTCAACACCGCTTTGATTTTTGGAATTCTTGGATTGATAACAGGATCACTTTGGGCACGTTCAACTTGGGGGGCTTGGTGGGTAGATGATGTGAAGTTAAATGGAACTGCTATTACGATGCTTTCTTATTTAGCCTATCTCGTTCTTCGAAATTCAATGGATGATGAACAAAAACGTGCTCGCGTAAGTGCAATCTATAGCATCTTCGCTTATGTGATGATGATTGTTTTAATCGGAATTCTTCCTCGTTTACAAAGCTCTGATTCTTTACATCCAGGTAATGGTGGAAATCCGGGATTCAACAATTATGATTTGGATAATACATTACGTCCGATTTTTTATTGTGGCGTTTTTGGATGGATATTAATGGGATGCTGGATTTATTCTCTCCGACTGCGAATTAAAAAGCTTCAAGAAAAAACTTTAGAATCATGAGAACAATTTTGAATCGTATTTTATTGAGTATTGCGTTTTTGTTTTCTTCAAGTGCCTTAATGGCAGGAACGGAATCATCATTAGACGAAAAAATATATACAGAATTACTAGGGCATGCATCTTTCAATGTAGTTTTCATTGTCATTGCAGTTATCTTCTGTGGATTAATTATTACGCTGGTTCGAATCGATCGAAAAGTTTCAAAACTTGAAAAAGAAATGAAAGGACCTAAAGCATGAAAAAGACACACATTATTGGAATCATCATTATTGCAGTTGCAATCGGAAGTATGTTTACACTACTAGGTAACTCAAGTACCTATGCAGATTTCAAACAAGCTGCCGAAACAACAGACCAAGTGCATGTTGCTGGAACTTTGGATCGTACAAAACCGATGGAATATAAACCTGAAGTTGATCCAAATAAATTTTCATTTTTTATGAAGGATAAAAATGGAAATGAAAAACATGTGGTGCTATTAAAAAGTAAACCACAAGATTTTGAACGTTCGCAACAAGTTGTTATCGTTGGATCAATGAAAGGCGATGATTTTATTGCTAATGACATTTTAATGAAATGCCCTTCAAAATATAATAACGGTCAACCTACAGCTAGTAAATAATTATCACCCCCTATTATATTAGAAACTAACCATCGCCGAACGAAAACTTAAAAAGGAAAATGATTTATCAAGGCGAACAATTATTATGGGGACAGTTAGGACACTTTTTTGTTGTGCTGGCTTTTGTTACTGCAGTATTTGCTGTTGTTGCAAATATTTATAGAACCTATAATAAATCATTAGATAACGGTTGGAAAATTACTGCGCGTGGTTTATATCTAATTCATGCTTTTTCTGTTATTGGAATTTTTGTAACGCTGCTTTCAATGTTAATTGCGCATCGTTTCGAATATCAATATGTATGGCAACATTCTAAAAGGGATATGCCAATGAATTATGTACTGGCTTGTCTCTGGGAAGGTCAGGAAGGAAGTACATTATTGTGGCTCATCTGGCATTCAGTTATTGGATTAGTATTAATGCGTAGAGCAAAAGATTGGGAAGCTCCTGTGATGACCGTGTTGTCGCTGGTTCAAGTTTTTCTTTCCATGATGTTGCTTGGTATTTATTTTGGAAACATCCACATTGGAAGTAATCCATTTGAATTAATGCGATTAAAGGAAACTAACCTTGGATTGCCTTGGACTAAACTTCCTGATTACTTAACCAAGATTCCACTTTTCAGAGATGGTCGTGGATTAAATCCTTTGCTTCAAAATTATTGGATGACCATCCACCCTCCTACTTTGTTTTTAGGTTTTGCATTAGTAACTGTTCCTTTCTCTTTTGCCATTGCCGGACTTTGGACAAAAAAATATACAGAGTGGCAAAAACCTGCATTGACTTGGACCTATATCGCTGTGATGGTTTTGGGAACTGGAATTTTAATGGGTGGTGCTTGGGCATATGAATCATTAAGCTTTGGAGGATTTTGGGCTTGGGATCCTGTAGAGAATGCTTCCTTCGTTCCTTGGTTGGTTCTTGTTGGCGCAGCTCATGTTATGTTGCTTTATAGAAATAAAGGTCAATCCTTATTTACAACTTTCTTTTTGTGTGTTGCTGCATTTTTATTGATTGTATATTCAACATTCCTGACAAAGAGTGGAATCCTCAGTGATTCATCTGTTCATGCCTTTACAGATGATGGTTTGAATGAAGAACTCACTGTATTTATGGGATTCTTTTTATGGCTGGCAGTTTTCTTCCTCTCCTTTAACTGGAGATTGAAAGTAATTTATACGGGAATAGCCGCAATTGTTTTGGTTCGTTTCTTCGAAGGTCATCACGCTTCTTCCATGTTGATTTTATTAGTGGCTTCATTAATTACAATCATCATTGGGTATTCTAAATATTTTCCGAAGCAAGTTGAAGAGGAAGATTTGTGGTCGAGAGAGTTTTGGATGTTTATAGGTTCGCTGGTTTTGTTGTTGGCTGCATTTCAGATTATTTTTTACACTTCCTCACCTGTTGTAAATAAATTTTTGAAAATTGATAATGTGCATCAATTCTGTCAATGGATGTTTAACAGTACTGGTTGGAAATGGACTGGTTTATTAGCGGAAGCCCGAATTGCTCCCGGACAGAAAGTTGTATTATTTTATAATAAATGGCAAATACCTTTTGCCTTTGTGGTTTCATTCTTAATGGCAGTGACCCAATATTTCAAATACAAACAAACTAATTTTAAAGTTTTTATAAGTCAGGTTACTCGACCTTTTTTAATAAGCTTAGCAATTACTGCTCCATTGGTATTCCTTATTTATTTTAATGCCGATTATGATCAGGTAAATGGAGATAAAAAAGGAATTTATATTATCTGTTCTTTCCTTCTATTCGCTGTCATTTTTAATTTTCTTGGGAATGCGGATTATTGGTTTAAGATTTTTAAAGGAAAAATAAGCAAAGCAGGTGCCTCTATTGCTCACATAGGTTTTGCACTTTTACTTTTCGGAATTGTTATTTCGACTTCTAAAAAAGATACGTTCTCCAAAAATACCTCGCATACTGATTTAAAATCATTCCTTCAGGATGGTAACAACGATGAGAATTTATACATGAAAAAAGGTGATACACTTCCAATGGCTGGATATCTCGTCACCTATACAAATAGAGAACGTATCATACGTGATGGAACACCTTACGTTTATTTTCATATTGATTTTAATAAAAACGTAAATGGAAAAGTTGAGAAACAATTTACCTTGAGTCCTTTTGTTCAATTGAATAAATTCATGGGAAATGCTGCCGAGCCAGATACGCGTCATTACCTGCATAAAGACATTTACACTTTTGTCAAGTTTGTAGAACCAGGCTCGCTAGAAGATACCGTAGATTATTCAGGTGCAAAAGGAGAGTTATTTGAAAAACCAAAGAATCATACGTTGGCAGTCGGCGATACTATAGGAATGGACAATTGTATTGCAATTTTAGATAGCATTGTTAAAATTGATTCCACACACTCACTCTATAATAATGATGAATACGGAATAGCAGCCTCTTTTCACATTTTTGATGGAACGATGGCAACCAAAAAAATGGTAACCTATTTTTTCATAAACAAAAATTCTGGAGCCACCCGACAAGTAGATGCATTAGATGAAAATCTTGGTATTAAACTTACTTTCTGGAAAGTTCGTCCTGAGAATAATAAGATAGATGTTTACTCAGCAATAAAACTTTCTAAAAAAGCAGACTTTATTGTTTTAGAAGCTTCCATCTTCCCTGGAATAAATGTTCTATGGATAGGTTGTATTATAATGGTGTTCGGTACCTTTCTTGCGGTAAGAGAGAGAAAACGAAAAAATAAAATCACCGAGAAAGAATTAGTTTCATAAGTGTTAAAATAAATCCAATGTCAGAAAAATCACTCCAACGCCTTCGTGTAATTTTAATCGGCTCAGGAAATGTAGCAAGCAATCTTGGTAAGGCACTTTTGGCTGCTGATATAGAAATTGTTCAGGTTTACAGTCGTAAAGTTGCCAATGCAAAAATTTTAGCAAAAAAATTAAAAGCTAAAGTTCTGACTGATTTGTCTAAAATTGATAAGCGTCCAGCCTTGATTGTTATTGCTGTAAAAGATGATGCAATTGAAGGAATAGTGAAGAAGTTAAAAGTGAACGATGGCATTGTTGTTCATACTTCAGGAAGTGTTTCAATAGACGTGCTGAAGAAGTTTGAACAATACGGTGTTTTTTATCCCTTACAAAGTTTTTCAAAAGATCGCCTAGTTGATTTCAGTAATGTTCCAATTTGTATTGAAGGAAGTGATACCAGCACTCTTTTATCGCTTACAACCGTTGCGGAAACTATTTCTGAATGTGTTTATAATCTAGATTCAAAACAACGTCAAGCTGCACATCTTGCTGCAGTGTTTGCAAATAATTTCACCAACCATATGTATTCCATTGCGGAAGATTTGTTGAATGAAAATAAATTGCCATTTGATTTGATTCGTCCTTTGATTGATGAAACCGCATTGAAAGTAATGGAACAATTTCCAAAGACGATGCAAACCGGTCCTGCCGTAAGAAAAGATACTAAAGTGATGACAGGACATATTACTGCTTTAAAAAAGCATCCTGAATTGAAAAAGGTGTACAACGATTTAAGTGCAAGTATTATTAAGTCTGCAGCTAAAAAGAAAAAATGAGTCTCAATTTCAAGCAACGTCTGAATTCCATCAAAGCCTTTGTTTTTGATATTGATGGTGTGCTTACTGATGGGAAAATTTATTTCAATTCTGATAATACAACTACCAGAACAGTAAATGCTAAAGATGGATTTGCTTTACAACGTGCGATTCATGAAGGCTTTACAGTCGTAATTATTTCAGCTGCACAGGATGAAAATCTGAAAAAGCGTTTTTTAAATTTAGGCCTGCAAGAGGTTTATCTTGGAGCACACGACAAAGAAGAAACCTATAAAGAATTCACTACTGTTTATGGTTTCAAAGATGAAGAAGTCTTATACATGGGCGACGATCTTCCAGATTTACTTGCCATGCGCAGATCAGGAATTCCTTGCTGCCCTTCCGATGCCGATTCTTCTATTAGAGATATGAGTGTTTATATTTCTCCCTATAAAGGTGGCGAAGGTTGTGTAAGAGATGTAATTGAGCAAGTATTAAGGCTGAATAAAAAGTGGTAAATCCATAAAAAGTTTTTTATTTGTTGAATAGCAATAAATTCTATTTCCGTCAACCACTAGCTAAAAACCAATCATTAATAACCAATTACCAATAACCTCCGCCTCGGCGGAAACTAATAACTAATTACCAATCACTAATCACTAATAGCTAATAACCAATCACTAATGACTAATAACCAATAACTGAACCCCAAATTTTCCTATTTTTACCTTAATGATATCATTTCTGAAACTCATTCGCTTCCCTAACTTGCTTATCATGGCGTTTACGCAATACATGGTTCGCTGGTTTTTATTGATTCCTATTATGGAGTTGAAGCGGCATGATCTGGATTTTTCCATGCTGGAAGTGCAGATGAAAGAAATTGATTTTTTCCTTTTGGTTCTTTCGACGATAATGATTGGCGCTGCAGGATATATTATCAATGATTATTTTGATGTTCGTATTGATGGTGTGAACCGCCCTGATACGAATCTTGTTGGTAAACAAATCAAGCGGCGTGTAGCAATGGGTGCTCATATGACACTAAATATTATCGGAACAGGTATTGGTATTTATCTTTCTTGGAAATACAATTTCTTCCGTGTCGGTTCATTTATTTATATCACTGCTCCTGCTCTACTCTGGTTCTATTCTACAAATCTGAAAAGGCAATTCTTAATCGGAAATATTGTTATTGCTTTACTTTCAGGAATAGTCCCAATGATAGTTGTATTATTTGAAATTCCGAATATTTATCGAGCGTTTCCTGAATTTGTAAATGGTGGATATTTAAATCTAACGGATGTTCTGCACATCACACAGATTATTGCATTATTTGCTTTTATTGTTTCTTTACTTAGAGAAATCACCAAAGATGTAGAAGATTACGAAGGAGATATGGAATATGGTTGCAAAACAATGCCTATTGTAATAGGTATTGCAAAGACTAAAATTGTTTTAGGAGTAATTGTTGGGGGAGTTATTGCCGGGATAGCTTGGTTGCAATATCTACAGTTCGAAGCTCAAGAATGGGGATCATTAGTTTATTTTACTTTGTTATTGCAACTTCCTCTGGTTTATCTGGCTTATCGTACTTTAAAAGCAACAGGGAAAAAAGATTGGCATTTTTGCAGTACCCTGATTAAATTAATCATGGTTGTCGGTATTAGTTTCCTTTTTCTATATGCCCATCAGATTCACAACTTGATTGCTGCTGATGTATCCTGAAAAATTAAATCAGTTTCGTTATATCCTAGCGTCAAAATCTCCGCGCCGACAATTCTTATTGACAGAACTTGGAATTCCTTTTGAATTAGTCACGAAAGAAGTGGATGAATCTTTTCCGGATCATCTAGAGAAAGATGAAATTTCACTATTTCTTGCAAGAAAAAAAGCTGATGCTTTTGAGCGTGAGCTGGACGAAATGACAATTGTGATTACTGCAGATACCATTGTGTGGGTAAATAATCATGTGCTGAATAAACCTGAAAACGAAGAAGAAGCAAGAGTGATGTTGAGAGAACTTTCAGGAAACAAGCATGAAGTGTATACCGGAGTTTGTCTTAAATCATCTCAAAAAGAAATTGCTTTTGCAGTAAGAACGGTTGTTTATTTCCGTGAATTAACAGAAGGCGAAATCAACTATTATATTTCCACATATAAACCATTTGACAAGGCCGGTGCTTATGGCGCGCAGGAATTTGTCGGCTACATCGGCGTAGAGCGAATTGAAGGATCTTATTTTAATGTGATGGGATTGCCGGTGAAGGAATTGTATGAGGAGTTGGTGAAGTTTTAGGCGGCTTCTAAGTCATTTCCGAGGAGACCTTTTTTGTTCATGCACCCTTCTTCTCTTTCCCTTTGTTTTTTTTCTTTAGGAAAGCATTCATTTCCCTAAGCAAAGAGTTATCCTCTTTCAACTTCTCAATTTCTTTTTTTAAAGGCGTATAGTATTGAAAGAAGTCAAACTCCAAAACCTGACCAATTTTTTCCAGCAGACTTGTGTCAATACTTTTTCTTTGGAAAATGTTGTAAACGGTTTCACGGGATTTATTGATCCTGCGACCAAATTCCGTTGGCTTGATTCCCATCTTATCCGTTATCTCTTTGATCTTATTTCCGATGTGTACTGGCATGGGAGCAAAACTCAAGAAAATGCCATCTCCTGACCTTATCGAATAGTGTGAATAAATAACACGATAAGAGTCAAATAATTAAACAAATAGCTAATTTTTTTTATATTTGCTTTCATATAACGCATTTGCGTTAGCAAAGTCGCGATCTCAAAACCGCGTCTATGAGAATGCATAAGGCAAAGCCGAACTTGACGTAAGGCACGGGTTTCAGTTAATTCAATGAAAAAAATTAAATACAACAAACAAGAAGACTTTGCAATTCGTGAAAATGATAATGCTAATGGAATTTGCGATTGTCTTGTTAATGGAGTAATGTTTCCGCATTGTTTAGAAATTGGCATTTGCCCTTCATTGAAAATTACCGCAGTGTTCAAAGGAAAACTTCGGAAAGAAAAAAGCAGTATTAGAAAACCAAAAACCGTTCTTCGGAAAATTAAATAGCATTCCAGAAATTAAATTCATAATTAGTGACCCGACTGATGACTAAAAAGAAAAGTAATGAACATGGTTTCCCCTAACAGAAAACCCTGAAACGTAACAGGGAAAGGGATAAAGCCGACAACAAACGAATATTTTCGTTGGACTTGTATATTGATGCAAAAATTTGTCTTGACTTTCACCTCTATATCCAGTTACATTAGCCAAAGCATTTTCTGTTTTGTTTTGCAAAAAAAATCGGCATCAGCCCCCTGATTTCGACATAGGATTTCCTTCCGTAATAAAAAACAACAAAACAGTAATTTATTAACGTTAAGCCGAGACCCAATCGGCAAGAACAGGTTGACTTTGGTAGTTTAGACTATCTCAGTTTGACTGTGTCTTGCAGTGGGGCTCGGCTTTTTTTGTTGTTTTTTGAGAGGAATATATTTCAATTTTTCACATAAAAGCCTTGACCATGAAAATCGACAGTAGTTAGTTTAACGATAGTAGGTGTTTAACTTTTTAAACAAAACAGCATATTTAACAATCACTTAAAACAAACGAAATGAAAAAAACAATTCCTCCCGGCAATAAGGCAAGATGCTTTATTGCTTTGCTGATTTGTTGGTCAGCGATGATGCTTTCCAACTCAGCATTTGCACAATCAATATCTATTCCTACTACTTATACAACAATAAGTAAAAGCGATACGGTGTTTAGTATTTCTACGACGAATACGGATTCATGGTATCGGTTTACTTCAACAAACTCCGTGGCGGAAGTAGATATATATAATTCTACCTCACCTGGATTTGACAGTGCTAGTATTTGGGTACAATCCGGTTCCGTAATAACTTACATTCAATCCGCGGTGAGAGTAACCGACCAATATATAATACTTGCGAGTGGACTTTCATCTACAAATATTTATTGGGTAGATTTCCATAAAACTGGAGCTTCAACAGTAAGTGCAAGTATTCACACTCAATTTAGATCTATGGAATTGCAAGAAAAAAGTGGACAATTTAATCGCATCAGGCCGCATTTGTTAAATTGTTAGTTATTGATTTGTGAAATTCGTTGATTGTTAGATTGTTCAGGTGTTTGTGTCTTCTTGTTCGATTATACCAACCCTCGAT
>JBBRYH010000034.1:0-40143 GCA_038237845.1 Bacteroidia bacterium
CTATGTATTAAGTTCATTTCTAGTAGAAAAATTAGTACTTTGAAATCCTCAACTTCTTAATGCACTAAACGTTAGTATTATTGCGAAGATTACGCAGTGGCCTATTAAACTCTTTTTATTTAGCTCTATAATTACAACCAATGACAGTAACAATTATTATAACATTTTGCATTCTTTTACTTATTGCATATGTATTTGATTTAACATCTTCCAAAACTAAAGTTCCTTCTGTAATTCTGTTATTGATCTTAGGTTGGACAGTCAAACAAATAACGGTTTGGCTAAAAATACAACTCCCAGATTTATCCACGGCACTGCCTGTATTAGGAACAATCGGACTGATACTAATTGTGCTTGAAGGATCTTTAGAACTTGAATTTAATAAATCTAAATTCGGACTAATTACAAAATCCTTTTTGGGTGCAATGTTACCTATGCTAGCATTGGCATTCCTTCTAGCATTTGCATTTAGATATTTCGGACATTTCGGACTAAAGGACAGTCTGCTAAATGCAATTCCGTTTTGTGTAATTAGTAGTGCCATCGCCATTCCAAGCGTAAGCAATCTTTCAGCTGCCAACAAAGAGTTTGTAATTTATGAGAGTAGCTTGTCTGATATTATTGGAGTCCTGATTTTTAATTTCCTTGCAATGAATGAAACAATTGATGGGAAATGCTTTGGACATTTTGCATTACAAATTCTTATTATCATAGCCGTTTCGTTTATAGCAACCATAGGACTTTCTTTTCTCTTGAGCAAAATAAAACATCACATAAAATTTGTTCCGATAATTCTACTTGTGATTTTAATTTATACGATTTCAAAAATCTATCATCTACCCGGATTGATTTTTATTTTACTTTTTGGTTTGTCAATTGGAAATATTGACGAGTTCAAAAAATTCAAATGGCTTGAGAAATTTAAACCAGAAGAGTTGAATAAGGAGGTTTTCAAGTTCAAAGAATTAACAATTGAAGGAGCGTTTTTGATAAGAGCATTATTCTTTCTGCTTTTCGGCTACTTAATAGAGACAAGTGAAGTTTTGAATACCGAAACTTTTCTTTGGGCATTAGCTATAGTATTTTTCATTTTTGTTTTTCGTTTTATTCAACTAAAGCTTTCAAAGCTGCCATTACTGCCCTTGTTGTTTGTAGCACCAAGAGGTTTAATTACAATTCTGTTATTCCTTTCAATTGAGCCGACACATACAATTTCACTTGTAAATAAATCGCTCATCATTCAGGTAATCATTCTTTCTGCATTGCTAATGATGATTGGCTTAATGATTAAAAAGACCAAAACCACTGATACCACAGTAGAAAACATCACCTGAAACTTCTGCGAACAAATTGCTTATGCGGCTAACTTCATTTAGCTAGAAGACTCAGTTTTGTACTTCAAAAACAGCTCCCTTTGTATCAGGATAATGCTTAGATTTAAGTTCGGTAATGGCAGACTGTAAAGTGCTTCGTTTTGTATTTAGGGACCGCTAATTCTCACAGCTGGCAACATTATACACAAGGCCAGTAGTCAATAAAAGAACTATTCCAAAATAATGATCAAAATAAATTAAATGGAAAACAAGAAAGACAATCCAAAATTTCTTAAAAACAAATATGTTCCCACAGCTGAATTTTATAGCCAAATAATTGACAGTCTACAGGACTATTCCATTTTTACGATAGATAATGAATTCAACATAAATAGTTGGAGTTCGGGCTCAGTAAAAATATTTGGTTATGAAACGGAGGAAGTTATTGGAGAACCATTCAATTTAATATTTTCAGAGGAGGATATAAAAAATGATATTCCTAAAAAAGAAATTGAAACCGCATTAAAAGAAGGCCGGGCAACAGATAATAGGTGGCATATAGCAAAAGACAAGAGTTTGTTTTTCGCATATGGATTAGTTTTTCCACTTATTGGTTTAGATGGTGAGATGTTGGGTTATGTCAAAATATTGCGTGACTTGACAGAAAGAAAACATTCAGAAGATGCTATAAAACAATATATCAGAGAATTGGAAGAACTTAATACTCATAAAGAGAGTGTTCTTGCTATACTTTCTCACGATTTAAGAAGTCCATTATCAGCCATTATTGGAACTGCAAAATATTTGAAAGATAATTTTCATAAAATGAAGCCCGATGCTGTTCACGAGATGCTTGACTTACTTTATAAATCATCCACGGATGAATTAGAAATGTTAGACTATTTAGTAGAATGGGCTAGAATAAAATATGCATCCGATACTTTTTCACCAACACAAATAAAATTAACCGATTACATTAATAAAGTTTTTGAAAGTTTAAGCGAAACCGCTTCAATAAACATGATAAATCTGCATCATGAAATTGAGGGGAATACTTCTGTATTTGCGGATGGTAAAATGTTAATTTCTATCATCCAGAATATTGTTTCAAATGCAATAAAACATACCGAAAAAGGTGGGAACATAACAGTTTCAGCAAAAAGCCAAGACAATTTAATTATTGTTCAAATAAAGGACACTGGAATTGGTATGTCGAAAGAGATAATGGAAAAACTTTTTACGCCACAAATGAAGACCCTTTCCGAAACAAGAAAAAAGAACAAAGGTGCCGGAATAGGACTTCTACTAGTAAAAGGATTTTTAGAAAAAAATGGTGGTGAAATATGGGTAGAAAGTAATGAAGGTGAAGGTTCGTCCTTTTATTTTACTTTACCCATTGAGAAGCCCGCATATAAAATAGGAAGTTCAGACGAAATTATGTTTGATGAAAGCGCATAATATTATAACTGACAAATGAAATTTTTATAAAAAATCGCTTGTGAACATTTTTGGTAGCCCAAAGCAATGAGATAAAAGATAGGAGAATTTCTTAACACAATAAAATAAATGAAAGTCCCCACCGAATTAATAAAACATAAATAAAGAATGCTTCATGTGAAAAGCAGATCTGCCTCTAAAAGAACGGACAAAAATTACTGATGTAGTGGCTAAATTTTCTTAATTGCTAATGATATAAATATTGTGGTTCGAGCCCGATTCTTGAGTATTCCAACGCTTAGTAGATAGACAGTATTAAAAATTAAATGAAAGATAAAATTTACTTTTTTTTGTTTGTGATTGGGTTTGCGCTCTTTGACTGTAAAAACTCACCGAATGAGAATAACGATAAATCATTACCAATTCCCATAACTTCAATTGACTGCGCCATAAATAAAATAAATGGCGTTAACGCAGACTCAGCAACTGCACAAAAAATAATTATTGCAAAAAGTGATTCACTAACGAATCAAAATGTCATAATAAAAAACGAAGGTAAAAAGGTTTCAACTAACTGGACTATTGATGACTATATATTAAAGTGTCCGAAAAACTCTACTTCTGATTTAAAACAATTTATTGAATATGAAATTGAGCAATATAAAAATGTATCAAATCCTATTATAGCAATCTACAAAGGAAATACTTTTGGTGACTATCATCACATAGAATTTGAAGATGCGAATGGGAAAAGATATGATTTTGGGTTTGGGGACAATGACTTTGGCAATATAAAACTCTATTTTGATGATGACCAATTAACTGATAACCCAAAATATTTAGGTAAATCATTCAAGGTTTTTTGGGATTGGAAAATTTCTACATTTCCATGTTGTTCCGGAGAATATAAATTAGTAGAAGCATATACTCCTTCAATAATAAAATTAGAATTAATAAAAACGTCTGCCAACAAATAATGAACAATCTTTAAACGACTATTAATTCATTAGTATCTGTAAAACAACATGCTTACTTCCTATCTTAGCATAATGATTTTATTTTCATATTACTCATTATGCTAGATTCATTTTCTGCTGAGAATCAAATTCAATGTGTCACGAATTTCCAAGATCTAATTTCTACACCATTTACAGGAAATATAAATGCAATTTGTTGGACTCGTAAACTTATCGGTGATTTTTCTGAGATCATTAGAAAGGTAGAGCTAAACGGAAATATTTCGGTCATTGAAGAAGTCGAACTTCATAAACTTGAATTGAGTGAGCAGGGACAACTTGCACGTGAGATTCTATTAAATGACTTCAAAGTTTTGAAAGCACATGGTGTATCACCAATTTTAAATGTCATTAACCATTATGATCGCGATGATGCCTACCCATTATTTCCAACTGATGTGTATTCCTGGCATGTAGATCGCTCCCCTATTCCAACAGATACTTTTTTGTGTACCTACTTAGGCGAGTCGAGTGAAATATTGCCAAACGCACAAGCCAAAAAGAAAGTCCTTATTCCGGAAATATGCGAGCAACTCAAAAAATTATTCAACGGCGCAGATGAACATTTTGAATCCTTCTTAAACGAACATTTCTTTGATCTACACTATCAAGCACTACCTAAAGCAAAGCCAATTAGCATGGGAAATAGTCATTTATGGAAGTTGGCGGTTGATCATCCTGAAAGTAAAGTTCTTCCCTGTATTCATCGTGCACCAAAAGAAAATATAGGAGAGCTACGCTTATTGATGATTTGTTGAATCAAATTCTTATTCGACTGGTTCTAAAATCTTAGCAAATAGATTTAAACCATTAGCCAAAAAAAAGGAATCAAATGAGAAAAATAATTCAAGTTAAAATATTTTGCTGACAGGTTTGTGGCAAGTGCATTTCAACAGAATTAGTAGTAAATGATTAAGTATCTTTAGGAACTAAATTTTATTGAAAATATGAAAATCCGTATCCTAACCACCCTACTCCTATGCTCCAGTTTCAATTTTGTTTCCGCTCAAACAACACCGGGAACACTCAATGAAATTTTTGCAGCGCATTGGGATTATTTAAAAATCACTGATTATAAAACGGAGTCTTTTAAACACCTTGCGATGGTCAAAGACGGCGAACAGTTTACTGTTTTAGACGCCGTTCAGGAATATGATCTTGAAGCAAAAAAACAAAAAGGTGGATTTCAACTTAGGCCGTTTAAAAGTATTGGCTATATGGGAAGTGAATACATAGCGGGAAAACCTGCAATGACGTACAAGCAGGGTTTCAATACTCCCTACGAGGACTATAATACATTTGTAAAGACCGACTATGGTTATGTTGCATGCGGACCTAATATTCTTGCTGTATTTGGGAATGATCTACAACCTCTGGATGTCAATAACCACCCCGGTTATACTTTGCTTTCGGCTGCTCCATTAAAGGGAACTAGTCAAATTGCCTTGCTTGAAATCAGCAATGCAAAGCATATAGTTTACCTCAGTGTATATGACTACAAACAAGGAAAAACTGTTTATGAAATGCGACAGGTGATTGCGGGTGAGGAATATTTGGGTTTAAACGCACAAAGCAATCGACTCCTGCAAACGCCTGACGGAAATTTATTTATTGCACTCAATTTGTTTGGACCGCCAAATAACAATACAGGAATTTACGAATTGGATCCTGACAATGAATATCAAATCATAGGCAAAATTAGCCTTGCAAAACTGAAGGAAGGTGTCGCTGCGGATGAATTTATCCTTTGGCAAAGAGATTATAATTATAGACTTACCGAATTACAAATTGATGCAGATGGTACTATGCAATCAAGCTTTCGAATAGGTGGTGAAACCGCTCAGGAAGAAAAATTGGATTACGTTACTGCAAATACGAATGCAAATACAGGCGAAGAATTCGACGCTTCTATAAGCGGAACCAAAACTAAAGGTTGGGATGATTCACCTGTAAGAGGAGTACTTGTTCGCAGGCTTCCGGATGGCCGTTTTGTTGCAATTGGTCGAGCAAAGGAAAAATTTGGAATGAAATATTCAATGTCAATTGTTCTTTATTCCAAATACCTTCAAGTCATTAGACAATACACTTACGCTGATTACATTTCAGAAAATCAAGATGGGCAAGGCGTGAACGCATTTGCTACACCTCCTGGTCAGTTTTCTTATCTTAATTTTGAACCTGATGGAGACGTCAAAAACGATGCACTTACTTGCAAGATTGAACCCGAATTGCATAATGATGCAAGGATCAGCAACGATTACTATATGGGATCAAGCGCAGTTTGGGATGTTTTGCCAGGCTTTACGAAAGATGACCTTATCATTCTTAACGCCCATCAAATCATGAGGCTCTCCCTAACAAAATACACGGTGGATCCAAACAGATATTAATTAGATCTTGCTTTCTTGAAAATGAATTACCAAAAATGGCTATCAATAAAAAGGAAAATAAAGATCAAGTAAAATAACAAGCTACTAAAAAAAGTGCACAACAAAAATAATTTTTGGGCGATTTGTGATGAATGTCAGGGGACCGGAAAAAAAAGACGGCGACTTGGAAAAAAAGTGCGACTTCATTATCAATTGGCTCTTGAACAATTTGAAAAAACAAATGGTGAAGGAAAAGCACCTGTTCGTCCAAAGGCACCACAATATATTTGTCCGAACTGCAAAGGTTCCGGATTAATTTCAGCTAGTAACTTTCCTGTTGCAGATAAAACAAATTACCCGCATGTAGCCATTATCGGTGGTGGAATTGGAGGAGTTGCATTGGCAGTCGCTTGTTTACATCGTGGAATTCCTTTTACGCTATATGAGCGTGATAATAGTTTTGATGCACGATCGCAAGGCTACGGACTTACCTTACAACAAGCCAGCAATGCGATCAAAGGATTTGGGCTTTTCTCCTTAAAAAATGGTGTAAATTCTAATCGCCATCTGGTGCATACTACAAATGGAAAAGTGATTATTGAATGGGGCATGAGAATGTTACAACCATCAGAAATAAATTTATCTCCGAAGCGTATTAATGTTCATATCGCACGGCAGTCTTTACGTTTAGCTTTGCTTGAACAACTCGGTGGAAATGATGTTGTGCAATGGGGACATCAGTTAATAGATTTAAAGAAATGTGAAGATGAAAGTGTAAAACTCAATTTTCAAGTGAATGGAGAATTGAAAAGTATCAAAGCTGATCTTGTAGTCGGTGCGGACGGCATTCGTAGCGTAGTAAGAAACTTACTGATTGGCGAGGATCGTACTCCTTTACGTTATTTAGGTTTTTTAGTGATTTTAGGAATTTGTCCTTTAAAACAACTTGAAGGTTTTGAAAATCCATTGTTAGATTCTGCTACAGTGTTTCAAACTGTAAATGGTAATGAGCGAATCTATATGATGCCATTTACATCGGATACTGTCATGTGGCAACTTAGTTTTCCAATGCCTGAAGAAGAGGCAAAGATTTTAAGTGCAAAAGGAGCTGTATCACTCAAGGAAGAAGCAATCCGAAGAATGCAGTGGCATGATCCAATTCCACAAGTTTTAGAAGCGACGATGGAAGCGCAGATTTCCGGCTATCCTGTGTATGACCGAGAATTACTCCATCCGGAATTATTAAAGCATACCGGACCCATTACATTAATAGGAGATGCTGCCCATCCAATGAGTCCGTTTAAAGGACAAGGTGCGAATCAGGCATTGCTCGATGCTCTTGCTTTGGCACGGAGCATTTCATCTGCATGTGGACCCTTCTCGCAATGGAAAGAACTTGGATTGAGAAAAAGTGTATTAGAAGAATTTGAATTAGAAATGATGGATCGTAGCGCTGCCAAAGTGAAAGATTCTGCTGAGGCCGCACAGCTACTACATTCGGATGCTGTACTTCGTGAAGGTGATGTGGTGAAAGGACGAGGGATAAAGAGGAAAGATGAATAGCAAAAGAAAAATATTTTTTTATTATCGTTGACTCGAAATAAATATTTAGTTCTAATTATTAGATAAAATTAAAAACAATAATATATAACACTACCTATAAATTTACTTATGAAAGCTACATGGATTGATGGTTTATCGAATGGCATTTTTTCCATAGTAATGACCCTATTAATAATTGAAATAAGAATTCCTGAATTTCATGATCAAACCAACAATAAAGAATTGTAGTCTGCATTATCCGAACTTGCACTTTTGTGTCTGAGTTATGTTTTAAGTTTTTCACTACTCTTTACTTATTGGCGTGTACATGTTTATGTTATAGCAACAGCAAACGCATTTAATGTTAAGATGACTAATCACAATGCCTTGTTTTTATTTTTCGTGTGTTTGATTCCGTTAACCACACATTTACTCGGACATTATAATTAAACACAACTTGCTGTAATTCTTTACGGAGTGAATATAATCTGCATTGGAATTGCATTATACATAATGAAGAATTACATAATTAAATTCAACCTCAAATATGATTTACAACTGACACCTAAAAGCATTCGTCATGCTAACATACGGCTGTTGGTTCCTGTCTATTGTTCCTTAATTGCCATTGATATATGTTTTATAAATACAAAAGTATCCCTGATACTATTTACCTTATTAATCTTTTTTAATCTCACAAAACTAGGAGCCGCTTTTGTAGATTTTTAACTGGCAAAACCGAGAAAAAATAATTTTCTCTAAGCGCTATAATTGTAGGTCAATAATAAAAATAAATAATTGAATACTATTAACTAACCTATTTAATATCTTATTTTACACTTTCAAACCAAGAAAATTTTTCCTTAATGATATTTTCCTTTTCCGTTTTTAAATAATCCAAAAACGATTTTGCAACACTGGAGAAACCTTTATCCTTCAACCAGATTAGATTCCAAACCGATTTGATGGGAAATCCTTTTACAGGAATAATCTGAAGTTCGCGAACACTCAATTCATTTTTATTTCCAATTAATGGCATAATAGAATATCCCATGCCTGCGATTACAGCTTGCTTAACTGCTTCATTGGAGGTCAACTCCATTTTCTTTTTTACGGGCAATTTATTTTTCAAAATAAACTTCTCCATAACAAGTCGGGTTCCGGAACCTTGTTCCCGGTAAATCAAAGGAATGTTTTCAAAAATCGACTTGTCATACATTTTTTCTTTGAACTTTTTGTCATTGTTGCCCATTAGATAAAGTTGATTTTGCATGAGTTCCAATTTACTCAGCTTCATATGCGCAGGAATAACTGAAACAAGCGAAAAATCCACTTCATTATTTTCCAAACTCTGAATCACTTGCGATTTGTTGGTCACGTCCAATAATAACTCAACTCCTTCATGTTGCTTTAAAAATCCAGATAGAAAATATGGTATTACATACTTACCTGTTGAAACTACCGAAATCTTTAAACGTCCTGAAAGTTTACCCCTGAATTCCTGCGTTCTGTAATTAATCGCTTCAGCTTCATTTAGAATTCTCTCTGCAGAAACTGCAATTTCTTTTCCAAAATCAGTAATGTATATTTTTCTTCCTATTATTTCAGTAAGTGGAATATCAAACTGCGTTTGAAAGTTTTTCAATTGAATAGAAACTGCGGGTTGCGTTAAATGAAGTTCTTCTGCCGCCTTCGTTACGCTCAGGGTTTGGGTAATCTTCAGGAAAACTTTTAACTGGTGGATTGTATAATTCATAAGTTTTATTTATGCATTGCATTGCAAAGTTAAATGAATATTTATGAATTCAAATGCTAAACTTTGTGCCCACAGAAAGTCAAAAACAAAGAAATAACTAAAAATACTCATGATGAAAAAGACTAAACCAGTTTATGCCATTACCCTAATAGTGCTACTACTAGTTGCGAGTTCCTGGTTCCCAAAACCAAATAGCATAAACAACGCTGAATCGCCAACTATGACAAAAGAAATGCAACAAAACATGACGCCTCAGCAAGCTTTGCAAAGATTAAAAGATGGCAACAATCGAATTGCGACTCAGAAAACAATTAAACGAAATTTGAAAAAGGAAGCCTTGGCCACCTACCAAGGTCAATTTCCCTATGCAATGGTTTTGAGTTGCATTGATTCCAGAACATCGACCGAATTAATATTTGATGAAGGTCTTGGTAATGTTTTCAATGCACGGATTGCAGGAAATTTTATTAACACCGACATATTGGGGAGTATGGAATTTGCTTGCAAAGTGGCTGGATCAAAATTGATTTTGGTAGTGGGTCATAGTAAATGTGGTGCTGTTAAAGGCGCATGTGATCACGTCGAGCTAGGAAATCTAACTCATTTAATCGACGAAATAGAGCCCGCAGTAGACAGTGTAAAAAACATAAGCGGTGAAAGAAATTCGCATAACGAAAATTTTGTGCAAGCAGTTGCAATTGAAAATGTAAAATTAGCAATCACAGAGATTAGAGAAAAGAGCAGCATCCTTAATGAAATGGAAAAAGCAGGCCAAATAATCATTGTCGGTGCTATGTACGATATTGAAACTATGAAAGTAACTTTTTTAAACAATTAAAACCTCTAAACATCTTGGACTTTCAAATCCTACTTTCGAATCTTACTAACCCTACTCTTCTATTTTTTGTTCTGGGTATCATCGCTACAACTGTAAAAAGTGATTTAGAAATTCCAGGGTCGATTAGCAAATTTATTGCACTTTATCTTCTATTCTCTATCGGTTTTAAAGGAGGTCAGGAACTTGCCCATAGTGGTTTTACAACTGAAATTGTATATTCACTTTTGTTTGGAATAGCTCTTGCTTCGCTTATTCCGCTCTACACGTTTTTTATTCTGAAAAGGAAATTAAGCATCAGTGACGCAGGAGCAATCGCGGCTGCGTATGGATCCGTAAGTGCGGTTACGTTTGTTGCTGCTGCATCTTTTTTGGAAGCACAAAAAGTTGCATTTGGCGGACATATGGTGGCGGTAATGGCGTTAATGGAATCGCCTGCAATTATAGTTGGTGTTATTTTAATGATACGCTTTGATAAAGAACGAAAAAGCGAAGTAAGTTTAAAATCTGTTATTCAGCATTCCTTTACCAATGGAAGTGTCTTAATGATCTTAGGAAGTTTGATAATAGGGCTGATTGCAGATACTAAACAGGCAGAAGGAATAAAACCATTTACAACAGATATATTCAAAGGCTTTCTTGCCATATTCTTATTAGAAATGGGAATGGTTACCGCAAAAAGATTCTCTGCATTTAAAAAGTATGGTTGGTTTGCTTCGATGTTTGCCATTCTTATTCCTGCTATAAATGGTTGTTTCGTGGCATATATTAGCCAATTTATCACTCACGATATTGGAAATCGATTTATATTTTCAATTTTAGCTGCAAGTGCATCCTACATCGCTGTACCGGCAGCAATGCGTTTAGCAGCTCCCAAGGCTGATCCTGGATTGTATATTCCAATGGCTATAGGCGTAACCTTTCCCTTTAATATTACAATTGGTATGCCCTTGTATTTTTTGATTATTCAATCAACTATTTAATGTCCCTGATAAAAATGGAACAACTTGTAACATCAGAATTTAAACTAGGAATAATTGCTGGCGGTCAACTGGGCAAAATGCTTGTATTAGCAGCAAGTAATTGGGATATAAAAACATATATCATGGACAAGGATCAAGATTGCCCGGCTTCAACTTGTGCTACTTCATTTAAAAAAGGTGATCCCCTTGATTTCAATGATGTTTACGAATTTGGGAATTCGGTGGATATGTTAACCTTTGAAATAGAAAATGTAAACATTCCTGCTCTCAAAAAACTAAAACAAGAAGGGAAGCGAATTATTCCAGATCCCGAAATTTTAGAAATCATTCAGGACAAAGGATTGCAAAAACAATTTTACCTTGATCATAACATTCCAAGTTCAGCATTCAGATTTTTCAACACTAATAAAGAAATTGAAAGTGCGATTCAATCTAAAACTCTAAATTTTCCTTTTGTACAAAAGCTAAGGACTGGTGGTTATGACGGAAAAGGAGTTGCCGTATTTAAAAATAAAAACGAGCTTAGGGATTTACTTGAAGGCCCTTCAATCGTCGAAGAGTTGGTGAATATTGAAAAGGAAATCTCGATTATAGCTGCAAGGAATGAAAACGGTGAAGTAAGATGTTTTCCACTAGTTGAAATGGAATTTAATCAGCAAGCAAATCTTGTAGAAAAACTAATTTGTCCTGCATCTGTTAGCAAAGAAATCAGCACTAAGGCCGTTGAATTAGCAACTAGAATAATTTCACAATTTAATTTTTGTGGAATTCTTGCGATTGAAATGTTTGTGGATACTGCTCAATGCATTTTTATCAATGAAATTGCTCCACGACCTCACAACAGCGGACATCACACCATTGAAAGCACCATCACTTCACAATTTGAACAGCAGATGCGGGCTATTTTTAATTTTCCGCTAGGCAGTACTTCTTTGAAAATGCCTGCTGTCATGATAAATCTTTTGGGCGAGCAAGATCATTTCGGCCCTGTAAAATATGAAGGCATTACTGAATGTATGAAGATTGAAGGAGTGAAGATTCATCTATATGGAAAAAAGAAAACCAAACCTTTTCGTAAAATGGGCCATATTACTGTACTCTCGTCTTCTATAGAAGATGCAAAAGAAAAAGCTGAGATTATAAAACAAAAATTAAAAGTTAAATCATGGAAAAACCAATCGTAAGTATAATTATGGGATCTGATTCCGATCTTCCCGTAATGCAAGAAGCAGGAAATATTTTAAGTCAATTTGCAGTACCTTTTGAAATAACAATTGTTTCTGCACACCGAACTCCAAGAAAATTATTTGAATTCGCTGAAAATGCTCACAAACGAGGTATTCAAGTTATTATTGCCGGTGCAGGAGGTGCTGCGCATCTTCCAGGAATGGTTGCAGCAATATCGCCATTACCAATCATTGGAGTGCCTATAAAATCATCCAATTCTATTGACGGTTGGGATTCGATTTTATCCATTCTTCAAATGCCGGGCGGTGTTCCAGTTGCAACTGTAGCATTAAATGGAGCGAAAAATGCCGGGTTACTTGCTGTTCAAATTCTTGCCACTGAAAATAAATTGCTACTTGAAAAAATTATTTTGTACAAAGAAAAATTAAATACAGAGGTACAGGATAAGATTAAATACATGGAGAAATAAAACTTTCAAGTTATAGATTTATATATTGTAAAATATTCAGCAAACCGCTTAGGCCTTCTCACAGTTACCATCAATGAAATAAGGGCAATAAGAAGAAATTTACTATAATTGTAGTGATTCGATCTTTTGTGAATTAGTTCCAACAAATTAACAATTCACAAGGTTAACTACAATTTAAAAATGAAAAACAGCCGATTACTCTTCCTATTTGCTATGCTATTCTGCACAGCATGCAGCTCTTCAAAATATTCTTACAAAAACAAAAATGCAACTTTAAATGTTGCAGTTATTGAACGCAGAGATGTGCTCCAACTCGGAATGCAACAACCCCAGGAAGCTTTAGCATTTAATAAACAACGCGGAATAATTGCTCCTTTTTTTGGCAAAAGCGTAAATTTTGCTACTCAATTAATTAAAAAGGCTATTGATAATGAACAGAAAAAATATATCTATCAGCAGCTAAGTGGTGCGACAGATTTATTTTTTTATGAAACCATTTCAGAACTAGGATCCTTAGATCCAACAGGAATGCAATTTGCAGGTTTGAAAATTGTGCGCACATTTAAAACAAAAAACGGGAATATTGATACTGCTTATATAATTGAGTTGGAAGTAGACACGAGCGACATTAAAAGCATTCTTAATAATGATTTTTTTCATATAAAAATTAAACGTGCTGACATTCGATATGCAGGAGCGAAAGTCCCTGGAGCAGCATGGTATTTCCCATGGACGTATATCCAACACAAGAAGAAAGATGATAAGTTAAATATGGATATGGAAATAACATTTACTTCCTCCTCCATTAATGAAAATGGTGAAATGAAAACAAGTACAGAAGTGGGGAAATTTTATTTATTTCTTAGAGATATCCCACTAGATCCAAAGTCGGCTGACTATAATTGTTATCGTGCTGGTCTCGTTGGAGAATCTTTAATAGGAAAATGTTTTTTGATTCCTAGATCAGCCGGAAGCTATATGCAGGATTACGGCATTATGAAAAAATGTTTTTCCAGTGGAAATTATGATGTAAATGTTAAAGTGACCGAATCTGGAACCGACAAATTTGTAAACAAAACCTTATTCGAAAATTCTGATTTGATTATCAAATCTGCAACTAAAAAAGCGAAAAGGATAAATAGATAATAATCCTACTTCCGACATTTTACATCTCCATTAAAGAACTTATTGCCTGATTAATAAAAATTCAGTTCTTCTGTTCTTTGCTCTCCCTTCTTCGGTTCCATTGTCAGCAATTGGTTTGGTTTCACCAAATCCCTTTGCACTTGTAATTTGTGAGCGAGGCACACCGAATTTCATCAATGCTTCAAATACCGCATAAGATCGTTCATTCGAGAGATCCATATTTCTTCCATCATCACCTACATTATCCGTATGTCCACGAATCTCAATCTTCATCGTTGGATGTTCTTTTAAATATTCTGCAAACTCCTCCAGTACTACCATTGATTCAGGCTCAAGAACAGCAGCGTTGGAAGCAAAATTAATATCATGAATCGTATAAGCACTTCCTTCTTTTAATTTCGAAATATTCATTTGCTCCACATTCACTACAACCTTTTTAAAATCCTGCTTACCAGACACCAACTGCGAATTAAAAGCCGCACTATCCTTCTTCACTGTAATTACATAATCATTTTTCTTATCGACTCGAATTGCCGCTGCGAAACTTCCAGTTATAGTATCTACTACTCCAAAAGTTTTTTCTTTCGTTTGTACATTTTTAATTTCTACGGAAGTTGCTCCTGTAAGTGGATTACCGAAACCATCTTTCAAATCTCCTTTAACAATCACGGTTGCTTCTGGTCGAGCTTCCGGATACAATGCAAATTGATAAACGTCATAACCTCCGATTTGTCCAGGGATTTGCGCATCCGAATTAAAAAAACCTGTTTCTCCATCCGTACTTACAAAAAAACCAAGGTCATCACCTGCAGTATTGATTGGAATTCCAAGATTTACCGGCTCTTGCCATTTTCCTTTCACATCAGCACGAGAAAAGAAAATATCATACCCACCAACTCCAGGGCGCCCGTTGGAAGAAAAATAAAGTGTTTGAGAATCTGAATGAATGAAGGGTGACTTCTCATCATATTGCGTGTTAATCACAGGACCTGCATTTACAGGCACGCTCCATTCTCCATCAAATCCTTTTTTAGTAATCCAGATATCAATTCCACCTTGACCGCCAGGACGATTACTTGCGAAATACAATGTGTTTCCATCACCTGAAATAGTAGGTTGCGAATCCCAATAAACTGGATCATTTACTTTTTCTCCAATGGAACGAATTGGTGTCCATGAACCATCATTCAAATCTGCGGTATAAATATCTGTATTAGGTCCGTCCGTTCCATCTTTGGTAATGGTATAGAAAAGATGTTTGTTATCAATTGTCAGTGAAGCAGCTCCTTCATTTGGATTCCGATTAAAAGGTTCGTCCATAAATGTTCCTTTATCAAATTCACCATTAGATTGCATTAAACTCATTGTAAAAACTTCAGCCTGCGTTGAAGATTGCCAAACACGATCAGCTTGATTCACAGGAATTCTTCGAATGTATAGTGCTTGTGTATTATCAGGAGTAATTATTGCGAGGTATTCATCCTGTTTTGTATCAATTCCTTTTACCGGCACAGGCGCATAAGGTCGAACGTGATTTTTTATGTCTACATAAAATTTTGACCAACGCAACATTTCTAATGCCTGAGAAGAATTGAATTCATAATTCTCACCCAATTTTTTTGCATCATCAGTATCGTAATTGATATATTTTTCGAGATAGGGAATGGCGTCTTTATAATTTTCAAGGAGATAATATTGCGTACCTAACCAATAAAATGGCTCTGCTCCTATCTTCGGACAATTATCGACAGCTGCTTTGAGAAATTTGATTGCACCCGGATATTGCCCTTCATTTCCATCAGCTTTAGCTTTGGTCATGATCATTTTTGCCATTGCAAGATTCGCCTCTGCCCAGGTCGGTTCTGCATTCAATGCCTCTTGCAAATAACCTTTTCGCGTTTCCCAATCGTATTTTTTTCTGTCTTTAGATTTTTCAAAATTCTTAAGTGCATCAGCATCGTCAATAGTCTGACAATCGCTTTTCGTTTCATCCTCCTGCGCCATCAAGACGAATGGATTCAACGTAAAAGCCAATACAAGAAGAAAGGAATACAGAATTTTCATTTTCATAGGGTAAGGTCTACTAACCTATAACGAATCTTGTGCCAGAATTAGTGCTGCATTCGAAGTTTATTCTTCCTATCAATAAAAATCAACACGAAATTAAAACTTCGAACGTTGTACTAATCACTATTTACATTTTGCTTCTTTTTCGGCGGTAGCTTTATCAACAGCATTTTTCTCCGCAGTATTAGCATCTGCAATAGCTTTTGTATAAGCATTGTCTGCTGCTTTACGCATACTCACTGCGGCTGCTTTAAATCCTGTTTTCTGAATAGGGTTACCACTTTTATTTTCAGTTTTTGTTGCTTCAGCATAGGCCGCAGTTTTTACATTATCTGCAGATTTTATGGCAGCAGATTTTGCATCAGAAGCTTGTTTAATTGCTACATCAAGTTGCTTCTGCGCTTCAACACAAGCTTTGCCTTTTGTATCATCAATTACCTGATGAACAATTGCAGTAGCAGTATCCTTAATTGTATTTTTCAATTGATCCGCAAGATTTTCTCCAGACTCTTTCAAATTTGTTTTTACCGTTGGGTTTGTAACTGTACCACCAAATAAAGCTTGAACATTTACAACATCACCGAGCTTAAATGGAATTCCCTTTGCAGTAACAGAAGAAACCATTCCATTCAATGCAGCATTTGCAGGTCCGAAATCATCACGTGGAATGGCCATGCTCATAACGTAATTAATAGATTGATCAACTCCTGTAGTTCCACCCATTGTTCCTTTGGATTTGCCAACAGCAAAATCAAATGGCTCGGTGGTTACAGCTCCATTTACAATTGTAAAACTCACCTGCTTCAAATCTTCAAGTGTTACCTTTTTAAACTTATTTAATTTTAAGGCGTCATCTAATTTTTTCAATGGTTCAAATCCTTCGACAACAACTTGTTTTGTACTCAAGGTTCCTTTTCCATTTACAGTTGGAATCATGGGCATCATATGTTGGTCAAGGATACTGGAATACTCAAGATGAGAAGAAAATTTACCTTTTGTGTATTTAGAAACCGGTACTATCTTTTCTACAGTGCTACAGAATTTAGCTGTCTGCTGAATATCAAAATCCGTAATGTCCATATTCAAATCCACTTTCGGTTTCATCACATCTGCACTTGAATAACTTCCATTCATCAAAACACCTCCACCAAACATATTTGCTTTTAGATTTCCTAATCCAAGTGTTTTATTTTTCAAAGTCACTTTACCGGAAACGTTGGTCAGATTAATATCAGTATAAATCAATTTAGAAATAGTTGAATTCAATGTAAAATCAAGATTGCCGGGCAATTCCATTACAGTCATTGCTGCAGTATCTGTCGGGGCTGGTGCAGTTCCTGTTTCATCACCCATAAACTGATTCAAATCCATCAAAGTAGAGCTCATATTGAAAGTTCCGCTTAACAAGGAATCTTTAAAAAGATAAATCATGAGGTTATCAATTCTGCCATCTGCATTCAAATCACTTTTTCCGATTTTGCCAACAAATTTTGATAATGCCACAAACTGAGGAGTAAAACTTAAATCCATTGCGGAAATATTTACGCCATATGGAACATCTTTTGATTTGTAAATCATATTTGCAATTCCGATGATTCCGCTACATTGAAACTGATCGTATTGAGATTTTTCAATCTGTGACATACGACCTTTCATTTTCACATCTGCATCAACTTTCCCTGTAAGAACTTCATCTTTCTCCAATGGAAGTAAATCTCTTATTCCAGCCAAATCGAGCTTACATTTTACCCAGCCATCCAAATTAGCATCCGATATCGGCGTCGAAACATGCAAACCTGCATCAATTGGATTTCCGCCAAAGTCCATGTGAAATTTATTCAAATCAATTTTCGTATCGTCAGGAATTCCAGATGCATCAGCAATTTTACAATCGATGTTAATTGCGCTAACAGCTTTGGGAACTGAAGGGTATTGGAAAGAACCATCCGTAATATTAAAATTCAATCCGTATCCTGGCATTTTATTTTGCTTCTCGCTATAAAGACCTTTTAAAAAGCCATCAAAAGAAAGTTTTCCGGATGCTTTTACATTAGCAAAATCAGAAGTATATGCTCCAGGAATAAGCGAAAGGAAACTTTTAAATTCATTTTGTTTTGCTGCAAATTTTAAATCCATATTGTAATCTTCACCTGGCATTGCAAAAAATCCATCCAACGCAAGACCCAAATCATTCAAGTCAAATTGATTTTCTTTGAATGTGAATTTCCAATTCACCATATCCATATCAATATTTGCTTTTGCAATTGTTTTTACTTTACTCAAATAAGTCATCCCACCATAAGCCACTGTGAGCTGATCCATTGAAAGATCGTTTTTCATAAGGAAATTATCCTGTGTAAAATCTCCAGACAAATCATAATTCAAATTGTTCAGGACTGTTTTAAAATCCAAAGAAGCATCGTCATAAACGATATAACCATTGGTAATTGAAAATTTCTTTAAGGACAATTTATATTTTGTGGGCTCACTACTTGTTTCCTTTGCAGGCGTAGTATCTGCTTTTACAATATCCCAATTCGCATTTCCGTTTGCCAGTACTCGCGCACTGATGCGTGGCTTATCTAAGGAAATGGAATTAATTTTATATTGAGATCCGGAAATGACACTCATCAAATCCAAATCAACTTTTAATAAGGGAAGATTTGCCAAAGTATCTTTTGAGAAATTTCCTTTTCCTACAATTTTCAAATCAGCAATACTCAATCGGAAATCCGGAAAGGAACTGAATAATGTCAGATCAAATTCACCGAAAGTAACATTCGCATTTAGGGATTTATTAATTTCTTGCTTAGCATAAGCAATGATTTTTCCTTTAAAAATTACGGGCAGGAGAATCGCCAGAATAATCAGGATTAAAAAACTGATTCCTGTCCATTTCAAAATACGACGGGCAATACTTTTCTTCGGTTTTTGAACTTTATCTACAGACATACTTTTATTTATGAATTTGAAGGGTAAAGATAGGAAATCCATCTGCAGAAGATGGCTAGAAGGGCATTTGTGAATTCACAAAAGATGAAAAGAAAAGGCTGACAGACATCAGCCTTAATGTGTTGATTTATAGGTGAAACGCCTAATGCAAAGGGTTCGAATCAAACTCAGAAGGCAGAGACACCATTCACATTTGATTTTTTGAAAATCCGTTGGAGGAAAGTATATACGACACAACCAACACAATATGCAAAAACACTTTCAAGAAAAGCGCAGATCAAAAGCACAGATCCTATCAAATAACTTGCAAAATTGAAGTCAAATAACTGGCAGGTGGCGATTAAAAAACAAAATAAGAAACCTACACCCGCTGCGAAGCGCTTTGGAGCTGCATCTACAGGAACTTTTTTCAAATCAAGTAAAATAGCAGTCTGACCCGAAATAAAACGCAATGGACTAAAAACACTAGGAAGAAAAGATCGTATTGCAAAATCTACACCGAGTAGAAAAGTGAGGAGATAACTATGGGATAGCAGACTTGTTATTGCAATAAGAAAAGTGTAAAAAGCAGCAACGCGTGCCACATTTTCATTGATACGAATTACAGATATTGGGCAGGAAATAGTTGAGCCGTTTGACATTTTTATGGATTTGAAAGGCAAAGGTATAAAAATATCCATCTCCTACTAATTCTATAGGCTTTATATTTATTATGTATTCAGGGACGGCAATTCTACTTTAACAATTTATTAATCAATGTTTCTTTTTCTTTTTTTTGGAAAGGGCAGATTCATCAGCCACAATATCTGCAATACTGGTATGGTTCAAAATCTTAAGACTGGCATCTCTGATTTCAATTGCCATTTTTCTAATTCCGCAAGTTATTTCATCCCCACAATCCTCACATGGTTCATAATAATTCAGGCTAACACAGGAAATAAGTGCAATAGGACCATCTGTGAGTCGGAAAACCTGACTTAACATAATTTTGTGCGCAGGTTTTCCCAGATAATAACCGCCATTAGCACCAAGTTTACTTTTGAGAATACCTTGTTTTTTCAGATCCACTAATATTGCCTCCAAAAATTTCCTTGGTATACGCTCTTGTTCTGAAATATCTGAAATGCGCATAAAACCACCTTCCTCCTCCTTTTTTGCAAGAGCAACTAATGCTTTAATAGCGTATTTCGATTTTTTAGATAACATTTAGGAAGTTGCTTTTTGACGTAATAGATGATCCACTAAAACCATAGCACACATTGCCTCAACAATGGGAACAGCGCGTGGAACTACACAAGGATCATGTCGTCCTCTTCCACTGATTTCAACCGCTTGACCTTTATCGTTTACTGTACGTTGCTTCTGAATAATTGTTGCAACAGGCTTAAACGCAACACGAAAAAATATCTCTTCTCCATTTGAGATTCCGCCCTGAATACCTCCAGAACGATTTGTTGCGGTAACTATTTTTCTTTTTCCATTGCTCGGAATAAAAAGGTCGTTATGTTCTGATCCTCTCATAACACTTCCTGCAAATCCGGAACCTAATTCAAAACCTTTTACTGCATTTATACTAAGCATTGCTTTGCCTAAATCTGCATGAAGTTTATCAAAAACTGGTTCGCCAATTCCTGCAGGAACATTTTTCGCAATACAACTTATCACACCACCGATCGTATCACCCTCTTTTCTCACCGCTTCAATCAAAGCAATCATTTCATTTGCAAGATTCGAATCAGGACAACGCACAATATTTTTTTCTGTTTGAGAAAGATCAAGTTCCGCCGCAGATTTGTTGAGCGAAATTTCACCAACTGCAGACACATATGCCTGAACAGTAATACCACTTTGTATTAAAATTAATTTCGCAATAGCACCTGTAACGACTCTAGCAACTGTTTCACGTGCAGATGATCTTCCACCTCCTCGATGATCTCGAAAACCATATTTTGCATCGTAAGTAAAATCAGCATGCGAAGGCCGATAGACATCTTTCAACGCATCATAATCTTTCGATTTTTGATCTGAATTACGCACTAAAAATCCAATGGAAGCACCCGTTGTTTTTCCTTCATATATTCCAGAAAGAAATTCAACTTCGTCATCTTCTTTTCGTTGTGTTACAATTTTGGATTGACCTGGGCGACGACGACGCATTTCAGAACGTATGAATTCTGTGTCCACCGTAATTCCTGCCGGACAGCCATCTATAACGCCCCCAATAGCCGCTCCATGTGATTCACCAAAAGAGCTTAAGCGAAAAAGAGTTCCGAAAGAGTTACCCGCCATGGGGTAAAGATAGTTCTCAGTTCTGAGTTTTTAGTTCTGAGTTTTCAGCTAGTTTTCAAGAGATATTCGCGAATCAAAAACGATAAGCAATCGAAAATTCATCAAAAAATCCGTTCATATTAAAATTATAAGATGAGTTTTTATAATCGAGAATCGCTGTCCCGAATGAATTTCGAGTGTAATAGTCACTTTTCAAAAAATAAGCCTCAAAGGAGGTTTGCAACATCATCATCCAATTTTTATTAAAAGCATAACGCAATCCAAATTTAGGACTGATGCCTGCGTAATAGCTGAAACTCTGTTTATAATCTAGAAATACAATGGGATCATTTGCAACTGGATTCCACATTCCTGTAGTATCAAGCATTTCAAGAACATTATACAACGAATAACTGCTTTTGTAAAAACCTGCAATTAGGTCCAATCCTGCAAAAGTCCCCCAGCGCTTATTACCTTTTCTGCGAAACTCCATTCCTATATTTAATTGAATTTTATTTCTCGTTCCATCATCAAATTTATTAACGGTGCGCGTGGAATCTGTTTGATCAAAATACCAATCAGTAGGATAGAAAAACTCAAAATAATTATTGACAGAAAGTTTGAATGCCATTCCTGTTCGCAAAGCAAAACGTGGGTTTTTCAAAACCCTTTTATACATAAGCGAAAAATTAGCCTCACTTGCCGGAATAGATCCGAGAAGAGTCGTAAAAAGAGGAGCTATATTGAGATAAATTTCGTTCGGACCTGCCGGAATTACAGTGTCACGGATAGGCCTTACCCTTTCCTGGTTTCGCAGACAAAACGACTTTCTTTTTTGAATAGAATCTTGCGCATTTAAGCTAATATAACAGATTGAAAAGAGAAAAAGCAGGGTAAATTTCATAGTCGGGTTTTAATAAAGACGAGATTCTTTAAAAAAGGTTGTCTGAGATGGAACAACAGGGCAAAGCGAAAGCAGAAAATCAGGCAATTGGGACAGTAAACTTGAAGATTTTTTCTATTCAGAGCCTTAATTATCCTCATAACCCCAATTACCTTATTTACCTTTACCGCCAATGCAAAAGCTCCTCATCAAGAACATTGGTACGCTGGTTCAAACAAGAGAAAATTCTCCTGAAACGGTTGCGGGAAAGGCAATGAATGAATTGCCATGTATCCAAAATGCTTGGATAGCTATTGACGATGGAATTATTGCGGATTACGGTAGTATGGAAGACTGGCCGGGAATTACGGATTGGTCCGGCCTTCAAGTCATCGATGCTAATGAAGGATTTGTGCTACCGACTTGGTGCGATTCTCATACCCATTTGGTTTATGCAGCATCACGCGAAGAAGAATTTACTAATCGCATTCTTGGACTTTCCTATGAAGAAATTGCTTTGCGTGGAGGTGGAATATTAAATTCTGCCAATAAATTAAGAGCAGCGAGTGAAAATGAATTGTTTGAATCGGCTGCATTGCGAATGGATGAAGTAATTCGTTTAGGAACTGGTGCAATTGAAATAAAAAGCGGTTACGGACTTGATCTGGAAAGCGAATTAAAAATGCTTCGGGTTATTAGAAGATTAAAAGAACGTGGACCAATTGAAATTAAAGCAACCTTTCTTGGCGCACATGCAGTTCCTTCCGAATTCAAAAACAATAAAGAAGGCTATATCAAATTATTAATTGAAGAATTAATGCCAGCCATTGCAAAAGAAAAGTTGGCTGATTATTGCGATGTTTTTTGTGAGCGGAATTATTTTACCGAAGAGGATTCCATGAAAATTCTTGAGGCAGGAAAAAAATATGGCATGATTCCGAAAGTTCATGCAAATCAATTGAGTAATTCGGGTGGTGTACAAGCAGGAGTAAAAACAGGAGCAATAAGTGTAGATCATTTAGAATTTATTGGTGATGAAGAAATTTTATTGCTGAAAAATTCTCAAATGGAGTCCTCACAGACCAAAACAATGCCAACACTTTTACCGGGTGCTCAATTTTTTCTAGGACTTCCGAATCCGCCTGCAAGACAAATGATCGAGGCTGGCTTGCCAGTTGCAATTGCTTCAGATTTCAATCCTGGTTCTTGTCCATCAGGAAATATGAATCAAATGATTTCGTTATGTTGTATCAATTATAAAATGACACCAGAGGAAGCGATAAATGCTGCGACCATCAATTCTGCTTATGCATTGGGATTAAGCAGGAGTCATGGAAGCATTACCGTAGGAAAAAAAGCAAATCTATTTATTACTAAACCGATTCCTTCATTGGCATTTCTTCCTTATTCGTTTGGAAGTAATTTGATTTCCAAGGTCATCATCAACGGAAAACTAGTTCAATGAATTTTCCGCAATTAACTTTCACTCGTTTCCTTGCTGCTTCAATGGTGGTGTTCTTTCATTATTCGCTTAATGTTTCAAGATTTCAAGGTGACCTTCTACATAATTTCATTAGTCAAGGTTCCATCGCAGTAAGTTATTTTTTCGTTTTATCTGGATTGGTGATGACATTTGCATATGAACCTCAGAAAATAGATGGCACATTTTCACAGAGAAAATTTTTTATTTTCCGTTTCGCGAGAATTGCTCCTCTTTATTACCTTGCATTTATTGCAACCCTTTTCTTTGAAATATTTCTATATCACAAACCTGAGAAAATTTTTTCTGTTGCACTACAGTTTTTTGGATTGCAGGCATGGGTGCCGGGTTATTCTCTGGATGTAAACTATGTTTCATGGTCCGTCAGTGTCGAATTTTTCTTTTACCTGACATTTCCAATCTTGTTGAATTGGATGCGAAAACTTTCAATGAAAAAATTAGTTCTTCTTTCGTTTTTATTTTGGACTGCAAGTCAGTTTGGTCATATCTTTTTAAAATCAATTGACACAGGTGCGCATTACAGCTTAAGTCAGCTTAATTTGTACCATCCATTTGCTTTATTGAGTTGTTTCACGACTGGAATATCAGTTGGTTTAATTATAATCAGACAAAAAGAAATTACTAAAATCCCTCCTGCGTTTTCATTTATTGCAATATCCATTTCTATAGTTGCATTGTTTTTCATTCTCTCCACCCAAAACTTCATATTACCATGGGTACACAATGGCTTGCTTGCACCAATATTCCTACTGCTTATAATTGGATTGATCTATGACAAAACATTTGTTTCAAAAATATTTTCATCAAAACCATTAATTTTTCTCGGAGAAATCAGTTTCGGAATTTATCTACTTCAACATCCAGTTGAATTGGCATTCCGATCCCTTTTGGACAAAATCGGCCCTTCAGAAAGCCTGGTGCGTTTTGCAGTTTATTTTTCCCTTCTGATTTTCATTTCTGCGATTACCTATTTGTTCTTTGAAAAACCTGTGCGTAAATTAATTCGGAATCAAATCTGTACTTCCATATAGAAACTTCAAACCACAAATAAATTCTTATTCTTACATTCGTACTACAAACTCTTCAACAATGAAACAACTTATCGAATGTGTTCCCAACTTCTCTGAAGGAAATGATTTACACATTATCAAACAAATTACTGATCGTATCGAATCTGTTGAAGGTGTTCGCTTGTTGAATGTCGATCCAGGCAAAGCAACAAATCGGACGGTCGTAACTTTTGTCGGTGAACCTGATAAAGTAGTTGAAGCTGCCGTAAGGGCAATCAAAATTGCAGGTGAATTAATAGACATGAGCAAACACAAAGGCGAACATCCACGAATGGGTGCTACCGATGTTTGTCCACTCATTCCTGTTTCCGGAATTTCAATGGAAGAAACCGCGGAGTATGCAAAGAAACTCGGCGCACGAATAGGAAAAGAACTAAACATTCCTATTTACCTCTACGAAAATGCCCAGCCTAAAAAAGAACGCAATAATCTTTCTGTCATTAGAGCAGGAGAATATGAAGGATTTTTCAAAAAAATAAAATTACCAGAATGGGCTCCAGATTTCGGTCCGGCTGAATACGATGCTAAACGAGGAGCAACTGTGATTGGCGCTCGTGAATTTCTTGTTGCATATAATATCAATCTGAATACAACCTCTACTCGTCGAGCCAATTCAATTGCTTTTGATGTGCGTGAGGCTGGTCGAGTAAAACGTGAAGGTGATCCTTTGACAGGAAAAATCATCAACGGACCTGATGGGAAACCAATCAATATTCCGGGAACTTTAAAATCGGTAAAAGCAATTGGTTGGTTCATTGAAGAATATGGTATTGCTCAGATTTCCATGAATCTCACCAATACTAAAATCACTTCTGTACATAAAGCATTTGAGGAAGTTTCGAAAAGTGCACAAGAAAGAGGAATTCGTGTTACCGGATCAGAATTGGTTGGTTTGATTCCGCTTAATTGTTTGCTCGACGCAGGAAAATACTTTCTTGAAAAACAAGAACGATCTGTTGGTGTTCCAGAAAAAGAACTGATAAAAATCGCAGTAAAATCGCTTGGACTTGATGAACTCGGACCATTCAAACCTGAAGAACGCATCATCGAATATTTACTACTTGATGCTTCAGCAACAAAGTTAGTTTCAATGTCTCTCCTCGCATTTTCAGATGAAACCTCAAGTGAAAGTCCAGCACCAGGTGGAGGTTCAATCGCTGCGTACATGGGTTCTTTGGGTGCAGCATTAGCAACAATGGTTGCAAATCTTTCTTCACATAAGCGTGGATGGGATGAGCGCTGGAAAGAATTTTCAGATTGGGCTGAAAAAGGTCAGCAATACAAAGACACCCTTTTGAAGTTGGTTGACGAAGACACCAATGCATTCAATCGAATTATGAATTCTTTCAGTTTACCAAAAGCTACAGAGGAAGAAAAAACAGCAAGAACGAATGCTATACAGGAAGCTACAAAGTTTGCTACAGAAGTTCCATTTCGCGTGATGGAAGCCTCTTTTGCCTCAATGGAAGTAATTAAAGCCATGGCTGAACATGGAAATCCCAATTCGGTTTCTGATGCTGGTGTCGGCGCGCTTGCAGCTCGTTCTGCGGTGATGGGGGCTTATTTGAATGTAAAAATTAACGCTGCAGGATTAACAGATAAAGCTTTTGCATCTGAAATCATTTCTAAAGGAAAGCTCATTCAGGAGAAAACGCAGCAAATGGAATCTGAAATTTTAGAAATTGTAAATAAGAAAATCGGAGTTGAGTAAATTCGATGGGATTAAGATCAAATCTGACCACTTATAGATTCGGTAAAACCATATTTAAACCTAATCAAACAAATTGCCTACCTTCTTCGTTAAAGTAGTAAGAACATAAACCCATATGGACCGCTTTAAAGCTTGGATCCATCGACATCCGATCATCCGAAAGTTTATTTATTTTTTTCCTATACAGCTTTTGCTCGTTCAGGTTAAAAAAAATCCAGTGCTTATTATTTTCTGGATATTGATGTTTGGTTTTGTCAGCGGTAAAATTGCAGCAAGCTATGGCGTTACTCTTTTATTTATGGATCCTGAATATCTGGGAAACGTAAATTTCTTCTCTTATTTTCTAGTGGGCTTTGCTTGTGGTGGTTTTGTAATGGCCTACCAGATTTCATGTTATAACTACAACGCATACCGCTTTCCATTTCTTGCAACCTTAAGTCGTCCATTCCTTCGGTTTTGCTTGAACAATCTTATTATTCCATTAAGCTTCCAGTTTTATTACCTTATTCACATTATTATTTTCCTTCATACACAACCATCTACAGGCGCACAAAATTTTTTCGACGTTCTCGGATTTATTTTAGGAAATGTGGTTTTTATTCTGAGTTCTCTTTTCTATTTTTTTCGTGCCAATAAGGATATGCAATCCTTGCATGGAATAGTTATAAACGATTATCCTACCTTAAAACCTAAAAGAATAATTCTTAATCGTGATCCGAAAAAGAAGACGCTAAAATGGAAAACAATTACGCCTGGAAAAGAAAACAGAGATTGGCATGTCGAAAGTTACATTTCAAATCTTACCAAAATAAAAAGAGCAAGACCTTTCGAACATTATGAAAAAGAATTACTTAATCGCGTTTTCGTTCAGAATCATGGTAAGTCGGTGCTCTTTGAAGTAATTGTCATTTTCACACTTTTGATTTTTGGATTCTTGAGATACATTCCTGCGTTGATGATTCCAGCAGGTGCTAGTGTATTTCTCCTTTTTACTTTATATCTCATGTTTACAGGAGTAATAACAACATGGTTCCGAGGATGGGCAAATGCAGTTTTGATTGTTTTATTACTCACTTTCAATTTTGTTGCGAAATATGATTTATTTAATAGCCATACGCATGCATTAGGCATGAATTATACTGTTCCACCCGCAACCTATAGCAATTCTGAATTCCAACGTTTTGTTGCTTCGGGAGATTGGAGAAAAACAGATTCTTTGAATACCATTGCAATTCTTGAGAAATGGAAAAATAAAAATTCAATCATGGGAAAGGGTAAACCTAAAATGATTGTTTTGAGTTGTAGTGGTGGCGGATTAAGATCGGCCTTCTGGACATTGTATACGATGCAATATCTGGATTCAATAAGCGCAGGAAAAATGCTTCCAAGAACTGCGTTAATTTGCGGTTCATCTGGTGGAATGTTAGGTGCAGCATATATGCGTGAAGTTTGGCTAAGAGAACAAAAACATCTTCCTTTCAAACATTCTGACTCTTCTCTTCGCAAAAAAATTTCCACTGATGTCTTAAATCCTATTGCTTTTTCGTTGGCAGTAAATGATTGGTTCCTTCCATTGAGACGAGCAACATACGATGGTCAAACTTATAGCCGAGATCGTGCCTATGCTTTTGAAGAAACTTTTTTAAAGAATACGGATAATATTCTTGAGAAAAAACTCATCGATTACCGACAACCGGAAAAAGATGCACTCATTCCGATGATGGTCTTCGCTCCTACTATCGTAAATGATGGACGTAAAATGATTATCAGCGCGCAAGGTGTTTCTTATTTAACTCAACCAGCTGCTACTTCAAATGTCAAGAATAATTATCTGGCAGATGGAATTGAATTTTCACGCTTTTTTCATAACCAGGGAGCTGATAATGTACGATTTGCTAGTGTGCTTCGTATGAACGCAACATTTCCATACATCACGCCTTTGACGGATCTTCCAAGTGAGCCGGTCATTCAAGTCTTTGATGCAGGGATGCGAGATAATTTCGGAATGGAAAATATCATGCGATTTTTATACACGTTTCGCGAATGGCTTTCAGAAAACACTTCAGGAATTATTTTGTTACAAACCAGAGATAGAGGCAAGATTCACCTTGTTGCAAAAACTCCTGATGGTTCGATAGTAAACGCACTATCTGGACCGCTAAAAAGTTTTTATGGTAATCTATTTACTGTTCAAGATTATCACCATGACTATGAAATCGAACAGGCTTCAAATTGGTTTGCAGGGAAAATAGATGTTATTGATTTCGAATTGAAAAATGACGAACCGGATATTATTTCTTTAAGTTGGCATTTAACCAGTAGTGAAAAGGAAAAAGTAATGGGTTCAATGCAAACTCCATCCAACATACTTGCTCAAAAACATTTCTTAGAATTATTTAACGATGAATTTGGCGTATATTGAATGTGAAAGCCAGTTTCAATGCTTATTTAATTTCAACTAGAAATCGATTATCTAAACTGGAGTTTCGAGTAGAAGGAAAAAGAAACTTAGTGGTCAAAAAGACTACGTGAAAATTTTGAAATTCACGAACTGAATTAATTTGAAACTTACTGGATTTTATTTTTTCCAATCCTTCTGGACTTGCAATAATATATAGCTTTCCAAAAGTTTTTATTTTCTGATTTAACAAAGGTGTATCATTTATATAAAAATCATCAACATGATTTCCATAATAAAAAAACAATGAATGATCGGAGTTTTCAAGGTATAGAACGTCCTTATCGGAAATTTTTTCTTTGATCAACACATTTGCAATCGCATGACCAGATTGATACTTTAGCAAGGATGGATAGAAGTGCACATTGCCAACAAAATAGAAAGCTAACAATGAAAGCAGCAATGGATAAATCAACTTTTCAAATGGATCCTTAATTCGCCATGCGAAAATAATTCCTACTCCTACTAAACAATAAAATGCAACATTTGTGAGGAGGTTACCACCAGGAAAAAACACAAATAGAAATAAAGTTCCAACCGCTACAAGAGCAACAAAGAAAATTAAATGCAAAACATTATAAATTCTGAATAAAATTATTCTATTCGCTTGCAAAATATCGTGCAATAAAAATCTAGCTGAAATAATTGAAGCCATTGGAAGCAAAACATAAACATAATGCGGCAATTTATAACGAGAAGCAGATAGCGCCAGAAAAACAAGAACAAAACCTCCAGTAGAAGCCATTTCAATTAAATAACCAGGCTTAAATTTTGACTTTATCAGTACTACAAAATTTTTAATTAAGCCGCCGATTAGGAATAGTCCCCAAGGGAAAAACACCCAAAGAAAAGTATGGGTGAAAAAGAAAGGTCCCGCTCCGTTATCATATTTTACACCCCAATCACTCTCTCCAGTAATTCTTCCAAAACTCTGTGTCCAGAAATAAAAACGTAATCCTGACACTCCCGTATGTTCATTAATCGTTTTTTCTGGATGCAAATCAAATTGTGTGTAAAGGCCATAACACATCGGAAATAAAACTGCTGCAATAATAAGAATACCAATCACCCATTCTGGTCGGAAGCAGTTTTTCCACTGACGTTTATAAATAAATTCGGCCGACAAAGCTGCGGCAGGCAAAATGAAACCAAGCGGTCCTTTAGCTAACATTGCAATACCCACTGCAAAAAAACCAGCGACAAAGTTCCAACGGTTTTTTGTCTTGAGATAACGAAGGATTTGCCAAGTAGAAAATATGGTTGAACCAAGTAGAATGGTATCTGTTCTAATGTCATTGGTCATTACAAACATTCCAAAAGAAAAAGTCAAAAATAGACCCGCAACAATACCCGTCTTTTTATCATACAATAATTCTCCGATTTTGACCGTCGACCAAATTCCAAGCACTGCGAATAAAAAAGATGGAAGTTTGTAAGCCCAATTGCTTACACCGAAAATTTTAAAACTCGTTGCAGAAAGCCAGAATAAAAGTGGAGGCTTATCCAGATAGTCATGATGATTCTGATATACCTCCAACCAGTTTTTGCTCTGAACCATTTCACGGGACATTGCTGCGTATTGTGCCGCATCAATATTCATTACATCAATAAGCAAGGCCGGAACAAATACCAGAATACAGGCTATGATAAACCAAGTGACATTCCGGATATTTATTTCTGAATTCAAGGTTATCAATTAAAAATTAAAATGCGATTAGCTTCAATAGCGCTTCTTCAAATCTAGATACAGGAAGGAAATTCTGTTCTAACTCTGGCGCAAAAGGTACAGGAGTGTCTAAACTTGCAATTCTTACAACCGGTGCATCAAGATATTCGAAACAAGATTCTGAAATCAAAGCGGAAATCTCACCTCCGATTCCTCCTGTGAAAGTATCTTCATGTAATACTATAACCTTACCTGTTTTTTTTACAGATTCGAAAATTGCATTTTTATCTAGTGGCAATAAAGTTCTTAAATCAATTATATCCGCTGAAATATTCGGATGTTTTTTTAAAATATCAGTTGCCCAATGAACTCCAAATCCATATGTGATTATAGAAATGTCATTTCCTTCAGAAACATTTTTGGCTTTGCCAATTTCAACTGTGTAATAATTATCAGGAACAGGTCCTGAAATACTTCTATATAATGCCTTGTGTTCAAAGAACAAGACTGGATTTGGATCTTCAAAGGATGCAAGTAATAATCCTTTTGCATCTTCTGGCGAGGAAGGATAAACAATTTTTAATCCAGGTACATGAAAAAACCACGCTTCATTTGATTGGGAATGGAAAGGACCTGCTGCAACTCCAGCTCCTGTTGGCATTCGTATAACCACATCAGCATTTTGTCCCCAGCGCCAGTGAATTTTTGCAAGATTATTTACGATTTGATTAAATCCTTCTGTAGCAAAATCAGCAAATTGCATTTCCATCATCGCTTTCATTCCGCTTATTGACAAACCAAGGGCTGCTCCTACAATTGCAGACTCGCACAATGGAGTATTTCGCACACGCCCTTTTCCGAATTCTGCAACAAATCCATCCGTAATTTTAAAAACTCCACCATATTCTGCAATATCCTGTCCCATCAAAACAAGGTTTGGATATTTCACCATAGCTTCATGTAAACCATCATGAATTGCATCGATCAATCTTTTCTCAGACTTATTTTGAGAAGGAATTGAAAGAACAGGGCTATAGGATGCAAATAAGTCCTTGAATTCAATTTCTGTATTTGCAATTGGTCGTGGTTCAGCAAATGCAATTTCAAGTGAATCTTCTATTTCTTTTTTTATTGTTGCGCGATATTCAACAACATCCTTTTCGGAAAGTATCTTTTGATCAAGCAACCATCGTTCATAATTCTGAACGGGATCTTTTACAGACCAGGAATCCTGAAGTCCTTCGGGATAATATTTAGTTCCTGAAGCTTCTTCATGACCTCTCATTCGAAAAGTAATACACTCCAAAAGAATTGGTCTTGGATTTTTACGAATATCTTCTGCTATTTTTTTTACTGCTGAGAAAACTTCAAGAATATTATTTCCCTCGACTTGCACTGCTTCTATTCCGTATCCAATTGCTTTATCTATAAATTGTTTACATCGAAATTGCTCAACGGAAGGAGTTGATAATCCCCATTGATTATTTTCTATAGCGAATATTACAGGCAAATCCCAAACTGCAGCAACATTTATTGCCTCATGAAAATCTCCCTCACTTGCTCCACCATCGCCAGAGAATACAAGCGTTGCCTTATTTTCCTTTTTTAATTTATGTGCTAAAGCTATTCCATCGGCAATGCCAAGTTGTGGGCCGAGATGAGAAATCATTCCAACAATTTTGTATTCAATGGTACCAAAATGGAAAGAACGATCTCGACCTTTTGTGAACCCTGAATCTTTGCCTTGAAATTGGGCAAATAATTTTTTTAATGGAATTTCGCGCGAAGTAAAAACGCCGAGATTACGATGCATTGGAAGAATAAATTCTTCTCGATCCATTGCTAACGCTGCACCAACTGAAATTCCTTCTTGTCCAAATCCAGAAAACCATTTTGAAATTTTTCCCTGTCGAAGCAAGACGAGCATCTTTTCTTCGATCATTCGTGGCTTTAGGATTGCAACGTATAACCGTAGAAGTTCTTTGTCTGAAAAACTTTTTTTATTAAATTGAAGAGGAGTGTTGATCGTAATCATAAAAACCTTGCAATATTTCAGGCGCTAAATTACGTACTTTAGAAGGGTATTTGTATGGAAAAAACAATCCTAATTGCTGTATTTGCCCTTGCTTTGTTATACCTCATTATGAGAATTCGCAAATCGATTTTGCGTTCGCGTAAGAAAGACTGTGGTCCAGACTGTAATTGTCATTAATCCATCTCAAAAAAAGGCATAAAAAAAAGGGAGCGCAATCCGCCCCCTTGTTTTCTTTTTGCTGAAGAATTACTTCTTCTTTGGATTAGCCATTTTAGCCATTGAATCTGCCATCTTTGTAGAGTCAGCAATTCTCATAGCGTTAGCAGCTTCTGTAGCTGATTTAATGGAATCCGCCATTTTCATGGAATCCGCAGTCATTTGAATGCGCATCATAGAATCGGCTTTGTTGATTGAATCTTGAAGAGCTTTAGCTGCATCAGCAGCGCCACTACAAGAAACAAGAGCTACTGTACCGGCTACAGCAGCAAATGCGAGAAACTTTTTCATTTTGGTTGTTGGTTGTTTTGGTTAAAACTGGCGCAAAGATATATTAAGATTTCATTGAGCAACAAACTTTTAAGCATTTTTTTAACATTGAAATGAATAATTACGAAAAAAGGGGCTAAAAGCCCCTTTTTTTTCTCGCAATTGCCGGTACTATAACTTAACGGTGACCGCCAACCTTTGGAGTTGGAGCTACGTTTGTTGGTTTTGGTTTCGGCTTTGATCCACCTGAAGACTTCTTAGCTGCAATAGAATCAGCCATGTGAGTTGAATCAGCTACACGCTTAGCTTCCATAGCATCAGCTGCAGATTTAACTGAATCAGCCATATGCATAGAATCAGCTTTACGCTGTGTTTCCATCATAGCCATTGAATCAGCCATGTGTGCAGAGTCAGCTTTACGCTTTGCTTCTGCTTCACCGTTGCCGCAAGATGCAGCGAACATCGTCAATGCAGCAATAGCTGCGAACGAAAATACTTTTTTCATTTTTGATTTTTTTTAGTTTGGTTAACCGGCGGCAAATGTAGAACTCTTTAGATAAAAAGCAAAAAAATATTAGGAATAAATTAAGAAAGGCGTACTTTTGCACGAGATTTGTATAGAATCCTCAAAACCAAAAAAAAAAAATGAAAAAGCACCTATTTACTATCGCTTCTGTCGCTATGATCGCAGGAGTACTTTCCTTCTCATCTTGCAAAAAAGATGATACAACAGCACCAGTTATCACTGTTGCAGGTGGAAACGCACAATCTTTATCTTTAAATGCAACTTGGAGCAATCCAACAGCTACTGCTACTGATGATGTTGATGGAGATCTTTCTACAAGCATTACTGTTGCTGGAGATGTAGTTAATCCAAATCTTGCAGGTGTTTATAATGTTACTTATACAGTAGCTGATGCTGCTGGAAACACTGCTACTGAGACTGTTGCAGTTACTGTTGCAAATGATGCATCTTTCTTAGCAGGAACTTACGCAGCTGATGATACTTGTCAGCAATCTTGGGTTTCTCCTTATAGCATGTCTTGGACAGCTTCAACAACTGTAAACAATGCAATCGTTATCAATAACCTTTCTAACTTCGGAACTAGCTATAACATTAATGCTAACCGTGTTGGTAACACATTGACTTTCCCAACTCCACAAACAATCGGTGGTCTTGGTTCTTTCAATTCTGGTAACTCTACTTTCACTAGTTCAGGCACTACTGTTTCTGGTACTATCACATGGCAGTGGACAGATGCTTCTAGCGCTACTGAGGTTTGTACAACAACTATGAGCAAATAATCGCTCAACTTAATATAGGAAACCCGTTTGCGAAAGCAGACGGGTTTTTCTTTTTATATTTGGAATGAAGTAAGCTTATGACGAAGAAAAAAGATTCAAATGGAGGCCTTATCTACTCTACAAATCCTAATTTCAAACCAGCATCGGAAGATTTACAAAATGACCTTATTCCTGCCAATCAACAGGACTTAAGGATTCATTTAGATCGAATGGGTGGTGGAAAGTTGGTTAGTCGAGTTGTTGGTTTTTTTGGGAATCAGAGTGAATTGGAACAATTAGGAAAGAAATTAAAACAAAAATGTGGTGTTGGAGGCTCTGTTAAGGATGGTTTTATCCTGCTTCAAGGTGATCATCGTGACAAAATGATGAAAATTTTGATTGAAGAAGGATTTAAAGTCAAAAAGGCCGGCGGATAAATGGATCCGAGAAAACCACTAGAAGGATTAAAAGTAGTTGAACTTGCAAGCGTTTTGGCAGGTCCGGCTACAGGAATGTTTTTTGCCGAATTAGGTGCTGAAGTAATTAAAATTGAAAATCCGAAAACTGGTGGGGATGTCACTCGCCAATGGAAAAACAGCTCGGAATCTTCTACAAGCGTATCAGCTTACTATTCTGGCGTGAATTGGGGTAAACAAGTTCTCTTTCTTGACCTAACATTAAAGAATGATCTAACACAACTATACGAAATTCTAAAATCAACGGATATTCTACTTATGAATTTCAAAGCTGGTGATGCGGAGAAATTCGAATTGGAGTATCAAAACCTTTCCGGAAAATTTCCAAATCTGATTTGCGGTTATATCACAGGATACGGAGAAAAGGATAAAAGACCAGCCTTCGATTTGGTTATGCAAGCCGAAAGTGGTTTTATGAGTATGAACGGAACACAAGAAAGTGGTCCACTTAAAATGCCTGTAGCTATTATTGACTTAATGGCTGCACATCAACTAAAAGAAGGCATACTTACCGCCTTGTTTCTTAGAACAAAATCAGGAAAAGGGAATGCAGTACATGTTTCATTGTTTGATGCTGCAATTGCAAGTCTTGCAAATCAAGCATCAAACTTTCTTTTGGCTGGAATAACACCAACATTAAATGGATCACTTCATCCCAACATCGCACCTTATGGAGAAACCTACCTATGCCAAGATGGAAGATTTATTGTCCTGGCAATCGGTACAGAAAAACATTTCCAAGATTTTTGTAGGGCAATAGGAAAACCAGAAATCTTAAAGTATGAGCATTTTGGAAACAATATAAATCGAGTAATCAACAGAATTGAATTGAATGAATTGATAAAGCCCTTTTTTAGTTCTCGAACCTCCTCTGAACTTGAAAAAATATTTCTAGCATCTGAAATTCCTTTCGGGATAATTCGAAACGTTGATGAGGTTTTAGGTTCATTCGCAACAAAGGAGTTAATTCTTGAACACAAAACCGTAAAAACGGCCATTTTCAGATTAGAGTTTTAACAAAAACCTAATTTAACATTTTGTTATTTTCTCCCAAATTTTCTATATTTGTAGGTAAGGTCCACAAATAAAACCCAAATTGAAAAAGATATCTTTTTTATTGCTCCTTATTCTTCCTCTTTTAGCTAATGCTCAAAAGAATAAACGTTATCGTTGGGAAGCTGGAATCGATATTGGGGCTGCAAATTTTCTTGGTGATTTAGGTGGAGCAAATCAAATAGGGACTCACTTTATAAAAGATCTTGAACTTTCCTTAACAAGAACTGCATTCGGTGCTCATGTGCGTTACCGTTCAAGCAGATATCTAGGTTATCGTGCAACATTTATGTATGGTAAAATCAATGGAAATGATGCACTAACAGAAGAGCGTTACCGTCATAATAGAAATTTAAATTTCAAATCAAATATTTTTGAATTCTCTACTGTTCTTGAATTTTACATTTCAAAAGAGCGTTCGGGTCACGTATATAACTATAAGAAACTTCATGGATGGAGACATATAGACATTCAGACTTATGGCTTTATAGGAATAGGTGGATTTTATTTTAATCCTAAAAGCACGCATTTTGGTGTGTGGTATGAATTGCGTCCACTGCATACAGAAGGCCAAGGATTAAAGCCTGAAGTAAAAGAATATTCCAGAATTAGCATTGCTATTCCAATGGGATTGGGCTTTAAATATGCAGTTAATCGCCGTTGGAATGTTGGTCTTGAATATGGTTTGCGACTGACCTTCACTGATTACATAGATGACGTTAGTACGGTTTATGTAGATCCTGCTTTGCTTTATGCTTCTATGGATCCTGCTACGGCTGCACTTGCGGCTTACTTTGCACAGCCTGGCGGATTCGATATTACTGCTGCAGATAACGGTGGCGTAAATCCAACAGGAATAAATCAACAGCGTGGGCAATCAAAATATAATGATTCCTATATGTTTATGTGTGTTACTGTGAATTACAAATTAGGTAAATTCAAAAAGACGCATTCTAAATTCTAAGCATTCGTCAAATGCGATTGCTTGAACCTGCTACTTCACAAAATTTCGATGCCTATTATCAATTACGCTGGGAGGTGTTGCGTAAGCCATGGAATCAACCGATTGGTTCCGAAAAAGATGATGCAGAAGATCAATCATTTCATGTTATGGCATTAGATGAAAATGAAACATGTGTTGGCGTTTGTCGATTACAATTTAATTCTCCTCTTGAAATGCAAGTTCGCTTTATGGGTGTTCGGCGCGATCAACAAGGAAAAGGAGTTGGGAAAATGCTGATGAATTATATGGAAGAAAAGGCAAAAGAAAAGGGAGCTGAAAAAATTATACTTCATGCCCGCGAAAATGCAGTTCCATTTTACCTTTCTATTGGCTATAAAAAATTAGAAAAAACTTTTTTGCTTTTTGAAACGATCCAGCATTACAAAATGGAAAAAATATTTTGAAAGCTAATTTGTGATTTTCGTTTTCAACAATTTTAATATCTCCCCCTGCTCGAATTCATTTAATTTATAACCCAAAGGAATTTCCTTCCCTTGGTAATCAAATGCAATAGAATCGCAATCAACTGACCAATAATCACCACCGAAACGTTTGATCCATTCAGGAGACTTTTCTCCGTATTTTCTCAAATCTTTCATTTCAGCAATTTCATAATCCAAAACGAATCCTCTTCCACTAACATCCTTCTTATAGATCAATTTTCCATCTCTAACTTTTATCAATTCTTTCCCATTATACTGCCAGAGAAAAGCTTTACCGATCACGTAACTGAAATAGCACCAAAAAGCCAACCATACAAGAATGAACAGTTTGGTATTGTGATCGTCTATTCGAAAATAATTTACACCAATCACGATTCCTCCAATTAACCAAAGACCTAGAATTATTCCAATATTTCTTGCCTTTTGACGATCTAATGCAGAAGAAATTACGATGCTTAATTCATTTTCATTTTCAACAAATGAAGCACGTTTAGATATGGATTTAATTTTACTCATGCGTTCTGAAGAAATGCTTCAATTGCTAAACGATATCCATCCAAGCCCAATCCTGTAATACTTCCTTTTGCTTTGGGGGCAATAAAAGAAACATGGCGAAATTCCTCTCGAGCAAAAACATTTGAAATATGTACTTCAATAACCGGAGTTTTTATTCCTGAAACTGCATCACCCAATGCAACAGAAGTATGCGTATATCCACCCGGATTAAATATAATTCCTTCAAAGGAGAAACCAACTTCATGCAACTTGTTTATCAATTCACCTTCTATATTACTCTGAAAATATTCAAAATTTATTTCAGGATAATTTGCAATCAATTCCTGATAATAATCCTCAAATGATTCACTTCCATAAATTCCAGGCTCACGCTTTCCAAGAAGGTTTAGATTCGGCCCGTTGAGAATTAAAATTTTCATACACAAAAGTAACGCTTAGTTCTGAGTTATAAAAAATAAGAATTATTCATCTCCGAACAATTTTGTCAGAAGTAAAAACTAACTTCACAACATGTCATGGAAAGCGGATATTCTGGCCTTCAAAACCTACTTGAGATTGGAAAAATCGCTATCTCAAAATTCTATTGAAGCCTATGAGCATGATATTAATAAACTAGCCCAATTTCTGGAATACAATAACATTGGCCATGCCGCATCTCAACTTAAAACAGAACATCTCCGTAATTTTTTGAAATGGGTTAATGAACTTGGAATGACACCAACTTCACAAGCGAGAATCTTATCAGGACTAAGGGCATTCTACAAATATCAGTTAATGGAAAATCTTATTTCTGTTGATCCAACTGAATTACTGGATTCACCGAAAACAGGAAGAAAATTACCTGATACGCTTAGCAGAGAGGATATGAAAACTATTCTGGAAGCTGTAGACAGAAGCACCAATGAAGGGGAACGAAACCGAGCAATTCTTGAAACTTTATACAGTTGTGGTTTACGCGTTTCTGAATTAGTGAATTTAAAAATATCAGATCTATTTCCTAAAGAGGAATATATTCGAGTAATTGGAAAGGGAGATAAAGAACGTTTAGTTCCCATTGGAAGATTAGCACTGAAACATATTCAAATATACAAAGAGAATGTTCGCCAATTGATCCCTGTTCAGAAGGGTGAAGAGGATATTTTATTTCTTAATCGTCGAGGAAAAAGATTAACAAGAGTGATGATTTTTACTATTATTAAAAACCTCGTTCAAAAATGTGGAATAAAAAAGAATGTGAGTCCACATACCTTCCGACATTCATTTGCAACTCATTTGGTTGAAGGAGGCGCCGATTTAAGAGCTGTGCAGGAAATGTTGGGTCATGAATCCATTACAACAACTGAAATTTACACGCATATTGATAGAACTTTTCTGAAAGATCAAATTCTAAAATTTCATCCGCGTTCGTAGTAGTTTATAAGTTTTCGTGAAGTGCTTCCTCAGCAACAGTTTCTTCCTGAATATGGGCTGGACCTTTTCCAAGATATTTTACAACTAGGTAGTGTCCCAAATAAATAAGTGGCGTTAATGCAATCGCAATCATTAATTTGAAAAAATAATTTGTCAATCCGATATGCCAGAATTGGGACATTGTGAATTTCCCTGGAATTACAAATGCGATGTAGAGCACAACGAAAGAATCAATTAATTGGGAGACTACAGTTGATCCAGTTGATCGCAACCAAATTAATTTACCACCTGTGCGTTTTCTGAAAAACCAAAATACAAAGGAATCAACAAGTTGGCCAATAATAAAAGCGGTTATACTTCCTGCAATTATCCATTGAGATTGTCCAAAAACCAAGTTGAATTGTGAATCGTTTACAACATTTGGAATACTGCCTGCGGGTTCACCGGTAAAAGCATGCGGTATCATGGCGAGGTAAACAATCAGAAAACAAAATCCGATCATAAAAGCAGTAATGACGGAAATGGTTCGAACAATTTTAGGGCCGTAAAATTCATTTATCGTATCCGTTACCAGAAAAACAATGGGCCAAGGCAAAATACCAATGATGGAAACAAAAGATCCAATTTCCCAACCTCCAATATGAATATGCGCAACAAATAATTTGGAGCTAATTAATTCTGCGGTAATGGCGCTTGTAATAAATACACCTGTCAGAATTAATAAAAGTTTCGTTTTTTTTGAAAGCGTTATCATATATCTAAAGTAAAAAGAAACTTTTCAATTTCATCCATCACCTTTTCTAACTC
>JBBRYH010000035.1:0-39294 GCA_038237845.1 Bacteroidia bacterium
GGTATTTAGGTGATTGAAAAGCAGAGTGGTCTTGCTCAAATGCTTTAATTAAAGCACTAAGCTGTTCCTTACTTTCGTTTTTATTCCTTATTACCTTATAAGCCATTCTAATTTTTTGGTCTTGTTAGTTAAAACAAATTAAGGTTTGTTACCCGATAGGTCATTGCTGGTACGCTAACATTAAATAGTTTAGCTAATTCTTTCAAAGAATCTTCGTCGGACAGATCTAAATTATGATTTTTTATTTCCTTGACCACAAACTTCTCTGGCATTAACAAAGCTGCCGCAAATGCATTAGCCTCTTGTTCTTTTTTATGTTCTCCAGTTGAGGAATTATGATCCCGAAATAGCATTTTAAATTCTTTATCTATGAAAAATCCATTATCTTGCTTATGCAGTTCATAGTGACCCAGTTCATGTGCAATAGTGAATCGCTGACGCACTTTGGATTCTGTTGGATTAAATCCAATCGTACCTTTCCCGGATTCCATAACTAAAACCCCGGAAACATTTTCGCCAAGATCATAGGCTCTAATATCTAAACCTCTTTTTTTAGCAATTTCATCGACTGGTATTGGAAGCTTAGTAATATTAAGTTCCTCTAAAATATTGTTCGTAATTCTTTCTATCTTTTTGCTCATAATGGTGATTGTCTTTCAGTTATAAATTTCTCTACAAAACCTTTAATTATTTTTTGTGTTTTTTTGTCGGCGTTTGCGTGCTTCAACTCTTTATTTATTATTTTTTCCAACACAGGGCTAACCTTTTCATTTACACGGAATTGAGGGAGTAATTCGGTTACTTCGATTTTTAGAACATTCGAAATTGTCCAAAGGAGATGCAAAGGAGGATGCTGCCTTCCTTTTTCGATGTTCACAATAGATGCTCTGCTGAGATTAAGGCAAGCAGCGAAGGCTTCCTGCTTTAAACCAGCTTTGGTTCGTGCACCTTTAATGCGGTCGCCAAGCATTTGATAAAATTTTTGCTGATCTAGTCCAGTCATCTGTTTGTAAAACTATACAAAAATACCGAACAAAAAGTAAAATAATACAAACTGTTTGTAATACTATACAAAATAATAAGTTTGTAATATTTGACATTTGAAAAATATTCCTTTATTTTGTAACTGCTAAAATGAATTTTGCTACGGTAATAATCTCTACCAAATATTAAAAGAGACCTAAAAAATTAACGCCTATAGAATAAATTTTACTTGTTATTAGCATTTTAGAAGAAGGAATTTTAAAATACACGTATCGGGGTTTGCCAACCTAAATTACGTGTAACAAAGAGTGAAGATGTCATGGTTTTGGTTTTTGAATTATTATTTTGACCACATCCCCTCCCATTTAAAACAGAAAAGTAACTCCGACACTTCGGTTCAAATCTTAATCTGCCTCTCTTTCCGTCGGGCTTAATCTCCAATCCCCGTGATCCTATTGGATGGATTCGAATGCGATCGCTTTTGCAATTGCGTTCAAAATAAATTTTATAATTAATTTTTAAAAATGACAATATGAGAAAAAATAAATCGCTATTATGGCTATTACTGGGACTACTTCTTCTGTTTCTTTTGTTCATTTATTTTGTTTCAAGGAATGAGAAGGTTCGAACGTATCAAGAAGATATACAGCGTAGAAGAGATGATCTGAGGCAACACATTATGGAAAAAGAATGTATAGTTAACTTCCTTCTTAGTGAAATTGACAGGCTACGGAATTTTAACCATCAATTAATAAAACGAGCTGAAAAATTTTTGTTGTGGGCGAAGATTGTATCTATGATAATTATCACCGGAATTGGAATTGTGTTTTACGCCCTATTTAATTTAAGCTCACTTGAAGCTTCAGGTGCAGTGTTATTTGTAAGCTCCGTCTTTTTTAACGCCATAGCCATTTTGCGAAAAAACAAATTGGGCGATCTTTCTCTTACACTCGAAATATTAAAGCAATATTTTATCGCACTGCAATATAAGAAAGAAGGTTTCGAGCCGGAGGTAATACAGGCTCTTGAAGTCAGGTTGGTATCTGAGCAACAACAGCTTAATATTTTGAAAGAAGAATACGAACAATTAAAAATGCTTAATTAAAGAAATAACTGAGAAAAAATAAATAAATAAAATATAACAGTATTATAAAAAATCGAAAAGATGAATAAAAATTACCGCCAGCTATCAGAAAGCGTCAAAGCCCGCCTAAATCCAGATAGCATTATTTTAAATAAAGTATTTACTGATGAACTTGCTACCGTTTCTTACAGTGATGTTCTTGTGTATATTCGTTTAGCAATGAAGGGAGTGGAGCCGGAATATACTCAGCGTAGCAGAGATGCCGGTGAAAAGGTGAAGGATCATTTAAGCAAGGAGCTTAAAGATGTTACATTCCGATACCAAGGTTCTGTGATGACGGATACTCATATCAAGGGCCATAGCGATATTGACCTTTTAACGATATGCGACAAATTTTACAGTTATGATAGTTCAGGAATAAGCGATATTCTTAATAACGTTGAAAGGAAATCAAAGTTTTATACCTCTACAATTAATAAAATGGAAAGCGTATTTAATAGCTCTTCATATACTGGTGATAGTTTACAGGATTTAAAAAAACTCAGATTGGACAGCGAAAGAATATTAAATAATGTTTATTCAATATGCGATATAAAAAAGCCCAAGTCAATAAAAATTAAAAATCTGAGTCTTAATAGAGAAGTGGATATTGTTATTGCAAATTGGTATGACGATGTGAGATCGATTATTAACGACAAAGGAGACAACAGGGGAATTCAGATATATAACAAGGATACTCATTCAAGGGAAAGTGCGGATTATCCATTCATTAGTATAAATAGGATTAACCAAAGAAGTTCTGAAACAAATGGGCGACTCAAAAAAATGATACGTTTTTTAAAAAATTTAAAGGCGGCCTCTGATCACGATATTGATTTGAGTAGCTTCGATATTAATGCTATTTGTTTCGATATTGATGTTGCTAAATATAAAAATTTATCATTTATTGAATTGGTACCTGTGGTTTATAATCAGTTAAAAAGCATTTGCACAGATCAAACTAAAGCTGATGAAATTGTTTCGGTGGATGAGCGTGAGTATATTTTCCGTTATAATTCAAAAAAACTTAATAATGTTAAAAGCATTTTAGGCGAAGTCGAAGGGATTTATTTGGATTTAAAAAAAGCAGCACAACTCGTATGATAAAAAAGAAACTTTTTATTGGCTCCTCATCAGAAGAGCTAAAACTGGCCGAAGCAGCAAAGGCATTGCTTGAAAAAGATTTTGATGTCACAATTTGGAATGAGAACCTGTGGGATTCTGCTGTTTTCAAAATCAACCAAAATTTTTTAGCCGACTTGCTGAAGGCATCTCTGCAATTTGATTGCGGAATATTAATAGGAACAAATGACGACAAGGTTACCTTTCGTGGAAAGGAAGTACTACAGCCAAGAGATAATGTTTTGTTTGAATTAGGTTTGTTTACTGGTCGTTTAGGAACTTCTAAATGTGCATTCCTTATAGATTCAGAAATAAAACTTTTATCTGATTTTAATGGTCTAACACTGGCTCGTTTTAAAAAAACTGATGTTACGAGCTTTAATACAGCCGTTCAACAAATCAGCGATCTTTTTTTAGCATCTTCGGATGACGAAATTAATTTTTTTCCTTCAGCGACTTTAGCATCCGTTTATTTTGAAAATTTTATTGTTCCTATTTGTAGATTTATTATTGAAGGCAAAGGATTTCCTTGTAAGGATTCACATTACAGTAAATGTAAGATCAATATTATCGTACCGGATAGAATAGATAACGATGTAAATCTCCAGTTTGAAAAGCTAAAACTAAAATTTACAACGGAAATAGAGACCTTTAAATATGCTGGTCGGCCACGGAATATAAGCGTCGAGACACAAATTAAAGATGGAACTTTAGAGTTCATTGATTTTCCTACCATCATTACAGGGATAAACCATGCTATAGCAAATTTACTACCGCATGACTTTAATAAACAGAGCCCGGACTACAGTTTAATACTCGATAGAGAGTTAAGACGGTTTATTACGACTCTAAAAAAGTTACTTATTCGACATGGTTTTGACGAAATGGTTTTTGTTAAACGTGAGTCAGAGATTTAATAAATAAAAAAGAAAAGAATATGATTCCTTTAATAATTGCCGGTCTTGTAGCAATAGGTGGATTAATTCTCGCAAATTCTGACGATGAGAAAAAGGGAGAATTGAGTTTTTCCAAGGATTGTGATTGCAGTAACGAGTTTCTTGCCTTCTCAGAAAGCATATCTATTATTAGTTCTAAAAAGAAGCAATTAATAAACGCCAGAAAAGTACTTCAACAGAAAATCAAGGAATATTTCGCAGTTAAATCTAATACTTTAACCCCAACGTTTTATATCCAGGGATCCTATAAACATGGAACGATTATTCGTAAACAAGATGATACTTGTGACATTGATGTTGGTATTTATTTTGGCAAGAAACCAACTATAACACCTTTAGCTCTTCATAACAATGTAGTTGCTGCCGTTGGCCAGCATACGAACGAGAAAGCTACGGTCAAAAATAAATGTGTCCGTATTTATTATGCAAATCAGTTTCATATCGATATACCCGTGTACTATAAAGAAGGGAGTAAATATTATATAGGTACAGGCAATGCTGGTTGGAAAGAAGATGATCCTAAGCTATTTACCAATTGGTTAAAAGAGAATATAAGCGACGACTCTCAGAAATTACGAGTAATTAAATATTTCAAGGCTTGGGCGGATTGTACAAAGAATAGACTTGGTCAAAAAATGCCAAGTGGTTTGTCATTAACAATTTGGGTGATTAAATATTTTGAGGGCAATGACCGAGAAGATCTCGCTTTTCTAAAAAGTGTGATTTCCTTAAAAAACTATTTAAGTAGTGTTTCAAAAGATAAATGGGAGTGTACTATGCCGACAATTCCAGGTGACAATGTAATTGATAAACTTACGGAAGAGCAAAGAGGAAATTTTTTAAATGCTTTAAATAACCTCATTGATCAATCAATTAGGTTAACATCCTCTTCCTCTAAAGAAGAATGTTTATCTTTTTGGAAATCAACTTTTGGGAAATGGTTTTAACCTTATTAATTTAAGAAAGACTAAGGATCTAAGCCGAAGAGTAAAAAACTTATTTTATATAAAAGCAATGGATGAGCTTAAATTTAACCGAAAGGAATTATATGATTTAGTATGGTCTACCCCAATGACTTCATTGGCAAAGAAATATTTAATTTCAGATTCCGGACTAAGAAAAATCTGTGTTAAAATGGAAATTCCATTGCCAAAGGCTGGTCATTGGGAGAAATTGAAAGCCGGAAAAGAAGTTGAAATTACGGAACTGCCAACCAACTACAATGGAAGTACTGAAATTTCACTTGACCTAAGAAAAGAAGGAGAGGAAAGCTTAAAAGGTATACGATCGCCTGAAATTGAACTGCAAAAAAAGATTGAAGATGATCCTTTGTTAAATATCACTGTGCCAGATCCACTTACAAAGCCCCATAAACTAATTGTTGAAACGAAGAATGCGCATATTAATAATGAAAACCGCTTTAATAAAAACTTCAAAGGTTATTTAAGAAGTCCATTGAGTATTTCTGCAACCAAACTTAATTATAGCAGAGCTCTGAGAATAATGGATACGTTTATTAAAGCAATGGAGCAGCGAGGTCATGTATTTCAATTAAAGAACGATTCAGCTCACCTTCTAATATATGATGAAGAATTTGCAATTAGTATTAGAGAAAAAAACAATAGAATTCCAAAACCAAAAACTGGTAGTTGGCAAGAATATGATTATATCCCTTCCGGAATATTAGTCTTTTCAGTAAGAATTAGTTATCATAATATTGAATGGGCAGACGGGAGACTGCCGTTAGAGAAGCAATTATCAAAAATTGTAGCCAAGATTGAAATAAAAGGTGCTGAAGAAAAAGAAATGCATTTGAGATGGGAGAAAGAAAGGGAAATTCAGGCAGAGCAAGACCAGATAAAGAAAGCTAAAGAGGGAGTAATTGAACAGGAATTAGCAAAATTCAAGTTGCTTAAACAAAAGACTGAACGCTGGCAGGAAGCTTGCCAAATTCGGACATATTTGGGCGATTTGGAGGCAAAAGCTACCAAAGAGCAGATAATGACTGAAGATCTCACAAATTGGCTAAAGTGGGCACACAAAAAGGTTGATTGGTACGATCCGAACATTGAAGTCCAAGACCCTTTAATGGAAGGGGTAGACAAAGTAAATTTAACTTTCAAGAAATCCGGTTATTACTAGTCCTTTTCCAAAATAGACGTTATTTCCCTAAAGAAGATTTTATAGAACTCATGGAGTTTTATTAAGTCCTCCGTAAGCCGTACCGGGTTTCCCTCTTCCTTTGTAGGAGGCTGATTAGGGGCATTTTTTCGTTTTATCGGGTTTGAACCTTGTAAACGGGAGCCCGCAAAAAAAAGCCCGCACTTGGCGGGCTTTTTTATTAAGAAAAAAAACATCACCATAAATTCTCTACAGAGCCAAGTCCTTCCCGTACTACCAAATATTCCCCCTTCGTCATATCAATTACGGTCGAAGCTTGAATGTTTCCATAACCACCATTAATGATAAGATCAACTTTCTCATCAAATTTTTCAAAAATCAATTCAGGATCTGCAAAATAATCCATGAGCTCGTCATCTGCATCGTGCAAGGAGGATGAAACAATAGGATGACCTAGTTCTTTTACAAGTGCTTGAACAATCGGGTTATTGGGAACACGAATTCCGACAGACTTTTTTTTGCTCTGAAATATTTTTGGAACACTATTGTTTGCAGCTAGAATAAAAGTGAAAGGCCCTGGCAAAGCTTTTTTCAGCACACGAAAAACAGAAGTTGAAATGGGCAAAGCAAAATCAGAAAGATGCGAAAGATCGTGACAGATGATTGAAAAATTCGCTTCTGCTAATTTGATTCCTTTTATTCTGCAAAGTTTTTCAAGGGCTTTTGGCTGTGTTATATCACAACCAATACCATAAACCGTATCAGTTGGGTAAATGATCACTCCACCTGCGCTCAATACTTGCGCTGCTTTACGAATTGAATCTTCGTCGGGCTTGTCAGGATTTATTCGGAGTAGCATGGAAATTGGTGTCCGCCAAGGCGGAGGTTATTAGTTATTAGTTATTAGTTAATAGTTATTAGTTATTAGTTAATAGTTATTAGTTAATAGTTAATAGTTAATCGTGATTGGTTAGCGGTAAATAGCTTAAAAATTTATTTTTATTTAATCACCTCCGGCTGGGCGGACAACAATCACCAACTCCAACCAACTAATATTATGTGAATTTCTTTGCGTCTTCTAAAAACTGCTTCAAGCCATTATCTGTTAATGGGTGTTTTAGTAGGGCAAGAATAGCGCTCAACGGACAAGTAGCAACATCAGCACCTAATTTTGCACAATCGATGATATGCATTTGATGGCGAACAGATGCTGCTAGAATTTGTGTTTCGTAACCGTAATTATCATAAATCAAACGAATTTCTGCAATAAGATTTAATCCATCTGTAGAACAATCATCTAATCGGCCGATGAAAGGTGAAACATATGTTGCGCCTGCTTTAGCAGCTAATAGTGCTTGTCCGGCTGAAAAAACAAGTGTGCAATTGGTGCGGATTCCTTTAGAAGAAAAATATTTTATGGCTTTAATTCCGTCTTTGATCATCGGAATTTTTACCACAATTTGTTTATGAAGTGCAGCTAATTTTTCTCCTTCACGTACCATTCCTTCGAAATCGGTAGAAATAACTTCTGCGCTAACATCACCAGAAGCAATGTTGCAGATGTCAACGTAATGTTTCATGACTGCAGCTTCTCCTGCAATTCCAACTTTTGCCATCAAAGATGGGTTTGTAGTAACGCCATCCAAAACGCCAAGGTCTTGAGCTTCTTTTATCTGTGCGAGATCTGCAGTGTCGATGAAAAATTTCATTGGAAGAATTGTTTTTAGGTGAGCCCAAATTTACATCTTGAAACGTCACCATCGGGCAGAAGTAGTTAACAAGTTTTCAAGGGTGTTCAGACAAATTATGCCACTTTCTCCCAAAGTTCACATTCCATTAATCTTCCTTCAGTAGAGCGGAAATCATTTCTGGAAATCCCCAATAATTCAAATCCGCATTTTCGGGCCAGTTTTTTTGAAGCAATATTTTTAGGCTCAATTCGCAGGGTAATTTTTGCAAATTGTAGCTTTTGAAAACAATAATCAGAAAACAAGAGTAGTGCTTCTGAACCTAAACCTTTTTGGAAATAATTTTTGTCTAAAAAATAACCCATATCGCATTTTGGAACACGCCAGTTGATATCCTTCGCACAAATTTGACCTATCAGTTTTGTTCCATCGGCAGTGAAAATTCCGGCAAATAAACTTTTCCCTTTTTTTAAGTCTGAATTTCTTTGTAGGATATAATTTCTCGCCCCCATTACTGAAGTATTGTTCTCAACAGAAATCGGGAAATAATCAGATAACGTTTCCTTATTAGAATCCACCAAATTAAAAAGAGCCTTAGCATCTGATAGTTTGTAAGTTCGGATGAATAGGCGAGGAGATGAAAGTGCTACTTTTTCAATTTTCATAAAAGCAAGATTTTCATAATTCAGAAGGAATGTAGAATAATGAATAGAGAATGTAAAATAATGAAATGATTAAATTATGAACTTCTTAATGCTGAGTTCAATATTCGGCCTTCTAAATTTATTTTTTTCGCTACAAGGCACAAAAAATGGGTAAGCTACTTACATCACACCGCTCAACCACCTACCCTTGCTACCTTCCGGTCCTGGGGGGGTCAGCAGGAGCTGGTTGTGTAAGACTTACCCAGCGCAAATGTAGCAAAAGAGTTGGCAAGTTTGAAAGTTGAAAGTTTGCATATTTATTTTTTAGTGACGATTTGTATAGGAAACGGACACTTTTAGCAAACTTTTACAATTCCGATGAACTTTTCAAGTTGCAAACCTTCCAACTTTCCTACTTGCTTAAAGCATTATCCTATATTTGCTTCCTAAATCGCTAAATATGACTCTTTCGAAACATGCCTTGACCTATGGAATTGCTGCAGTTTTTACAGTAATTGCATTTTCTTTAGGAATTTACCTTGCTGGTTTTACCAATTCAATGTGGAATAATTTATCCTATGTATTCTATATAGCCATTTTGGTTTACGCACTGAAATCTTGGAGAGATAAGGAATTGCAAGGCGTAATGAGCTATGGGAAAGCAATGCGTTATCAAACCATATTCGCACTTTATTATTCAATTGCAATGGCAATTTGGACTTTTATATTCATTTCCTATATCGCTCCCGGTTTGATGGAAAGTGAAATGATGAAACAAGAAACTTTGATGGAAGCAAAAGGAATGCCGGCTGATAAAGTTGAAATGGCGATGCATTATGCTCGTATGTTTACAAAGCCTCCGATCATGGCAGTTATGGCTTTATTTGGTGGAATGTTTTTTCTTACGATTATAAATTTGATTGTTGCTGCCATCATGAAAAAAGATGCACCTCAATCTTTTGGAGAAGAATCTAATTCCTCTGCTGTTTAATGGATATTTCTGTTGTAATTCCTCTTTTTAACGAAGCTGAATCGCTTCCTGAATTGCATGATTGGATTGATCGTGTGATGAAAGCAAATAATTTCTCTTATGAAATTGTATTTGTGGACGATGGAAGTAAAGATGATTCCTGGAAAGTAATTGAAGATTTAGCGAAAAAGAATGCTGCCGTTACTGGAATAAAATTCAGAAGAAATTACGGTAAGTCAGCTGCTTTACATACTGGTTTCGAAGCAACGAAAGGAAATGTAGTCATTACTATGGATGCGGATCTGCAGGATTCTCCTGAGGAAATTCCTGATTTGTATAAAATGATTACCAAAGATGGTTTTGATCTAGTTTCTGGTTGGAAAGAAAAAAGATACGATCCGATTACCAAAACCATTCCTACAAAATTATTCAACGCTGCAACTCGTAGAATGTCGGGAATAAAATTGCACGATTTTAATTGCGGATTAAAAGCCTATCGTAGTGATGTTGTAAAAAGCATTGAAGTATATGGTGAAATGCATCGTTACATTCCCGTCATTGCAAAACGTGCAGGATTTACTAACATCGGGGAAAAAAGTGTTGCACATCAAGCGAGAAAATACGGAACAACGAAATTCGGTCTCGAACGTTTTGTAAATGGATTTCTAGATTTACTTTCCATTTCTTTCGTTACGAAATTCGGGAAACGACCGATGCATTTTTTTGGATTGAATGGAACATTGATGTTCATTCTCGGTTTCTGCGGATTTATTTATTTAATTGTTAGAAAACTTTGGATTGTATTTTATGAGCATTCAATTGCTCCTCGTGTTACAGAAAGCCCTTGGTTTTATATTTCGCTGGTAGCAATGGTAATTGGAACACAACTTTTTCTTGCTGGATTTATTGCAGAATTATTAGCAAGGAATTCGCCTGATAGAAACACTTATTTGATTGAGAAAAAAGTAGGAAATTAATCTAGATGATAACCTGCATCAATTAAAATAAGACGTGCCTCCTCTACATCTTCTTCATTCACTTGCAATTTAATTCCACCTCCATTAGCGGAGAAAAAAGGTTGCAAAAATAATGTTTGTTCATCTTTTAAATGACAACGTATTCCCTCTGATTCTAATCGTGCTTTAGGAATTGCAGCTTCGTGCGGGTAATTAAAAACGATTAAGGTTACTAGTTCTGACATTCGTATTTCTCCTTTTTAAAATGGGGATGTGGAAATGATGCCTAACGATTAAGTATGTAAAAAACCAGGACTGAAATTAATCCTAGAGTAAACACAGTAAAAATCAAGAGTCTCATTTCCATTGTCAAATTTTTGATAATTGGAAATCTTTTTGTTATGGAATTAAACGCTATTAAAAATTGAGGTTGCGAAATGTTTTCTGGATGATATAGATTTGATTCTTTTAAAATAGGTAATGCACGTTCGAAATCGGAACTACTAATTTGCAATTCTGTTCGACCACCCATTTTTTTAAAAGCAGCGAATTCGTTTTTGATAAAACATGGAATTCCTACTTCTTCCAAACGTGCTTTTAAAGCAATACAAGGAATGTACGATGGGTTAAATGGAACAATACTGATCAATTCTGACATCCTGTGAATTTAGCAATTATTAATATTCTTTTTTGAAATACACCTTTAGATTTGGATGCGTAAGCGATAGTAGCGGATACCCCACAGTCCCGCCTTTTCGGTGGGGCGAGGAGTATTAGCGGATAGCGCGGTTCCGTTGGGTACAACGGAATACGCCATGAATATTATTGACAAATGAACCTTCATAAGATGTTGATTTGTGAAAATTTAAAGTGAATTCCAGCGTTACTTTTAAGGACTCAGTGCCTTATTTCAAAGTGAGAACGGACGCAAATGGCATCCTTTTTGCCTTTCTTAATCAAGTATAAACTTCGTAACTTCGTATATCCAATGAAAGACCTGAAAATCAAGTGTATTACAGCCATTATCCTATTCATAGGAATGGTCACTTTTTTGCCATCAAATTTATTAGCACAAGGTGATGTTCCGTCAGGAGATTTTCCAAATACGATGGATGCGAGCGGAAAAAAACAAGGGAAATGGAAAAAGTTGGATGAGAAAGGAACTTGCATTTACGTGGGTCAATTCAAAGATGACAAGCCTTTTGGGATTTTTACTTACTTCGATACCGATGGTAAGAAAATGACCGAGATGAATTTTGTAAAAGGTGACCAAATTGCCTACGGAAAAATGTATAGTGTAACGGGAAAATTACAAGCTCAAGGAAAATATGTGAATCAACAAAAAGATAGCATTTGGACTTTCTTTACCGAAGATGGATTGTTGCTATCTCAAGAAAAATATAAGAATGGAAAAAAAGATGGTAAGTCGGTGACTTATTATCCGGGAACAAAGCAAATGGCAGAAATGAAATTTTTTAAGCAGGGTTTGGAAGATAGTGTTTGGACAGAATATTATGAAGATGGAAAGAAAAAAGCAGAAGGAACTTACAAACTTGGAAATTATAACGGAAGAGCTGTTTGGTATTTTGAAGATGGTAAAATAAATATTATCGGCAATTATGTAAATGGATTGAAAGATGGCAACTGGGTTTATTACTGGAATAATCCGAATAAGTCGCCAGTTGTTTACGAAGTAAAAGGAAAAGAAACCTGGAAGGTTGGAAAGATGACCAGTCAGGAACAAATAATTAAGAAGGACGATTTTAATAAATCAATCGAAGATCCCAATCAAAATCAGAATGGGGGAGGCGAACCAGGTGGAGGACAATGACGTGAGTAAAAAAGGAAAAGTACTTGTAGCCATGAGCGGTGGTATCGATAGTTCGATAGCGGCGCTCATGTTGCATGAAGAAGGTTATGAAGTGATTGGTATTACCATGAAAACATGGGATTACGCAGCAGCGGGCGGATCAAAAAAAGAAACTGGTTGTTGCAGTCTTGATTCTATAAACGATGCAAGAACACTTGCTGTTACGAATGGATTTCCACATTATATTCTGGATATTCGTTCGGAATTCGGTGAGCATATCATTGATAATTTTGTAGAAGAATATCTTGCTGGACGCACGCCCAATCCTTGTGTGTTATGCAATACCCATATAAAATGGGAAGCACTTTTGAAACGTGCAGATCAATTGAAATGTGATTTTATTGCAACCGGACATTATGCGCAAGTGCGTGAAGAAAACGGTCGCTATGTAATTTCAAAAGGAATTGATGAATCGAAAGATCAATCGTATGTACTTTGGGGACTCTCACAAGAAAGTTTGAAGCGCACTATTTTTCCATTGGGGAAATACAAGAAAGCAGAAATTAAAGAGATGGCGATCAAAGCAGGTTATGAAGAGCTGGCGAATAAAAATGAAAGCTATGAAATCTGTTTTATTCCTTCGAATGATTATCGCGCATTTTTAAAACATAAAGTTCCTGGACTGGAAGAAAAAGTAGAAGGCGGAAATTTTGTTTTTACCGATGGGAAAGTTGTTGGAACACATCGTGGTTATCCCTTTTATACTATTGGTCAACGCAAAGGATTAGAAGTTGCTTTTGGTGAACCGATGTTTGTGATTCAGATTATTCCAGAAACCAATACAGTTGTTCTCGGAACAAAATCGGAATTGGATAAACAAGAAATGTATATCCGTGATTTTAATATTGTGAAGTTTGAAAAACTTCCCGAGAATTTTGTTGCGACTACAAAAATCCGTTATCATGATCCTGGAACTCCTGCAACGCTGAATGTTGTGGATGGAAAAATCAAAGCAACTTTCCACCGTCCAGTTGCCGGTGTTGCTCCAGGACAATCAGCTGTATTTTTTGATGGTGATGATTTAATTGGAGGAGGATTTATTGCGCGTGAGGAATTCAGTATTCTTCCCCCTATAAAATTTGCTGTTACGGAAAAAGTAAAATAGAATTGATGCGGAACTGTTACTTAAAATATGTGCATTTATCACCACGAATTTTATTTGTGTTTGTTGCTGCATTTTTTCTGTTTCACGCCTGTAAGAAAGATGAGAAAATTCCTGACGGAGGTTATTCTTATTTTCCAGATAACATTGGTCACTTTTGTATTTACGAAGTAGATTCAACTGTGTATGACGACTTTAATCATGATACTGTGTTTTATCGTTATCAAATAAAGGAAGTTGTTGAATCTTATTTTACTGATAATAGTGGAAGGCAGGCGATGCGAATCGAACGTTATAAGCGCCCTTACATTGACACGATTCCTTATGATAGTTTGGCTTGGACAATTTCGCGTGTGTGGACATTTGTGCACACAGCTGCCACTGCAGAAAAGGTGGAAGAGAATGAACGTTTTGTGCGACTTGCATTTGTTCCGAGAAAAGGAAAAGAATGGAATGGAAATGAATTCAATACTATTGGTGATTGGGAATATAAATATTCAAGTGTAGACGAACCGTATATGATAAATGCCATGAATTTTGATTCTACACTTTCGGTGGTGCAAAAAGATGAAACGAATTTATTAAATAGAAGATATTATCTGGAACGATATGCCCGTCATGTAGGAATGATTGAAAAAAATGTGATTGATGTGTATGATGATAGTTTGGTGATTGGTGTTCCGGTTGTCAATAGAATTTATGGTGGAGTAATATATAATATCAAGTTAGTGTCTTGGGGTAATTAATTTGTCAGAGAGATGAAAAAATTATTATATATTTTATTTTTAATGGCTGGGTTTACAAATCCGAGAATTTCAATTGCTCAAAATCTTTATGTAGTACCTGCCGCTTGGCATCTTTATGACAGTGCAATGAATATTTACCATCCAAAGCCTGATAGTTCAAATGCAGTTAAAGCGATTTTATTGTTAAATCAGGCTATTTCCATTGATACAAATTGTGACATTGCAATTCGAAGTAGAATGCATCTTTGTCGAACAGTTAATAACTGGCCATTAGGTTTGGAATCTGCATTTTTGCTTAGGAAAAAATATCCAATGGAGACTGATATACTTCTAACGATTGGACACTTTTATGATTGGAATCATGACCCAATTAATGCCCAACAATTTTATAAAAAGGCTCTTGTTGAATATTCGAAAACTCTCGATAAGAATAAAATCAAAAATGATATTATTAATGAAATGGAATTGGAAAGGGCGATATGCATGATTATGATGGGTGATTCAAAGAAAGGTCAAAAAAAAATGAATGAAACTTATAATGCTATTATTGATGGTACAATGAAGTTTCGTGTTGAGAAATATTTAAATAAATCAAGAAATCAACTATTACAGATTATGTTAGTTGCAAAATATAATTAGAATTAAAATGAAAAAAATCTACATCGTTGCACTGATTTCCTTTTTTAATATAAATTTATTCGGACAAACGCCGACGAAATTCTGGGTGCAATTTTCAAATAAAGGAAATGGTCCATATACAATCAGCAATCCTAGTGTTTATTTATCACCGCGTGCATTAGCGCATCGTGCAGCACATGGAATTGCGATTGACTCTTTGGATTTGCCCGTAACACCTTCTTACGTTGCAGCCGTTGCGGCAATTCCAAATGTAATAGTAAATGCAAAATCGAAATGGCTAAATGGAGTAGTGGTATTTACCAGTGATCCGAATGCAATTACTGCAATAGGAAATTTACCTTTTGTGACGAATGTCGGTAATGTCGGTTTGCGCCATAGTGGTCCTCCTTCAACAAAGATGGAAGAGAAAACAGAACCAATAGATGAAAGTATGTATCGTATTGGTAATGTAACATCCACAACGCTCAATTATGGACCTTCTTTTAATCAGATTGATATGTTGGGTGGTGTTTGTTTGCATAATGCTGGATTCCGCGGACAAGGCATGCAGATTGCAGTAATTGATGCAGGTTTTTATAATGCAAATATTCTTCCTGTTTTTGATACACTATTTCAGAATGGAAGAATATTAGGGACTTGGGATTTTGTTGCAAACGAAGCTTCGGTTTATGAAGACAATTATCATGGCTCCATGGTACTTTCCTGCATGGGTGGAAATATACCGGGACAATTAGTAGGAACAGCACCTGATGCGAGTTTCTGGTTGCTTCGAAGCGAAGATGCACCAACGGAAAATCTTGTTGAGGAATATTATTGGTCGAGTGCTGCAGAATTTGCCGATAGTGTAGGAGCAGATGTGATAAATTCCTCTTTAGGTTACAATGAATTTGATGACGTATCCAATAACCATGTTTACGCTGATATGGATGGTCATACAACACCTTGTTCACGTGCAGTAAATTTTGCAGCAAGAAAAGGAATTGCGGTTGTCGTTAGTGCCGGGAATTCTGGTGGTGGCCCTTGGTTTTATATTGGTTGTCCTGCCGATGCTGATTCTGCTTTAACAATTGCCGCAGTGGATGCAAGCGCTGCAGTAACTGGATTCAGTTCACGTGGATCATTAACTTTATTCGGTCATCAAAAGCCGGATGTAGGAGCACAAGGTCAAGCTGCAGTAATTTGTGATCCATTTGGTACAGGAACACAAACAGGAAATGGAACTTCTTTTTCTTCTCCGATTATGTGTGGAATGGTTGCTTGTTTGATGCAGGCACATCCGACGTTTACAAACATGCAAATTTTACAAACGATTCAGCAAAGTTCTAATCAATTTTCAGCTCCGGATTCTTTGTTGGGTTATGGCATTCCTGATTTTTGCGCAGCTAATTTATATTTGTCGGGCAACCCTTTGAATTTAGGAAGTGATGATGAATTATATGGAGTTTCTCCAAATCCATTTACGAATAATCTTGATTTTATTTTTTATTCAATGGAAAGTCAGAATTTGAATGTTGTACTTTATGATATTCAAGGAGGACAAATTTTGGAACAACAAATTTTTGCAGTTGGGAATGCGGAAAACCATTTTAAAGTAGGTGAACTTACAAATGTAAGTGCTGGAGTTTATTTCCTTCGCGTAAATACAACAAGTGGAAAAACGTTTACGAAAATGGTTGTGAAAGGGGAGTAGTAAGCAGAAAATTGGATTGTCAATTTTCAAGCGTTTTTTTTTCTTAGAGTCTCCGCCCAAGCGGAGTGCCTTAGTGACCTAACAATCTACAAAGAACTTTCCCAACGTTGCTTTATTTCTTTCGAAGGTCCTTTTTCAAATTCCAGAAAAAATCCTGAAGCTTTAGCTTTTGCAACATTTTTATTTTCTATAAATACTAATGTGCAAATGTTTTCTACTGTTAACACGGTGTAAAAATCTCCACCGGCATTGTGATCATCTAAGGCTTTATTTACGTTATCAATAATTTCAGGTGATAAATATGCACCACGTTGTTCTGCTTCAAATTTGTAGGCATCGCCTAGGTAATTAAAAACTATTGTTCTATTGTTGGTACTAGTTTCTTCATCTTTAATTGCAGAAGGATTGAATTTTCCCATGGAAACAACGGAAAGTGAATGAAGAATTTCTTCGTAAGGATTATAGGAATTTGAAGTATCAAAACTTGTATTGGAAAATAACGTATCAAAAAAATCATAAAAATCTTTTTGTTGGTATATCGAAGATTGCATGACATCTGTTTTCACCTGATCATACCATTTTTGACCTACCTGATCAATTAATCCAGTTGCCTCGAACTTCTGTAGACCTTCTTTCATTTGAGTAGTAGTATACATTGCAAATTGATCTTCATCTTCTAATTCGAGTGCGGTAATGTTTTTTAAAGTATCCTCTTGTTGTTTGGTAAGCATTATAAAACCATAATTAGTGACATCGATTGTCCCCATAAAATCATCTTGTTTTTTGCCACAGGACAAACAAGTGTATGAAACGAGATGTATACGTTTCGGTTTTCCTTCGTCAGCAAGTTTGCGATTAAATAAACGATAAATGAAATCATCCACTTGCCAATTATCTACATAATACAATTGTCGTTCATACCAAGTTTCGCCAAAACGAATTTTCACTAAAACCCAATCGGTGTCATTTGCTCCTACTTTAGAAGGCAGAATAGTAGTTTGAACTTCATCGCATTTCAGTTCCGGAAATTTCATTCCGATAGTATCACATATTTTTTGATAAACTTCCTGAAGTGTTCGATTATTTAAGGCAACATTTATTTTTAATAAATCTCCGCTTGCCACTAGAAGTTCTTTAAGTCCGTTTACTGTATCCTTCTTATAAATGGACATTAATGAATCTCTTTCTGCTGATGAAGTGTTTTGCATTAATCCAACTGAATTTATTTTAGCTAAATCTTCTAAGAAATAGTCTTCCTTAATTTTGCTATTCTCTGGATAAGGAATTCCGCAGCTGGCAACGAACAAAACAAGAATAAAAATGTAAAATATTTTCATTAAAATAATTATTGCTAATAAAATGTTTAACTATTTAAAAAAGTTGGAAATTACCTTGGTTTGTATTTGTCAAATGCTTCTAGCATATCACCCCAGGTAAATTTCCCACCTTTTGGCACAGGATAACTATTCGCAAAACCGGAAAACATATCCCATTCTGGTTCGGTGAATCCAAGTTTTCCAAGCGTAGGTTTCATCGTATATAGTTTTGAGTGATCAAATTTTGTGGAGCGTAAACTATCTAAGGTTGTTACGCGCATATGTAATTGATCGTAAGCTTCGGTGGATTTAAATTCATTTACATGTTTAACAAAATCACCATAAGAGACTTTTCTACCTGCAACATGATTTTCGCTTACGAAACCCGGAAAGAGATTTGGCACGACGTATAAAAAATCGAAACTATCAATTCCACAATGAATTAATTGAGCCAGATCCTTTCGAATAGTACTTTGCATAGAATCAGCAGGAATGCTTCTATTCAACACTGCGCAATCATAATAGGTTCTTTTTACACCCGCGCTATCAATTGTGAAAGTATCTACGTTAGTATTTTGTGTCCCTGCAGAATCAAGTGTACTATCTGAATTAATATCCGTTTTTGGATCTGAGGTACAAGCCACAAATACTCCTGAAAAACAAAGTAGAAAAATTATTTTTTTCATAACATCCAAAGATAATGAGAATGAATTGATTGTGGTAAAGTACACCAATCAAAGAATTATTTTCATATAATTTCAAGATGTCCATAATGATGACGACAATGCCAACTATAGAGCGAAACCACTTCATATAATTTTAATTCATGTCCGTGTTCGGGGTGAATAAAACCACGATGCCAATCTTTTTCTTGTATTCCATCAAGTAGGGTAGACCAACGGAAATGAAGTCCTTCTAGAATTTGAAGTGATGAATTAAGCGGTAAATGTTTTGCATCAACCAATTCTGCCCATGCGGCTTCTGCATAAGGTTTGATGGTTGGCAAATCCTCTGTCAATGCTAATTTGAAACGGATAAATGCATTCATATGAGAATCTGCACAATGATGAATGACCTGTCTAGCTGTCCAGCCACCCGAACGATAAGTTTCTTCCAGTTGTTTTTCTGAAAATGAATTTGCTTTTGAAATTATCTTAGCCGGAAATTCTCGGATAATTTGGATCTGTTCTATGATTGCTTTTGGATTGAAGTCCGTTGGTTTTATCCATTTACCTACAGGGTATTTTAATTGTTCTAATTCCATAAACAAATATAATCTGCTCGATACTTCATTCCACAAGGAAATAAGCATGTATTGTTAAATTCTACACCCACTTTACTTGGCAATATCAATCCCATGTGTAACTTTAAGGCATGACAACAACTAAAATAAACCATACAGTACTTGAGCGTTTTCTTCGCTATGTAAAAATTGATACCCAATCAGATCCTAATTCTCCCACAGTTCCTTCCACAGAAAAACAAAAAAATCTTGGTAAAGTTCTCGTAGAAGAATTGCTTGCCATCGGAATTACTGACGCGCATATGGATGAGTGGGGTTACGTTTATGCAACGATTCCAGCAACTACTGATAAAAAAGTTCCTGTTATTTGTTTTTGTTCACATATGGATACCTCTCCAGATTGCAGCGGAAAAGATGTGAAGCCACAAGTTCATAAAAATTATGCAGGAAAAGATATTGTTTTGCTTGGCGATTCTAATCAGGTTATTCGATTTGCGGATCACGCAGATTTGAAAAATCAAATTGGTAATGATATTGTTACTTCTGATGGAACTACTTTATTGGGAGCTGATAATAAATCTGGACTTGCTGAAATTATGGATGCAGCAAATTATTTAATTCAACATCCAGAAATAAAACATGGAAAAATCAGAATTCTATTTACGCCTGATGAAGAGATTGGTCGAGGAGTAGATAAAGTCGACATGAAAAAATTAGGTGCTGAATTCGGATATACCATGGATGGTGAATCCCTTGGCCATTTGGAAAATGAGACTTTTTCAGCTGATGGCGCAACCTTAGTAGTTACGGGAGTTTCTACACATCCAGGTTTTGCAAAAGGCAAAATGGAAAATGCTTTGAAAATTACAGCGCAGATATTAGATCGTTTACCTAAAGATAAATTTACGCCTGAAACAACTTCTGATAAAGAAGGATTTATTCATCCGATGTCTGTTTCTGGAACTCTTGAACAAACCACAACAAATTTTATTCTTAGAGATTTTTCCGATGAAGGATTACGTCATAAAGAAAATCTACTTCGTGAAACTATTGTTGAAGCGATGAAATGTTATCCGAAATCAACATACACACTTTTGGTAAAAGAACAATATCGGAATATGAAAGTGATGCTTGACAAATATCCACAAGTGGTCGATTATGCAATCGAAGCAATAAAACGTTCCAGTATTGCACCGCATTGTTCAAGTATACGTGGTGGAACAGATGGATCTCGTTTAAGTTTTATGGGATTGCCTTGTCCAAATATTTTTGCAGGTGAACACGCATTTCATTCAAGACAAGAATGGGTTTCAGTTCAGGATATGGAAAAAGCAGTGGAAGTGATTGTGAATCTTGTACAAATCTGGGAAGAGAAAGCTTAGAAGAATCTGGTAATCTAGTAAATTACCAGATTACCAGATTACCAGATTACCAGATCCCACTATGGTGATTTCACCAATAAAATATCCTTCGTCATTTCGCCTTGTGGACCGATATCAAAAACATTTACTGTTTCAATATATGTTTTGTATCCGGGAGCTTCGACGGTCATAATATATTTTCCGGGAGGTAAAGCCAATACATATTTTCCTGTAGTCGGACTTGGTCGATAACTTCCGAAATCTTCTTGCGTTGCGGCATTGGTAACCTGAATAAATAAATCTGCTTTATTCAAGGAAGCATCTCCACCAAGAATATCACCAGTCACCATGGTAAATGAACTCGCCTGTACTTCATTAAAAACAATTCGCCAAATATCCATGTCGCCTTGCCCACCTTCACGATCACTACTGATATATGCTACGCGATTGTTTTCAGTAAAACTAATTGTCAAATCATCTTCAGTTGAATTAACAGGATATCCAACATTTTTAGGTTGTGACCATGTGTTGTTTTCCTGATCCCAAATGGAGTAGAACAAATCAAATCCACCCATGCTGTTATGCCCTTCACTGGAAAAATACAATGTTTTTCCATCAGGCGCTATAAATGGAAAATCTTCATTGTATTGTGTATTTAAAATGCCAATATTAATTGGTAATCCCCATTTTAAATTTGGTAATTTCCTACACATATAAATATCTGTTCCTCCTTGCCCGCCAGATCTTTTACTAGCGAAAAAAATACTGTTTCCATCAGGGGCGAGCGAACCTGCAGTTTCATAACCATCATTAATAGGCGCACCGAATTTTTCAATTTTATCAAAGGAAGCTTTATAATCCGTAAAATAAATATCTCCAAGATCTGTGATATTATCTACGTACACGGTCATGAGTTTACCGTCTGCAGAAAGTCCGGTACACTGTTCATCAAAATTTCCATTAACACCCGGACCAGCACCTTTTGATTTTTGGAAAACACCGTTGAGTGATTTTGAAACCCAGATATCTGAAGCGTAATATCCATCCATTTCAACTGTAGTAGCACCAACGTTTCCTTTTCTACGAGAAGTAAACACTAGCATTGACTCATCTTGTGTAACGAAGGGATAATAATCAGGGAATTCAGAATTAACTTCTTTTCCAAGATCAGTGAAGGTTACATCGGTGGGATTGGCAACAAGAATTTTACCGCTATTACATTGTTCAATAAAATGATCAGCTTCCGCTTTGTCTTTTGCTTCCGCTTTTAATTTATAAGTGTTGTAAGCTTTTATTGCATCGTCAAATTTCATCGCAAATTGATAGGCTCTACCTAAATACAGCCATGAATCATTTTCCACTTTTGGTGATTTTGTACAATACGCGAAATATTTAATGGCTTCAGATTTGTGTCCATTGGTTCGTAAATAGCACATTCCTGTTCTGAAATTCAGACGATAATCGGTGTAGTCTTTTTTTACAAGCGCCAAATAAATGGGCAAAGCCATAATGAAATTGCCATGTGAATAATGTTCATCGGCAAGACCTTCATCAGGAATTCCTTTAGGATTCTGTGCAGATAAGCCCAACGAGCTTACTAACAAAATGAAAGCACAGAACAACTTCACTGTTTTCACTGCCTAAGGGTTTGTTTCAGGAGAATTTACAAATATTGCTCCAAATTGGAACAAGGTTGGTAAAAATAAGAAAATATAGCCGTTTTGCCAATGATAATTAGGCCCACAAAAAAAGGCGAACTATTAACAATTCGCCTTTTTTAAAAGATTTTTAATAGACTCAATAACCTCTTATTTTGACGTATTGATACTTCTCATAAATGGTCTTATTTTTCTGGAAATCAGTCTTGTATTGAGGACCTAATACATAAGCATTAACTTTTACCCAATGTACCTTGTTCATATCCACACCTTTGGCTACCAATGCTTTGATTACCTGATTTTTTGCTTTTTCAGCCCTGTCGATAGAAAGGTCCTTGTTGGTTTTAAACTTCTTCGTTGGAACTTGTGAGGCAGCTGCAGTTATTCGGAAATTAATTTCACCGTAGGCATTAATGTGCGCAACACAACTATCAATGAAAGTTTTAAAATCGGCGTCATTTAAGTCAATTTCAGAGATGTTATATTTAAAGAACATCGTGAAACTCATATTATGCGTTGAAGTAAGCTGAGCTTTCCAATCTTTAGGACGGACATTAGAAACCGGCAAACTATCTCCAGGAAGTGTTCTTATTTTAGGTTTAACAGTATCAACAGGAACATCGATACCGACTTTACCAAGAATTAGATCACGTAGGTCAATTGCTCTTTCGATTACTTCAAATTCGGAACCTAATGGAACATCAATGATTTCATTTGAGAATTCTTTGTCGTTAACTAAATAAGAGATTTGATAGGTATTTCCCGGATTAAGAATGATTGTAAAATTTCCGTTTCTATTTGGTTTGTAGTTTCCGTTTAATTGACCATCCGTATTATTAGTAACAATGATGTCAATTTTCTGTTTCAATGGAGTACCATCTGCATTGTAAATTCTTCCTTTTAAAAGTGTTAACCCTTGAGATTTTGGTTGCTCTAGGTTAGCCATGTAAATGTCTTTGTCACCATATCCACCTTCACGAACTGAAGACAAATAAGCACGTTTTCCATCTGGTGAAGTCATGAAGAAAATATCATCATCAGGGGTATTAATTGGGTAACCAAGGTTAATTGGTTCTGTCCACATTCCGGAATCATTCTTGGCGGTAAAGAAAATATCAAAACCACCCATTGATTTATGACCTTTGGAAGAAAAATAAAGTGTTCTCTGATCGGGGTGAATAAATGGGCCATCTTCATCAGCTGCTGTGTTGATTGTTGGTCCAAGATTTAATGCCTTTGACCAATTTCCTGTTGGGAGTCGAACACAACGATAAATATCACGTCCACCAAAGCCACCTGGTCTATTACTTACGAAATACAAAGTGTTTCCATCGGCCGATAAACATGCATGTGTTTCCCAATTCTTGGTATTGATTTCTCCACCCATTGGGATTGGAGATACCCAAGCGCCATTCTGAAGACTTGAAGTGTAAATATCTCCACCATTATCATCACGATAAATAAATAGAAGATTTCCATCTGTAGAAAGAGAAATGGAAGCTTCGTTGGTGATGGTATTGATATATGGACTTATAGGATGTGCTTCCGTCCAAGTTCCATCTTCCTTTTTTTCGGAATATAAAATGTCCTCGTAACATTCTCCATCTATACCTTTTTCACCAAAACGGCGTGAAGTAAAAATGATGGTGTTTTCATCGACCGTCATTACAGGACTGTAATCAGGTAAAGGCGAATTAATACTATCGCCCATATTTACAATTGTAACAGGGAGTGGAGAGGCTAAAAATTCTTTTGCATTGGTTGCCCAATTGATTCGCATATCAATATCAGCAGTCATGGATGGATCATGTGATCCTAATAAAGATCTATAGGATTCAAAAAATTGTATGGCTGAATCAAATTTGTAATTGTAGTGATAAGCTTGAGCCAAATAATAATAGGTATTCTCAGGTGCCTTCTTCCCGTGCGTATCGTACGGATCATAATTACGAGAAATTCCAGCGGATGCAATTCTAAGGAAACGAAGTGCTTGTTGTTTGTCGGAAGCTGTGTTTAAATAACAAACACCTAGTTTGAAATTGATATTGGCGTTCGTAGAATCAATTTTATAAGCTTCATTAAAAAATGTAATTGCAATGAGCCAGTTGTTTTCTTCCATTAACTGGTTGCCCTGAAGCATATTATCATAGTAGTTTCCAGGGACTGGTTGAATTTGTGCCTTTAAAGCTACGCTCAAGCCGATAAGTGAGAAAAACAAAAAAAGACGCTTTAACATCATAGGGAATTATGCAAAATTGAGACCTTTTTCCGATCAGGGCACAAAAATAATCCTTTCTGTTGAATTTTGCGATTATTTAACGGTTTCCTTCGATAGAATACTAAGGTTTTCTGATGAGTGATAATTCTACCCTACGGTTCAAGCTCCTTCCTTGAGGATTATCGTCGCCATGTTCATCTGTGTTTGGAGCAATAGGTGATTTGTCCCCCTCAGCAATTACGAGCAGTCGGTCAGCAGTAATGCCATTGATAATGAGATAGTTCTTGACTGCCTGGGCTCTTCTTTTGGACAAAGCCAAGTTATAGTCCGAATTTCCTTTATTATCAGCATGCCCATCAATTTGAATTTTTAGTGTTCGATCCTTTTTGAGCAAATTGGCAATTTCATCCAACTGGTTTTTCATATCATCTCTGATAAATGATTCATCGAATTCAAAAAGTACAGGTGGTGCGCTATAAATGGATCCTGAATTCATTTGTAAAAGAAAATCTGGATCAAAAATATTCTTGTTCATTGTAGCTAGTTCAATTGATCCATTTTTAGAAAGTGCAATTTGCTCTGAGGATTTTTTCCAAGCGGTATAAACTTGGTTTACATCTGTTAATTGGGCTAGAAATAGTTCTCTTGCTTTTTTTCTATCAGCTAATTGATCCAACAGCGTATCCGCATCAACGGCATAATCAATATCAAAAGAAAACGTGTTTAGTTTTAACGTCAATGCATTTTCTGATTTTTCCTGAAGCGAAAAATTCTGAAGACAATAATCATAGGGTCCAGATGCAAAATGAACTGTATCTATTCCTGTTTGGTAACCTTCTGTTTTCATTGTAAAAATAACTTCCTGTCCTGAAACATAATTATAAATAAGACTATCCCCAGGATGCAAATCATATTGACTTTCTGATCCGGAAATTGGATTCTTCATAGTAAGATGAATGTTACTTCCATCTGATAAAATATTTTTTGCAATTCTAAGTTTAGCACTTTGTATTACTTCAGGATAATACATGACCGAATAAAGATCGAGGTCGCCTTCATCATAACGATTGAGTGAAGAATAGTATGCAAAAGTTCCTGATTCATCTGGTGTGTAGAAAATATCATCACCACCATTATTTATTGGCGCACCTAAATTTTCTGGTGCCAGCCATGAACCATCTTTATCTAAGCCACATTTAAACACATCGAATCCACCCATCGAATTGTGACCTTGGGAAGAAAAGTATAATTGATTACCATCATGGGTGATATAAGGGGCATCTTCGTCTAAAGATGAATTAATTCTTGGTCCAAGGTTTTCAGGATCAGCCCAAGTCCCATCACCATTTTTTCTTGACATCCATAAATCTTTTCCACCATAGCCACCTTTACGATCGCTCACAAAGTATAACACATTTTCATCTGGAGAAAAGCACAAACTTGGTTCAACACTAGATTTTGCATCGATTCCTTTATGCATTTTCTTTGGTTTTTCCCATCGTGTACCCGTCCAACCAGCCTTCCAAATATCACCATAACGAAAAATAAATAAATCATTATTGGATGATGAAACGGCAATTGATCCATCATGGTCATTTGTATTTATTTCAGAAACATTTTCAGCACGTCCGAAAAAGAAACGAAAGGGTCCGAATTTAGGAGCTAAAAAAGTAGAATCATATTTTCCTGATCCACTCCATTTATGCGAATTCAGATTTTTTGATTGATATATATCTTCGTAATAATATCCATTTTCATCTTTTCTGCCTCCTGTTGTACCTGGTCGTTTAGAAGTAAAGAGTAATTGAGATTCGTCTTTTGTTAAAACAGGAGCATAATCAGGATAAGCAGAATTTACATTTTTGCCTAGATTACGAATTCGTGCACGATGAGGGTTTGACCAAAATTTTATTCCATTTTCACAACACGCAATAAATCGGTCAGCCACAGTTGGATCGTAGCTATTGTCGGCTTTTGATCGAAACAAGTGAAAGCAGGAATTTGCGTCTTCAAAACGATTTACAGATAAATAGGCAAGACCAGCATGTAAATATAGATCTGCTGTTTTTTCCATTCCTGGTAATTTGAGTGCCCGTTCAAAATAAGGAACACTAAGTGGTTTGGAGGTAGAGGAGTAGTAAAAGCAAATTCCAGCGTGATAATTGAATGTTGCATTATCAGGATTACTTCGAAGCAGTTTGAGGAAAATTGGTAAGGCTTCATCGTACTCTGAAAATTCGTAGTGCGATTCGGCTTTACGCGCGAGTTTGCGGTCGACAGAAGATAATTTAGCAAATGCGGTTTGAACAAAAAACAATCCAACCGCCAGAGATAAAATGATGCGTAGAGACCTCATTTTCTTTGGTATTATTCCATACTAATGTACAAAAAAAGCCTGAATCAATTGGAATGATTCAGGCTCATGAAAGTAATTTTTTGTTTATTTCCCTCCTTTATTCTGGAGATTTTCAGGAACCTTTATCGGTTCAACATAATCGGCAATTTTGCCATCAACACTTAGAATTGTGAACTCAAATCTGCGATTCAAAGCCATTCCTTGTTTATTTGCAGAGCCATTCTTGTTGTAGTTTACTGCAATTGGTTTTGATTCACCATAGCCGATTGTTTTTAATCTTCCTTTGTCAATTCCATTTGCGATGAGATAGTCTGCAACAGATTGTGCTCTTTTTTCGGAAAGCTTTTGATTTAAATCATCACCACCACTCGCATCTGTATGACCAGAAATTTCAACAATTAATAATGGATGTTTGGTCATTAGATCAACTAGTTTGTCCAATTCAGTTTTCGACTCAGGTTTTAAAACGGATTTTCCAGAATCAAAAAAGATATTGCGCACTACCATTTTCTGTCCTACACGTAAGGGTTCCAATTCAACAGGACGATCAATCAACTGAAAGGCCACACTGTCGGAGACATTCAGGTTATCGGATTGATAAAGAAAATCTGTTGCTTCATATGAAATACTATAATTTCTGCCGGGAGGTAATACAATTACATAGTGACCAGTGATACTATTCGGAATATAAGTTCCCATAATATCTCCCGTAATAACATCCGTTACTGTGATCACTGTGTTTTCAGGAACTCCTCCGAAAATGGAAGTTATTTCACCTTCAAGGACAGTTAATTTTGTTTCCTGTTTTTCAGGGAATGTTAAATAGCAAATATCCTTTTCACCTTTTCCGCCAATAGAAGATGCGCTTGAATAATAAGCATGTTTATCATCTGGTGTTGGAACAAAGAATAAATCATCTTCTGTTGAATTTACAGGATAACCAACATTAATAGGATCACACCATCCTGATTCTTCAGAATAAATTGAAAAAACAATATCATAACCTCCCATTGATTTTTCACCATTTGAAGCAAAATATAATGTCAACCCATCTGCAAGAATTGCAGGGGCATCTTCATCAAATTTTGAATTGATTTTCGGACCCATGTTTGTAGGTTTTGACCATTCACCATTGGGTAATAATTTTGAGATGTAAAGATCTTTACCTCCAAATCCACCGGGCATATCACTTGTAAAATAAAGTGTGTTTCCGTCGGATGTAATACATGCACTTGGTTCGTACGACTTGGTATTTACATTATCCGTAAGTTTTTTTGGAGTCATCCAATTGCTTCCCATTAATTGAGAGCTATAAATGTTGCCATCACCCGCGTCATCTTTATAAATAAGCAATTTTTGTCCATCTGCACTTAATGAAATTGTTGCTTCATGACCGGCAGTATTAATATTATTTCCCATTGGAACCGCTGCAGCCCATTTTCCTTCAGCATTTTTTGTACTGATATAAATATCTTCAAAATACATTCCGTCACGAGGATCAATCTGACCGCCTGTATTTGTTGGTCGACGAGTAGTGAAACTCAAGGTTTGCTCATCAGCAGAAATTACCGGAGCATATTCTGGATATGCTGTATTTACACCATCGCCTACGTTTTCAACCTTAATATTTACAGGACTTGATACCATCATTTTTCCATTTTTAGCCCAAGTAATACGAAGGTTAACATCCTCGATAATGGAAGTTTCCGCAGGGTCAACAAAGGCTTTATATTTTTCAAAAGATGAAATTGCTTCATCAAATTTATTGTTGAAATGCAAAGCTTGCCCATAGTAATAAAATGCTGCAATAGGTGCTTGCTTTTCTTTTATACTTGCGGATTTATAATGATCTGTTGCATTATTTGAAGCCATGAAAAGATAATTTTCAGCATTGTGTTTTTGACTTGAAATATTCAAACAACACACTCCAATTTTAAATGCAAGATTTGCATTTGTTGGATCAAGTTTAAATGCTTCCTGATAGGGAATTATGGCTTCAACAAAATCATCTTGCGAAAAATAGCTATCACCTTTCACAATTTTCGGTCTGGCCCCTTTTGGAACGCCTGAAAAAGATGAAGTAAATATTAGAATAACTAAAGTAAGGGGGATGAATACTTTATTTTTCATGAAGACAGAAATTAGAACTGTATGACAAGCGATAATATTAATTATGACTTGCAAGTTAAGGAATATTTAAGCTAAAATAGTTCGTCAGTTCCATTAGCCTTCACGGAATTCTGTTAAATCTCACGAGTAACATCCCATTGTTCTAAATAATCAGCAACTCTTCTTAAGAATTTTCCACCTAGAGAGCCATCAACCACACGATGATCATAAGAATGGGATAAAAACATCATATGACGTATGCCTATGGTGTCACCAGAAGGAGTTTCGATAACCGCTGGCTTTTTCTTAATTGCACCAACTGCCATAATCGCTACCTGCGGTTGATTGATAATTGGTGTTCCCATCGCATTTCCAAATGATCCGACATTTGTAAGTGTATAAGTACCACCTTGAATATCGTCAGGAGATAATTTCCCTGTTCTTGCACGATTTGCAAGATCATTGACTGCTTTTGTCAAACCAAATAAATTCATTCGATCTGCATTCTTTATGACAGGTACAATAAGATTTCCAGAAGGCAATGCCGCTGCCATTCCGATATTAATATTTTTACGAATGATGATTTTTGTTCCGTCAACAGAAATGTTGATCATTGGAAAATCCTTAATAGCTTTTACGATTGCTTCAACGAACAGAGGAGTGAAAGTTAGTTTTTCATTTTCGCGTTTCTCAAATGGTCCTTTTACGCGTTCACGCCATTGCACCATATTGGTTACATCAGCTTCTACATAGGAAGTTACGTGTGGTGAAACGTGTTTACTCATCACCATGTGCTCGGCAATAAGTTTACGCATACGATCCATTTCTACAATTTCATCCCCATTCATCAAAGTTACTTTTGGTGCTTGAATCACTGAAGGTTCTGACTTTGGAGTCGCCACATTTCCATTGGTAGAAACTACTGTTTCAACAACAGGTTTTTGAATTTGAACTTTTCCTTTATTCGGAAGGAAATTAAGGATGTCATTTTTTGTAATACGTCCTTGTGCTCCTGTTCCTTGAATACTTTCTAACTCTATTGTAGTTACTCCTTCTTGTTTTGCTATATTCCGAACCAAGGGAGAATAAAAACGAGAAGATTCACTCGCTTTTGTTTCAGTTGAATTAACTGTAGGGGAAGTAGTATTTACTAAAGGTGCATTTATCGCTTGAACAACTTCCTTTTGTGGTTCTTCAACCGGAGGTGTTGGGTTGGAAGTTGTGGTGGTTGCTGATGCTCCTGTTGAAATTAAAGCAACCGCTTTGCCTACTTGAACAACATCACCTTCATTAAATAATTTTTTAGATAAAATGCCTTCAAACGGAGAAGGAATTTCGCTATCGACTTTGTCCGTCGCAATTTCCAGAATTGGTTCATCCAAAGCAATTTTGTCGCCTTCGTTTTTTAACCATTTAATGATAGTGGCTTCGGCGACACTTTCGCCCATTTTTGGCATGATGAGTTCAACCTGTGACATATATCGGAATGCTTTATATTTTTTAACTCTGAATCGAGTGCAAAAATAGGAGTTTTCGGGGGATTTTTATTCAAAATAAGCCTTTGGTAACAACCAAATAGAAATACTTTTCCACCATGGGATACTTCTGAATATCTTTGAAGTCATATGTCAATCCTAAAGCAATATTGGTCTACACTAAGACGACTGCGCATTCTGCATGTTTTAAATAATGTATTGCATTATAGAAGTTTGAAAGCAAATAAGCCATTATACGCGCGATATGGTATTTCAAAAAGTATTTTGGGCTCGGTTTCGCACAAAGACATTTCTAACCCTGGTTTAGAAATTCCTTGGTTAGATAAAGAAAATGCAATTCAGGAACTTCAAGGGAATAAAAGTCTCGCGAAATTTCCTGAACAATGGCAAGAGGAGTTATTGAAATGGCCAGATAAAGGCTATATGATTTTAAAAGGATTTGTTAATTCGGATCTCTGTGATGGAATTAATGAAGAGCAGAAAAAATTACTTGCTTCTGGTGAAATTGAGCAAGATTATACGAATACACGTGTGATGAATGCCTGGAAAAAATCAGAAAAAATTAAGCAAGTGATTAATGATAGTTTATTACATGATTTTCTGAGTTTTACTTTAGGAAGAGAAGTGTTGCCTTTCCAAACTATTTCATTTTTCAAAGGCAGCAAGCAAAAAACACATTCGGACAGTATTCACATGACGACTGAACCGCAGGGTTATTTAATTGCTACTTGGATGGCATTGGAAGATATTTCACTTGACAGCGGACCATTGCATTATTATCCTGGTTCTCAGAAATTGCCATATATAATGGGTGAAAATTTTCCCCATAGTAGTTCTATGCTCTCTGTAGGGGATGATTTATATGGCAATTATGAAAAGAAAATTGCTGAGATTGTTTCAGAGAAAAAATTTGAAAAAGATATATTTCTTGCTAAAAAAGGAGATTTACTAGTTTGGCATGCCAACATTCTTCACGGTGGAGAGCCTGTCATCAACGAAAATTCATCTCGCAAAAGCCTTGTCACTCATTATTTCTGCAAAGGTGATGTGATTTGTTATCATGAGATAACGCAAAGGCCAGCTATATTGCCAACGTAGTTTTGTTGGGTATATGTTTCCGAAAAAAGTTGAACTATCTCGACATTTCAAATTTCACTTTCAAGATTTCATTTTTGGTAACGACCTCCAAAATATAAAAGCCATTGTCAAGTGAATGTGTGTCAAGAACGATTTTATTTTCACTTTCATTTTCAAAAGAAATATTTCCACAATTTCTTCCCGTAATGTCAATCGCAGAAACGGAAACCACTTCTGTACCGAATGAAAGTTGTATTGTAACTTTGTTATCACCAGGATTTGGAAAAACATTTATTTGACTGTTGTTTTGAAAAAATGAAATTCCAGATAAAATATTTCTTTTTATTATATAACCTGCTGAACCAACTGAATATGCAAAGTTGGACGTTGAGTTTATGTCAGCCAGTGAAATGTAGTGAAGATGATCCAACGACCAAGTAACACCTGCATCCGTAGTTCTGTAAATACTTCCTGAATCATTTACTATAAATCCATGCATATAATCGGAGAAAGCAAATTTTGAAATTTGTCCGTTGTTAAAATATACAGTGTCAAAAGAGACTGCTCCATCTCTGGTTCGAAGGAATCGTGCAGGTTGAGTATATGTTGTAAGACTTAAGAATCCTGTATCAGCGTTTACAAATTGTAATTGTAAAATATCTGTATTTGACTCGTTAAAATTATTGATGACATTCCATGTTACTCCGGCATCAGTTGTTTTGCAAATTACCCCACTATAATTAAAGGTGCCATCGAAACCTCCAACATATCCAGTAGTAGTGGTTGGATAATCTAAAGAGTTGAAATAATCATAACCAAAGGTCACTGTATCCCAGGTTAGTCCAGCATTGGCTGTATTTAAAAGGCCAGGAGCAGATGTAAGACAAGTTCCATGAATTGCATCCGCAAATCGAACATCAAGTGGAGTTCCAACAGCATTCGTTGCAGTGATATTTACCCAAGTTTGACCTGCATTTAAAGTTCTGAAAATCCCAGGGCCACTTGGTAACATATATCCACAAACCACACCATCCAATCCTTTACGGAAATTGATATTGTTGTATTGTCCCATTGTTGGAACCGAAATACTATCAAAATTTAATCCACCATTGAATGTTCTGTATATTTTTCCTGAGGTTACATAGCCAGTATCGTCTGTTGGAAATGTACAATGGGTAAGTGTATTTGAAGAATTAAGTGTCAACGTATTCCATTGTGAATATAGGGCTGTGCTAAAAATTGAAAATAGAATAGGGAGTAGGATTTTTTTCATTTTAGAAAGTTACTTCAATTTATCTTCAGGAACTAAGCTATTTAATAAGTGGAGAGATTGACCTTTTAACTGGATTATATCATTCAACATGGTAATGATTGGATTTTGCAAAAAATCATTTCAAAACCATTCTGCATTTCACTGGATAATGATCAGATAAGTTTTTATCGGGGATGACTATGAAGTCCCATGATTTAAATTTTTCAGAATGAAAAATGTAATCTATTCTAGGGATTGGTAACGGATTCAAAAATGTTTTACCAAATCCATTTCCACTTTCCATATATGCATCTTGAAGTCCGGAAGAAATGGTTTGATAGGTATACGAGACAGGAGTGTCGTTGAAATCTCCGCATACGATAACAGGATAAGGACAAGTAGCAATGTGTTGGGCAATTGATTCGGCCTGACGAGAACGTTTTATATAAGCACGTTTCATTCTTCGTAATATATTTTTGGAACTCTCAACTTCTGAGTCAGCATCTTCTCCATTAGCGACATTATTTAAGAATTTATAATCTGCATAGCCAAAACTTACAGATTGCAAATGCATATTATAAACCCGAACCGTGTCTTTGTTAATTATAAGATCAGTATAAATGCAGATATTATTATTTCGATTGTTAAAAACGATTTTTCCTTGATTTACAATAGGAAATTTCGAAAAGGTAACGACACCCCAATGATCATCTTTATGCAATGAAATAGTATATTCTACATGAGCGTAGGGGAGGTGCAATAATTTTTTTAAGGAATCCAAATTTCTAAATGCTCCTGAGTCCTGATTAAAAAATTCCTGCAAACTTAACAAATCCGGATTTTCATTTTTGATCATTTTAAAAATCTTTGAACGTGTTTGTTTATTTCCGGACCAATTATAAAGATCGAAGAGTTTGACATTATAACTCATTACTGTAAAGGCAGAAGAGGAATGTTTCTCAATTGAAGAGGAAGAAAATCGTAATTGACGAAGATCATGAGGAATGGTAATTAATAAAATGGCTAATGAATAAAATGCTTTTTTCTCCCAACGAAAACACCACCAAAGTAGAAACAGAAGGTTTACCAATACAAATGCAGGTTGCGTTAAGCCGAAAAAAGCTAAAGGCCAAAATACTGCAGGACTTATAAATGGCGAAATGAAGGAAAGAACAAGTCCGATGATCGCAAACCAATTCAACCAAAGAACAATTCTGCTAAACCAGCCTAATTTATTCTTGGTAATAGAAACGGGATTATCTAAAACTTCTTCTGTCAATGATTAGGGTTACTAAAATGCTTCTAAAACTTATCGTGATTTTTTTGCAGAAAATTTTTCTCTTCCTTGGAAAGGCTGTCGTAACCAGATCGCGAAATTTTATCTAGAATTTCATCGACTTGTTTGCGCACGCTTAATTTATTCGAATTATAAGCTTCATCATCCACATGACGCGAACGAGAATGTTCTACACGAAGATTTTTGTTTTTGCGTTTGAACAAATTGCTGAAACTCTCCATGAAATTTTTTCCGTGTCTTAGCTGTGTGCCATAAATAATTCCAAATATTGCCCCACCGATATGAGAAAGTTTTCCGCCCATATTACCTGAAAAATCAATAACAGAAGTAAGCAAAAATGCAATGAGAGCAATCCATTTCAAACGAATACTAAAATTCACAATGATAAACCGCATATGCAGCATGTAATCTGGACTATATGCAGCAACTGTAACAATGACGGCCATTACTCCAGCAGATGCTCCTTTTAATTCGGCATCAATTTTATGAGGAAGTAAATTGTAAAAAACGAGATAGAATAATGCTCCAGCAATTCCACCGATAATATAGGTCAATGTAATTCTTGATTTCCCCAACAATTCGCAATAAACACGTCCAAGAAAATAAAGCCAAAGCATATTTGAAAAAATATGGCCCAGACCATAATGCACAAACATGTAAGTAAATGGAGTCCAGAAACGTGTAGCTAAAACAGAGAAATTAGAAGGAAGATCGATAAGATTCGAAAGTGAATCAAAGGCATTGCTACTTCCACTAACTTCAGCAATATTCAAATAAATATTGAGGGTTAGAAAAACGACTACATTAATTAAAATCAAAAGAATGAGCGGACCATACATTCCGCCTAACCATCCTTTTATATCGCGCGAAAAACTCATAACTAATAAAAATGATTTTTATTTCTTGAATAAATCTTTACAAGTATGAAGCCAAAAATCATTCCTCCTATATGTGCAAAATGAGCCACATTGTCGCCCGAGGATTGCTGAATGCCTCGATATAATTCTGCTCCTCCATAAAAAACGGCGAGCCATTTTAATTTCACTGGAATCGGAATGAACATCATATACATTTCTGTATTCGGAAAAAGCAAGGCAGCGCCCATTAGAACTCCGAATACGGCTCCTGAAGCACCAATTAAATAATTGACAGGCGGATAAACTTTAAGTGCTTCAATTATTCCGGGGACATCACCGACCAGATGATTGTATTGATTAATAGAACCCCAAATTTGATAAATCAGTGAAGCTCCGACGCCAGAAACAAGATAGAAAATCAGAAATCTTTTTGTTCCGTAAGCATTTTCAAGCATATGTCCGAAGATCCAAAGTCCGAACATGTTGAATAAAATATGCGAGAAATCGGCATGCATAAACATGCTGGTGATATATTGATAAAAATGAAAGTCAGGAGAAAAAGGATGATGTAATCCGAGCAAAATATCTAAATCAATAAATTTATTTGCCGCAATAAATTTTACAACAAACATGATGACATTCAAAACGATCATATTCAAAACACCCGGAGGCATTCTATTTTGAGTCGTCGGTCGAAAACGTTGATAATTCATCGCTTGAATCGTTTGTCTAATTCCTCAATTGGAAAATTGATGAAAGTTGGTTTTCCATCCGCTCCGTGTGTTGGAAGTTCACATGCAAATAATTCATCAATTAAAGCACGCATTTCCAATATTGAAAGTGAACGACCTGCTTTTATCGCAGCTTGTTTTGCCATTGAACGCGCAATATTTTCTGTAGGAGCGAGATGCAATTCCTGTTCATTCTGCTTAAAGGTTTCTAAAATGCCTTCGAGTAAAGAAGTACAACTATGTTCTTCAGTTCCTGCTGGAATTCCATGAACTACATAGGTGTTATTTCCAAATGAACGAATGTCAAATCCTAATGCATTAAAGTTTTCGAGCATAGTTGACATCAACGCAGTATCTGCAGGAGAAAACTCAATGGTTTCTGGAAAAAGTAATTGCTGAACACTTGCTGATTTTTTTTCGATAGCCAATTGATATCTTTCAAATAAAATTCTTTCGTGTGCGCGTTGCTGATCGATGACGAGTATGCCTGACTTTATTGGAGTTAGAATATAACGTTCGTGTAATTGCCAGATGTTGGATCCCGATTTGTCGGGTTGTTCAGTTTCGAGATCGCTGTGTAATACTTGTTGCTCCTCTAATCCTGGAATCGCATTAGCATTAGGATGAATGTCATTTTGAACATGTGTTCGAAACATTTCCTGCCAATTTGAATTTCCACTTTTCTCTTTTTGGGAAAAAGAACTTCCTCCGAAATTCCCTGGTGCAGTATCTGGAGAATTGGTAGAAAACGGATTGAAATTTGGATTGACATGAATTCCGGGAGCCACAGGAACACCTTTTTGATTATAGGGAATTTCCATGCTCATTTCCTGTTCAAAATCAATAGTGGGGGTAATGTTATACTGGCCCAAAGCCCGCTTTACAGAAGATCGAAGTATTGCATATACCGCTCGTTCATCTTCAAATTTAACTTCCGTTTTTGTAGGATGAATATTTACATCGATGGTATGTGGATCTACTTCGAGAAAAAGAAAATATCCAGGAAAACTATCATGCGCTAACAATTGCTCGAATGCGCCTTGAACCGCATGATGCAAATATCCATTCTTTATAAATCGATTATTCAAAAAGAAATATTGTTCACCTCTTGTCCTTTTTGCGAATTCAGGCTTAATGATAAATCCTGTGATACGAACAATATCAGTGGATTCATCAACTGGAACCAGACGTTGGTTATATGGATTTCCATAGAGCGAAATAATTCGCTGCCGAAGATTTCCCTTGATAAGGTTGTAGATTTCTATTCCGTTATGATGGAGGGAGAATGCAATTTGCGGATGAGCAAGTGCAACACGTTCAAATTCTTCAACAATGTGTCTGAATTCAACGGCATCCGACTTCAAGAAATTTCTTCTTGCGGGAACATTAAAAAATAAATTCTTAATGCTGAAGGAAGTTCCTCTTGGCATTGCAACTGCTTCTTGCGATTTGAAAACACTTCCTTCGATAATTATTGCTGTGCCAGTCTCGTCTTCTTCACGTTTTGTTTTTAATTCAACATGGGCAATTGCTGCAATGGATGCCAGCGCCTCGCCACGAAATCCCATCGTATGCAAATTGAAAAGATCATCTGCTGATTTGATCTTAGAAGTTGCATGACGTTCAAATGAAATACGAGCATCGGTATCGGACATTCCTGTTCCATCATCCACTACTTGGATGAGTGTTCGTCCAGCCTCCTTAATAATTAATTTAATCAAGGTGGCCTTCGCATCCACTGCATTTTCCATCAATTCCTTGACGGCAGAAGCCGGTCGTTGGACAACTTCTCCTGCCGCAATTTGGTTGGCAACGGAATCAGGAAGAAGTTTGATGATATCGGGCATTTTTACGAGTGATAAATTTCAATGCAAAGGTAACTTTTGGTACTTGGTATCTGTTACTTAGCCGGTGGTATTTTATAAATATTTAGCTGAATTTTGAATAGCCGACTTGCAGACAAAACTGTTTACCAAATAATAGCTGCAATTTCTTCACTTATCCCCTCAAAACCAACATTCTCACAATAAGAAGAAACGTTCCTTCAAATGGAGATCTATTCTCATTCATTAACAGTTAATTTGTTGAAAAGTCCGTTTTTAGTGTGGAAACGGCACTTGCTTTGTCAATACTTTTAATCGTTGATCATTTTGCGAATTCTATTTATGAAAAAAATGTCCTGGCGCTCCTTAAGTTTATTTATTTTATTGTTAATCCCGATTTTATCGGAGAGTCCTGAAGCAAATGGATATGATTCTTCTTTCATCATTGTGAAAAATGAAAATCTGGTTATTGATCCTGGTTTTCTTCACGAGGATAAAAGTTCCTGGGTAGATTCTATCATGAAAAAAATGACTCCCGATGAGCGAATTGGTCAGCTATTTATGGTTGCAGCATTTTCAAATAAGGATGCAAAACACGTAGCAGAAATTACAAATCTGATTAAGTTGAATAAGATTGGCGGATTAATTTTTATGCAAGGAGGTCCTGTTCGCCAAGCATCGTTGACAAACAAATATCAAAAAATGTCCAAAGTTCCATTGTTGATTGCAATGGATGCAGAGTTTGGTTTAGCAATGCGACTTGACAGCACCGTTTTATTTCCAAGGCAAATGACAATGGGTGCTTTACAAAATGATTCGCTTATTTATAAGTTAGGAGAGGATATGGCGGCTCAATGCAATAGAATTGGAGTTCAGGTTTCTTTTTCTCCGGTTGCCGATGTAAATAATAATCCTGCAAATCCTGTCATTGGAACCAGATCTTTCGGTGAAGATAAATATCGCGTTGCTGATAAGGCAAGCATGTATATGAAAGGACTTCAGGATCATCATGTATTAGCTTGCGGAAAACATTTTCCCGGTCATGGAGATACAGATGCTGATTCGCATAAAACTTTGCCGGTGATTTTGCATAGTAAGGAACGACTAGATTCTTTGGAACTATATCCTTTCAAACAATTAATTGCGCAAGGATTAGGAAGTATGATGGTGGCTCATTTATATATTCCTGCATATGACACAACTGCTAACCAAGCAACGACACTTTCCAAAAATGTAGTTACGGAACTTTTAAAAATGCAATTGGGATTTAAGGGATTGGTTTTTACTGATGCTTTGAACATGAAAGGGGTAAGTAGTTTTAGTAAACCTGGCGAAGTAGATTTAAAAGCCCTATTGGCGGGAAACGACGTTTTACTTTTTTCGGGAGATGTACCCAAGGCAATTGAGATGATTAAGGCTTCAATCCTGAAAGGTGAAATTACGCAGGATGAAATTGATCTCCGTTGTAGAAAAATTCTCATGGCGAAGAAATGGTGTGGACTTGACAAAAAGAAAACTGTAAAACTTAAAGGATTATTTCAGGATTTGAATTCATTTAATTCTACTTTTTTGTGTCGTGAAATAGCAGAGCAATCGGTTACACTTTTGAAAAATGAAAATAGTCTCCTTCCGTTTGTTCAATTGGACACTCTGAAAATTGCCTCAGTCGCAGTTGGCGTTTCAGAAAAAAAGGAATTTCAGGATCGATTAAGTGTTTATGCTCCAATTGATTTTTACCAGATCAGTAGAGAAGCAAAAAAAGCAGAACGAGATACTTTGCTGAAAAAGTTAGCTAAATCTAATCTTGTCATTATTAGTTTGCATAAACTCTCTCAAAAACCGGCCAACAATTTTGGAGTGGGCGACTTAGATTTAAAATTGATTGATAC
>JBBRYH010000036.1:0-36913 GCA_038237845.1 Bacteroidia bacterium
AATACATATTGCATTGATGGGTTCTAACGCATCTGCATACCATTCATTTAAAGTTTGCCCTAATAACGCAATGGATGGAACTAAAAAAAGTATTAAGCCTGTGCCGTTGGTTTCATTCTCGGCAATACGTAATGAGTTAAATGTTTTACCTGTACCACAAGCCATTATAAGCTTGCCTCTGTCGTTATTTTTGAAATGATTATTTGTATTTGTAAGGGCTTCGGTTTGGTGTGGTCTTAATTGTTTTTTATTGGTTCTTGCTACTTCTCCAGTAATTCCATTGTCTAATTTTTCCCAGTCTAAAGGTGCATTTACAAGGTCGTATAAACCTAAGCGACCAGATGGAATACCTTGATTGTTGAATGATTCAATTGCATGGTTTGTAAATGGTTTTCCTGTGGTATCAATCCAAAGTCGATAAGAAAATGAAGTGGTTTTTAATTCTTCATTCTTGAATGTACGTCCAGAAGTAGTGAAAAAAGTATCAATTGATTTCTTGTCAATGATAGTTCCTTCTTGATAGCATTTACATTGTATAGCCCAATAATCGCCTTCATTGGTTAATGCAACTAAATCAATACCTGTGTCATTGCCTCCTAAATCTTGTTTGCTTGGAAATTCATTCCACAACCAAACTTTCTTAAATTTATAAGCATACTTTGGGTCGGTAAGTAAATAGGCTTTCATCAGCCTTTCAAATCTATCTCCTTTGTCTCTTTCAGAGAAAGAAATTTTACGGTATTTATCGAGTATTTTATTGAAGGTCATTATTTTTGTTTGTCTGTTTTTAATTCTACTAATAACTCTTTTACTTCCACATTAAGAATTTTGGCAATTTCATAAAGAACTTCAAGTCTCGGCTGCTGTCTGTTTTGTACATAGCCGTTTACCATATTATAGCTCTTGCCAAGTTGTTCAGCCAACCAAGTCTGTTTAATTCCTTTGACTTCAAGCACTTCTTTTATTTTATTCATTTCAATTCGGAATGTGTCGGCTAAGATAGTTTTAAATTTTTAAGTATCTCGTTTTTCAATATATAAAGTGTTCGTATTATTGTCAATGGTCTGTCGGTGCGGTGGGAAAATTTTAGCTCTTTTGGTTTTGCGAAGGGTCGGCTTGTGTGTCGGGCAAAACCAAATGTGCCATTTGTGCGGCTGGCTAAAATTGAATTAAAAAAAAGTGCGGTGGGAAAAAATAAAAAATACAGAAGGGTCGGCAAAGAGTGTCGGCTTACTCGTTGTCCGTTTATGATATGGTCTGTATGTTGGTCACTCGTCAAAATGGTTTACTTTTTCTGTTAAATTGTCTGCCTGTCGATGGTTGTTGTGTCGTCCTTTACGCTTGCACCTAACTAATTTATACGCGCAATAATCCTAAGTCTAATATACCAAAACCTCATGCTAGGCGCAACTTCGATTCGTTTAATTAATATCGCACAAGTCACAGCAAACGTTTTCAATTACCAATCTCATTCTTTTTGAAAACGTATCGCAAAACAAATCCCAAAATACAAATCAATTTATACTGCATAAAAAAAGCTACTCTTTCAAGCAGCTTCTTTTTTAAAAACAGTATGGATCCTAAAAATTATTTTACAATTAATTGTTTTGCATAAAGCGCTTGCTCGGAACAACCAACAATAGTATACGTACCTACTGCTAATGTCGGATCAGGATCTGAACACTGAACAGGATCGCCAACATTTTCAACATCTACTTTAGAATAATATTCTTCTCCGTTTGAACCGCGCACTATCATTAAAACTGCTTTGTCTTTTTGAGTGCTTGTGGTATTGCTTGTATTAACTGGTGAAGCTGTTGTTCCGTTTGCAGAATATTTTACCGGCACAACATTCGAATAAGTAACAAAACCATCTTCGTCAGTTGCAGAAACACGATAATAAGATGTACCTGTTAATGGAGTATAATCAGTTTCAAGAAACTCAAGTGCAGTATTGCCACCTTCTACTTCGCTGAACTTAACGAAATCAGAACCATTCTTAGATCGCTCAACACTATAAGTTATAACGCCTTGCTTATCGGGATTCCAGGAAATTAAAACCTGACTGCCACGTGGAACAGCATTAAGTGAAGTTAATGCAAGAGACCCTGCCTGACTTTGCGCCATTAAGGAAACAGCGAAAGAACTAAAAAGAGCGATGGTAAAAAGAAATCGCATGGCTTATCGTATTAGTGTATAAACAAATTTAATAAAACCTGCTTCCCGTGCAAGTTTTGGGCGATACAGTTCTTAACAACGCTATTCACAATATAAAGTAAATCAAGGCTTTACTAATGTCTTGAAGGGTTTGGACGGGAAGAGAAATCATTTAGACGGCAAAAAAAGTGGATTAGTCGAAGGTTTATAAATGGATTACTTAACACAATATGTTCATCAAATTGCCACTTCAAAGCTACCTTTGCAACATGAAAATCAGAATTTCCCTAGTTTTTGCCTTGCTTTTTGCTGCTTGTTTGGGTGCGCAAAAGCCTGCTAAGCCGATGGCACGTATTGCTTTTTGGAACGTTGAAAATCTTTTTGATACCATCAACGATCCGAGAATTGATGATGAAGAATTTCTTCCGAACGGAAAAATGAAATGGACTTCTGATCGCTACAACACCAAAATAAATAATCTTTCAAAAGTTATTCTTGCAATCGGTGATGGAAAAGGTCCTGACATTTTAGGTATGTCGGAGATAGAAAATGAAGGTGTGTTAATTGACCTCACTACAAAAACAAGTTTGAAAAGTTTGAACTACGGAATTGTACATTATGATTCTCCAGATAAAAGAGGAATTGATGTTGCATTAATATACAAGAAGGATAAATTTAAAGTAATTGAATCAAAAGCAGTTTTTACGAAGATGCCCGTTGATTCTATTCTTACACGTGATATTCTTGTTGTGAAAGGTGTGCTAGGAAAAAAAGACACCATGTATATTTTGGTCAATCACTGGCCGTCACGCAGAGGTGGAAATGAAGTTGCAAGTGAAGAACGCAGAATGTTTGCAGCAAAAAATCTGCAGCGCATTGAAGATAGTTTGATCAAAATAAATCCGAGTGCAAAAATTATTGCGATAGGAGATTTTAATGATGAGCCAAGCAATAAAAGTATTTTAAGTTTGAAATGTGGACCACCTGCTTTTGCCGGACCAACGGAAACATGTTTTGTTGATCTGATGGATTCTTTGAGCGCGGTCGGTGATGGTTCGTACCATTATAAGAAAGATGTGAATATGCTGGACAATATTCTGATCAATGTAAATTTCCAAATGAAAAAAGGAATTTACATTCTCGATGGACACATTTTCAAAGCAGATTTTGCAACAGGAGAAAATTACAAAGGAGATCCTCCTGGTCCATTACACACCTACGCAGGCGCACGTTACATTGGAGGTTACAGCGATCATTATCCTGTTTACGCAGATATTTATTTGAAGAAATAGAAATGTAAATATTTCTGAATAGCCCCGATTGAAGTGCCACACAGTTTTGTGTGGTGCGGAAAGCGGGAGAAATGCTAGTAGAAAAGCAAATAGTGACGCTTCAACAATTTAAATACGAATCCCAATTACACAAACATCATCCACCTGATTCAATTTGCCTTTCCATGTATCGAAAGTAGCTTCAAGAATTTCTCCTTGTGATTCCATTTTCTCCTGTTGCATTTTCACTAATAATTCCTGGAAAGGTTTGTACTTAAATTTTTTCCCATTCTGTCCGCCAAACTGATCTGCAAAACCATCAGAGAAAACATAAAACGAATCGCCCTTCTCTGCTTTTATCGAATGCAATTGGAATTTTTTGTCGGGCTGAATATAATAGTTACCGATAAAAAGTTTATCAGATTTTGTTTCAGTCAATGCACCATTGCGAATATGATACAATGAATTGAAAGAACCGGAATAGTACAAAGTTTGTGTCGGCACGTGAAAGGCGCACATTGCAATATCCATTCCATCTTCAATAATAGTGTCTTCATGTTTCTGACGAAGCATGTGAGAAATATTCTCATTGAGGTATTGTAATAATTTATCGGGCATGATTAATTTTTCATCGAGTACAGCCTTGTTTAATAAATTATTTCCTACAACACTTAACATAGCGCCGGGAACACCATGGCCTGTACAATCTACTACAGAAAATAATTTGTAGTCGCCCAAATCTTCGAACCAATAAAAATCACCGCTCACAATATCTTTCGGACGGAATAAAACAAACGACTCCGGAAAAATATTTTTTATGGCTTCTTTAGAAGGAAGGATTGCATTCTGAATGCGTTGCGCATAGCGAATACTATCCGTGATATCTTTATTCTTTTCCTCGATGACATCTTTCTGATGTTGAATTTCTTCATTCTGATGCGAGAGCAATTCTTCGGAACGTTTTTTTACTTGGTAACGATTGAAACCGACAATAAGTAAAAGAAGAAATAGTACTCCTAAAACGATTGCGGAATAGATGATAAATGTTTTTTTCTGGTCTTTTGCATGAAGTGCTTCAATTTCACGTAGTCCTTTTTCATTTTCCAATTGTGTTTTCATTTCAGAAACTACATTTGAATTATTGAGATTAAAAATGGTGTCTTTAATCACCATAAATTGCTTATGAAAATCCAAGGCTTTCTGAAAATCTCCTTTTGCTTCATACACTTTTGAAAGAACGGAGTAATACGATTTGAGATTGTAATAATCCGGCATCCCTTCAGCAATTATTCTGCCAGTAGTAAGACATTCAATAGCCAAATCATATTTTTTATCGATATAATAAAGCTCACCCAGATGCACGCGTACTTCTGAAATCCCAGCTTTAGAGCCAGTTTTTTCATAAATAGCAATTGATTTATTCAACATAACTACTGCAGAATCATGAAAGCCTTTCGAAAAAGCAATTATACCAAGATGATCATAGGCAGCGGCAAGTCCGCGTTGATCATTGTGGATTGTAGAAATTCTAAATGCTTCTGTAAAAGCAATTTCAGCTTTTGCAGTATCTTTTAATTCCAGATAGGTAGCGCCGATATTATTATAAATAATAGGAAGTTTTTCTTCATTTTTATCTAATCCGACTAACAGATCTTTTGCTTTCTGATAAAACACTAAGGCAGAATCATGTTGCCCTAACACCGAGTAAACAGTTCCTATATTTACTATAATGTAGGCTGTTTTTTTTGGCTTGTTTAGTTTGGACGTATATTCGGCTGCAATGAGATAATATTGAATGCATTTTTTATTATTGCCTTTATCGCCATAGACATTACCAAAATTTGAATAGACTCCAGCCAAGTCATTTATATTTTTGTTTTTTTCAGCTTGTAATCTTGCAATTTCAAAATAATAAATAGCTGAATCGAGATTGCCACCTACATAAAAGGCAAGTGCCATTCCCATATTGGAATGGAAAATTCCTGAATTGAATTGAATTTTGTTTGAAAGGGCGATAGCCTCAGCAGAAATTTCAGTAGCTTTTTTGGGATTGTCGTTGTGGTAAACATCTGATAATTCATTTAATATGTTTACCCGAAAAGTATCAGTAGCTGTTTTTAAAACAGTATTAAGACTGTCAATCATTTTCTGATCCTGTGCAAAGAGAATATTGCTAAACAGCAGAAGTAGGAGTAAGACTTGAAGTTTTTTCATATGCGATGGGCAAAACGAAGTTACAAACTTCATGCTTCATTTGTGCAAATTGTTCTAAAAACGAATAAACTTCCGTTCTTTGCAACAGGCATGAATCAAAAATCAATTTCCTCCATTGAGAATCTTCGAAAGTTGATCGATCTACTTGCAATTGAGAAGGACGAAGACTATAAACAATACGTGGCGCAATTCGAGCGAAGTGGGATTCAAGAACGTAGGAAGAACGGTGTAAGTTGGTATCCGATTCAGATTTTATCGGAAGAATTGGGCTATGGCGATTACCTGAATATAGAAATTGAACGAACCCAAGGTTTGAATGAGTTGCATCAGTTTGGCAACGGAAAAAACATTGAACTGTTTTCCAATAGTGGTGAAAATGGTTCGGAAGGTTGGAAGTTTCAAGGAACTATTAAACAAGTGTGGGCGAATAAAATGCGCATTTCATTCAAAGCAGATGAAATGCCGGGATGGACAGAACGAGGCAAATTAGGAATTAATTTATTGTTTGACGAGAACTCCTATAGGGAAATGATCATCACGCTACAAAAAGTGATGGAGGCTGAGAATGGAAGATTGTTTCAACTTCGCGAAGTAATGTATGGCGAACGCCCTGCAAAATTCAATAAGCAGGATGATAAAATTGAAATGCCCGGCTTAAATAAATTTCAGAACGATGCGGTAAAATTAATTGATTCAGCCATCGATGTTGCCTTGGTGCACGGACCTCCAGGAACAGGAAAAACAACCACTTTTATACAAGCAATCCGTCATACACTACTTACAGAAAAACAAGTGTTGGTTTGTAGTCCAAGTAATATTGCGGTTGATTTATTGACAGAGCGACTTGTACGAGAGGGAGTAAGTGTTTTGCGTTTAGGAAATCCAGCAAGAGTTTCTGATGAAGTGATGAACAATACCCTTGATGCGAAAATGATGAATCATATTTCGTATAAGGAATTGAAAGAGTATAGAAAGAAAGCCGAAGAATATTTTGCGATGGCGAAAAAATATAAACGCAACTTTGGTCCCCAGGAAAGAATTCAACGCAATTTATTATTTCAAGAAGCAAAACAATTATTGAAGGATGCTTCCACACTTGAAGATTATATTCAATGGGAACAATTTGAAAGTGCACAAGTAATAGCTTGCACTCCTGTTGTTTCTGGAGGAAGATTGATGCGGGATAAAAAATTCCAAACTGTTTTTATTGATGAAGCAGCACAAGCTTTGGAACCGATGAGTTGGATTCCTATTTCTAGAGCAGATAGAGTTATTTACGCGGGAGATCATTTTCAGTTGCCACCAACAGTGAAATCAAAAAAAGCAGAGGATGGAGGATTAAAATATACGTTGTTTGAACGTGTGGTGAAATCGCAGCCAGAGGCAACTGCATTACTCCGTACACAATATCGTATGCATGATAAGATTATGCAGTTTTCAAATAAAATGTTTTACGATGGAAAATTATTGTCGGATGATTCTGTTAAAGACAATCATTTAAGTTTTGATGAAGTAGATGATTTGTTAGTTCGACCTGTTGATTTTATTGACACCGCTGGTTGTGGATTTAACGAAGAACAAAATCCGGAGACCTTAAGTATTTCTAATAAAGAAGAAGCAGATTTATTATTGAGACATCTGGGAAAGGTTTTGGAGCAATATGAACGGCCCCCTGTTCTCGATTCCGCTCGAAAAAATTTGGAAATTCAAAGTCTTTCGATTGGAATTATTGCCCCCTACAAATCGCAGACAGAATATTTGAAATTGCAATTGGAAGAGCAGCTTTATTTTAAAGATTCTCAAAATCATTTTTCTGTTCGAACAGTTGATGGATTTCAAGGGCAGGAGCGAGACATAATTTGTATCAGTCTCACAAGGAGTAATGATCGTGGAGAGATTGGTTTTTTATCTGATACTCGTCGTATGAATGTTGCGTTGACACGAGCAAAGAAAAAATTAATTGTTTTTGGTGACAGTGCGACATTAGCAAATCACCCATTTTACAAATCGTTTCTGGAATACACAGAAGAGATTGGCGCTTATAAGAGTGCATGGGAGTATATAAATCTTGAATAAAGAATTGTATGCTGATTTTAATCTCGAGTAATTATTAGTATTTCACTACATTTGAAAAAAACCATTTCCCATGAAAAAAGCAACTACACTATTTATTGCCGTTTTTTGTATCGCTAAGCTCTTTGCGCAATCTTCTGTTTGTGATTCAACTGGCAACATTGTCATCTTTTCTAATTATGACGGAGGTGTTTTGAATATCAATGTCGATCAGAATATTCCGAATTTGAAAATTGGTGTTTGTACTTACGAGCCTGTAACAATTAACATCGGAGGAACTTATGCTGCGAATGTTACGGCTGTTGTTTATGCTGGCTACGTAGCCACAAATAATAACCATTGTTCTAATTCACCAACTACAACCACTGTAATTGGTGTTCCTGCAAATATTACTGCTGTAAATTTTTTGCCACCTGTAACTTTATCAAATCCTAATGGTTACACAAGTATCGTTTGTAATTATTCCTGCAGTACAACTACGAATCAAGGTGGATGCAATACTCCTGATCAAATTGTAAGTTATTTTGTGTTAACCATGGGCGGAACTTTCCGTTCGCATTATACCCAATATGGTTGTTGGAGCACTACACCTTATGCTGTTTCTGCAGGAGGAAATTGTTGCATTACACCTTTTCCCTTGGATGTAAAAAACCCAACTTTTTTCGATTTCACAAAAGTCTATTCCGACAATTCTACTAATGAAATTCGCATCACAGGTAAATTGGCATTTCCTTCTGAATTAAGTATTGAAATAGTAAATGTATTCGGACAAGTAATTTACACAAAACAAGAAGGAGTAGTTGTGGGATTAGATGAATCCATTTCAACTTTCGGAATGGCAACAGGAATTTATTTTGTACGAATGAAGGCAGGAATGTTTACTACAACGCACAAAATAGCAATTCAGAATTAAGCACTTTAATTGAAAATAAAAAAGGCGTCCCTGATAGTTCGAGGACGCCTTTTTTAATAAATAATAATTTATTTTTCACGCACCATAAGCGCGTCAGTAAATTCCTTTAAAATCTTTTTATTCGTTTCATTGGCCTTGACACTTTCTAATGCTGCAATGCCAATATCATAATGTCGCTGCATTTCTGCTTCGGCTTTTGATTTTACATTTAGAATATCATATAATGCTTTTACGGCATCCACTTTTTCTTTAGCATCTTTCGCACCGGCCAAAGACCACTGCTGCAATTCTTCCTGCTGATATTTATTAGCAGACTCAAAAGCTTTCAATAATAAGTAGGTTTTTTTATTCGCCACGATATCTCCACCCATTTGTTTTCCAAAAACATCAGCATCACCATACACATCTAAAATATCATCCTGCAATTGAAATGCTAAACCTACATGTAAACCGAATTGATATAATTTTTCTGCTTCAACTGTAGTTGCCCCTCCACATATAGCGCCGATCTCTAAGGATGCTGCAAGAAGTACGGCAGTTTTTAATTCAATCATTCGAAGATAATCTGAAATTGAAACCTTTGATTGTGTTTCAAAATCCATATCCAACTGCTGGCCTTCACAAACTTCAAGCGCAGTTTTTGTAAATACATTTAGCACTTCAGGTAATACATTCTTAGGACTTAATGCAAGTTGACGAAAAGCTTCTGTATACATTGCATCGCCACTTAGAATTGCGATGTTTGAATTCCATTTTGCAAAGACCGATGGATTTCCTCTTCGCAATGGAGCATTGTCCATAATGTCGTCGTGCAACAAAGTAAAATTGTGAAAAAGTTCAATTCCCATAGCTGCAGGTAGCGCACAAGACACATCTTCTTTAAATAGTCCGGCGCCCATTAAAGTGAGAAGTGGACGCATTCGTTTTCCACCATGTAAAAGTGTATAACGAATAGGTTCGTATAAATTTTTCGGTTCAGCAGGAAGTGAATTGCTGAATTCAATAAATGATTCGTCTAATAATTTAAGGTACAGTGCAGGATTCACTATCAGAGAATGTAAGAGGTATCTTTAAGAATGCGCTTAACTCCTTCTTCGAGAGAAATTAAATCGTGAGCAAGCAATTGTTTCATTTTTGTTGTATCGGGTCTGCGACGTGTCATATCTCCTTCGGTCAATGAAGGGCCATGAATAATTTTGGATTTTGAACCTGTAAGTCGGATAATCAAATTCGCTAATTCTAGAATTGAAGTTTCAATTTCACTTCCGATATTTATAACATCGTCTGCAGATTGTTCATTTTTAAAGGCGCGAATACAAGCTTCTACATTATCATCTACATAACAAAATGTACGTGTTTGTGAACCATCACCATTAATCGTAATAGGTTCGTTTTTCAAAGCAGCACGAATGAATCGTGAAATTACAAAGTCGGGACTTTGTTTAGGACCGTAAGTATTGAAGAAACGAAAAATGGTATAACTGAGATTATATTCTTTTTGAAATGCTTTTAAATAAGCTTCACCTGCATTCTTAACAATGGCATAAGGAAGTCTGGAGTTTAATGGAGTAGTATCTTCATTTTGCGGATATTCAACAGGTTCGCCATAAACTTCAGATGATGATGAGAAGAAAACTCTTTTTACTTTAGAAGTAGCAGATAGATTTAATACATTTCGAATTCCCTGTAAATCCTGTAAAACTAATAAAGGATGATCAAGGGTTCTTTGTACACCCACTAATGCCGCGTAGTGAAATACATATTCAAAATGATGGCTAAGAAAAACATCGGTAATTTCATTATAACTATTGACGTCCGCTTTTATAAATTCAATATTGTTGTGTGTTGAAGTTGGGATTTTTTTGAGATCACCTGTGATAAGATTATCTGCAATAACAATATGATTATTCTGATCAGCAGCTAATCGCTCTGCAAGTGCGCTGGCAATAAAGCCTGCACCGCCTGTAATGAGGATTTTTGTTTTCGCCGAGAGGTTATTCATTGTTAATTTATTTCTCTTTAAATGTGTTTCTTATTTATTTTCATTTTGCCAATCAAAATAAATAAAATCTCTCCTTAACGCAGATTTAGTAAGTAAGTACCATATCCGCTTTTTAATAAGGGCTCAGCAAGTTTATTTAATTGCTCTCTGTTGATGAAGCCCATACGAAAAGCAACTTCTTCAATACACCCAACTTTTAATCCTTGTCGTTCTTCAATCACCTGTACAAATTGTCCCGCTTGTGTTAGCGATGCAAAAGTGCCTGTATCTAGCCAAGCCGTACCCCGTTGTAAAATCCCTACTTTTAATTTTCCGTCTTCGAGATATTTTTTGTTTACATCTGTTATTTCATATTCACTTCTAGGACTCGGCTTAAGTTTTTTTGCAATTTCTACAACGGTGTTATCATAAAAATATAATCCAGGTACTGCATAATTTGATTTAGGAGATACAGGTTTTTCTTCAATGGATAATGCTTTCCCCGATTTATCAAATTCTACAACACCGTATCGTTCAGGATCTGAAACGTGGTATGCAAATACAACTCCACCTGAAGGATTATTGTTTTCTAAAAGCAATCCGCCAAGGCCTGCTCCATAGAATATATTATCGCCAAGAATTAATGCAACTTTGTCTTTGCCGATAAATTCTTCTCCTAATACAAATGCCTGGGCCAAGCCGTTCGGTACAACTTGTTCGATATAACTGAACTCACATCCTAATTGTTTGCCGTCGCCTAATAATCTTTTGAAACTTGGTAAATCTGTAGGTGTGGAAATGATTAGTATTTCCCGAATTCCAGCCATCATCAAAACAGACAATGGATAATAGATCATTGGTTTGTCGTAAATAGGCATTAACTGTTTGCTAACAGCAAGTGTAAGGGGATGAAGACGTGTTCCCGATCCTCCGGCTAATATTATTCCTTTCATGATTAGTCTTTGTGTTCTTGGATAACAAGTTTCTCTGCATCAATATCTTCTTCTTCATCAAAAATTTCAATCATCGGCTCTTTCATGAATGATTTGTTTGCCGTACGTTTTTCTAGCGAAAGAAGAATACATGGAAGAAGAATAATATTTGTTGCAAGCGAAACAATAAGTGTAACAGAAAGTAAAATACCTAATGCAACTGTTCCACCGAAACTGGATAAAACGAAAATAGCAAAACCGAAAAACAGAATTGTATTTGTATAAACCATACTTACACCGGTTTCACGAAGGGCCATGGAAACCGCTTGCGAATATTTTGCAGGTGAAAGTTTTCTTAATTGCTGGCGATATTCAGTAAGGATATAAATTGTGCCATCGGAGGCAATTCCAAAAGCAATAGAGAAGATCAAAATAGTAGAGGACTTAAATGGAATTCCTGCAAAACCCATAATTCCTGCAGTTATAACCAACGGAATTAAACAAGGTAATTTTGACAACACCACAATCCATACAGAACGGAATAAAACTATCCCAAGAATTAAAATTAATCCGATAGCAATTAATAGACTTACAAAAAGATGATGCAGCATAAAATCAAAACTGCGCAAAAACATTCTTGAATTTCCAGTTAAGTCAACTTTGAAATATTTTCGTGGAAATAGATTATCAGAAACGGGAATGATTTTAGCAAATACTCTTTTAGCAGAATCAGATCCAACATCGGACATTTGAAAACTAACTCGTGTGAATCGGAACGATGTATCAAGAAATGTACTGAGCTTCTGGACTTGAGCTGAGTCCAACTTATTACCATTATTCTTAGGCTTGAAATATTCTGCAATTTTACTTTTGTCAACAAGATTGTTCGGCAAACGATAAGCAGCCTTCTTCCCGTCCTTCATTGCCTGATAAGCAAACTTTACAGCTTCGACAATAGAAATTGGTTTTGAAAATTCCGGACGATGCGAAACAAAACGCTGAAACGAATCGATATCTGAAAGGATGGCGCCTTCCTGATCAAAAATATTTTTTGGACCTAGGGTATCTGCAGCATAATCATTCGGATTAGGAGTGATTCCTCTTTTAGCCAACGCAAGTTTCTTCGCTGCAGTTAATTGTTCTTTTACTTCAATGGTAACTTCAAATGGAAGAACACCATTAAAATGTTTTTCAAAAAATTTCAGATCAGTATAAATCGGATCATCTTTTGGTAAATCATCTACCACATATCCATTGACTTTTATATGCATAAATCCAAAAACGGATATAATTGTAATGATCGTAACAATGCTATAAATTGCAGGGCGATGGTGATGAACCAATCTATCAATCATAGCCATCAGATTATTAATACGCTTACCACTCAAATGTTTCATTTGTTTTGGTTTCGGCTCGGGCAGATAGCTAAAAATGATTGGTGTCAAAATCAGCGCAATGAAATAGGTCGTCATTACATTTATCGCGGCAACCACTCCGAATTCCATAAGCATGGAACTATTGGTAAAATAGAAAACACCAAATCCGATTGAAGTAGTTATGTTGGCAAGGAAATTTGAAAGTCCGACTTTCTGAACCATGCGAGTGAGCGCTTTGGTTTTATTTCCATGTAACAATAATTCTTCTTGATATTTATTGATAAGAAAAATACAATTTGGAATTCCAATGATGACTATCAATGATGGTATTAAACCGGTAAGAATAGTAATCTTATAATCTAATAAAGCAATTGTACCCAACGACCAAGCAAGACCAACCAAAACGACGACAATGGAAAAGAATACAGCATTGAAATAGCGAAAGAAAATAAATAAAATAAATGCAGTTACAAGAACGGACAATAATAAAAATAAAGTTGACTCTCCAGAAATCTTCCGCATGTATTCAGTTCGAATATATGGCATGCCTGAAAAATGCATGTCAATATTATTTGATTTTCCGAACGCAAGAGCTTCCTCTTTTATTTTAGCAACTATGCTAAGACGGTTTTTTGAATTTAAATCTTTTTGTGTAAACGTTACTGCCATTACAGTAACATGATCTTTTTTGTTGATGATTAATCCTTCATAAAATGGAAGGCTATAAATCACTTTTTTTATACTGTCGACTTCTTCTTGTGTTTCCGGTCGTTTTGTTATGATTTGTTTGTATTCAAATTTTTCAAGACTGTCATTGGGAATAACATTATACAAGCTACCCATTGACATGATATCTTTTATGCCTTCAATTTTTTTAATAGAATCACCAAGACTGCACCAATCCTGGAATTTTTTCAATTGAAACATGGTGGAGTCCTGAAAACCCATTATGAGCACATTTCCGTCTTCTCCATAACGAGCTTTGAAGGCCTCGTAATCGATATAAAGCGAATCATCTACAGGAAGTACTCGAGCATATTTATATGAAAGGGCAAGATTCTGTTTCGCTTCCCAAATCATAAATACACTCACCAGGAGCATTACGACGAGAATCGAAACGCGGTTTCTAAGAATAAGGTGAGATAATTTTGCCCACATAATTGAAGAATTTTCAACAAAAGCGAATGCCAGAATGCCTTTGGTAGAAGGCTTAAAAGTAAGTATTTTTAAGGTGAAGCAGTGGGGAAAATTGGCCTTAATTATTGTAAATATCCGATCTTGAAAATTACGATCTATTTCTAATTCTCGGGTTTACAGTATAATCCGAGTTAGGGAGTAACAGTAGCAGAAATAAGGCAATATTTTATTGACATCTTTGTAGCTAATGGAGCAAATTTCACTTTTACGATTATTCCTGATTTTCATCAAAATAGGGTCAACATCTTTCGGTGGAAATATTGCTTTGGTAGCAGCTGTTCGAAGAGAATTATGTGAAAAAAGGAAGTTATTAAAAGATGAACAAGTTCTTGATTTTACCACCTTAGGTAATATATTGCCTGGTCCATTAGCAACAAATGTTATTGCGGCCTCAGGTTACGCAATTCGCGGTATGGCAGGTGCCATTACAGGACTTCTTGGTATTCTTCTGCCTGCACTTATATTGATTTGTCTGCTGGCCGAATTCTATTTCAGAAATGGCGAATCAAAATTAATGCTGGAAATATTCGGCGGACTTTTACCGGGAGTAGCTGCAATTATCGCAGCAACTGCTTGGTCATTGGCAAGAAAAAATATTAAAAATGCATTTCAAATTGTCTTGTTAATAGCAGCTGGCGCAGCAATTTTTTTCTTAAAAGGATTTTTAATTACACTAATCATTATTCTTATTTCAGGAACAATTGGTTTTTTCTTTTTTAATGTCAATTCAAAAGAAATTGAAACTAAAGCGCCGGAAATAAAAAACACAAAAACAAATATTCCGATTTATTCTTTTTTAATTCTTGTTTTAGGCGGATTGCTCCTTTATTTATTTCGACCTGCATCACTTTATCTTCAGGAATTGCGAATGCTCGGTTTGACTTTCGGAAGTATGAGTGTAACGCTTTTTGGTGGAGGTTATGTATTTATTCCAGCAATAGAAAAGGTGGTTGTAGGAATCCAACATTGGGTTACCTCCAGAGAATTTGCAGATGGAATTGCAATGGGCCAAGTTACCCCAGGACCAGTTGCAATTACCGCAGCTTTTGTTGGTTATAAAGTTCGTGGAATTTGGGGTGCAATTATTTCAACTGTAACCATTTTTTTTCCTCCGGCATTTATAATGTTAGTAGCGCAACAGTTTATTGATCGTGTCAAAAATAAACCTGAAGTCGAAGCCATTTTTAAAGGTGTTCGTCCTGCTGTGATAGGAATGATTTTAGCCTCGGTTTGGATCATTGGAAAAAGCGCTCCTCAAGATTGGCAATCATTGGTGATTTTTGGAATAATTCTTTTTCTAGCCATTTGGAAAAATTTGGATACAGCAATTTTAATCCCAATAGCCGGTGCTATGGGATGGCTTCTACATATGATTTGATAAAATGTAGAAAATAGAATTGTTTACTTTTGTTTTAATAATTCAAATTCATTTTCACCTTGCAGAAAGCAATTCAATTTATCGGAACGCAGCGATCAGGTTCAAATCTACTTCGTGTAATGTTGCATCAACATCCGGAAATTTGCGCACCTCATCCTCCGCACATTCTTCAAATTATTATGCCCTTACTTCCAAAGTATGGCGACTTATCAATAGAAAATAATTTCAGCAGACTTGTTGATGATTCTTGCACCTTGGTAGAATTAAATCCTGTGAGTTGGAATATTAAATTTGATAGGGAAAAAGTTAAATTGAGGTGTGAGAATAAATCATTGCCGCAAATCATGAAGGCCATTTATGAATTGAAAGCGGAATCTATGAATGCTTCGCATTGGATTTGTAAAAGTATGGCGAGCGTTCATTATTTCGAGGAAATGGAAAGTGCAGGTTTGCATCCATTTTATATTTATTTATTTCGTGATGGTCGAGATGTAGCTTTATCTTTTTTAAAGGCTATGGTTGGTGAAAAACATATTTATCATTTGGCAAAACAGTGGAAAGTTGAACAGGAATTGTCATTAGCAATATGTTCTACAGTCGGTGATGAACGATGTATCAAAATTAAATATGAAGATTTTACTCAAAATCCAGAACCAGTTTTAAAAACGATCTGCAATAAAATTGGATTAAGATTTACGAATGAAATGTTGAATTATATTCATTCGGAGGAATCCAAAGAAACTGCTGCATCAGGGAAAATGTGGGCGAATCTGGTGAATCCGGTAATGAAAAATAATTCCAAAAAGTATTTAAACGGATTAAGTGCAGAACAAATTGAATTGTTTGAATCAATTGCCGGAGATACCTTGGAAAAACTCGGATATGCAAAAGAGGTTCCTCTATTAAAATCAAAAAATTATTCTCCTGAAGAAATAAGTGTTTTTGATTTACAAAACCAAAATGTTAAAACAGAAGCTAAAAAAAGCTTTTCTACTGAAGATATAAAACGTAGAGCTGAGCAGGATAATTTTATCTTTTCAATCAGAAATTTCTGATTTTAACAAGTTTAAAAGACCATTGGGATGCTCAGACCTTCAAAAATGACAAGCAATTTATATTTATATTAACATACGCTATATCATTGGATTTTAAAAATATTCTTTTTTTGAAGTACATTTGCAGCAAAATTCAAAAACCTACAAATAACTTCATCAACTATGGACAAAAAACTACTTTCATTATTATTTTCTGTCCCATTAGCCATTACGGCAATGAACGGACAAACAACTCAGGGTGGACCTTCACTTACTACCGATTCATTGAACTATACAGGGGCAATGCAAACATGGACTGTCCCATGTGGAGTTACGAGTATTAATATCAGCTGTTTTGGTGCACAAGGTGGAAATGGTGCAACTGGAGGGAATAGCTCGACTGGTGGATTTGGTGGAAGCGGTTCTTACACATATGGAACTTTAGCAGTTAATCCTGGAGATGTTTTAAATATTTTCGTTGGTGGAGCTGGTTCAGTTCCAACTGGTGGATTTAACGGTGGTGCAAATGGCGGTAATGCCAATGCTGGTGGTGGCGCTGGAGCAACTGATGTTCGAATAAACGGTGTTGCACTTACAGATCGTATAATTGTTGCTGCTGGTGGTGGTGGTGGTGGCCGCGGTGGCTGCGAATCCGCTATTGTAAACGGCGGTAATGGTGGAAGTGGTGGTGCAAACGGTGCAAATGGCCTAGACGCTGCAACTCCAGGCGGATTCGCTGGTGGTGGTGCAGGTGGAAATGTAGCAAATGGTGGGGCAGCTGGTATAGGTTGTGGTGGCTTTTTGGGTCAACCAGGAGTAACTGCAACAACTAACATTGGTGGAAATGGCGGAGCTGGTCAAGCTTGTTGTTGCTTCAGTTTTCCAAGTGTTCCTGGTGGTGGTGGTGGTGGTGGTGGATTTGTTGGCGGCGGCGGCGGCGGCGGTGGTTCTGCGGGAACTACAGGTTGCTCTGGTAACGACAAAGGTGCTGGCGGTGGTGGTGCAGGTGGAAGTAATTATACAGGCGGAGTAAATTTTGGTTTTGTTTCCTTAAATGCACGTAGTGGTAATGGTGCATTTTATGTATCATATAGCCAAATCCCTTCAGCTCCTTTTCCGATTATTGGTTCATCAGTAGTGTGCCAAGGAACATCAGGTACCTATTCTTGTTCAACTGTTGCAACAGCAACAAGCTATACATGGATGGTTCCAGCTGGCGTAACAATTACTGGCGGACAAGGAACAACAACAATCACTGTTGATTATACTGGTACAACAGGAGGAACAATTGATGTTTATTGTACAAATGCATGTAATTATAGCAGTGTTAATACTAGCCTTTCTTTGGTAATTAATCCAATGCCTACCGTTACAACAAACTTGTCGACTATTGCTATTTGTGCAGGAGACGCAGTTACACTTTTCGGTCAAGGTGCTGTTACTTATACTTGGACAGGTAGTGTTAATGATAATGTTGCTTTTAATCCAACAGTTACAGACACCTATACAGTAACAGGAATTGATGCAAACGGTTGTACAAATACAGCAACGGCAACTGTTACTGTTAATGCGCTTCCAAACGTAAGTGCAAATGCAATTCCTTCAACAACACTTTGTGCAGGCGATACACTTACTGCATTCGGAACAGGCGCAGTTTCTTATGTATGGACTGGTGGTGTAATTGATGGTGTTCCTTTTGTCCCTCCTGCAGGTACCCCTACTTATACATGTACTGGTACAGACGCAAATGGTTGTGTAAATACTTTTGTTGGAACATTGACAGTAAATGCACTTCCTACAGTTACAGCTACTGCAGCAAGCACAACTGTTTGTTTAGATGATGCAGGTGTTACCTTAACAGGATCTCCTGCAACAGGTAATTGGTCAGGACCTGGTGTTACGGCTTCTACATTTACTCCTGCAACTGCTGGAGTAGGTGCTTCAACAGCTACTTATACTTTCACAGATAATAACTCATGTACTGCATCTGCAACTGTTGCAATTACAGTTAATGCTTGTACAGGTGTTGTCGAAGGAAATATTCTTTCTTCAGGTGTTACTCTTTATCCAAATCCAACTAGCGGAGCATTTGTAATCAGTGTAAATGCAAACGTAGGTGATATGGTTATTGAAATTGCTGATGTAGAAGGTCGTCTTGTTTATACTTCAAATGAGAAGAACGTAAAAACAGGATTCAACAAATCTATTTCTTTAGCTACAATGCCAGCTGGTGTTTATTTGGTGAAATTGAGTTCATCTAAAGCAACAGCAACTCATCAATTGACAATTACAAAATAAGATCAATATATTTTTATTGAAAGCCTCCACAGATTTGTGGGGGCTTTTTTTCGTCGTAACTTTAGGGAAATGACAAATTGCCAATAAGTGTCTGAATCCATTCGCATACTCCGAAAAGTAACTCCCGCACGTGCATGGAACGCGATGAAAGTTTATGCGGGATATTATTTTTCTAAGTGGAAAAAATCTCCCAATCAATGGGGACTTCCGATCAGTGTTTCAATTGAACCAACAACCTCCTGTAATTTGCGATGTCCTGAATGTCCAAGTGGGCTAAGACAATTTACACGACCAACAGGAATGCTTGATGAGAAATTCTTTCGTAAATCAATAGATGAAATGTCGGGGCATTTGATTTACCTCACTTTTTATTTTCAAGGAGAGCCCTATTTGAATCCGCAATTTTTAGATATGGTAAAGTATGCCAATTCAAAAAAGATTTATACTTCTACATCCACCAATGCACATTATCTGGATAGTGACACTGCAAAAAAAACTGTTGAATCAGGATTAGAAAGATTGATTATTTCTATTGATGGAACAACCGAGGAGACATATTCTTTTTATCGAGTAGGAGGGAAGTTGGCAAAAGTTATCGAAGGCACGAAGAATATTATTCATTGGAAAAATCAATTGCGTTCGAAAACACCTCATGTTGTATTTCAGTTTTTGGTGGTAAAGCCCAACGAGCATCAGATTAAAGATGTGCATCGAATGGCAAATGAACTTGGCGTTGATGAAGTTTTATTAAAGACAGCTCAGGTTTATGAATATGAAAATGGGAATGAGTTAATTCCAACAAATGAAAAGTATTCTCGTTATCGTCAAAACGCTGATGGGAAATGGGTGAACAAAAATCAATTGGAAAATCATTGCTGGAAAATGTGGAACTCCTGCGTGATCACTTGGGATGGATCAGTTGTTCCTTGTTGTTTTGATAAGGATGCCTCACATAAATTGGGGACAATGAAGAATTTTTCCATGAAAGAAATCTGGTATAGTGAACCTTATAATAAATTTCGTTCTTCTGTTTTGCATTCAAGAAAAGAAATAGACATTTGTAAAAATTGTTCAGAAGGATCAAAGGTCTGGGCGGAATAGAAAATGCCTTCTAATTAGAAGGCATTTTATTATTTTATAAAAGTCGGTAAAATTAAACCGTCATAATTTCTTTTTCTTTTGCTTCAAGATGTTTGTCAACCTTGACACTGAATGCATCAGTCATTGTCTGAATTTTTGCTTCTCCTTCTTTTCCTTCATCCTCCGGTAAACCACCTTTGATTAATTTTTTGATTTCTTCATTTGCATCACGACGGGAATTACGAACGCTAACTTTTGCAGTTTCTCCTTCATTCTTAGCTTTCTTTACTAGATCTTTTCTTCGCTCTTCAGTCATTGGAGGAATAGAACAGATCACAATTGTTCCATTATTCGATGGATTAAAACCAAGATTAGCAGCTTGAATAGCACGAGTAATAATATCTAACATTGATTTTTCCCAAGGCTGAACAGAAATAGTTCTTGCATCGGGAGTATTAATATTTGCAACCTGCGTAAGCAAAGTATTGTTTCCATAATAGTCAACATAAATGCCATCCAGAATTCCGGCATTTGCACGTCCACCACGGATCTTTGATAATTCCTCTTCAAGGTGAGTTACTGCCGCTTCCATCGCTTCTTGCGTGGAATCTAATATTAGTTGAAGATCTTCGTTCATGTTGCTAAAATACGGAAAAAGATGTGTGACTTGTGACTTCAGAGAATAGTTTAGAAACCGACAAGTGTTCCCACTTTTTCTCCAACAGCAACTTTCATTAGATTGCCAGGTTTATTCATATCGAAAACAATAATTGGAAGTTTGTTTTCATTACAAAGTGTGAAGGCTGTCATGTCCATGACATTAAGTTTTTTGGCAATGACTTCTGTGAAGGTTATGGTTTCAAACTTTGTTGCACTTTTATCTTTCTCTGGATCAGCAGTGTAAATTCCATCTACACGTGTTCCTTTTAAAACAACATCTGCTTCTATTTCAATGGCTCGTAAAGAAGCAGCCGTATCTGTTGTGAAATAAGGATTGCCTGTTCCTGCACCGAAAATCACAACACGATTTTTTTCTAAATGTCGCACAGCTCTACGGCGAATGAATGGTTCGCAAATCTGATTCATTTCAATTGCAGATTGTAAACGAGTCTGAACTTCTAATTTCTCCAATGAAGATTGCAATGCCATACTATTTATCATAGTCGCAAGCATTCCCATATAATCTCCTTGCACACGATCCATTCCGCCATCGGCAGCTTGGATTCCGCGAAAAATATTTCCGCCACCAATGACAATTGCTACTTGCACACCTGCTTCAACAACAGCTTTAATTTCATTCGCATATTGACCTAATATATCATGATCAATTCCGAATTGCTTATTTCCCATAAGCGCCTCGCCACTTAATTTTAAAAGTATGCGTTTGTATTTCATAATTATTTCAATTCAGTTTTGACAAAAAAAATCCCCCAAATTAACGGGGGATAAAAATTAACCAAGAATGATTCGTTTGAATCCTGTAACGGTGAGTTCCTTATCACTGTCCTGTAAGTATTGACGAATTGACTTCTTGTTATCTTTAATAAACTCCTGATTAAGGAGTGTAAACTCTTTATAAAATTTTGCAATTTTGCCTTGAGCGATTTTCTCAACCATCTCTTCAGGCTTTCCTTCAGCACGAATCATTTCACGAGCAATTTCAAGTTCACGCTCAAGTAATGAAGTATCTACATCGTCTTTATCCAAAGCAACAGGAGCCATAGCAGCAACTTGCATTGCAACATTTTTCCCAATCTCTTCAGAAACTGGTTTATTAAAACCAACGATACAAGCTAATTTATTGCCTGGGTGATTATAAGCTACTACATGAGTTGCAGCAACCTGTTCGTATTTTGCCAATTCAATTTTCTCTCCGATACGTCCAACCATCTCAATTACTTTTTCTCCGATTGTCATTCCTTCATAAGGAAGTGCAAGCAAAGCAGCATGGTCAGCAGGCGCTTTTTCTAATGCGATTTGTGCAAAAGCATCAGCAGTTTTTTTGAAATCATCATTGATAGCAACGAAATCAGTTTCACTATTTAGTGCAACAAGAATTCCACGTGTGCCGTTAGTTAATGCAACAATTCTTCCTTCTTTTGCTTCGCGATCACTACGATTTGCAGCAACCTTTTGGCCTTTTTTACGAAGTAAATCTATCGCGGCTTCAAAATCGCCATCGGTTTCTGTGAGGGCTTTTTTGCAATCCATCATACCGGCACCGGTCATGGTGCGCAGTTTATTTACGTCTGATGCAGTGATCGTAGCTGACATATGTTTGAAAATAAAATTCTATTAAAAAAATTACGCGCGACGTGGACGGCTTGGGCCGGAATTTCCACCTGGTCTTGGACCACCACGTCCTTGCGGACCTGATTTTCCTTTTTCACCTGGTTTGCCTTGCGCGCCAGTTGTTGCAGGCTTACGTTTAAGACCTGGTTTTCTGTCAGAACCTGTAGACTCTTCTTCTTCCTCTAGACCGCGAGCTACTCTTTGCTCTTCGGTCATCTCTTCTTTTTCGTCTTCAGCTTTGTCTTTGTCAATTTTACGTTCATCAAGACCTTCAGCAATCGCTTTACATACGATATCAGTGATCAATTTGATTGAAGTAGAAGCGTCATCATTTGCAGGAATTGCATAATCCACTTTGTTAGGATCAGCATTTGTATCAACGATTGCAAATGTTGGAATGCCCAAACGCTTTGCTTCAGCTACTGCAATGTGTTCTTTAACGATATCAATAATAAAAATGGCTGCAGGCAAACGAGTAAGATCTGCAATTGAACCAAGGTTATGTTCAAGTTTCGCGCGTTCACGGGAAAGCATGAGTTTCTCTTTCTTAGAAAGGTTTTCGAATGTTCCATCGATAGCCATTTTGTCAATACTACCCATTTTGCGAACTGCTTTACGAATAGTTGCAAAGTTGGTAAGCATTCCACCAGGCCAACGTTCAGTAACGTAAGGCATTCCTACTGCTTTCACTCGTTCAGCTACAATATCTTTTGCTTGCTTTTTTGTAGCAACGAAAAGAACTTTTTTGCCAGAGCGTGTGATCTGTTTCAAAGCTGCACAAGCATCTTCGAGTTTCGCAACAGTTTTGTTTAAGTCAATGATATGAATGCCATTCTTCTCTGTAAAGATGAAGGGAGCCATTGCAGGATTCCACTTGCGTTTAAGGTGACCAAAGTGAGCGCCTGATTCGAGTAATTCGTTGAAAGATGTTCTTGACATGTATTCGAGATGAAAGGTAAAACCGATAAAAAATTAACGCTTGCTGAATTGGAAACGACGACGCGCTTTACGACGACCGAATTTCTTACGCTCCACCATACGTGGATCGCGAGTCATCAATCCTTCTGCACGAAGTTTTGGTTTGTCCTCAGCATTCACTTCAACGAGTGCACGGGAAATAGCTAAACGGATAGCTTCTGCTTGTCCGGTTACACCACCACCACCAACATTCACTTTAATGTCCCATTGACCAGCATTGTTGGTCAGGGTTAAAGACTGAGTTACTTTATTCTGGAGAACTTCCGTTGGGAAGTATTCCTTATAATCACGATTATTAATTGTGATAACGCCTGCTCCTCGCTCCATATAAATACGGGCGATAGCTGTTTTACGGCGGCCAAGCTTATTGATAACTTCCATTATGGGCGCTCTTTTACTTTGTTAAGATCAATTTTCTTTGGATTCTGTGCTTCCTGTTTGTGTTCAGTTCCCGCGTAAACAAATACGTTACGACGAAGACGATCACCCAAACGGGTTTTTGGCAACATACGACCGATTGCATGCTCAAGCAAGCGCTCAGGTGTTTTTGCTAAAAGCATTTTTGGAGTAGCAAAACGCTGACCACCAGGATATCCAGTGTACCGTGTGTACACTTTATCATCCATTTTTTTGCCTGTAAAACGAACTTTTTCAGCATTGATAATAACGACATTGTCGCCACAATCCACATGCGGAGTATAAGCTGTTTTATGTTTTCCGCGAACCAAATAAGCAACCTTGCTAGCAAGGCGACCAACGGTTTCGTTTTCTGCGTCAACCAGTAACCATGCTTTAGTAGCAGTTACTTTATTGGTTGAAATTGTTTTGTAAGATACTGTATCCACTTGATTTTCAGTTCAATAGTTGCAAGTTCTGAGAAATGTTCCCTTTTACGGGGCTGCGAAGATAATCACAATATCTGTCCTGACAAATTTATACACAAATAAAATGTTGAAATCTCGGCTATTGGGGCAATTTTATGGATCAGATTTGCCGATTTAATGCTGGTTTTGGAAATATTTACAAGAAAAAAAGGAATTCAAAGAACCTTTTATCTCTAGTTTTGAACTCGGTAAATGCAGGTATTTGGGCTTTCTTTAAATAATGTATCGACAAACGGCCAATAATTGCCGACAAAAGTCCATTTTTGCATATCCAAGAGAGTTTTTCAAGCCATAAAATGTAATCCAAATGAAAATAGTAAGCACCTTATTAATAAGTATCCTTTTTTCTTTAACTGCTTTTTCGCGCTCGGATATTCCAGTAAATAATCCGTATCAAGTCTATTTTGATGAAGCGTACCAATTGAATCCAAATATTCCACGTGGACTTTTAGAAGCGGTTTCTTTTACAAACACGCATTTTAACCACATTGTGCATGTTGAAGGAGAAGAAGGTTCTTGCGTTGGCATGCCCTCGGCTTATGGTGTAATGGGGTTGGTACTTGATGGAAAAAATTATTTTAAAAATAATCTTGAATTAGTTTCTACACTTTCAGGTTTTACCATCAATGAAATTATTTCTGATCCTAGAAAAAATATTCTTGCTTACGCAAAAGCGCTTTCCCTTTCTATTCCTATCAGTGGAAATTATTACTGGAATGTTTCACCAGAATTGTCAATTGGAATTGCATTAATGAAATTGTCAGAATTACCGAATGAAACACTAGGTCAAAAATTTGCAATGCAAACACAGCTCTTCGGTATTTTTTCTTTTTTGAAAAATCCGAACAATCAATCAGATTATAAATTTCCCGACCATCATTTTAATTTAGAATTGTACTTCGGAGATAATTATCCAATTCTTAGTTCATCTTCTGTTTCCATTTCAACAGCAAAAATTAATGATCAGAACGGAAATTCATTTCGTTTGAATGAAAATGATCCTTCTATACAATCCACTGATTATGGTCCGGCTATTTGGAATCCTGCAGGTTCTTGTAATTATTCTATTGGAAGAACTCAGCCGATTTCTGCAGTGACAATTCATGATGTTGAAGGAAGTTATGCTGGTTGTATTTCTTGGTTTCAAAATTGTGCCGCTTCGGTTTCTGCTCATTATGTTGTTCGTTCTTCTGATGGGCAAATAACCCAAATGGTTGCTGAAGCAAATAAGGCATGGCATGTAGGTTCTGAAAATCCATATACAATTGGAATTGAACATGAAGGTTATGCTTCACAAACGGGATGGTATACTAATGCAATGTATGCTGCTACTGCTGGTTTGTGTTTGGATATTTGCAACAGTGGTTACGGAATTGATCCTTTAAGAACGGGATGGTGGCCTTGGTTGCATACTACATATTATAATGTTTCTTCCATTCCCGGAAGTTGTACTAAAATAAAAGGGCATCAACATTATCCAAATCAAACGCATAATGATCCCGGACCAAATTGGGATTGGAATTATTTTTACAAGCTCATTAATTCTCCTCCATCAGCGATTAATTATACGACTGCATCTGGAACGATTTATGATTCAGGTGGAGCCGCAGGAAATTACACGGATGACGAACGAACCATTTGGACAATAGCTCCGACTGCTGCAACAACTGTTAGTTTAGCATTTACCTCATTTGCATTGGAGAATACCTGGGATTATTTATATATCTACGATGGTAATTCTATTAATGCGCCGTTGATAGGATATTATACCGGTACAAATTCGCCTGGAACAATTGTTTCTAGTGGAGGTTCAATTACGCTAGAGTTCATAAGTGATTGTGCAACAACTGGAGCAGGTTGGAATGCAAATTGGACAAGCAATAGTAATGTCGTCGTTCCGGCTAATCTTTCTGTTACGAGTCTCGCTTGTCCGAATATCGGAGTTGTTTTTAATTGGGCAAATAGCGGAGCAAATTGGTATATCGATGTTTCAACGAATCCGAATTTCACCACCTTTTATAATAAAGCAGTTTCTAATCTTACAACAGTTGCCTGTCCTGGGGGATTTTGCAATTATCCTGGATGCACCACTTATTTAAAGTTTCGTCCTAATACAACTTATTACTGGAGAATATTTGATGGAACCACACAAACGGTAGGGCCTAGTTTTACTACTCCTGATTGTAACTATAGCGATTTTAATTGTTCTGGAACTTTTGATGATACTGGTGGATCTTTAAATCCATATTCCGGTAATGAAGATTATGTAACGATAATTTCACCAATTAATGCATTAAACGTTACTATGAATTTTACCAGTTTTGATCTTGAAACGAATTTTGATTCTTTGTTTATATATGATGGACCAGGAACTACCTATCCTTTAATTGGAGCATATACAGGAACAAATTCGCCAGGAACTTTTACATCCACTGATACTGCAATCACGCTTCGCTTTATTTCAGATCCATTTGTAAATAATTCCGGATTTACTTCTACTTGGAATTGTACGCAACTTTCTACTGGAGTAAATGAAATGGGGAATGAATTTTCCTTAGCAGCTTTCCCAAATCCTTTTTCGAATCAGTTAACAGTTGATTATGCAATTACTGAAAAATCGAGCGTGACAATTTCCCTTCTCGATGTTTTGGGTAGAGAGATTGTTATTTCAAATGTAACGGAAATGATTCCTGGAAAACATCAGGTCATCGTGGACTTAGCTAAAAATGAAATTGTTTCAGGGGTTTATTTTTTACGATTGAATGTAAATGGAAAGAATTCAACAATAAAAATAGTTAAAGACTAATAGCCAGGTTTTGGTTTACACAAAAAGGATTTAGAATTCATTTTCTAGATCCTCTTTTTTTAAATTCGAATTCCAATAACAAGAACATCATCTACCTGTTCCAGTTTCCCTTTCCAATTGTCGAAAGTTGTTTCCAGTTTTTTCAACTGTTCTTTTCCCGATTTATTATTTATCTCAATCAATAACTCCTGAAAAGGTTTGTATTTAAATTTCTTTCCATTTTCACCACCGAATTGATCCGCAAATCCATCGGTAAAAATATAGATCATATCACCTTTTTGAATTTTTGAACTTTGTAATGTAAATGGCTTCATTTCGCCATGATGAACCCCCACTGGAAATTTGTCAGGAGCAAACGTAATGACCGAATTATCTCGAATTATCCAGAGTGGATTGTTAGCACATGCAAACTCAAATTCATTGTTGTCAGAAAAACTACAAACTACAATGTCCATTCCATCCTTTACAACTTCACCCTTGTTTGTTTTATTTTCTTCAATAATAGTTTTGTCTTCTGTTTTATTCAAGGCGGCAATAACTTTTCTACGTAGATGACTCAGAATCATATCCGGATCTGTAATAGCTCGTTCATTGACAATTTCGGATAGAAAAGCAGAACTCATTACGCTCATAAATCCACCGGGCACGCCATGACCTGTACAATCAGCGCAAGCCACAATGAATTTGCCATCCTTTTCTGCATTCCACCAAAAATCGCCACTCACAATATCGCGTGGACGATAGAAAACAAATGCATCGCTGAATTTCATTTTCATCAAGCCTGGTGGCGGAAGGATAGCATCCTGAATTCTTCGCGCATAGGTGATACTGTCGGTAATGTCTTTGTTTTTTTCTTCAATGATTGCATTTTGTTTTTCCAACTTTACATTTGATTCTTTCCGAAGCTGAATTCTTTTAAATAAAACAAATAGGAAAAGGAGTAGAAGAAAAACCCCGCCGATTAATGAAAAAGTAATTGTTTTGCTGAGCGTTGCACTTTGAGTTAATAATTTAATTTCATTCTCTTTCTTTTCATTTTCATAAAAAGCTTCTAATTCTCTTTGTCTTCTGAATGTATTTTCATTTTGCAGACTGTCTTTCAATTTCGAAAATCTTTTCCATGCTCCAATAGATTTCTCAAGTTGTCCACTTTTTTCATAGATATCGGCAAACCCTTCCCACAATTCTTTTTCCTGTTCTACCATACCGATTTTTCTGTAAATAGCCAGTGCTTTATGAAGAAGGTCTTCTGCTTTAGTGTAGTGTCCTCGATCAGAAAGCATACTAGCATAAGAGACCATTAAATTGGAAAGGGTATAATCTATTTTTGCGGAGTCGACAATTGCCAAAGCCCGTTGCATGGTTTGATCAGAAAGTAATGTATCGCCAAGAGCACCATAACATTTTGAAAGTCCGCCAAGAATATTTGCAATGTCATTAGGTTTATTCACCAAATAAGAAAATGCAAGAGCCTTTGAAAAAAAGTCTTTAGCTTTTTGCATACTGTCTGGATAATGAAGATATACAGAGCCAAGGTTAGTATAAATAGCTTGAAGCCCAATTGTATCATGCATTTCAATGGAAAGATTCCTTGCGGTATTGAGGTATTTTAAGGCTTTAGTATAATCGCCTTGATTTATATATACCAATGAAATGTTCATAGAGGCAATCGTTATTGCATCCTTGTCTTTGTTTTTTTCAGCAAGGGCCAATCCCCTTAAATGAAAACTGATTGCCTTGTTGATATCGCCCATATCCTGATAGATGGTTGCGATAGAATTACAAACATGAATTATTCGCTCTTCATTGTTTATTTTTTCTGCAAGAGCAAGCGCTTCCTGACAGTATTTCAATCCCACAGCCAGATTATCATAGCTCGTATCCCATCCAATATTATCAAGATATTTTATTCGTTCAACATCATTGGTTGCGGTTTCGAGTCCTTTGAGACTTTTGCGCAATCGATTTTTATCTTGTGCGCTAACAGTAAGACAAAGCAAAAGGAGAATATTGATTACGAAACATTTTCTAATCAGGAACTGCATGAATCAAAAGTAATGAAAGGAATTGTCGCGGAAGGGAAAAATTCTTAATAAAAAGAAGGATTATTGTTTCTTTTATTAGAGTTTATATCGATTAAGTTCATTATGTGAACTTCACCTTTAATTTCAAATTGTGTAGGGCACAAGCCACGAGCATTACGGTATCTTCTCTATTGTATAATCTGCCACGGAATGTTTCTTTCACTTTTCTGAAGATTTTTATACTTGCAATTGTGTGTTCAATGCGAACACGTACACTTGCCTGCCATTTGTTGTAAGCTTTCTTGATTGCATCCAGTTCTTGATTTTTCTTTTGTTTGTAAGGCAATATTACCTGGGCGTTTTCACTGCTTAATCCTAAAAATCCCAAATCCACAAGTAGTAATACTTTTTTGGAAAAGGAAAGAAATTCAAGATCACATATTTTTTTGTCGTGTACGCGCCCCCCGTAGGTTGGGCTTAAATAAAGCACTTCGCCATTCATGCTTGTTATCAGGTTGTTTTTTACCGTGTGTTTCTTTTTTTTCCGCTGTAGAATTCTTCCTGATCATACTTTGGACGATTGACAACACGCTCGCTTCCATCCAGCAGAATGGTAACCGAATTAACCAGACGTTCATTCAACGAATCGCTTTCACGTGTTGGAACAAGTCCCATTTGTTTCAAACTCTTCTCAAGAACAGGTTCCAGAACTTTTATCCACATCGCAACTTTGGGCTGTGGAAGATCAAATTGAAGTCCCATAAATTCCTGAGTTGGGTTATGCCTATAATCGTAGAGAATAAAAATCATCATGTCCTCTATGCACGGAAATGTATTGTCGGGGCGAACTGCCCGTGCGCGTTCCCGTTTTTTGCCTTCAAACGTGTATCGGTTAATGTAGATCAACCAGCTTTTTTCGAATGGCGGCTTCAAAAAATCAAACTCTTTCAAACTCAGTCCCGTGACTGACTTCAACAAGCTTGATTTTTTCTTTAGGCTTTTATAGTTTAATTTCATTCTGTTAAACTATACTTTCAAAGAAAGGGTATTCAGGCAATTAAATCTTTGTTTCAACAGCGGACTCTTAAAAACTTAATCGATATAAACTCTATTGAATTAAGTGAACTGTTGTCGGCTAATTTTTCTTCAGCCTATTTATATTTCTCTCCATATATCTTTCGGAAGGAAGGATTGCTGAATACGAAGTGCATATTTCATACTATCAAGAATGTCTTTATTTTTTTCTTCAATTTCACTGTAAGCTTTTTTCAAATCAACGTTTTTGAGTCGGTGAATTTCGGCTTCTTGATCACTTTTTTCCGTTGCGTTTTTTTGTTGTAGAAGACTTATTTTGTTAGACATTTCTTCACCTGAAAGAATCGATTGAACAGCAAAAAATTTTTCAAAATGGAGAAGTGCCAATTGTGTATTTCCTTCTTTTTTATAGAGGGAATAGAGTAATTTATTGGTACGGCTTTCTTTTAGTTTTGCACCACTAGTTTCTGAAATTTGCAAAGCAGGTATTAATAAAGATTTTGCTTTTTCTAATTCGCCTAGTTCTATATAAATATCAGCCAATTCGATTTGCGAGGTAATAATTCCCTGCGCATAATTTAAATTAACTCGAAGTTCTAATGCTGCAGAAAGATTCTTTATTGCTTCCGAGATATTTCCGAGTTTTTTGTAAAGCATGCCAAGGTCATTCAAAGCACGACTCTCTCCAGTTTTTTGTCCGCATTGACGGTAAATTGCTAAGGCTTCAGCATTTACTTCTAAGGCACGATCAAAATTACCTCTCATGATTTCGATAGAAGCAATACCTGATCCTGTTCTTGCAATTGCGTAAGGGTCTTTCGATTTATGTGCTAATTCTTTTGCTTCCTCGAAATAAGATAATGATAAGTCATAATTTTTTAGATCAGAATAAAAAACGCCGAATTGATAGGAAGACCAGGTTAATACAAATAAGTCAGAATTTTGTTCTCCAATTTTTCTAGCTTCATAAGCTTGTTGAAATGCTTTTTCTCGGTTTCCTAAAATCCAGTTTGTTACGGCGAGGTAGTTGAATGCAACTGAAATATCTTTTGCTGAATTGGATAAATAAAAAAGATCTTCTGTTGCCTTGAGTAATAATTTTGATTCTTCCAGTTTTCCTTTTTCCCGCAGATAATAAGATTTACACATGAGCAGCATAGCTTGCCCATTCACATAATTCAAGTTAATTGCTTTTTCATAATATTCATTAGAAAGCGCATAACATTCTTCAAAAAGAAAATCGAGAGCATTAAAACAGAAATGGGAAACCAAATCGATTCGCTTCCGCTCATCATTGATGGTTTTTAATTCATTATCGAGCCATTCAATTGAGAAATACATATTGCATCAAGTTCATACAATAAATCCGAATTGCAAAATGATTATTAAAGAATTGCTACTATTTCACTACTCCCAATTCTTTCCCTACTTTTTCAAAAGCAGCAATTGCTTTGTCAAGATGTTCCTTCTCGTGCGCTGCGCTCAACTGAACACGTATACGTGCCTGACCTTTTGCAACCACCGGATAGAAAAATCCAATTACATAAATTCCTTCTGCCAATAATTTTTCAGCGAATGTTTGAGCCAATTTTGCATCGTATAACATGACGGGAACAATTGCGGATTCTCCTTGTTTGAATTCAAGTCCAGCCTTTTTCATTCCGTCTTTGAAATAATTTACATTCCATTCGAGTTTATCGCGAAGTGCTGTAGTTTCACTCAACATATCGAATACTGCAATGGAAGCTCCAACAATTGCAGGCGCTAATGAATTTGAAAATAAATAAGGACGTGAACGCTGACGAAGCATTTCAATAATTTCTTTTTTGCCTGTTGTAAATCCACCCATAGCACCACCTAAAGCTTTTCCTAATGTGCCCGTAATAATATCTACACGACCCATAGCATTTCCGGCTTCAATACTTCCACGACCTGTTTTACCAATGAAACCAGTTGCGTGTGATTCGTCTACCATCACCAAGGCATTATATTTATCAGCTAGATCACAGATTTTATCTATCGGCGCAACGAATCCATCCATGGAAAAAACGCCATCAGTAACGATAATTTTAAACCGGCAATTTGCAGCAGCTTTTAATTGCTCTTCCAAATCATTCATATCACAATTCTTGTAACGGAAACGTTGTGCTTTACACAAACGAACGCCATCAATAATCGAAGCATGATTCAGTTCATCCGAAATGATAGCATCGTTTTCTCCAAACAAAGGTTCGAACACACCACCATTCGCATCGAAACAAGCAGCATAAAGAATAGTGTCTTCTGTTTGATGAAACTTCGCAATTTTTTCTTCTAGTGTTTTATGAATGTCCTGTGTTCCACAAATAAATCTCACGGAAGACATTCCATAACCATGTGTTTTCATGATCTCATCAGCGGCTGCAACTACTTTCGGGTGTGATGAAAGTCCCAAATAATTATTGGCACAAAAAATCAATACGTCTTTTCCATTCACTTTCACCACTGGTCCTTGCGAAGAAGTAATGACACGTTCACGTTTGAAAAGTCCTGCTTCTTCAATAGACTTTAATTCAGTTTCAAGAAAGTTTTTTAATTCACCGTACATAGTAGCTTTTATAAATTATAAGTTTCTAATTCAAAAGTAAGAAATAGTTAATCGTAATATTAAAGTTTTATTCCCATGACTAAAACATCATCTATTTGTTCAAGCTCTTTTTTCCAATTTAGAAAAGTAGCCACCAATTCATTTTTCTGATCGGACGGATGTTTTGTTTTAATTTTTTGTAAAACTTCCAACAATTGTCTGTGCATGAATTTCTTTTCTTTTTCTCCACCAAACTGATCGGCATATCCATCTGTAAAAAGATAGAGTGTAGTAGCTGAATCTAATTTCAGATGATGTGTAGTAAATGGTTTTCTATTCGTTGCTCTTCCGATGGGCTGTTTATCCGCTGGTAAAATCAACATTTCGTCTTCAATGAAATAAACAAGAGGATTATTTGCCCCTGCCCATTTTAATTCTCTAGTTTTCGGATTCCAACAAGCAAGCGAAATATCCATTCCATCATTTACATTGGTTTTGTTGCGATCAAAAGTTTCCAATACAATCTCTGTGGCTTTGTCAAGAATTTTACCAGGATCTTTTAAATGAAATTGAAAAACCGCCCCTTGAAGTGCTCTAGAACAAACGACACTTACTAATGCGCCAGGAACTCCATGCCCGGTACAATCTGCAGCTGCGAAGAAAATTAATCCTTCAAATTCTTCCACCCAATAAAAATCTCCCGCAACAATATCTTTCGGTCGATACAGAATAAAATGATCAGGAAAAAGACGATCAACAGTTTCTGATGAAGGTAGAATTGCCTCTTGTAAATGTTTAGCATATTGAATAGAGTCCGTAATACTTTTGTTCTTTTCTTCGATTAAAGAATAGGCAATTTGTAAATCTTTATTCGCTCGTTGTTTTACTTTATATCGGCTATAAAAAAGTATAACTCCAATGAGCAATAAAATTACGCCTACAACACTAAAAGCCAAGAAGAGCGATTGGCGATTGGATTTTAATTCTGCAATCTGACTTTTTTGGGTAAGTAATTCAATTTGTTTTTTCTGATCATCATCTGAAAAGCGTTTTAATTCCTGCACAATTTCTTTACTCTCCTTTTGAGTAATTGAATCGCGAAGATTGGCGTAGGAGTCGAGCATTTGAAATGCTTCATAATAGGCGCCAACCTCCGCTTGTTGTTTCGCTAATTCTCTTGCTGCAATTGCTTGTTCATTTATTGCACCCGCTTTTACTGCCAATGTATAGGCCAACTTTATGTATTCAAATGCAATTTTATTTCGATCTGTTTTTTTGTAAGCATCGGAAAGGATAATATAAACAGATGCCATTCCTAGCTGATCGTCAATTTTTGTTTTGATGGCTAGGGCCTTTTCTCCGTTTTCAATAGCAAGTTCATACTTCTTTTCACTCAAATAATTATCTGCAATATTTCCGAGTGCATTTGAAATCACAACATCATCACCTCGTTTTCTCCCCATTTCTAATGCGAGCGTGCTATAGTATTGTGATGAATCGAACATGTTTAATGAACGAAAGGCATTCCCAAGATTAAGTAAAATGTTATTATATCCAAGTTCATCATTTGATTTTTTGCTTAATAAAAGACATTTTTTAAGAAAGATTAAAGCAGTTGAAAAATTGGAAGAGTCTTTTGTTATTTTCCCAAGTTCATTATACACTACAGCAATTGCATTGTAGGAACGAGCAATACCCTTTTCGTTTCCAATACTATCATAAATGGCCAGCGATTCAAATTGATATTTCAGACCTTCAGAATAGCGACCTTGATTAATGTAAGTAAGTCCGACGTTATTAATACTAGTCGCTCTGCCTTTCATACTTTGTGCTTTTTGATAAGCTAAAGTGGCCTTCAAATAAAAAGACCTAGCATTATCAAAATCACCATTCATATAATAAATGCTTCCCGTAGTATTTAGTGCATCTCCAACGAGAGAATCTGCATGGGCTTGCTGCGCGTATAAAAGTGTTTTTGAAGCATATGATAAAGCTGTGGATTGATTTTCGCCCATATAGGATTGAGCCAACATTAATGCAAAAAACCCTTTTTGTTTTTGAGTTGTTGCTGCATTTAATTTGACAATTAGCGAATCTTGATGTGCATTTTGGGCAAATGCAAAATTCCCAATAAGGAGGATTGCAAACAATAAGTAAAAGGGGAAGGACTTTGTTTTTTTTGCTGTGGTATTCATGAAATGAATGTGAATTAAGTAAAGTTAATGTATTAAGGTGAATATATATTGTAATCAATGCTTTTCGTAGTTTCGTATTCCATTATGCTTGATTTATGAAAAAGAAAATACTCCTGCTTGGGTCTGGAGAACTCGGAAAAGAATTTACCATCGCTGCAAAACGACTCGGCCAATATGTAATTGCAGTTGACTCTTACAACGATGCACCAGCACAGCAAGTAGCTGATGAACGCGAAGTCATTAATATGCTGGATGGAAATGCACTTGATGCAATTGTTGCGAAACACAAACCAGATTTGATTGTACCGGAAATTGAAGCAATTCGTACCGAACGATTTTATGATTATGAAAAGCAAGGAATTCAAGTTGTTCCAAGTGCCCGTGCAGCCAATTTTACAATGAATCGAAAAGCTATTCGAGATCTTGCTGCAAAAGAATTGGGATTGCGTACTGCCAATTATGCTTATGCCACAACCTTGGAAGAATTTAAATCTTCTGTAGAAAAAATCGGCATTCCGTGTGTTGTAAAACCATTAATGTCCTCTTCCGGCAAAGGACAAAGTGTGATAAAATCAAAAGATGAAATTGAAAAATCCTGGGAGTATGCTTTGTCAGGTTCAAGAGGAGATTTAATTGAAGTAATTGTGGAGGCATTTGTAAAATTTGATTCTGAAATCACATTGCTAACGGTTACACAAAAAAGTGGGAAGACTTTATTCTGTCCACCAATCGGTCATCGGCAAGAGCGAGGCGATTATCAGGAAAGCTGGATGCCACATCCGATGGAGGAAAAACATATTCTTGAAGCGGAACAGATGGCTGAAAAAGTTACACAAGCACTTGGTGGAGCAGGATTGTGGGGAGTAGAATTTTTTCTTGCTTCAGATGGTGTTTATTTTTCTGAACTTTCGCCAAGGCCACACGATACAGGTATGGTGACATTGGCCAATACATTAACACTGAATGAATTTGAATTGCATCTTCGTGCAATTCTAGGTTTGCCTATTCCTGATATCAGTTTACAAAAAGCAGGAGCTAGTGCAGTGGTGCTTGCTGAAAAGGAAGGAATTCCAGAAATTTCTGGATTAGAAGATGCATTAAATGAAATGAATGTTGATGTAAAAGTTTTTGGAAAGCCATTTACTCGAACTTACCGAAGAATGGCGGTTGCCCTTGCTTGGGAAAAACCAGAAACAGATGTAAAAGTATTAGTCGAAAGGGCAAAAAAGGTAGCCGCTAAAATTAAGGTTCATCTTTAATCTAGAATTGAAGATGAAAATAATGTGCAAACATTTTATAACTTGCCTTTAAGCAAAACGAATTAGGAATATGAAAAAATATTTTATTCATCTTAATGGAGCCAGCAAAGGTCCATATTCATTAGAGGATTTACGCGTGATGCGCATTCAGGCGATTACTCCTATTTGGTATGATGGGTTAGGTGATTGGAGAAATGCCGGAGAGATTGGTGAATTAAGATCGATTTTTTCTGCTGGTCCGCAGAATTTTTCTCAACCACCCGTTCAGAGTTTTTCAAAACCCAGTTCCCGTTCTAATTTTAATTTTACGGATGATAATTTGTCGGGAAATGTTAGTGGTGGAAGTTCAAAAAATAAAATTCTTTTTGTTTTTGTGGGTGTGGCACTTGCACTTGCAATCGGCGCAGGAGTTATGTTTTTTCTTTATCAGCAGCATCGTGCCCAAAAGTTGCAAGCTGGAAATGAACTGTATGACGCAATGTTAAAAGCACAGGAGGAAAGCCATCCAAATGATTCCTTAACGCAATCCGTAATTGAAGAAGCATTGTCTGAAGTTCCAGCTTCAATTGTCTATGTAGGTAAATTTGATAATTATTCTGGAGGTCTTTTAACTGTAGCTGGTGACGATGATAAGCATTTGCAAGTTACTTTAATTTATAATTCATCAGAAGGATGTAAAGGTGAAATTAGCGGAGATGGAATTTTAATGGAAGAAAATAAAATTCAAATAAAAACGAAAGACGGTTGTAAATTGGCATTACGCTATAGCAATGGATTTGTAACTGTTGAAGAATCTCCTGCTTGTGGGAAGTACCATGGAGAGAATTGTATTTTTGATGGGATCTATAGTAAACAAAAGTAAATTCTTCAACTCAACCTATAAAATATTCCAGGTAAAGATTTAACTAAATTCTATTTGCCGCAGATCAAACGGATCAAATGGATTTATTTGCAGGATTAATCTTTTGTG